>NZ_LGQZ01000047.1 GCF_003116015.1 Azospirillum sp. TSO22-1
TCCACACCGGGGTGGGGTGGGAGGCGGGGGTGACCTCAAAGGGCTGCTCGGTGATCACCTTGAGGTCCATGTGCTCGAGCATCGGCAGCACGTCGGAGAGCGGCACCGGCCGGCCCTCGTGGTAGATCTTGAAGTGCAGCTCGGCCGGTTCGGCCTCCAGCGGCCGGTACAGGTTGATCCCCAGCCGCCCGGTCCGCACCGCCGCCTCGATCCGCTCGATGTCGTGAACCGCTGCCTCCGCGGTGAACGCCTCGCGGTAGCTGGCGGCGAACGCCGTCTCGTAGGCCTGGCGCAGCTTGCCGCCGACCTCCTCGCCCCGCGCCTCGACCAGGGCGTCGCGCAGGCGGTCGCTCCAGGTGCGGGCGGCGTGGACGAGGCGGCTCTCCACCAGCGCCAGGTCGGCCTCCGGCAACCCGGCGGGGCCGGCCTTGACGATGACGTGGATGCGCGCCAGCGCGCTCTCGCCGAACTGCGTGGAGAAGGACGCGGTCTCACCGCCGAACGCCTCTTCCAGGATGCGCTGCAGGCGCCGGCGCAGGTCGCTGTCGTAGCGGTCGCGCGGCACGTAGACGAGGCAGGAGGCGAAGCGCCCGAACGGGTCGCGGCGCACGAACAGCGCGAGGCGCTGCCGCTCCTGCAGGTGCAGGATGCCGAGCGCGGTGTCGGTCAGTTCGTCCACGCCGGCCTGGAACAGCTCGTCGCGCGGGTAGGTCTCCAGGATGTTGAGCAGCGCCTTGCCGTTGTGGCCGGCGGGGTCGAAGCCGGCGCGCTCCAGCACGCCGGCGACCTTGCGGCGGACGAAGGGGATGTCGCGCGGACTGCGGTTGTAGGCGGCGGAGGTGAACAGGCCGACGAACAGCCGCTCGCCGGCGATCCGCCCTTGCGTGTCGAAGCGCTTGACCAGAATGACGTCCATCGGCACCGGGCGGTGCACGGTCGATGCGCGGTCGGCCTTGGCGACCAGCACGGCGCGCGGCGCCTGGACGAGCGCCCGGCCGTCGGCCCGCAGCGCGTCGAGCACCACCACCGACGGGTCGCGCAGGATGCCGAGGGCGCTGCCCTCGACCAGCCGCAGCGCCGGGCCGTCCGCCGTCTCCTCCAGGCGGTACTCGCGGCAGCCGAGGAAAGTGAAGTGGTCGGCCGCGACCCAGCCGAGGAAGTCGCCGCCTTCGGCCACCTCGTCGGCCGGCAGCGCGGCCGCCGCGATCCCCTCGGCCGCGGAACCGAGGCGCGACCGCATGGCCGCCCAGTCGCCAACCGCCGCCCGCACGTCGGCCAGCACGCGCGCGATGCCCGAGCGGATGGCCTCCAGCTCCTCCGGCGCGGTGCGGGGGTCGATCTCCACGTGCATGAAGGATTCGGCCAGTGCGTCGATGGGGCTCGCCGTCGGTTCGTAGAGGTCGGCCAGCCGGCCCTGCGCGTCGCGTGCCACCCGCACCACCGGGTGAATGACGAGGTGCACGGTGAGGCCGCGGCGGTTCAGCTCCGCCGTCACCGAGTCCACCAGGAAGGGCATGTCGTCGTTGACGATCTCGACGATGGTGCGGGTCGAGCGCCAGCCGTGCTCCTCCAGGCGCGGGTTGTAGACGCGCACCTGCGCCGCGCCCGGCGTGCGCTGCCGGCCCCACTGCCAGATCGCCAACGCCGCGCCGAATAGCTGGTCGGTGGGCGCCTGCGCCACGTCGTCGGGCGGGACGTCGGCGTAGAACTGGCGGACGAAGCGCTCCGTCACGTCCCCCTGGTCGCGGCCCAGCCGCGCGCGCACCAGTTCGGACAGCTGACCCGTGACATCCTCGACAAGCCCGTGAGCGACCGCACCCATGTGACGTTCTCTTCCCTTTTATGACGTTGGGCAATAACCGCCCGTCCCGCGCCGCGATGGCGCAAGTTGTCCGCCCGCTTCGCGGCGGTCCGGTCGGTGATGGCGTGCCCAAATGCTTAGCATCGCTGCGCCAACACATGAAATTTCTTATCGCCGACGGCCTATAAGGCGAGGTTATGGGCCAGCCAGCGGGGCCAGTCCGACGCCGGCGGTCACCAGCGCCCGCCGGATGGTGCGCGCCATGGCGACGGCGCTCGCCGTGTCGCCGTGCACGCAGACGGTGTCGGCGACGATCGGCAGCCGCTTGCCGCTGCGGCTCTCGACGACACCGTCCAGCACCATGCGCACGACGCGTTGCGCCGCGGCCTCGGCGTCGTGGATCACCGAGCCGGACACCGAGCGCGGGGTGAGCGTGCCGTCGTCCTCGTAGGTGCGGTCGGCGAACGCCTCGCGCGCGACGCGCAGCCCGGCCTCCTCGCCGGCCCGTTCCAGCGCGCTGAACGGCGGCACCACGAAGATGAGGGTGCGGTCCACCGCCTTGACCGCCGCGGCGATAGCGCCGGCTACCTCCGGCTCCACGGCGGCTACGTTGTACAGCGCGCCGTGCGCCTTGACGTGCCCGACCCGGTGCCCAGCCAGCGCCGCGCAGCCCATCAGCGCGCCGATCTGGTAGGCGACCATGCGCTCCAGCTCGCGCGGGGTGTCGCCGCGGATGGTGCGGCGCCCGAAGCCCCAGAGGTCGTTGAAGCCGGGGTGCGCGCCAATGCCGACCCCCTTCTCCAGCGCCAGCCGCGCCGTCTCCGTCATGATGACCGGATCGCCGGCGTGGAAGCCGCAGGCGACGTTGGCCGAGGTGACGACGTCCAGCATCCCTGCGTCGTCACCCATTTTCCATGGGCCGAAACCCTCGCCCATATCGCAGTTCAGGTCGATGGTGCGTGTCATGTTTCCCTCACGCTTGCCGCAGCGACAGCAGGAACTGGCCGACCTGCCCCTGCGTCGCGGTCAGGCGGCCTTTGACGGCGTCGATGGCCGCCAGCGAGCGGCCGGCGACCTCGCGGTTGGTGGTGGCGGCGTCGGCGGTGCGCGCGACGTTGCTCTGCAACGCCTGCACGCCCTTGGACGCCTCGTCAACGGCGCGGTTGATCTCGGCGGTCGAGGCGTTCTGTTCCTCCACCGCGGCGGCGATGGAGGCGCTGATCCGGCTGACCTCGGCGACGACGCGGGTGATGGCGGTGATCTCGCCGGCGGCGTCGTTGGTCGAGGTCTGGATGGTGCCGATCTGCGCCTCGATCTCCTCGGTGGCGCGCGCCGTCTGGGTGGCGAGCTGCTTGACCTCGTTGGCGACCACGGCGAAGCCCTTCCCCGCCTCCCCCGCCCGCGCCGCCTCGATGGTGGCGTTGAGCGCCAGCAGGTTGGTCTGGCTGGCGATCTGGGTGATCAGGGTAACCACGTCACCGATGCGCGCCGCCGCCTCGACCAGCCGCTCGATCCGGTGCACGGCCTGCGCGGCGCGGCGCGCCGCCTCGTCCGACACGGCGCGCGAGGTCTGCGCCTGGGTGGAAATCTCGTGGATCGAGGTGGCCAGCTCATTCACCGCGGCGGCGACGGTCTGCACGTTGCCGCTGACCGAGCCGGCCTCGCCCACCGCCTCGTCGCTCAGCTGCCCGGTGGATTCGGCGGTGTGCGCCATGCGGTCGACCGAGGCGATGATCTCCTCGACGCCGCTGCCGACCTGGCGCAGCGCCGACTGGACGTGCGTCTCGAAGTCCGCGGCGATGCGGCCGATGGCCTCGCGGCGGTCATCTTCCGCCGCCTGCCGCAGCCGGCCCTGCTCGGCCTCCAGCGTCCGCTTGTCCAGCGCGTTCTGCTTGAAGGTCTGCACCGCGGAGGCGATCCGGCCGATCTCGTCGCGCCGGCCGAGCGCCGGCACATCGACGGCGGTGTCGCCGCCGGCCAGTCGGGTCATGGTGCCGGTCAGTTGCACCAGCGGCCGGGTGACGCCGCGCACGATGAGGAACAGCACGCCGCACACCGCCAGCAGCGAGGCGAGGCCCGAGCCGGCGATCAGCGTGGCGCGGAGCATGGCCTGCGCGTGCGCGCGCTCGGCCGACAGCCTGATCTCGACGCGGCCGAGCACGGTGCGGCGGCTGCCCTCGGCGCGGACGATCTCCGCCGTCTCGACCAGCGTGCCCGGTTTCGCCTCCGCGCCGTGGCGGACGAACGGCTTGCCCTTGGCGTCGGTGACCGCGCTGCCGACATAGTCGGCGTCCCTGGCGAGCGCGGCGAGCTGCGCCGAGGCCGCCGCCTCGTCGATCTGCCACAGCGGCTCGGCCAACCCGCCGGCGATGATGCCGGTGACCAGCCGCGCCCGCTCGGCGATGGCGTCCTCGGCGTCGCGCAGCGTGGTCAGCACCACCACGGTGCTGCCGGCGACGACGAACAGCGCGATGAGCAGCGCGATGGGCGCCACCACCCGCGTGGCGATCCGGTCCCTGAGCCGTGTCCGCATGGAGCCTCCCTTGGGTCAGTCCGCGTCGCTGGCCACGACGCCGTCGATGAGGTTGAGGGCGAGCAGGCGCTCGCTGCCGTACAGGTCGAAGGCGGCGGCATGGCGCAGCAGCTGCGGCAGGCCGGCGATGAGGTCGCGGAAGCGCGCGTGGGCGCGGCGCGCCTCAGCCGGGCTGACCGCCTGGAAGCGCAGCGTGTCGCCGGGCCGCTTCTGCGCCAGGGCGGCGACGTCCGGGGTGATGACGCAGGCGATCTTCGGGTAGCCGCCGGTGGTCTGGCGGTCGGCCAGCATGACGATGGGCTGGCCGGTGCCCGGCACCTGGACCGCGCCCAGCGGGATGCCGTCCGAGGTGATGTTGAAGCCCTTCGCGTGCTCGACCGCCGGTCCTTGCAGGCGGCAGCCCATGCGGTCGGCCTCGAGGCTCACCGTGTAGGGGCCCGCCAGGAAGGTGGCGATCCCGGCCGGCGTGAAGTGGTCGTCCTGCGGGCCGAGCACGACGCGGAGCGTCTCGCCACGGAGAGGCAGATCCGCCGGATCGAGGACGAGGTCGGGCGCCGGAGCGGCGTCGGCGCGCAGCGGCAGCCGGTCGCCGGGCTTCAGGCGGTCGCCGTCCAGCCCGCCGAGGCGGCTGCGCACGTGGGTGGCGACGCTGCCGAGCGCCGGCACCAGCGCGAAGCCGCCGGCCACCGCCACGTAGCCGCGCATGCCCGAGCGCAGGGTGCCGACGCGCAGGGTCTGGCCCTCGGCCAGGGTGTGGCTCATCCAGGCCGCCGCCGGGGCATCGTCGATGACCAGCGGCGCGTCACCGGCCACAGCGATCCGGCAGGGTCCGCCCTCGGCGCGCAGCGTGTCGCCGGACAGCGTGAACTCGACGGCCGCTTCGGCCGGGCCGTTGCCGACCAGCGCGTTGGCGACCGCGTGCAGCAGCGGATCGGCGGCGCCGGCGACGGACACGCCGAAGCGCTGGTAGCCGACGCGCCCGGCGTCCTGGATGGTGGAGAGCGGCCCGGCCGCGATGACGGTGAGAACGCTCATGCCTCGCACTCCGGCAGGAGGTCGCTGCGCTCCGCCGCGTCGGCCAGCCGGACGTACGCGACGGCGTTGATGGCGGTGAAGCGGACGCGGTCGCCGGGGGCCAGCAGGAACGGCCGCTCGCGCTTCAGGTCGAAGATCTTCAGCGGCGTGCGGCCGAGCAGGTGCCAGCCGCTCGGCATCGCCAGCGGCGACACCGCCGCCTGGGCGCCGCCCTGCATCAGGCTGCCGGCCGGGGTCTTGAGCCGCGGGTTCTCCCGCCGCGGCAGGTGCAGCGCGTCGGACAGCCCGCCCAGGTAGGCGAAGCCCGGCGAGAAGCCCAGCATGTAGACGCGGTAGTCGGCGGCGCAGTGCAGCCGCACCACCTCCTCCGTCGTCAGGTCGGTGCGCCGGGCCACCTCGTCCAGGTCCTCGCCGTGCGCGCCGCCGAAGCACACCGGGATCACCCAACGCTGCGCCGCCGCGACGGCGCCCTCCCCCACCCCCTCGGCCAGCTCCAGCAGCACCGGAGCGAGGTCCTCGGGCGCGGTGACGGTGGGGTCGAAGGTCAGCAGCAGCGAGCGGTAGGTCGGCACCGTCTCGACGACGCCGGGCAGCCCGGCCTCGGCGATGCGGCGGTCGAGCCGGTGCACCGCGTCGTTGAGGCCGGGCTCGATGCCGTCACCCAGTTCGATCACCAGCCCGCAGTCGCCGGCGGGGAGCAGCCTGGGGGTCATGGCGTCAGCGCGCATATTTGTCGAGGATGGTCTGGAAGCTGCCGTCCGCCTTCATCGCCGCCAGCGCGGCGTCGAAGGCGGTGCGCAACGCCGTGGTGTCCTTCGCCCTGGTGAAGGCGATGTAGCTGGGGATGCTCTGCACCTCCGGTTGCAGCTCCTTCACCTGGTCGGCGACGCCCTGCTTCTTGAGAATATATTGCGCGACGTAGCGGTTGCTGGGCATCACGTCGAAGCGGCCCTGCACCAGCTTCTTCACGTTGTTGTCGGAATCGTTGCTCTTCTCCAGGTCCTGGAGGATTCCGGCCTTGATCGCGTCGTCCACCAGCGGGCCGTAACTGATCTGGTTGACCACGCCGACCTTGTACTTGGCGAGCTGGGCGAGGTCGCCGCCGAACGCCACGGGGGAGTCCTTGCGCACGAACAGCGACACCACCTGCGGCACCACCACCTCGGTGGAGTAGTTCAGGAACTGCTCGCGCTCCGGCGTCCTGTAGGCGGTGAAGAGGCCGTCCGCCTGCCCGTCGCGCGCCATGTCGAGCGCGCGGGCCCAGGGCATCACCTCGACCGTCGCCTGATGGCCGGCGCGCTTCAGCGCCTCGGTGACCACCTCGTAGGCGATGCCGGCGGGGGCGCCGTTCTCCTCGAAGATCAGCGGCGGGAAGTTGAGCGCGACGAGCTTGATGGCGTCCGCCGCCGCGACGTTGGGGCCGATGATGCCGGCGGCCAGGGCCGCCAGGACGAAGACGCCGCGCCGATCGAACCGCACTGGGTACCGCATGCCACTCTCCGTTGTCCGAGGGGTGATTTTGGTCGCAGAGCCCCGTCCGCCGCCGCGAGTGCGGCGGCGTCGGTGACCCTGATTGCGTGGAGGTCAGAGGACCGCGAGCTGCGTGTTCAGCAGGTCGGTGATCAGCATCGTGCCCGGGCTGTGGGTGATGGCGATGGGCGGCCGGGCGTTGCGGATCGCCACCTGCGGGGTCACGCCGCAGGCCCAGAACACCGGGACCTCGCCCGGCTCGACCGGCACCGCCTCGCCGAACTCGGGGTTGGCGATGTCACGGATGCCGATGGCGGCGGGGTCGCCGAAGTGCACCGGCGCGCCGTGCACCGAGGGGAAGCGCGAGGTGATCTGGATCGCCCGGATGGCGTCGCGCGGGGTCAGCGGCCGCATCGACACCACCAACTCGCCCTTGAAGCGGCCGGCCGGGACGCAGGGGATGCCGGTGCGGTACATCGGCACGTTGCGTCCCATGGCGATGTGGCGCACCGGCACCCGGTCGGCGAGCAGCGCCTCTTCAAAGGAGAAGGAGCAACCGATCAGGAAGCTGACGAAGTCGTCGCGCCACAGCGCGCGGACGTCGGTCGGCTCCTCGACGAACTCGCCGTCGCGGAAGACGCGGTAGAGCGGCACGTCGGTGCGGATGTCGATGTCCTTGCCCAGGGTGGGCAGCGCCGGGTCGCCGACCTCCGACACCGCCAGCAGCGGGCACGGCTTGGGGTTCGCCTGGCAGAAGCGCAGGAAGTCGCCGGCCCAGTCGGCCGGCAGGATGACGAGGTTGGCCTGCACGTGGCCGGGGGCGAGGCCGGCGGTCTGCCCGGCGTAGGCGCCGCTGCGGATCCGCTGGCGCTCGGCCAGGGCGGTGACGGAGTCGATCTGCATGGATGCGTGTTCCCTGTTACATGCCGAGATAGGCTTGGCGGACCATGTCGTTGCCCAGCAGGTCCTTGCCGGTGCCCTGCATGACGATGCGTCCGGTCTGGATGACGTAGCCGCGGTCGGCGATCTCCAGCGCGCGGTGGATGTTCTGCTCGACCAGCAGGATGGAGATGCCGCGCTCGCGGATCGCCTGGATGGTCTCGAAGATGCGGGTGACCAGCTTCGGCGCGACGCCCCACGACGGCTCGTCGAGCATCAGCAGGTCCGGCCGGCTCATCAGGCCGCGGCACATGGCGAGCATCTGCTGCTCGCCGCCCGAGAGCGTTCCGGCCTGCTGTTTGCGGCGTTCGCCCAGCACCGGGAAGGTGGTGTAGGCGAACTCCAGCATCTCCTGCCGGTGCACCGGATCGTCGGCGATGAAGGCGCCGAGCAGCAGGTTCTGCTCCACGGTCAGGCGGGCGAACAGCCGCCGCCCCTCGGGCACCAGCACGAGGCCGAGGCGGACCCGCTCGTGCGCCGGCATGCCGGCGAGCGCCTTGCCCTTGAGCTGGATCGTCCCGCCGTCGAGGACGTTCAGGCCGGCGATGGTGCGCAGCGTGGTGGACTTGCCGTTGCCGTTGCCGCCGACGATGGCGACGATCTCGCCCTTCGACAGGGTCAGGCTGACGTCGCGGATCGCCGGCACCCGGCGGTAGCTGGACTGGATGTTGCGGACGTCGAGCATCGCTCACTCCCCCAGGTAGGCGGCGATCACCGCCGGGTCTTCGGCGATCTGCTCCGGCGTGCCGTCGGCGATCTTGGCGCCGTAGTCCAGCACCAGGATGCGGTCGGCGATCGGCATGATGCCCTCCATGACGTGCTCGACGATGATGCTGGCGATGCCGCGCTCCTGGATGCGCACCACCAGTTGCGAGGCCTCGCGCACCTCGGTCTGGTTGAGCCCGGCCATCACCTCGTCGAGCAGGATCAGCTTGGGGTCGGTGGCGAGCGCCCTGGCCACCTCCAGCCGCTTCTGCTCGGACACCGTCATCTCGGAGGCGAGCGCCTCGGCGCGGTGGCCGAGGCCGACGAACTCCAGTTCCTCCAGGGCGCGGGAGCGGGCGTGCGCCACCCCCTTGTTGCGCAGCATGGCGCCGACCATCACGTTCTCCAGCGCCGTCATCGAGTGGAAGACGCGGACGATCTGGAAGGTGCGGGCGATGCCGAGGGCCGCGGCGCGCTCCGGCGTCGTGCCGGTGATGTCGCGCCCCTCGAAGGCGATGTGCCCGGCGGTCGGCTGGTGGAAGCCGGCGAGGCAGTTGAACAGCGTCGTCTTGCCGGCGCCGTTCGGGCCGATCAGCCCGACGATCTCGCCGTGGTGGACGGTGAAGCCGATGTCGCGGTTGGCGACCAGTCCCTGGAAGGCCTTGGAGAGGCCGTCCACGGCGAGCAGCGGAGCGGCGTTCATGCCCGCACCTCCGCCTTGGCGCGCAGGCTGGGGATGCGGCGGCGCAGCTCATGCAGCAGGCCCATGACGCCGGCCGGGCTGTAGACCGCGACCAGGATGATCATCAGCGCGTAGATGATCATGTCGGTGCCCGACCCAGTGCTGCCGAACAGCACGCGGCTGTACTCCTCGATGGTGATCAGGATGCCGGCGCCCAGCACCGGGCCCAGCAGGGTGCCGACACCGCCGAGGATGGCGATCAGCGCAATCTTGATCGACACGCCCGTCGCCAGGACGGAGCCGGGATCGATGAACATCTCCTTCTGGGCGTAGAAGCTGCCGCCCATGGCCGTGAAGAAGCTCGACACCGCGATGGCGACCAGCTTGTAGCGGGTCAGGCTGACGCCGAGCGCGCGGGCCGCCTCCGGCTCGTCCTTGATGGCGCGGAAATAATAGCCGATGTGGCTGCGCTCGATGGCCCAGGACGCCAGCACGGTGACCACCAGCAGGCCGAGGATGATGTAGTAATAGGGCAGCTTGGAGGTGCTGAAGACCATCGCCGCGACGCCGGTGTTGCCCATCGGCAGGGAGAGGCCGACCGCGCC
The DNA here is from genome assembly GCF_003116015.1 of Azospirillum sp. TSO22-1. Classification (GTDB taxonomy): domain Bacteria; phylum Pseudomonadota; class Alphaproteobacteria; order Azospirillales; family Azospirillaceae; genus Azospirillum. The sequence goes on from NZ_LGQZ01000047.1 coordinate 9,771, forward strand.
CTCCAGCGTCTCGGAGTTGGTGACCAGCACCTGGACGATCTCGGCCACCGCGATGGTCGCCATGGCGAAGTAGTGGCCCTTCAGGCGGAAGCACGGCCAGCCCATGGCCACCGAGAAGGCGCTGGCCACCACGCCGCCGGCCAGCATGCCGAGCCAGGGCGACAGCCCCAGCTTCAGCGACAGCATGGTCGAGGTGTAGGCGCCGATGCCGTAGAACACCGCGTGGCCGAGCGACACCTGGCCGGCGTAGCCGCCGATGATGTTCCACGCCACGCCCAGCTGGGCGCCCATCAGGATGAGGATCAGGAAGTTCTGCCGGGCCGGGTCCTGGATGACCAGCGGCAGCAGCAGGGCGAAGCCGAGCAGCGCCAGCGCGCCAACGGTCTTCGGCAAGTGAATGGTGGTCATCAGGCTTTCCCCATCAGGCCCTTGGGCCGGACCAGCAGCACCAGCAGCAGCAGCGAGAGCACGATCGCCGTCTTGTACTCGGGGCCGACGACGAAGCCGCCCACCACCTCGATCACGCCGACGATGATGCCGGCCCAGAAGGCGCCGACGATGCTGCCGAAGCCGCCCAGCACGACCACCACGAAGGCGATCAGGATGAAGTTGGAGCCGACCTCCGGGAAGATCGGGAAGAAGGTGGCGATCAGCGCCCCGCCGATGCCGGCGCAGGCGGCGCCGATGCCCCAGGCCAGGGCGAACATGCTCTGGCCGTTGATGCCCATCAACGTCGCCGCCTCGCGGTCGATGGCGGTGGCCTCCAACGCGGTGCCGAGGCGGGTGCGGTGCAGGAAGTACCACAAGCCCGCCGTCACCCCCACCGCCCCAACCGCGGCGGTGAGCTGCGGCAGGCCGAACTGGATGGAGCCGAGCGTCACGTTGCCGCCGACCAGCGTGTGGGTGACCAGCCGGTGGTCCGGCTTCCAGAAGAACTGGGCCAGCCCGCGGAACAGGATCATCAGGCCGAAGGTCGCGAAGATCTGCGACAGCATCGGCGCGTTGATGATGCGCCGGATGATCACCTGGTAGACCAGCACGCCGACGCCGAACAGCAGCGCCGCCGTGACCGGCATGGAGAGGATCGGGTCGATCCCGAACAGCGCGAAGCCCCAGAAGCTGGCGTACATGCCCAGCATGAGGAACTCGCCGTGGGCGAAGTTCACGATGTCCATGACGCCGAAGATCAGCGTCAGCCCGACCGCCACCAAGGCGTAGATGAGCCCGATCAGCAGGCCCGAGACGAGGATTTGCAGGAACAGGTCGGCCGTCATCGCCGTGCCCCCCTTCGCTAGCGGGTTGCGGCGGCGCTCAGCGCTTGTCCCAGGCGGGCATCGGGAAGACCACCTCCTTGGTCGCCACGTCGAACGGCCACACGGTGACGTACTGCCCGCCCTGCACCTGCACGATGATGCCCTGGCCCAGCTCGTTCTGGCCCTGGGCGTCGAACTTCACGCCCTTCCACGGCAGGATGAGCTGCTCAGCCGAGAGGCTGGTCTCCTGCAGCGCCTTGCGGATGTCCTCGGGCTTGGTCGAGCCGGCGCGGTTGATGGCGTCGGCCAGCACGGCGACGCCGGTGAAGGCGCGCGCCGAGTTGCCGTTGAAGTTGACGCCCGAACGCTCCTTCATCATCTCGTTGACGCGCTTGATCAGCGGGTTGCGCTCCGCCTGGTCGAGCGCCCAGACCTCGCGGCTGAAGACGTACTCGCCGTCCTTGCCCAACGTCTTCAGGAACTCGCTGTCGTTGAAGCCGGCGTCGTTGGCCAGCAGCATCTGCGGCGAAAAGCCCAGCTCCTTGTAGGTCTTCATCGACAGGATGGCGTCGCCGAGATACGAGGACTGCATGACCACCGCCGGGTTGGCGGCCTTCAGGCGCTGCACCTCCGAGGTCATCTGCGTGGCCTTGGCCGGGTAGACGATCTTCTCGGCGACCTTGAACTTCTGCTCCTCGGCCAGCTTGACCTCAAGCTTGGTGGTCTCGTTGCCCCACAGCGTGTTCTCGTTGAACAGGCCGAGCGTGCGCAGCTGCACGCCCTTCTTCTTCTCCATGTCCTGCAGGAAGGCGAAGAAGTTGGTGACGAACAGGTCGTCGTGCGGCGTGGTGCGGAAGAACCACTTGAAGTTCCGCTGCGTCAGCGTCGCCGACGACGAATCGGCGTTGAGGAACGGCACGCCGTAGCGCTCGGCCACCTGGCTCGCCGTGGCGGTGACGTTGGAGAAGTAGGCGCCGACCAGCGCCACCACCTTCTCGCTGGTGATCAGCCGCTCGGCCTCGGTGGCGCCGACCTGCGGGTTGCCCTGGTGGTCGCCGAAGATCAGCTTGATCTTGGCGCCCTTGAGGTTCGGCATGCCGACGGCGGCGGCCAGCTTGTCGGGGGCCGGCAGCTCGCGGTTGGTGATCGCCGCGGCCAGCTCGGCGGCGGCCTTCAGCTCGACCCCGGTGGACGCGGCGGCGCCGGTCAGCGGGTAGATGACGCCGATGCGGATCTCGTCCTGCGCCCGCGCCGGGCCGCTCCACACCAAGCCCAAAGCGGCCACCGCCGCCGCGCCGACCACCGTCCCCCGAAGCCATGCCTTCATCGTGCTCTCCTCTGCTGCCGGCCGGGCGGCGCCCCCGTCGGGCGGTTCCGCGCGGCGATTGTTCGTGCCGTCAGCAGAGGATGAGTTCGTTACCCCAATTACGTCCAATCATATGTTGTTATGCGGATTGATCGCGGATTTTTATCAATTTGTGCCGTTTTCATAGGCAGCGGCCGTAGTGACCGCTAATTGGGCAACGACGGAGGCGATGTGGTTCTCCTGCGTCGCCGGGTAGGCGGCGGCGAAGGTCAGGCTGGGCAGCGGGTCGTTCCCCTCGACGACGCGCAGGCTGCCGGCGGACAGCTCGCGGCCGACCACCGCCGTCGGGATGGCGCTGACGCCGACGCCGTCGATGGCCATGCGCACCACGCTGGCGAGCGAGCTGTTGCCGAACATCCGCACCGCCAGCCCCTGGGTCAGGAACATCTCGCGGATGACGCCGTAGGGCTGGGTGGTGCGCGAGAAGGTGATGATCGGCCAGCCCACCAGCCCCTCCAGCGACACCGGCTCCGGCGGCAGGTCGAGCTTCGGGCTGGCGATCCAGGCCAGCGGGTAGCTGCACAGCGGCACCACCTTGAACCGCACGTCGGTGTAGGAGGCCAGCATGAACGCGATGTCGAGGTCGTGGCGCAGCAGCGCCTCGCGCAGGTTGGGCGAGGTGTCGACCTCCACCTCCAGCGCGATGGCGGGATAGATGTCGTTCAAGCTCTCGATCAGCGGCGTCAGCCAGGTGTGCACCACCGTCTCCGCCACGCCCAGGCGGATGGTGCCGCGGATGGCGCTGCGGTCGGCGACCGCCGACACCAGCTCGGTGCGCAGCGCCAGCATCCGCTCGGCGAAGCCCAGCAGGATGGTGGCCTGCGGGGTGGGGGCGGCCCGCCGCCCCTGCCGCTCGAACAGCGCGACGCCGAGTTCCTCCTCCAGTTGGGCGATGCGGGCGGAGACCGCGGGCTGCGTGGTGTTCAGCCGCTCCGCCGCCCGGCGGAAGCCGCCGAGCCGCATGGTCCACACGAAGGTTTCCAGCGATTTCAGGTCGAGCATGCCGCCATCTTATGGCGCCGCCCCGGCAAAAAAGAAGGCCCTTGCCGCGGGGCAAGGGCCGGCAGTCAGTACATTCGGAGGAAACGCTCTGCTCACCATGGCGGGCGGAGGTGACTGGCGTGCCGTGCCGGTGTGAATGGGATGTACGCGGGTGTGAATGGCTTGGCGTCTCCTCCAAGCCGTTCACATCTCCCCGCGCCCCGTTCGCCAGCGGAGGCATTACTGTTCATCGCGACCACGAATGATCTAGGATGTCCGGGGCTTCTCCCCCGGGAATGCGCGGGTATCGTTCATGCGGCTGCGTCAGATCGAGGTGTTCCGGGCGGTGATGCTGGCGGGGACGGTGAGCGGCGCGGCACGCCTGCTGCACGTCACCCAGCCGGCGGTCACCAACGTGCTGCTGCACACCGAGGACGAACTGGGCATCAAGCTGTTCGAGCGGATCAAGGGCCGCCTCTACCCGACGCCGGAGGGCCGCACCCTCTACGCCGAGGTCGAGCGCACCTTCGCCGACATCGAGAACCTGCGCAAGCTGGCCGCCAACCTGCGCGGCGGACACACCGGCCACCTGCGCATCACCGCCTCGCCGGCGCTGTGCATCGAGATCATCCCGCTGGCCGTCTCGCGATTCGTCAAGCAGCACCCCGACGTCAGCCTGCACATCGAGACGCACAATTACCGCGACGTGCTGAACACCGTGCTGGTGAAGAACGTCGACATCGGCTTCACCTTCAACCCGCAGCCGCACCCCGCGCTGGAGAGCGACGTGATCGCCGAGGGCGACCTCGTCGGCCTGTTCCCGGCGGAGATCGGCGACGGGCTGGCCCCGGTGGTGGCGCTGGACGTGTTCCGCCAGTTCCCGCTGATCGGCCTGCACACCGACGATCCCCTCGGCATCCTGGTGCGCGACGCCTGCCAGGCGTCCGACGTGCTGCTGTCGCCGCAGATCGAGGTGAAGACCAACCGCATCGCCATGGCGCTGGTCGAGAACGGCGCCGGCGTCGCCATCGTCGACCAGTACACCGCCGCCTCGGCCGACCCGGCGCGGGTGCGGGTGAAGGCGCTGCGCACGCCGCTGCGCTTCACCGTCAACGTCATCCGCGCCCGCCACCACGCCCGCTCGGTGGTCGAGCAGCACTTCATCGCCGAGGTGGTCGAGGTCGAGCGCCTGATCGCCCGCGCCGCCGCCGGCCGCATCGACCGCGCGGCGTGACCCTTACTGGAACACCGGTGCGTACAGCAGGCCGCCGCTGCTCCACGGCCGGTTCAGACCGCGCGGCAGGTGGTAGGGCGAGCGCTCGCCGACGGTGCGCTCGAAGATCTCGCCGTAGTTGCCGACCTGGGTGATCGCCTGATAGGCCCAGTCCGGCCGCAGCCCGGTGCGCTGCGCCACCTCCGGGATGCCTTGCAGCAGGCGCTGTACCTCGCTGCCGCCGGTGGTGCGCAGGATGGCGGCGTTGTCGGCGGTGACGCCCTTCTCCTCGGCCAGCATCAGGGCGAACATGGTCCAGCGCACGATGCCGACCCAGGCGCGGTCGGCGCTGCCGGTGACCGGGGCGATGGGCTCGCGCGTCGGCACCGGCAGCGCCGCGATGTCGGCGCCGGGCTTCGGCACGTCCGGCGCGCGCAGCGCCGCGGTCAGCAGCGCGCGGTCGGTGGAGAGCGCCGCGCACTCCTTGCCGATGAAGGCCTGCAGCGCGTCCGGCCAAGTCGGGTACGGTAGGATCCGCCAGGGCTGGCCGCTGCGCGCCACGTACTCCTCCAGCACCCGGTGCGAGGTGGTGGCGGCGGGGACGCAGACCGTCGCGCCGCCCGCCTGCAAGGGCGGCTTCCCGTCGTCGCGCGGCCACGCGGCGATGCCCTGCTCGTCGTGGAAGACCGGCGGGCCGAAGTCGATGCGGTGCAGGGCGTCGCGCGGAAAAGTCCAGGAGGTCTGGGCGAAGGACACGTCCACCTCGCCGCCCTCCAGCGCGGCGAACTCCTGCGGCTTGGACAGGCGGCGCAGCTCGATGGCCTCGGCGTTGCCGAGCACCGCGGCAGCCAGCGCCCGGCACAGCTCGACCATGAAGCCGGTCGGGCGGCCCGAGGCGTCGTTGGCGGCGAAGCCCGGGCTGTAGGTGACGCCGCAGCGCACCGTGCCGCGCTGCTGCACCGCCGCCAGGACGGACGCGTTTTCGGCGGTGGCCGGCGGAGCGAACGCCAGCCAGCCAGCCGCCGCTGTCGCGGCCAGAATGCGTGCACGTGCTGGCACCGGCCCTTCCCTTCTCCCCTGCTGCGGGCCGTATGATAGGGTACGTACGATGCGGCGCAAGCGCGCCGCGCGGGAAGGGTTCGACGATGGCATTTCGCGTGGGGGTCGGCGGCCGGCTGTTCGGCGTCCTGGTGCTCAACGGCCTTGTGGCCTTCGCCATCGGCCTGGGCGCCTACGCCGCATTCGACAGCCTGCACGACGGCATCACCCGCGTCACCTCGCAGCAGTTCCCCGCCGTGGTCGCCACCGCCCGGCTGGAGCGCCAGCACCAGCGCATCATGCGCTCGCTGGAGCAGCTGGCGCTGTCCACCGACACCTTCGAGCGCGAGGCGATCGGCCAGGGCCTGTCCGACCAGCTCGCCGGCTACGACCGGCTGCTGGCCGAGATCAGCCCGCAGGGCGCGCCGCAGATGCCGCGCATCGAGCACCTGAAGGCGCAGCGCGACGAGATCGCCAAGCTGCGCGACGCCATCGACCGCGGCGTGGCGCTGCGCACCGCCGAGCGGCGCGCGCTGGCCGACCGCGACCGCGACGTGCGGCAGCTCGCCGACGCGCTGGCCGACGGGGCGCTGCGCGCCGATTCCGACCCGGCGGTGCAGCGCTGGCTGGTCGAGGCGGAGCGGACGCTCTTCCTCATCGCCTCGGTGCACCGGGTGGAGACCAGCTTCGCCCTGCAACGCCTCGCCGCCCGCGCAGAGGAGCAGCTGGCTGCCCTGCCCGCCCCGCCGCCGGCCGCGGCACCGCTGGTCGGCGTCATGGGCACGCTGGTGCGCGGCGAGGGATCGGTGTTCCAGCACCGGCGGGCCGAACTCCAGGCGTCGGAGACGCTGGCCGGCCTGCTGGGGCGCGCCGGACAGCTGTCGCTGCTCAACACCGGGCTGACCACCAGCATCTTCGTCGAACACACCAAGCTGGCCGAGGAGAGCCGCCAGCAGGTCATCGACGTGTCGAACACCTACACGCGGCTGTTCTTCGCCTCCATCGTCATCGTGCTGCTCGGCACCGGGCTGACCACGCTGTACGTCAAGCGCAAGGTGGTGGCGCGGCTGTGGGCGGTCAGCCAGACGATCCGCGAACGCACCGAGGGCGCCTCCCCCGCCGGCGACGCCGCCCCGCACGACGAGATCGGGGAGCTGGCCCAGGCCCTGCGCTTCTACGTCCACGAGACCGAGGTGAAGAGCGAGGCACTGCGCAAGAACGAGCAGTGGCTGCGCACCGTGCTGGAGGCGGCGCCGGTGCCGCTGGTCATCTCCGGCCGCGACGACGGGCAGATCCGCTTCGTCAACCGCATGGCGGTGGCGCTGTTCGGCGCGCGCGACGGCGGCCGCCTGCTCGGCCGCCCCGCCGCCAGCCTGTGGCTGGAGCCGACCAGCCGCGACCACTTCGTGCGCGACGTGTTCACCAAGGGCGCCGCGCTCGACGTCGAAACGCAGCTGGTCACCGAATCCGGCGCCATCTGGGGCCTGCTGTCCGCCATCTCCTTCGAGTTCCAGGGCGAGGAGGTGATGCTGACCGCGCTGGTCGACATCACCCGCCGGCGCGAGGCGGAGGGGCTGCTGCTGCGCACCCAGGCCTTCCTGGACGCGGTGATCGACAACGTGCCGAGCGTCCTCTACGTGCTCGACGCCGGGAGCGGCCGGGTGGTGCTGTGGAACCGCGCGGCGGAGCTGGCCTTCGCCACCCGGCGCGAGGACATCCGCGGCCGCCTGCTGGCCGAGGCGCTGCCGCCGGAGACCGGCCGCGCGCTGGCCGGCGGCGAGGCCTTCGCCGAGGAGGTGGTGTTCGGAGAGGGTGGCGAGGCGCGGGTGTTCGCCCTCCAGCGCCATCCCTTCGCGTGGTCGGACGAGGGCGGACGGCACGTCATCTGCGTCGCCAACGACGTCACCGCCTCACGCCGGGCGCGCGAGGAGCTGCGCCACGCCAAGGAGCGCGCCGAGCGCGCCGACGCCGCCAAGACCGAGTTCCTCGCCACCGTCAGCCACGAGATGCGCACGCCGCTGAACGGCATCCTCGGCCTGTGCCGGCTGCTGTTGACCGGAGGCTTGGAGTCGGCGGAGCGGCGCTACGCCGAATCGATCATGCGCTGCGGGCACGGGCTGCTCGACCAAGTCAACGACATCCTCGACCTGCGCAAGATCGAGGACGGCAAGCTCGACCTCGACCCGGCGCCCTGCGCGCTGACGCCGCTGCTCGACGAGGTGATGGCGACGGTGGAGAGCGTCGCCAACGAGAAGGGCATCGCGCTGACTCTCGACGTGGCGCCGGAGGTGCCGGCGTCCATCGTGGTGGACGACCAGCGGCTGCGGCAGATCCTGGTCAACCTCGCCGGCAACGCCGTCAAGTTCACCGAGCGCGGTGGCGTCGATGTGCGGATCTCCCGGACGGAGCGCGAGAACGGTCCGCGGCTGGTGATCGCCGTGCGCGACAGCGGCATCGGCGTGCCGCCGGAACGCCGCGCCGCCATCTTCGAGAAGCTGGAGCAGGCCGACCCCACCATCGCGCGGCGCTTCGGCGGCAGCGGCCTCGGCCTCGCCATCGTCCGCCACCTGCTGGACGCCATGCACGGCGACATCGCGCTGGACAGCGCGGTCGGGGTGGGCAGCGTCTTCACCGTGTCCATCCCGCTGGTGCCGGTGGAGGACGACCGCTCGCCGGCCGGGCCGGGCCGCGCGGCGCCGCTGCACGCGGTGCGCTCGATGAAGCTGCTGCTGGTCGAGGACGACCCGATCAACCGCGAGGTCGCGGTCGGCCTGCTGTCCGACGCCGGCCATCGCATCACCGTCGCCGAGACCGGCGCCAGGGCGCTGGAGCTGGCGGAGCGGCGGGACTTCGACGCGGTGCTGCTCGACATCCGCCTGCCCGACCTCGACGGCCCTGAGGTCGCCCGCCGCATCCGCGCGCTGCGCGACCCCGCCCGCGCCGCGGTGCCCATCGTCGCCGTCACCGCCAACGTCTTCGCCGCCGACCGCGTGCGCTACACGCAGGCCGGCATCGACGCGGTGATCGAGAAGCCGATCTTCCCGGAGCGGCTGACGCACCTGCTGTTCAGCCTCACCCCGCCGGGGACCGCCGGCCGCGACTCCGGTCCGCTGCTCGACGAGGCGGTGCTGGAGCGCTACCACCGCTCGCTCGGCCCCGCGCGCTTCGCGGCCATCCGGGCGCTGCTGGTCGAGGCGGCAGCGGATGGCCTGCCCGGCCTCGGCACGGAGCCCGACGCCGGGCGGATCGAGGACGTGGCGCACCGCCTCGCCGGTGCGGCCAGCCATTTCGGGCTGAGCGCCGTCGTCGCCCTGCTGCGCAAGGTCGAGGATCTGGCGCGCGACGGCCAGCCGGACGCGGCGCGGGCGCTGGCCGCCGGCGCGCCGGCCCGCTTCGCCGAGGCTTTGACGGCGATGGACGCGTGGTGCGAGCGGCACGTTGTTTCGGACGCGGCGGGCCGGTAAGCTCGGCCCACGCAGGGAACACTCAAGGGACCGCATGCACACCGTCGTGGTCGTCGATGACGACGCCATCACGCGCGAGACGCTCAAGACCTACCTGGAGGCGGAGGGCTATCGGGTGCTGCTGGCGCGCGACGCCGAGCAACTGGCCTCGATTCTCGCCCGCACGCGCGCCGACCTGCTGCTGCTCGACATCCGGCTGCCCGGCAAGGACGGCCTGACCATCACCCGCGAGCTGCGCGCCGCCTCCAACGTCGGCATCATTCTGATCACCGGGCGCGGCGACCGTATGGACCGGCTGATCGGGCTGGAACTGGGCGCCGACGACTACATCGAGAAGCCGGTCGAGCTGCGCGAGGTGCTGGCCCGCACCCGCTCCATCCTCAGCCGCGTCGGCCGCTCCGTCAAGCCGTCGCCGCGCCGCTCCCGGCGCTTCGCGGGGTGGGAGCTGCAGGTCGACAAGCGCCGCCTGCTGGATCCGGACGGCGGCGAGGCGCGCCTGACCTCGGCGGAGTTCGAGCTGCTGGCCGCCTTCGTCGAGAACGCCGGCCGGGTGCTGACGCGCGACGACCTGCTCGACCTGACGCTGCGCGGCGACCACGTGCCCTACGACCGCTCCATCGACCGCCTGGTGCGCCGCCTGCGCCGCGTGCTGGGCGACGATCCGGACGAACCGCGCTTCATCGTCACCATGCACGGTGTCGGGTACGCGTTCCAGGCGGCGGTGGAGTAACCTCCCTATTCCCTCTCCCGCCTCCGGCGAGGGAGGGTCAGGGTGGGGGCAACGGCATCAGCGGCAGGCGTTGATTCTCGTGTGCGCCGCTGCCCCCACCCAGCCCTCCCCCAGCGGAGCTGGGGGAGGGTTTGAACGTCACCGGAACGGCGGCGCGTAGAGGATGCCGCCGCGAGTCCAGGGCTGGTTCAGCGCGCGCTCCATGCGGTAGGGGGAGCGGCTGCCGAGGTTGCGCTCGAAGATCTCGCCGTAGTTGCCGACCTGCCCGATCACCTGCAGGGCCCAGTCCTCCGGCAGGCCGAGCGCCTTGGCGCCGGCGTTGGCGTGGCCGAACAGGGCGGCCAGCTCGGGATCGTCGGGGATGCGGCCGGCGCGCACGTCGGCCGAGGTGACGCCCTTCTCCTCGGCCAGGATGGTGGCGGCGATGACCCAGCGGCCGACGTCGTACCAGATGCGGTCGTCGCGGGCGACGTAGGGCGTCAGCGGTTCGCGCGAGATCACGTCCGGGTAGATGCGCACCGCCAGGCCGGCGTTGCGGTAGCTGGCCAGCGAGGTCACCAGCACCGAGCGGTCGGTGGTCAGCAGCCCGCATTCCTGCGCCAGGAAGGCCTGGAGCGCCTCGTCGTAGGTGTTGAAGGTGCGGACCGACCACGGCCGGCTGGTCTGCCGGATGAAGTCCTCCAGATTGCGCGCCGTGGTCGTCTGGGCCTTCACGCACACCGTCAGCGGACCGAGCTGGTCGAGCGGCGGCGGCTTGGCGTCGAGGATGGCGAAGCCCTGCCCGTCGTAGAGCAGCGGGTGCAGGAACTCGATGGCGTAGGAGACGTCGCGGCTCAGCGTCCAGGTGGTGGTGGTCAGCGCCACGTCCACCTCGTGCTTCTCCACCGCGGCGAACTCCTGCGGCTTGTCGGGCAGGCGCACGACGTGGATCGCCTGGGCGTTGCCCAGCGTCGCCGCGGCGAAGGCGCGGCAGAAGTCCACCATGAAGCCGTCCAGGTGCCCCTGCGCATCGACGAAGGACAGCCCGCCCAGCCCGCCGCGCAGCCCGCAGGCGACGCTGCCGCGGCCGCGGATCCGCTCCAGCGCGTCGCCGTCGGCCGCCGCGGCGCCGCCGGCCAGCAGAAGCAGCAGGGCCGTGGTGGCGGCGTGGATCCAGGTGCGTGTCGTCATCGGCCGTCCGCGTCGGAAGATCGGGCGGCCATCATCGGTCAGGCGGCCTGGGCGCGCAACGTCCCCAGCAGGCTGTGCAGCGAGCCGGCCTCGTCGGCCAGCCGGTTCGCCGTCTCGATCAGCGTGCCGGCGATGTCGCCGGTGCGGGTGGCCTGGGTGCTCACCCCCTCGATGATCGTCGCCACCTCGCCGGAGGTCAGCGCGATCTCCCCCACCTTGACCATGATGTCGGACGACGAGGCGTTCTGCTGCCGCACCGCGTCGCCGATCAGCGCCTGCACGGTGCTGATGCGCTCCACCGTCTGCGAGACGCGCTGGAAGGTGCCCACCGTGTCGCGGATGCTGGCGTCGATGGTGGCGACCGAGCCGGCGATCTGCACCGTGGCGCCGGCCGTCTCCTCGGCCAGCTTCTTGACCTCCGCCGCCACCACGGCGAAGCCGCGCCCGGCCTCTCCGGCGACGGCGGCCTCGATGGTGGCGTTGAGCGCCAGCAGCTTGGTCTGGTGGGCGATGCCGGTGATCACGTCGACGATCCGGCGGATCTGCCCGGTGTTCTCCGACAGGTGCTCGACGGTGCCCTGGGCTTCGCCCAGCTCGCTGATGGCCGTCCCGACCACCGTCGCCGCCTCGCCGGCGAGGCCGGAGACGGTGCCGATGTGGCCGACCAGCGTCTCGGCGCTGCCGGTGGCGCCGGCGGCGTTGCGGTTGCTCTCGGCGACGAAGGTGCCGGCCGAGACGGAGCTGTCGATGGTGCTCGCCGACTGCTGCCGCAGATCGTCGGCCAGCGCGCGCAACTGCCCCGACTGCCGGGCGACGGTGGAGGCGACGCCGTGTACGTCCTCGATCAGCTGGCGGGCGAGCGTGGCGGAGCGCACCTGCTCGCTGACGTCGGTCCAGGACAGCGTGCGGGCGATGACCGCGCCGGACTCGTCGTGGATGCTGTCGACGTTGGCCTCCACGGTGGTCTCGCCGACGGTCAGCGTTCGGCGGCGGATCGGCGGACCGGAGGTCAGGCACTCTGCGACGAACGCCGGCCCCTGGTTGAGAAGGTCGGCCGTGCCCTCGTGCGTGCCGTGGTCGCGGCAGAAGACGCGCGCCGCCGGATTGACGAATCCGACGCTGCCGTCGGCGCGCAGCAGGGCGGTGGGCACCGGGCTGCTCTCCACCATGTGCTTGAGCAGCAGCACCTGCTCGACGCTCTGGCGCAGCCGGCTCAGCGCCGCGGCCATGGTCGCCAGTTCGTCGCGGCCGGTGCGCGGCACCTCCAGCGACAGGTTGCCCTCGGAGATCCGCTCCATGGCGCGGGCGAACTTGGCGAGGCTGGCGAACACCGCAACGCGCAGCAGCAGCGTGGCGCAGACCACCACCGCCACGGCGAACAGCGCCACCATCCGGATCGCCTCGTTGCGCAGCTCCTCGACGCTGCCGACGAAGGCGCCGATGTCGCGGGTGATCTCGGCGGTGGCCCAGGGCCGGCCCCCCTCGCCGGGGATGGTGACGGTGCTGACCGAGGGCTGGGCGATGGCGCCGGCCTTGCCGCGCAGCGACTCGAACAGCACCGCGCCGCCGCCGTCCTTGAAGCGGATGTCGGCGTCCAGCGCGGCGCCCAGGGAGCCCAGCGCCGGCAGCGGGTCGCTCACCACCTCCAGGAAGCCCAGCACGCGGAAGCCGCCGATCGGCACCACCATGCTGTAGAGCGGCAGCCCGCGCTCGTTGCGCCACAGCAGGCTGATCGGGCGGCGCTTCTCGGCCAGCTCGCGGCCCTTCAGCATCTCCAGCAGTCCCGGGACCGACGCCACGCTGTCGGCGCTGCCGTCGGCGGCGCGGGTGACGCGGTTCATCTCGGCGTCGAAGACGTTCACCGCGACCAGCACCACCTCGCGGTCGACCACGGCCGGACGGGCGTAGATGCTCTTGAGCGCCAGCGCCGCCTTGGCCCCCTGCCCCTCCGTCAGGCTGTCCACGAGGTAGGAGTCGCGGCTCCATTCGTTGACGTGGCCGGTCAGCCAGTCCGTGTAGGCCTTCTGGATGCGGTCCTTGGCGAGCACGGTGAGCAGCTTGGCGGCGCTGTCGTCCAGCGTCGACACCGCGAACGCGGTGTAGCGCTGCGACACCCAGGCCTGGCTGGCGAACAGCGCCAGCAGCAGCACGCCGATCACCGACACCAGCGCCCGGCGCAGCGTCCAGAACCGAAAGCGTGCCTCGCCCGGCCCGTTCTCCGACGACATCGTCATGCCACCCCCCCGCTCCGTGATCGGACAGTCCGCGGTCCGTACGGTTTGTTATCTCAGGGGGCTATGAACGGCATACCGTTCGTATGTGAATAGTTTGCGACAGGTTGTTGATGCCGTGAAGCTGCCGGACCGATGTGCCGGGGGGCCGCGCCGAATGGAACAGTTTGGAACACCGTGGAACAGTGTGCAGGGGCTGTTCAGTTCCCACCGGCGGGTTGCGGACATGGGTCCGCATTTATGATTTTGAACCTAGCAAATTTAGCGGCGTTTGGCAAGGGCATGACGCAGAGCAATCGCTCGAACCGGCCCCCTTTACTGCCGGGCGGCGCTTCATCCGCCAGTCACGATGCGAAAAATACAAAAAGCCAAACACGTATCCGTCATCCCCGCGAAGGCGGGGATCCATACGTTCCGTAGCCGCACGTTTTGGGAATTATGGATCCCCGCCTTCGCGGGGATGACGGCCAAAAGAAAGTCCGTCGTTGGGTGCCCTCATCCCTGCGCCACGTCGCCGGCGAACAGATAGCCGGAGCCGTGCACGGTGATGATCAGGCGTGGCGCCTTGGGGTCGGCCTCGACCACCTGCCGCAGGCGGCGGACCAGCGAGTCGATGGTGCGGTCGGACGCCTCGGTCTTGCGCCGGGTGGTGACCGTCAGCAGGTAGTCGCGGCTGAGCACCCGGCCGGCGTTGCTCACGAAGGTGGACAGCAGCTCGAACTCCGCCCCGGTCAGGCGCACGGCGGCGCCGGCCGGGTCGACCAGCTGCATGCGGTCGATGTAGAGCGTCCAGCCCTCGAAGCTGCGCTTGCGGTCCTCGCGCCCCTGCACCGGGGCGTCGAGGCGGCGCAGCAGGTTGCGCACGCGGGCCAGCACCTCGCGCGGTTCGAAGGGTTTGGCGATGTAGTCGTCGGCCCCCATCTCCAGGCCGATGATGCGGTCCAGCTTGTCGCCGCGGCTGCTGACCAGGATGATGCCGATGTCCGACGCCGCCCGCAGCTCGCGGGTCAGCGTCAGCCCGTCCTGCCGCGGCAGGCGGATGTCGAGCAGCAGCAGGTCGATGCGACGGGTCTCCAGGAGCGCCTTGAGGTCCTCGGCGCTCCTGGCCTGGAGCACGTCGAAGCCCTCCTCGGCGAGGGTGGCGTTCAACGTCTCGCGGGTGACCGCGTCGTCATCAACGATGGCAAGGGTCGCCATGGGCGGCGTCAGTGCTCCAGGATCTGGCCGAGGAACTGCCGGGTGCGCTCGCTGCGCGGGTTGGCGAAGAACTCGGCCGGGGGTGCGGTCTCAATAATGCTGCCTTCGGCCATAAACACAACGGTGTCGGCGACCGACTTGGCGAAGCCCATCTCGTGGGTGACGCAGACCATGGTCATCCCCTCCTCCGCCAGCTCGATCATGACGTCCAGCACCTCCTTGACCATCTCGGGGTCGAGGGCCGAGGTCGGCTCGTCGAACAGCATGATCTGCGGGCGCATGCAGAGCGCGCGGGCGATGGCGACGCGCTGCTGCTGGCCGCCGGAGAGCTGGCCGGGGAACTTGTGCGCCTGATCGCGGATGCGCACGCGGTCGAGGTAGCTGAGCGCCACCTCCTCGATCTCCGCCTTGGCCATGCCGCGCACCCAGATCGGGGCGAGCGTCAGGTTCTGCAGCACGCTGAGGTGCGGGAACAGGTTGAACTGCTGGAACACCATGCCGACCTGTTTGCGGATGGTCTCCACCGACTTGACGTCGTCGGTCAGCTCGGTGCCATTGACGGTGATGCTGCCGGTCTGGTGCGCCTCCAGGCGGTTGATGCAGCGGATCATGGTCGATTTGCCGGAGCCCGACGGGCCGCAGACCACGACCTTCTCCCCCTTGCGGATCTGCAGGCTGACGTCGCGCAGCGCGTGGTAGTGGCCGTACCACTTGCCGACCTTGTTCAGCTCGATGATGGCGGTCTCGGTCATCGTTCCTTCCTCCCGGCCGGTCAGCGGCGGTTGTATCGGTTGGATTCCCGCTCGAGCCACTGGCTGTAGCGGGACATGCTGTAGCAGAAGCCCCAGAAGATCAGCCCGACGAAGACGTAGACTTCGCCGAAGAAGGGCCGCCATTCCGGATCGGTGGTCGCGAGGTTCGCCGCGGTGAGCAGGTCGTACAGGCCGACGATGGTCACCAGCGAGGTGTCCTTGAAGCAGGAGATGAACTGGTTGACGATCGGCGGGATGACGATGCGCAGCGCCTGCGGCAGGATGATCAGCAGCATCTTCTGCCAGTAGGACAGGCCCAGCGCGTCGGCCGCCTCGTACTGCCCGCGCGGGATCGCCTGCAGACCGCCGCGCACGGCTTCGGCCAGATAGGCGGCGGTGAACATCGTCAGGCCGGCCAGCGCGCGCAGCAGCTTGTCGACCGTGACGCCCTCCGGCAGGAACAGCGGGAACATCACCGAGGCCATGAACAGCACGCTGACCAGCGGCACGCCGCGCATCAGCTCGATGAAGCCGACGCACAGCGAGCGGATCGCCGGCAGGCCCGACTGCCGGCCGAGCGCCAGCACCACCGACAGCGGGAAGGCCAGCGCGATGGCGAACACCGACAGCATCAGCGTGATCGGCAAGCCGCCCCAGCGGTCGTTGGCGACGTAGGTCAGGCCGAACACGCCGCCCCACATCAGGGCTCCCATGAGGCCCAGGCAGCCGACCCAGACGCCGACCAGCCACGGCCGCCAGCAGGCGCGCACGGCGCTGACGCCGAGCGCCACCAGGAACAGCGCGCAGGCCAGCAGCGGCCGCCACTGCTCCTCGTAGGGGTAGGTGCCGAAGAAGATCGGGCGGTGCTTGGCGGCGATGATCGACCAGCAGGCGCCCTCGGCGGCGCGGCACTGCTCGGGCGTGCCGAGCCACGTGGCGTTCACCAGCGCCCAGCTCACCACCGGCGGCACGGCGAACCACAGGATCGCCAGACAGGCCAGCGTCAGCGCGGTGTTGAGGCGCGAGTTGAACAGATTGTCCTTGGCCCACCCGAACGGCTTCAGCGCGGTGAGGGCCGGCGGCGGCACCATGACCTGGGAGGGCTCCTCCTCGAAGGAGGCGGCCCAGGCGGTGCTGCGGGTCGTCAGGTCCTTGCTCATCGGGTCACCAGCGACAGCTTGCGGTTGTACCAGTTCATGTACGTCGAGATGGCGAGGCTGATCACGAGGTAGACCGCCATCATCAGCGCCACCGCCTCGACCACTTGGCCCGTCTGGTTGGCCGAGGTGTTGGAGACGCTGACCAGATCCGGGTAGCCGATCGCCACGGCGAGCGACGAGTTCTTGGTCAGGTTGAGGTACTGGCTGGTCAGCGGCGGCACGATGACGCGCAGCGCCTGCGGCAGGATGATCAGCCGCAGCACCTGCCCCGGCTTGAGGCCGAGCGCGAGGCCGGCCTCGGTCTGGCCGTGCGGCACGGCGAGGATGCCGGAGCGCACGATCTCGGCGATGAAGCCGGCGGTGTAGACCGACAGGCCGATGAACAGCGCGGTGAACTCCGGCGACACGGTGCCGCCGCCGGCGAAGTCGAAGCCCTCGCGCACCGGCGCGTCGAGGGCGAGCGGTGCGCCGTTCAGCAGGAAGGCGGCCAGCGGCAGGCCGAGCACCAGCGCCGCCGCGGCGGGCAGGGTCGGGAACGGCTTTCCGGTGGTCTCGCGCCGGCGCCGCGCCCAGCGGACCAGCACGACCGTGGCGGCGATGCCGGCGGCGAGCGCCAGCAGCGTCGGCGTGTGGCTGCCCGGGTCGGCCAGCGTCGGGTACTTGATGCCGCGGTTGCTGAGGAACAGGTTGGGCAGCAGCTCCGGCGCGGTGCGCGGGCTCGGCAGGCGGCCGATGATCGCGTACCAGACGATGAGCTGGAGGAGCAGCGGCACGTTGCGCACGCTCTCCACGTAGACGGTGGCGAAGCGACCGACCATCCAGTTGGACGAGAGCCGGCCGACGCCGACCAGCAGGCCGAGCACGCTCGCCAGCACCACCGCCGCCGCCGAGACGGCCAGCGTGTTCAGCAGCCCGACGGCGAACGCCTTCAGGTAGGTGTCGGCGGCGGAGTAGGCCAGCAGGCTCTCGCCGATCTCGAACCCGGCCTCGCGGCCGAGGAAGTCGAACCCCGTCGCCACGCCGCGCTTGGCGAGGTTGGTCAGGGTGTTGGAGACCAGATACCAGCCGGTCAGGGCGGCGGCGGACACCACCAGCCCCTGGTAGAACCAGCCCCGCACCTGGGCGGAGTTCAGGAATCGTGTGACGTTGGTCATCGTGCGCTCCGGGCCGGGACGCGGGGGGAGAGGCGGCGGCGCCCCGCGACGGGCGCCGCCGGCCCGGTTACTTCAGCGGCGGGGCGTACATCAGGCCGCCCTCGGTGTAGAGGGCGTTCAGGCCGCGGGCCATCTTCAGCTTGGAGCCGGTGCCGAGGTTGCGCTCGAAGCTCTCGCCGTAGTTGCCGACCAGCTTGATGACGTTGTAGGCCCAGGTCTCCTCGACGCCGAGGTTCTTGCCGTTGCCGGCGGTGACGCCCAGCAGGCGCTTCACATCCGGATCCGGCGAGGACAGCGCGGTGTCGACGCCGTCGGAGCGGATGCCCTTCTCCTCCGCCTGGACCATGGCGTAGAAGACCCAGGTCACGAGGTTGGTCCACTCCTCGTCGCCCTGGCGGACGGCGGGGGCCAGCGGCTCCTTGGAGATCTGCTCAGGCAGGATGACGTAGTCGTTGGGCGCCGAGGTCTCGGCGGCGCGGATCGCCGCCAGCTGCGAGGCGTCGGAGGACAGCGCGTCGCAGCGGCCGCCGAAGAACGCCTTGTGCAGCTCCTCGTTCTTCTCGATGACCACCGGCTTGAAGTTCATCTTGTTGGCGCGGAAGTAGTCGGCGACGTTCTGCTCGGTGGTGGTGCCGGGCAGCACGCAGACGGTGGCGCCGTTCAGCTGCTTGGCGCTCTTCAGGCCGAGCTTGGCCGACACCATGAAGGCCTGCCCGTCGTAGTAGTTGGTGGGCGCGAAGTTCAGGCCGTTGGCGGTGTCGCGGCTGAGCGTGCGGGTGGTGTTGCGGGCGAGCAGGTCGACCTCGCCCGACTGCAGCGCCGGCAGGCGCTGCTGGGCGGACAGCGGCGTGTACTTCACCTTGTCGACGCTGCCGAACACGGCCGCCGAGACGGCGCGGCAGAAGTCGACGTCGATGCCGCTCCACTGCCCCTTCTCGTCCGGCGCCGAGAAGCCGTACAGACCCAGGTTCACCCCGCACTGCACGTAGCCCTTCTGCTTCACGCCGTCGAGGGTGGCGCCCGCCCGGGCGGCGCCCGGCAAGGCAAGGGCGGCGATGGCGGCGATGGCGGCAGGGGCGATCGTCTTGAGCGAGATGTTCACCGAGGGGTCTCCTTCCCAGAATTGGCGGCTGGCGCGTGCGTTCGGCGGCCTTGCGGATGGTCCGAACGCCGAACCACTCGGCGCCACCATGGAAGGGCGGCGTGAACAGGGTTCCCGACGGATGTGAACAGCTTGCGCACCGATGTGGCTGGCCTGGCGCCGGCCTCCGTCCGCTCACGACCAAAATAGGGGTGAACGCCGCCCCTTCTGGAAGCGGCGGCACGCCGCAATCCGGCACGCCGATGACCTCACGCTGCGCTATCCTCCGCGGACCGACGCCCGTCGTCCCGGGAGGATCTTCCATGGCAACCTGGACCCCCGACCCCAGCTTCTATCCGTCCCCGCGCATGGCGATGCAGGCTCCCCCGGAGCGGCTGGCCTATGTGGCGATGCTGAACGTGGACACCGCCGCACGCCCGGACGCCCTCGGCGTCGTCGACGTCGATCCCGGCTCGTCGCGGTACGGCCGGCTCGTCGGCCGCGTCGACATGCCCAAGGCCGGGGACGAGCTGCACCATTTCGGCTGGAACGCCTGCAGCTCGGCCCTGTGCCCGTACGCTCCGCATCCGCACGTCGAGCGGCGCTATCTCATCGTGCCCGGGCTGCGCTCCTCGCGCATCCACATCCTGGACACCAAGGCCGACCCGACTCAGCCCAAGATCGTCAAGGTGATCGAGCCGGAGGAGCTGGCCGCGCGCGCCAACTATTCCCGGCCCCACACGCTGCATTGCGGGCCCGAGGGCATCTACGTCAGCGCGCTCGGCAACGGCGCGGGCGGCGGGCCGGGCGGCGTGTTCCTGATGGATCACGACAGCTTCGACGTGCTCGGCCAATGGGAGATCGACCGCGGGCCGCAGTTCCTCGCCTACGACGTCTGGTGGCACCTCGGCCAGGACACCATGATCACCAGCGAATGGGGAACGCCCGACATGATCGAGGGCGGGCTCGACCCGGACCTCCTGCTCGGCGCCAAATACGGCCATTGCGTCCACTTCTGGGATCTGCGCAAGCGCCGGCACCAGCAGACCATCGACCTCGGCCCGGAATACCAGCTCGCCCTGGAACTGCGGCCGGCCCACGACCCGACCAAGGCGCACGGCTTCATGAACGCGGTGGTCAACCTGACGGACCTGTCCTCGTCGATCTGGCTGTGGCACCGGCGGGACGGTGGATGGGCGATGCGGAAGATCATCGACATCCCGGCGGAACCGGCGGACCCGGACCAGCTTCCCCCCATGCTCAAGGGCTTCAAGGCGGTGCCGCCGCTGGTCACGGACATCGACCTGTCGCTCGACGACCGCTGGCTCTACGTCGCGTGCTGGGGCACCGGCGAGATGCGGCGCTACGACGTGTCCGACCCGTTCCAGCCGAAGCTGACCGCCTCGGTCCGCCTGGGCGGGATCGTCGGGCGCAGCCCGCATCCGGGACACCAGGGCGCCCTCAACGGCGGCCCGCAGATGGTCGAGGTCAGCCGCGACGGCAAGCGGGTCTACTTCACCAACTCGCTGTACCGGAGCTGGGACGAGCAGTTCTATCCCGAGGGCATCAAGAGCTGGATGGTGAAGCTGGACGCCGCCCCGGATGGCGGCCTGAGCATCGACGAGCGGTTCTTCCTGCGCTTCGACGACGGGTTCCGCGGGCACCAGATCCGGCTGGAAGGCGGCGACGCGTCCTCGGATTCCTACTGCTATCCATGAGCGATCCCTGGCAGTGGCTGGCGCTGATCGGACTGGGCGCCTTCCACGGGGTCAACCCGGCCATGGGCTGGCTCTTCGCCGTGGCCCTCGGCCTGCAGGAAGGGCGGCGCGGGGCCGTGGTCGCGGCGCTGCCGCCGATCGCCCTGGGCCATGCGCTGTCGGTCCTGGTGGTGGTGGTCGGCTTCGCGGCGGTCCACGCGGTGGTCGCACCGGACCACCTGGAGCCGGTCCTGGTCGCCGTCCTGATCGGCTTCGGCGCCTATCGGCTGGTGCGGGGGTACCGTCACCGGGCGCGGGTCGGCATGCGCACCGGCTTTGCCGGGCTGGCGTTGTGGTCCTTCCTGATGGCGTCGGCCCACGGCGCCGGGCTGATGCTCCTGCCGCTGCTGCTGGGCATGCTGGCTCCGGCGCAGATGATGGCGCTGTCGCTGTGCGGCCCGGGCGCCGAGATGACGGGTACGGTCGCCCTCTTGGGCTCGGCGGGCGCCGGCTTGGCCGTGGTCCTGGTGCATATGGCGGCCATGCTGTCGATGATCGCCGTGGTGGGCCTGATCGTCTTCGAGACCGTCGGACTCGGCATCCTGCGCCGCGGTTGGGTGAATTTCGACATGGTGTGGGCGGCGGCGCTGATCGGCACGGGTGTGGCGCTCCTCGTGCTGAGGTCAACCGCCGCCGCCTGACGTCACCCCACCCGGGCGGAACCCGCGCCTGGGCTTCGACGAGGCCTGCCGGGTGCTGTGAGCGATCGAGTCGGAAGCGGCGCCTGCGCCAGCCGTTGCGCCGCCCGCGCGCACTGCGAGCGCAGTTCCGGCACCGCGGTCATCTCCCAGAACGGCGCCTTGGCGACCGGCCCGAAGGCGAACAGCCGCTCCGACGCCGATCCCCGCGCGTCGATGACCGCCCCGTCCTCGGTCACGTCGAGGCCGAGCCGCAGCGCGTCCGGCCGCGCCAGCCCCTGGTCGAGCAGCGAGCGCACCAGGGGATGGCGGACGCGGGAGTAGTCGCAGGCCGGGCCGGCGGCGTTGATCACCGCCCCCGCCCGCACCCGCCACGCCAGACCGCGGCCCTGCACGGCGACGATCTCCTCGGGCGCCACCGTCAGCCCGCGCAGCCGGGACGGCGGCGCCTCGACCAACGCCTCGATGCCGTCGTCGGTCAGGTCGAGCGCGCGCAGCCGCCCGGCCCGTACCTCCAACCGCCCCTTGCGCCGCGCGGCGTCGATGCGCCAAGCGACCTCCGGCGCGACGCGGTGGCGGTGGATCTCCCAGAACGGGCGGGCGTGGCGCAGGAAGCGGCGGCGCTCCTCCGGCGGCAGGAACTGCCAGATGCGGTGGTGGTACGGCCGCAGCGCGTCGAACGCCGAGCGCCAGTCCAGCCCCTCGGCCGCCGCGCGGCGAACGTCGGCCTTCAGCGCGATCAGCACGTCCAGCACGGTGCGCGGCATCACGTCGGGGCACAGGAAGGACTTGAAGGGCCGCGTCTCCTCGTGCCGGTGCGGCAGCAGCCCGCGCCGCGACACCGCGACGATGCGCCCGCGGTGCCCCTGGTTCTCCAGCGTCAGCACCGTGTCCACCATGGTCAGCCCGGTGCCCAGCACCAGCACCGTCGCCTCCGGGTCGATGGCGGCGACCGCCGCGTGGTCCCAGGGATCGCCGATGAACCGGGGGGAGTCGGCCACGCCCTCCGCCGCAACCGCCGGCGGGGCCGGCGGGAAGTGGCCGACGCACAGCGCCAGCGCGTCCGCCGCCACCGCCATGCCGTTGGACAGGCGCAGCCGCACGCCGTCGCCGCCCTCGGCGACCCGCACCGCCTCGCCCTGCAGGATGCGCAGCGTCACGTGCGGCGGCGCGGCGGCCTCCGCCTGGGCCAGCACGTCGCGGACGTAGGCGCCGTAGACGGCGCGCGAGACGAAGGCGTGGCCGCTCGGCGGCACCGTGCTGTCCTCGTCGTGCGCCCACAGCCAGCGCAGGAAGTGCTTTGGATCGTCGGGAAACGCGCTCATGTTGTAGGCGCGGACGTTGAGCAGGTGGGCGCTGCTCGGCGTCGAGTAGGCGAGGCCGACGCCGGGGGTCGGCGCGCGCTCGATCAGAGTGATGCTGGTCGGGGTGTCGGCGCAGCGCAGCAGGTGCGCGGCGAGCATGCTGCCCGTGAAGCCGGCGCCGACGATGGCGATCCGGCGCGCGGGCATGTGGGGTATCGGCATTGGCTGTCGTCTCCTCCCCTGGGCGGCGGGACGCGCCGCATAACTCGCGTCAAACAGAAGAAAAGCCGTGATGTTCAACAGTCCTTACGCGTTATTCTTTCGGGAATTATACAGGATGCGACACGCCCGGCCACCTAGCCTATGGTACATTGGCCGGACGGTGGGCTTCCGGAAAGCCGGGCTTGGGAACGGGCGTGCAGGGCTACGGCCTTTCCGCTATGATGATTCGGTCATAACGATGGGATGGAAACGCCTATGCCGCCCACGGCTTACCGGGCGCCGCCCGGCCGCAGTCTGATTCCGGCGGCGCGGTAAGCGCATGTCGATGTTCCGCCGCTTCGTCTACCTGCTGGCGCTGGCGCGCGAGGGGCACTTCGGCCGGGCGGCCGAGACCTGCCATGTCTCGCAGCCCACGCTGTCCAACGCCATCCGCCAGCTCGAAGAGGAGCTGCGCGTCCCCATCGTCGAGCGCGGGCAGAAGTTCGCCGGCTTCACGCCGGAAGGACTGAAGGTGCTGGAGTACGCCCGCCGCATCATCGCCGAGCGCGACGGCCTGCACCAGGAGCTGGCGGCGCTCAGCCAGGGGCTGTCCGGCCACCTGCGCATCGGCGCCATCCCGACGGCGCTGCCGGCGGTGCCGCACGTGCTGGCGCGCTTCGCCGAGCGCTACCCGCAGATCCGCTCCTCCATCGCCTCGCTCAGCTCGCGGGAGATCCAGCGCGACCTCGACACCTTCGAGCTGGACGCCGCGGTGACCTACCTGGACAACGAGCCGCTCGCCAACGTGCGCACGGTGCCGCTGTATTCCGAGCGCTACTTCCTGCTGGCGCGCCGGGAGCAGGTGTCGGAGGGCGCCACGTCGATCCCCTGGGCGGCGGCGGCGGAGCTGCCGCTGTGCCTGCTCACCCCCGACATGCAGAACCGCCGCATCGCCAACGCCGCCTTCCGCATGGCCGACCGCAGCGTGACGCCGCTGATGGAGACCAACTCGGTCGCCACGCTCTACATGGTGGTGCGCAGCGGCCCGTGCGCCGCCGTGGTGCCGGGCCAGCTGCTGACCGTGGTGACGCCGCACCCCGACCTCGTGGCGCTGCCGCTGACCGAGCCGGACCTGACCTACGCCGTCGGCCTCGCCTACGCCGACCGCGAACCCCCCGCCCCGCTCGCCGCCGCGCTGGCCGCGGTGGCGGCGGAGGACTCGCTGGCCGCGCGCATCCGCACCACCACGGCGGAGGCGCTGGCCCCCTGGCTGCGGCGATAGCGGAAGGCTATCACCCGATCAGAAAATGAAATTTGCCCGCCCTCCCCAGCGTCGGCCATCCTGACTGTAGACCCCGCAAGCAAACGGGCAGTCATCCGAAGAAGACCGGTCGCCGAGGCGGCCGTGGGGAGGAACCGTGAACGCTCGATCACCCTGGAGCGCCGAGCGCGCCGCATCCATCATCGACGCCCACCGGCACCTGCGCGGTAACCTGCTGCCGATCCTGCACGCCCTGCAGGAGGAGTTCGGCTGCATCGACGAGGAGGCGGTGCCGCTGCTCGCCGGCGAACTCAACCTGTCGCGCGCCGAGGTGCATGGCGTGGTCTCCTTCTACCACGAGTTCCGCCGCACCCGGCCGGGCCGCCACACCATCAAGGTCTGCCGGGCCGAGGCCTGCCAGTCGATGGACTCCGATGGGCTGGTCGAGCACGCCCGCCGCCGCCTGAAGGTCGATCTCGGCGAGACCACCGCCGACGGCAGCTTCACGCTGGAGTCCGTGTTTTGCCTCGGCAACTGCGCCCTGGCCCCGGCGGTGATGGTGGACGAGACGCTGCACGGCCGCGTCGATCCCCGCCGCTTCGACGCCATCGTGGGCGCGGAGGCCGGACGATGAGCGAGCCGATGCACACCGTCTACGTGCCGCGCGACGCCGCGGCGCTGTCGGTCGGCGCCGACGCCGTGGCCGCCGCCATCCGCGCCGAGGCGGTCCGCCGCGGCATCCCCGTGCGCATCGTCCGCAACGGCTCGCGCGGCATGCTGTGGCTGGAGCCGCTGGTCGAGGCGGCAACCGATACCGGCCGCGTCGCCTACGGCCCGGTGACGCCCGAGGACGTGCCGGCGCTGTTCGACGCCGGCTTCCTGGCCGGGGCCGAGCACCCGCTGGGCCACGGCCTGACCGAGGAAATCCCATACTTTGCGAAGCAGGAGCGGCTGACCTTCGCCCGCTGCGGCATCATCGACCCGCTGTCGGTGGAGGACTACCGCGCCCATGGCGGCTTCCGCGGGCTGGAGCGGGCGCTCGCCATGACAGCGGACGAGATCGTCGCCGAGGTGACCGAGTCCGGCCTGCGCGGCCGCGGCGGCGCAGGCTTCCCGACCGGCATCAAGTGGAAGACGGTGCAGACCGCCAGGGCCGATGAGAAGTTCGTGTGCTGCAACGCCGATGAGGGCGACAGCGGCACCTTCGCCGACCGCATGATCATGGAGGGCGACCCCTTCCTGCTGATCGAGGGCATGACCATCGCCGGTTTGGCGGTGGGGGCGGAGCACGGCTACATCTACATCCGCTCCGAATACCCGCACGCCATCGCCACCATGCGCGAGGCGATCCGGCTGGCCTACGACGAGCGCTGGCTGGGCGAGGACATCCACGGCACCGCGCACAGCTTCCACCTGGAGGTCCGCGTCGGTGCCGGCGCCTACATCTGCGGCGAGGAGACCTCCATGCTGGAGAGCCTGGAGGGCAAGCGCGGCATGGTCCGCGCCAAGCCGCCGCTGCCGGCGCTGGAGGGCCTGTTCGGCAAGCCCACCGTGGTCAACAACGTGCTGTCGCTGACCTCGGTGCCGGTGATCCTCGACAGAGGCGCGGCCTACTACCGCGACTTCGGCGTCGGGCGCTCGCGCGGCACGCTGGCCTTCCAGCTCGCCGGCAACATTCGTCACGGCGGCATCGTCGAGAAGGCGTTCGGCATCACGCTGCACGAACTGCTCTACGACTTCGGCGGCGGCACCCGGACTGGCCGGCCGATCCGCGCGGTGCAGGCCGGCGGTCCGCTCGGCGCCTACCTGCCGCCGTCGCTGTTCGACCTGCCGAAGGACTACGAGGCCTTCGCCGCGCAGGAGGCGATGGTCGGCCACGGCGGCATCGTGGTGTTCGACGACAGCGTCGACATGGCGAAGCAGGCGCGCTTCGCCATGGAGTTCTGCGCCGCCGAATCCTGCGGCAAGTGCACGCCCTGCCGCGTCGGCTCGGTCCGCGGCGTCGAGGTGATGGACAAGGTGCTCGCCGGCGAGAGCGTCGAGGCGAACCTCACCCTGCTCCAGGACCTCTGCGAGGTGATGCTGGACGGCTCGCTGTGCGCCATGGGCGGCATGACGCCGATCCCGGTGCGCAGCGCGCTCAAGCACTTCCCCGAAGATTTCCTCCGCACGCCCGCCGCCGTTGCGGCCGAGTGAATTCATCCCTCCCCCTGCCGAGCAGGGGGAGGGATGGATAAGAACAAGGATCATCCCCATGAAGGACATCGACTACGGCACCCCGGCGCGTGAGTCCGCAACGCAGGTGACGCTCACCATCGACGGGCGCAGCGTGACCGTGCCGGAGGGCACCTCGGTGATGCGCGCCGCGACCGAGGCCGGGATCTCCGTGCCGAAGCTGTGTGCCACCGACCATCTGGAGGCCTTCGGCTCCTGCCGGCTGTGCGCGGTGGAGATCGAGGGACGGCGCGGCACGCCGGCCTCCTGCACCACGCCGGTCGCCCCCGGCATGGCCGTGTGGACGCAGACCGACCGGCTGGCCCGGCTGCGCCGCGGCGTGATGGAGCTGTACATCTCCGACCACCCGCTGGACTGCCTGACCTGCGCCGCCAACGGCGACTGCGAGCTGCAGGACATGGCCGGCGCGGTCGGCCTGCGCGAGGTGCGCTACGGCTACGAGGGCGAGAACCACCGCGCCGCGGCGAAGGACGAGAGCAACCCGTACTTCACCTTCGATCCCGCCAAGTGCATCGTCTGCTCGCGCTGCGTGCGCGCCTGCGACGAGGTGCAGGGGACGCTCGCGCTGACCATCGACGGCCGCGGCTTCGATTCCAAGGTGTCGCCGGGCGCGCTGGAGACCTTCATGGACTCCGAGTGCGTGTCGTGCGGCGCGTGCGTGCAGGCCTGCCCGACGGCGACGCTGACCGAGAAGTCGGTGATCCAGCTCGGCCAGCCGGAGCACAGCGTCGTCACCACCTGCGCCTATTGCGGCGTGGGCTGCTCCTTCAAGGCGGAGATGAAGGGGACGACGGTGGTGCGCATGGTGCCGTGGAAGGACGGCGGCGCCAACGAGGGGCATTCCTGCGTCAAGGGCCGCTTCGCCTGGGGCTACGCCACCCACAAGGACCGCCGCACCCAGCCGATGATCCGCGAGACCACGGCCGACCCGTGGCGGGTGGTGTCGTGGGACGAGGCCATATCCTACGCCGCCAAGCGTCTGAAGGCGGTGCAGGAAAAGCACGGCCGCGGTTCCATCGGCGGCATCACCTCCTCGCGCACCACCAACGAGGAGGTCTACGTGGTGCAGAAGATGATCCGCGCCGCGTTCGGCAACAACAACGTCGACACCTGCGCCCGCGTCTGCCACTCGCCGACCGGCTACGGCCTGAAGCAGGCGTTCGGCACCTCGGCCGGCACGCAGGACTTCAAGAGCGTCGATCAGGCCGACGTCATCCTGGTGATCGGCGCCAACCCGACCGACGGCCACCCGGTGTTCGGCTCGCGCATGAAGCAGCGCATCCGCAAGGGGGCGAAGCTGATCGTCGTCGATCCGCGCCGCATCGATCTGGTGCGCAGCCCGCACGTCGAGGCGGCGCACCACCTCCAGCTCCGGCCCGGCACCAACGTGGCGGTGCTGAACGCGCTGGCGCACGTCATCGTCACCGAGGATCTGGTCGACCACGCCTTCGTCGCCGAACGCTGCGACCCGGCCGATTTCGCGCAATGGGCGGCCTTCGTCGCCGAGCCGCGCAACAGCCCCGAGGCGGTGGCCGAGCAGACCCGCGTCCCGGCCGAGGAGCTGCGCGCGGTGGCGCGCCTCTACGCCACCGGCGGCAACGCGGCGATCTACTACGGCCTGGGCGTCACCGAGCACAGCCAGGGCTCGACCAGCGTCATGGCGATGGCCAACCTCGCCATGGCGACCGGCAACATCGGAAGGCCCGGCGTCGGCGTGAACCCGCTGCGTGGGCAGAACAACGTGCAGGGCTCGTGCGACATGGGCTCCTTCCCGCACGAGTTCTCCGGCTACCGCGACGTCGCCGACGAGGCGGTGCGCCGGCAGTTCGAGACGGTGTGGAACGCCACGCTCGATGCCGTCCCCGGCCTGCGCATCCCCAACATGTTCGACGAGGCGGTGCACGGCAGCTTCAAGGGCCTGTTCGTCCAGGGCGAGGACATCGCGCAGTCCGACCCGAACACCCAGCACGTCCACGCCGCGCTGGAGGCCATGGAGATCGTCGTCGTGCAGGACCTGTTCCTGAACGAGACCGCGGCCTTCGCCCACGTCTTCCTGCCCGGCACCTCGTTCCTGGAGAAGGACGGCACCTTCACCAACGCCGAGCGCCGCATCAACCGCGTCCGCCCGGCCATGCCGTCGAAGACCGGCAAGCACGAGTGGCAGATCCCCTGCGAGCTGGCGACCGCCATGGGCTACCCCATGCACTACGACGACGCCTCGCAGATCATGGACGAGATCGCGGCGGTGACGCCGACCTTCCGCGGCGTCAGCTTCGCCACGCTCGACCGGTTGGGCAGCGTGCAGTGGCCGTGCAACGACGAGGCGCCGGAGGGCACGCCGATCATGCACACCGAGCGCTTCATGCGCGGCCTCGGCCAGTTCGTGGTGACCGAGTACGTGCCGACGCCGGAGCAGGCCTCGCGCTTCTACCCGCTGATCCTGACGACGGGGCGCATCCTCAGCCACTACAACGTCGGCGCCCAGACGCGCCGCACCGCCAACGTGGCGTGGCACCCGGAGGACATCCTGGAGGTCCACGCGCACGACGCCGAGCAGCGCGGCATCCGCGACGGC
The DNA here is from genome assembly GCF_003116015.1 of Azospirillum sp. TSO22-1. Classification (GTDB taxonomy): domain Bacteria; phylum Pseudomonadota; class Alphaproteobacteria; order Azospirillales; family Azospirillaceae; genus Azospirillum. The sequence continues at coordinate 38,532 of NZ_LGQZ01000047.1, forward strand.
GACCTCGTCTCGCTGGCCAGCCGCATCGGCGCCACCACGCTGCGGGCGCGCATCTCCGACCGGATGCCGCAGGGAGTGGTCTACACCACCTTCCACCACCCGGTCACGGGGGCCAACGTGGTGACCACCGAGAACTCCGATTGGGCCACCCAATGCCCGGAGTACAAGGTGACCGCCGTCCAGGTGACCCGCAGCAACCAGCCCTCGGACTGGGAGCGCAAGCACGCTCCGGTCATCGAGACGGTCGCAGCGGAATAGGAGGGCCACGCCATGCAGCCGCTCGCCCACTCGCGCCCCGCCGAAGGCACCCGCTTCCCCGTCGCCGCCAACCAGTCCGACGTCGTCTGGCTGGTGGCGGAGGAGGTGCCGGTCGCCTTCGAGTACAACCGCCGCGCCCACGCGGTGATGATGGCGACCCCGGCCGACCTGGAGGACTTCGCGCTGGGCTTCAGCCTGTGCGAGGGGATCCTGGCCTCGGGGGACGACGTGGACGAGATCCGCGTGCGGCACGCGGCGGACGGCATCGTGCTGTCCATCGCGTGCGACCCGCTGAAGCTGCTGAAGGGCTCGCTGCGCCAGCGCTCCATGGAGGGGCGCAGCGGCTGCGGGCTGTGCGGGGTGGACAGCCTCGCCAACGTGCTGCGGCCGCCGCGCCCGGTGACGGCGTCCTTCGCGCCGGACGCCGGCGCGGTGGCCGCCGCCTTCGCCCGCCTGCCCGAGCACCAGCCGATGAACCGCGCCAACCGCTCGCTGCACGCGGCGGCGTGGTGCGATCCGTCGGGCCGCATCCTGCTGGCGCGCGAGGACGTCGGCCGGCACAACGCGCTGGACAAGCTGGCCGGCGCGCTGGCCGCGGCCGGGCACGACCGCTCCGCCGGCTTCGCCGTGCTGAGCAGCCGGTGCAGCTTCGAGCTGGTGCAGAAGGCGGCGGCGGTCGGCATCCCGCTGCTGGCGACGGTGTCCGCCCCCACCGGGCTGGCGCTGACGCTCGCCCGCAGCGCCGGCATGGTCCTCGCCGCGCGCGCGCCGGGCGACGGGGTGATGCTGTTCCGCTGACCCGGCCGGCGTATGACATTTTTGCCGGCACGTCGATCAGGGTTCTGTCGCGCGGTGCATCCTGTGGCATAAGGGGCCCCTCCACGCCACCGGAACCCAGCCGCACCCATGATTCGTTTCGACAGCATCAGCAAGCAGAACAGCCACCGGATCCTTTTCCTGGACGCGTCCGCCGCGCTCAACAGGGGCGAGAAGATCGGTCTCGTCGGTCCCAACGGCGCCGGCAAGACGACGCTGTTCCGGATGATCACGGGCGAGGAGCTGCCGGACGCGGGGCAGGTGGCGGTCGAGAAGCAGGTTTCGATCGGCTATTTCAATCAGGACGTCGGCGAGATGGCCGGCCGCAGCGCGGTCGCGGAAGTCATGGACGGCGCCGGGCCGGTCAGCACCGTGGCGGCGGAGCTGGCGGACCTCGAAGCGGCCATGGCCGACCCCGACCGCGCCGACGAGATGGATGCGATCATCGAGCGCTACGGCGAAGTGCAGGCGCGCTTCGAGGAGCTGGGCGGCTACGAGCTGGAGGGGCGGGCGCGGGAAGTCCTCGCCGGGCTGAGCTTCAGCCAGGAGATGATGGACATGGACGTGGGGGGCCTGTCCGGCGGCTGGAAGATGCGCGTGGCGCTCGCCCGCATCCTGCTCATGCGGCCCGACGCCATGCTCCTCGACGAGCCGAGCAACCACCTGGACATCGAAAGCCTGATCTGGCTGGAGGGCTTCCTGAAGGGCTACGAGGGCGCCCTGCTGATGACCTCGCACGACCGCGAGTTCATGAACCGCATCGTCACCAAGATCATCGAGATCGACGGCGGATCGCTGAACAGCTACTCCGGCGATTACGTCTTCTACGAGCAGCAGCGGGCGCTGAACGAGCGGCAGCAGCAGGCACAGTTCGAACGCCAGCAAGCCATGCTGGCAAAGGAGCTGAAGTTCATCGAGCGCTTCAAGGCCCGCGCCTCGCACGCCAGCCAGGTGCAGAGCCGGGTGAAGAAGCTGGAGAAGATCGAGCGCTTCGAGCCGCCGAAGCGCCGTCAGGTGGTGTCGTTCGACTTCCCGCCGGCACCGCGCTCGGGCGAGGACGTCGTGGTCCTGAAGAACGTGCACAAGGGCTACGGCAGCCGGAGCATCTACCAGGGATTCGACCTGACGATCCGCCGCAAGGAGCGCTGGTGCGTCATGGGCGTCAACGGCGCGGGCAAGTCGACGCTCCTGAAGCTGGTGGCGGGCGCCGCCGAGCCGGACGCCGGGACCGTCGCCGTCGGCGGCAGCGTCAAGATGGGCTATTTCTCCCAGCACGCGATGGAGCTGCTCGACGGCGACAGCACCGTGTTCGAGTCCCTGGAGGCGTCCTTCCCGCTGGCGGGCCAGGGAGCGCTCCGGGCGCTGGCCGGCTGCTTCGGCTTCTCCGGTGACGATGTGGAAAAGAAGTGCCGGGTCCTGTCCGGCGGGGAAAAGGCCCGGCTGGTGATGGCGACCATGCTGTTCAACCCGCCGAACCTCCTGGTGCTCGACGAGCCGACGAACCATCTCGATCTCGACACCAAGCAGATGCTGGTCACCGCGCTGGCCAACTACGAGGGCACCATGCTGTTCGTGTCGCACGACCGGCATTTCCTGGCGACGCTGTCCAACCGAGTGCTGGAACTGACGCCGGAAGGCATCCATCAGTACGGCGGCGGCTATACGGAATACGTGGCGAGCACCGGGCAGGAAGCGCCCGGGATTCGCAACTGAACTCCGGCCTTCGGGATCATCGGGTACCGTCCGTCGTCCCCGCCGCGATGCCGATGGGGATCTCGGTGCGGAACACCGCCTTGTCGAAGGAGTCGACCAGCACGTCCAGGCGCAGCGCCCAGCGGCCGGCGATCGGAAGGTCCACCTCGGCCGTCAGGTCGCCGGGCGCGCCGGGCGCGAAGGCACGGCGCAGCGGTGCCACGCCGGCCGCCGGCAGTTCCGCCTCCAGCGCGGCCTCGCCGACCGGGATGGGGCGGCCGTCGGGTCCGTGCAGGTACACCCGCACCCGGTTGCGCCCGGGCCGGGCCGGCGTCACCTCGATCATCGCCATCCGTCCGCCCTGGGTGACCGCCGTCGCGTAGCCTTCCGGGGCGGGAGCCTCGGCGAGCGCCCGGGGCGGCGGCGTCAGCGGAAACAGCGCGGTCAGCAGCAGCAGCAGCGCGGCGAAGGCCACCTCCGTCCAGACGCTGCGCCGCAACACGGACGCCGCCGGGCGGCCGCCATGGTCGAGCGCCGGCGTCAGCCAGACCCGGTTGCGCGCCGCCAGCAGCAGCAGGCCCAGCACCACCGTCATCTTGGCCAGCCAGATCCGGCCGTACTCGGTGGCGAGGACGGCGCCGGGCGTGCCGATCTGCAGCAGCGACAGGCCGGCCCCCGCGGCGACCAGCACCGCCACGCCGGCCACGGCCAGACGCGAGAAGCGGCGGGTCAGCCGCGCTGCCTCCCCCGGCGTTTCGGTGCGCAGCGCCACCGCCAGCGGCCACAGCGCGCCGATCCAGTACGCCGCCATCAGCCCGTGCACGGCCACCAGAGGCGCACTCAGCCAGCGCGGCGGCGCCGTCGCCGCGTGGCCGGTGGCGGCTAGCGACATCGCCCCCAGCAGCGCGCCGCCAATGAGCAGGATGCGGCCCGCGGCGTGCCGGGCCTCCAGCGCCAGCCCCGCCGCGGCGGTCAACAGCGCCAGCAGGGCAAGGCCGGCGCTGAGGCCGACGGTGCTCGCCGCGCCCGTCGTCCAGGTGGCGGCGTCCGCCAGGGCGGTGGGCGGGCGTCCGGCCAGCACGGTGCCGCTCAGCCCGACCAGCAGCACCGCAGCCACCCCGGCCGTCAGCAGCAGCAGGCACAGCCCCGGCTTGAGCCGTTCGTTCAGCGCCGACCACGGCCCCGACACCAGCACCAGGAACAGCCCGCCGCCGAGCCCGGCCAGCAGCGCGGCGTAGTGGACGGCGCGCACGACCGCCGCCGCCAGCGCCGCCGCCGCCGCGGGGTCGCCGCCCGCCGCGGGCCGCTCCGCCTGTGGCGCCACGCCGACGCCGAAGGTGATGGACCCGACCACCGGGTGGCCGTCGGCCGAGGTCATCCGGTAGCTGACCACGTAAGCCCCGTCGCCGAGGTGGTGCGGCAGGGCGAGCCGCACCGTGTCGTCGCTCGCCGACAGCGGGCCGGTTCCCGGCACCGCGTTCCCCGCGGAGTCGAGCACCTGGACCGCGATCGGCGTGACCGGTTCGTTGAACCGCAGCACCACCGCGTGCGGCGGCGCGTCCAGCCGGGCGCCGTCGGGCGGGACCGTCTCGCGCAGGACGGCGTGCGCCCACGCCGCGCCCGCCGCCCACACCAGAAGCAGGGCGCCCAGCAGGAGGGTCGGGAAGGCTCGGATCACACGCCGCACGGTTGCTCTCCTCAGAAGGCGGCGCGCACGCCGGCGTACACGCTGCGGCCGTCACCCGGGTAGAAAACCTGGGTGGCGACGCGGCGCGCGTCGGTGATGGTGCCGACGTCGCTGACGTAGCGCTTATCCGTCAGGTTGCGCGCATCGACGAACAGCAGCAGGCCGTTCTTCAGCTCCACGCCCGCCTGCACGCCCAGGAGCGTGTAGCCCGGCACGCGCAGCGTGTTCGCCTGATCGGCCCAGGCGCCGGTCGGCACCCAGTCCACCGTCGGCGTCACGTAGAAGCCGTCCGGGCGCGTGTAGGAGAACGAGGTGCGCAGCAGGTTCGTCGGCACGCCGGCGATGCGGTTGTTGCCGTACTGGCGGTCGTCGCGGAACCGGAAGTCGCTGTAGTTCCACAGCTGGCCGATGGTGAACTTGTCGCCCGCCCCGGCGCCGCTGAGGTCGCGCGCCACCTCGACCTTGACGCCCAGCTCGATGCCCTGGTGCACGGTGCGGTCGGCGTTGAAGGTCGCCGCCGGGACGCTGGGGTTGGTGGTGAACTGCAGCATCTCGCCCTTGAGCGTCGAGCGGTACGCCGTCACGTCCCAGGCGAAGCGGCCCTTCTCGCCGCGGGTGCCCAGTTCCATGGTCCAGGCGCGCTGCGCCTGGAGCGGCACGAAGGCCGGGTTGCCGTTGGCCTGGGTCTGCGTCAGGTCGCTGAAGTCCGGCACGTCCAGGCTGCGCGTCACGTCGGCGAAGACCTGCACGTCGGGGTGCGGCTCCCACAGCACGCCGACCTTGGGGTTCAGGCCCTCGTACGTCTTCTCGGAGTTGCGGCGCGGGTTGCGGTTGTCGGTGAACTCGCGCGTGTCGCGCAGCAGCTTGGCGCCGGTCATCAGCGCCACCGTCGGCACGACGTACAGGCGGTTCTCGGCGTAGGCCTCCAGGTTACGCGCCTCCTGCCGGGTGTCGGCGGTCTGGGCGCCGCGGTTGCCGTGCAGGTTGACGAACTGCAGCGCCTTGTTGGTGCCGGCGAAGGCGCGGGCGCCGACGACCAGCTCGTCGCGCATCCCCCCGACGGTGAAATTCGTCGTGTAGCGGGGGCCGACGCCGTAGGTCCAGCCGTCCTGGTCGATGACCTGGAAGATCGGGTGGAACAGCTTCTTGTGGATCGCCCAGCTGTCGATGTCGAGCTGGCCGCCGTCGAGGTGCACCGTGGTGCGGTTGGCGACGCGCTGCGTCCAGGTCATGCGCGACTGGTCGCCGGCGATCGCCGCCGGGGTGGCGATCCGCGGCCGGTTCAGCGCGTCGCTCAGGCTCAGCGCGCCCGGCAGCTTCTGGTCCACCACGTAGGCGCCGACGTAGAAGCGCGTCTCGACGTTCGGGTTGAAGCGGTAGCCGACGTTGCCGTTGAACAGCTCGCCCTGACCCTGGGAATGGTCGCGGTAGCCGTCGGAATGGCGGATGGAGCCGCTGACCAGGAAGTCGGCGTCGCCGAGCACGCGCGACGCCTGCCCGCCGGCGGTGACGGTGCCGTAGCTCCCGCCTTCCAGCCGCAGCACGTTGGGGGCGATGGCGGTGTGCGCCGTGGGGGTCACGAAGTTGACCGCGCCGCCCAGCGTCGACGAGCCGTAGGCCAGCCCGTTGCCGCCGCGGAACACCTCGGTGTGGCGCAGCGCCAGCGGGTCGATCTGGTAGAAGTCGCCGCTGCCGTCGGCGAGGTTGACCGGGATGCCGTCCTGCAGAATCTCGATGCCGCGCAGGTGGAAGCCGCGCGACAGGCCGGAACCGCGCACCGACAGGCGGATCTCCTGGCCGTAGCGGCTCTGCGCGTAGACGCCCGGCGTGTCCTTCAGCACGTCGCGCAGGTCGCGGGAGACTTGGCCCTTCTGGGATTCGGAGTCGATGAAGCCGACCGAACCGGGCGTGCGGTTCAGCTCCTCGCGCGCCTGCGCGGGCGCCGGGACGGTCAGCGAGCCGCCGCCCTGGGCGTTGATGGTCATGGTGTCGAGCGTCACCGGGGGCGCGGTCTGCGCCGCGGCCGGGGTCAGCGCGGTGCTCATCATCAGAAGCGTCGCGAGCGCGGCGGCGCCGGTCGCGGTGGTGTGGAAGCGGGTCACGTATGGTCTCCCCTGGGGCCGGCGTCATGGCCGGCCGGATCGCGCGATGGATGACGGTGCGGATGCTCCGGGGAGAGCGGGGGGCCGCGGGCGCGCGGCCGGCGGCGCGGCGGCGCCCGTTGCGGCGGGGCGGCCAAGCGGCGGCGGCGCAGCCGGCCGTGAACGCGGGGGATGG
>NZ_LGQZ01000082.1 GCF_003116015.1 Azospirillum sp. TSO22-1
CCCTGCCCCCACCCCACCTCCACCGGCCATGGCCGCCCTGCCGCCCGGCGACGGCCCGGCTGAACGTCCGGAGGCGGCGAAAGCGCCGGGTGAGCGCAGCGACGCAAAGCCGCCGACGCGGGCCAACGCGCGCGAGGACGTGTCCGGCACGGACGCGTCCCGCCCCGCCGACCCGCCCGCCACCGCTCCACAGGCGGCCCCGGCGCACACCACGAACGACGGCAAGGGCAACGGCGGCGAGCGCCGCGCGCCGAACGGCGATGCCGTCGCCGACGTGAAGCAGGCCGCAGCGCCCCCCCGCACCGAAGCACCGCCCCTGGTGTCGCCGCAGGCGGCGTCGCAGTATTCGGCGACCACGCACGCCACCGCCGCGCCGATCGCCCGTGGCCACGCGCCGGCCATGCAGCTCGCCGATCAGATCGTGCGCGTCGCCGATGCCGGCGGCGGCGAGTTCCGCATCGAGCTCACGCCCGCCGACCTCGGCCGCGTCCACGTCGTGGCCGGCGTCAACGACGGCCGCGTCGCCCTCACCGTGCAGGTGGAGCAGGCGGACACCCTGCGGCTGCTGATGCGCGACGTGCACCAGCTGGAGCGGGCGCTCGGCGAGGCCGGGCTGCGGCTCGACACCGACACGCTGCAGTTCTCCCTGCGCGGCGACGAACAGCAGCGCGGCTTCTCCGCCCAGGGCGAGACGCCGAACGGCGGGCGCGGCCAGGCCTGGACCGTCGCCGCCCAGGCCGCCTCCGCCGACCCCGTTCCCGAACGCGCCCCTGTCCTGATCGACGGCATCGTCGACGTCACCGTTTGACCGTGAGGCCCCGCATGACCACGACCACCATGACCACCGACAAGCCCTCCCTCCCCGCCGCCACCGCGGCGGAGAGCAAGAAGGGAACCGTCGATTACGAGGCCTTCCTCAAGCTGCTCACCGCGCAGCTGCGCAACCAGGACCCGCTGGCGCCGATGGACGCCACGCAGTTCATGAACCAGTTGGCCCAGATGTCCACCGTCGAGCAGGCGGTGAAGACCAACGACACGCTGGGCCAGGTGCTGGAGACGCTGAAGAACAGCGGCATGCGCATGGACATGGCCTATCTCGGCCGGACCGTGGAGGCGTCGAGCGACGCCCTGGCGCTCAGCGGCGGCAAGGCGCAGACCGCCTACGCCGTGGAGGGCGCCGCCGCCACCGTGACCATCGACGTGCTCGACGATGCCGGGCGCACGCGCTACAGCACCGGCGGCTCGCCGCAGGCCGGCCGGCAGGTCTTCGCCTGGGACGGCCGCCAGACCGGCGGCGGCACCGCGCCGGACGGCGTCTATCACGTTCGCGTCACCGCCAAGGACAAGGACGGCAACGCGGTGAACGTCGCCACCGTGACCTCCGACACGGTGAAGGAGGTGCGCACCGTGGACGGCGCCACCCAGCTCGTGCTCAAGGGCGGGGCGATCGTCCCGGCCAAGGACGTCCTGTCGGCGTCCTGAGCCCGCCGGTTCTCAGAGCCGGGTGTTGTCCTGCTTGAGGAGGCGGTCGATGACGACCGCCTTCACCATCCCGCGGCCGAGCTGCTCGTTGACGCTCTCGCGCAAGGCGCGCGCGGCCGCCCCGAGCTGGATGGCCGGCCCCTCGAAGACGCTGGCACCCGCCAGCCCATAGAGTCCCTGGAGCAGCGCGCTGCGCGCCTGCGGCAGGCGGCGGCGCAGGGCGCTCGCCTGGACGGCGCCCTCGGCTTCCAGCGTGACCTGCGCCAGCACGTACGAGGTGGTCCGCCCGCCGGCGAGCACGGGGACGACGAACTGCCCCAGCTCGACATAGTGCGGCCCCTCCCCCTCGCCCTTCGCCGGGGAGGAGGCGCCGGCCTCCTGGGTTGCCGGCGGACGCATCTGCAGGAAGCCGCCGCCGTAGCCGGCGGCGAACGCCAGCACGGTCAGCGCGGCCAGGACGGCCATCGGTCGCATGGAAAGGTTCCTCCTCGGCACGGGGTCAGAACGGCAGGACGATGTCCAGGACCTGCTGCCCGTAGCGCGGCTGCTGGACGTCGGTGATCTGGCCGCGCCCGCCGTAGGTGATGCGCGCCTCGGCGATCTTGTCGTAGTCGATGGTGTTGATGTTGGTGACGTCCTCCGGACGGATGACGCCGGCGATGCGCATCTCGCGCAGCTCGTAGTTGACGCGCACCTCCTGCCGGCCGGCGATCACGAAGTTGCCGTTCGGCAGCACCTCGGTCACCACGGCGGCCACGCGCATGGCGATCCGCTCGTTGCGCTGGATCGTGCCGTTGCCGTTGGACGAGGCGGTGCTGTCCATGTTGACGAGGTTGGACGGGTTCATGGAACCGGGCAGCTTGGTCTCGAGACCGAAGAAGTTCGGGACGCCGAGTTTCTCCTCGTTGGCGCGCTGGCGTTGCGTCTGGTTCTGCATCTGCGCCTGGTCGGTGATGTTGATGATCACCGTGAGCAGGTCGCCGGTCGTCTTGGCGCGCGGGTCGCGGAAGAAACTGCGGGAGCCGGCCTGCCACAGGGAGCTGGGGATCTGCTCGGTGGACGCGGCCTGGGGCATCGGCATGGAGATCACCCGCGCCTCCGGATTGAGCCCCGGGTTGCTGATCTGCGACAGCGCGGGTTCCTGCCCGACGTTGGCGAGGCGGCTGCACGCACCGAGCCCGATCGACAGGACCCCGATCGACAGGACGGTGAGCGGAGCGACGGCAAAGCGCATGGTGAGATATCTCCTAGGGCGTGGCCACCGCGGCGGCCGAACCGCCGACCGCGACGGTCTGCGGCCCGGTCACGGTGCCGGTGACGACAATGCTGCTGGTGGCGTTCATCACGCGCACGGAGTCGCCGATGCCGGCGTCCTGGAGCGCACGCCCGCGCGCCGCAAGCTGGAGCGGCCCGTCCTCGTAGACGATGGTCACCGGCTTGTTGCGCTGGACGACGATGGGAGTGCCGACCGCCGAGGCCTGGATCAGCCGGCCCGGCGAGAGCTGCCGGCGGCTCGCCTGCCCGACCAGCGCCTCGCGGGAGGCGACGACCCCACCGGTAATCCGCTCGAATTGCATGGCGATGGTCGTCAGGTCGGACTCGGCGATCACCTCGCCGGGCTGGATGCGGCGCACCGGGACCGGAACCTCCACGGTGATCTGCGCCCTGGCGCCGACGTCGTAGAGCTTGCCGCCGCTCTCCACCAGCGCACGCACGGCGCCGGTGCGCGGGTCGTAGCTGAGGTCGCGGACGGCATCGGCGGCGCCCGCGAACGGCGACGTCAGCAGCACCGCGACCCTGGCGTCGGCCGGGACCGCGGCACCGAGGCTGGCGGACAGCTCCCTGGCGAGCGTCGCCTCGACCGAGCCGGCCGCTCCGGCGGAGGGCGCCAGCCCGGCCACGAGCGCCACGGCGGCCACCCACCGCGGCAGGAGGGGAAGCATCGTCATCACCGCATGTTGCTAAGCGTGCCGGCCATGTTGTCGCCGGCCTCGATCACCTTGGCGTTCATCTCGTAGGCGCGCTGCGCCGAGATCAGCTCGGTGATTTCCTGCACCACGTTGACGTTGGACGATTCCAGATACTTCTGCCGGATGGCGCCGAAGCCCGCCTGACCGGCGAAGCCGTCCTGCGGTTCGCCGGACGCGGGGGTGGTGCGGAACAGGTTGTCGCCGAGCGCCTCCAGGCCGGACTCGTTCACGAACACCGTCATGGCCAGCTGTCCCGGCTTGCTCGGCTTGGTCTGGTTCTCGGCGTAGGCCAGAATCTCGCCCGAGCGGTTGATGACGACCTCGCGCGTGCCGGGCGGCACGGTGATGCCCGGCCCCACCGTGTAGCCGTCGGCGGTGACCAGCTGCCCTTCGGGCGACAGCTTGAAATTGCCGGCGCGGGTGTATGCGGTCTCGCCGCCGGGCATGACCACGTTGAAGTAGCCGCGCCCCTCGATGGCGACGTCCAGCTCGTTGCCGGTGGAGGTGAAGCTGCCCGTGGTGTTGATGCGGCTGACCGAGGTGGGCCGGACGCCCAGGCCGATCTCCACGCCGGCCGGGACGATGGTGCCGGTGTCGGTGGACTGGGCACCCTGGCGCCGCTCCGACTGGTACATGAGGTCCTGGAACTCGGCGCGGCCGCGCTTGTACGCTGTGGTGTTGATGTTGGCGATGTTGTTCGAGATGACCTCGACGTTGAGCTGCTGCGCCATCATTCCGGTGGAGGCGATGTTGAGCACGCGCATGGATCGTGACTCCCAGATCCTGATTATGACTTAGCGAGGCGGTTGATGGCGGAGCGCAGCAGGTCCTGGCCCTCGTCCACCATGCGGGTGACCGACTGGTAGTCGCGGGACAGCTCCATCATCCGCGTCATCTCGGCGATCCCCTGGACGTTGGACTGCTCGACCTTGCCCTGGACGAGGCGCGCCTGCGGCGCCGGCCGGGCCGGCGCGTCGGCGGCGAACAGCACGTCGCCGACCTGGCGGAGCGCCTGCGGGTTGTCGAAGCGGACCGGGCGCAGCCGGCCGATCATTTCGTTGTCGGCCGACACCACGCCGTCGGTGGACACGCTGACGTGGCTGCGGTCCGACGGGATGGAAATCGGCTGCCCGTTGTCGTCGACCACGGGGTGGCCGTTCACGTTGACCAGCTGCCCCTCGTTGTCGCGGCGCATGCGGCCGTCGCGCGTGTAGCGGACGCCGTCCGGCGTCTGCACCTGCAGCCAGCCGTCGCCGTCGATGGCGACGTCGTAGGGGTTGCCGGTCTCCTTGAACCCGCCCTGGCGCATGTCGGTGTAGGTGGCGCGGTCGATGGTGAAGGCGATCCGGTCGTTCGGCCGCGTGCCGCCCGGCTCCATGGCGGCTTCGAACAGCATCCGCTCGCCCCGGAACCCGGCGGTGTTCATGTTGGCGATGTTGTTGGCGACCACTTCCAACTGCCGGCGCAACGCCACCTGACGCGACAGGCCGACGTAAAGTGAATTGTCCATCGCCAACCATCTCCAGTTTGAACCCGGCCTTAACCTAGGCGATGCAGTTTAAAGCTGGGTTTCAGCTCTGCCCCTCGCCGACGGTGCTTGTGCTTTCCGGGGCGGCGGAATTCTGACGATTTGCATAAAATTATGGATGTACTGCGATGCATCACTTCAAGGGGACTTGGCCGCTCGTGGCCGCCGGCGTGCTTCTGGCCCTCACCGGCGGGCCGGAGGCCGGTGCGGCGGGGGAACCGGCGCTGCGCGTGCAGGTGGGCGACCACCCCGGCTATTCGCGCATCGTCGTCCGCCTGCCCTCCAACCGTTCGCCCCAGGTGAAGCAGAACGCCTGCGGTGGCCACATCGTCTTCGACGAGGCCGTGGCGTGGCCGCTCGACCGGCTGAACGCAACGCACTCCCGGCGCATCAACGGGTACCGCGCCGGCGGCGGCGGCCGGGCGATGGAGTTCGACGCGCCCTGCGGCTCCCGCATCCGCGGCCTGCGCGAGCGCAACATGTTCATCGTCGATGTCGCCGATCCCCCCGCGCCCGACCGCAAGCCCGACCACCCTGCCCTGCGCACCGCCGGGACCGCCGTGGCCACGGCCACCCCTGCACCGGCGGCCGTCGAGCCGCCGCCGCCGGCATCGCCGGTCGCCGAGGTCGCCCGCATCCTGGCGCCGGTCGCCGAGGCCAGTGCGCAACCCCTTCCACCCGCCGCGGGACCGCCCGTCGACCTGCGTCCGACCGCCGTCCCCGAGGCGCCGCCGCAACAGCGGACACCCGCCAAGGCGAAGCCACCGGCCGGCGATCTTGAACGCGCCGTCCGCGCCAGCGTGGAACGGACGCTGCTGGACCTGGAGCGCACGCCGCGCCTCGCGCCGCCCAAACCCGGCGCCACGCCGCCGGCGGAACCGGCCAGGCATGCCCCGCCCCCACCGCCGCGACCGATCGGCCCCTTCGACTTCGCGGCCTGGGCCGGAGACGACTTCCGCACCACGCGCACCGCGCTGGAGCAGGCGGTCAACGCGGCGCAGGGGGCGCAGCGGGTGGACGCGTCCATCGCGCTGGCGCGCTTCCATCTTGCCCGGGCCATGCTGGAGGAGGGACGCGGCGCGCTCGAATCGGCGGGGAGCTTCGGGCCGACGGCCGACCAGCGCTTCCAGCTGTCGGTGCTGGCGGACGCCTTCCGCACGCTCGACGGAACCGCCGACCCGGCCGGCAGCCTGTTCGCCACCGTCCCGCCCGGCAATGCGGCGGACCATCACGTGTGGCGGGCCGCCACGCTGGCGCCGACGCGGTGGAGCGCCGCCAAGGAGGGCCTGCCGATCGCGCTGCGGCGCCTGCTGTCCTATCCCGCCGATCTGCGCAACCGGCTGCTGCTGGTGCTGGCCGAGGCGGCGAGCGTCGACGACGCGCAGGCACTGAACATGATCATCATGGAAATGATCACCGTCGACGGTGCGGCCTCGGCGGACGGCCAGATCCGCTATTTCCGCGGCCGCCTGTCGGAGTTGCAGAAGCAGCCGGACGCTGCGCTCGACCACTACGGCCACGCGGCCGAATCGCCGGGCCCCTTCGGCCGCCGCGCGCAGGTGCGCAGCGTCGAGCTGCGGCGCGGCCTCGCCCGCCTGGACGACGCCGGCGCCATCCGCGAACTCGAAGCGCTGCGCTACGCCTGGCGCGGCGACTCCATCGAAACCGAGGCGCTGGCCGCGCTGGGCGACGCCTACACGCGTGCGGGCCGGACCGAAGCGGCCCTGGACGTCTTCGGCATGATCGCCCAGCGCTTCGGCGCCACCGCGCGCGGCCTGGCGGCCCTCGGCGCCGGCCGCACGCTCCTGGACGCGGTGGTCACGGCGCTGGAGGACCGGCCGCCGGACGATCCGGCGGCGCTCGGGCTGCACGTGCGCTACGGCGCGCTGATCGCCAAGGTCGACAAGGAGCGCCCGGCGCTGCGCCGCCGGTTGGCCCGCCTGCTGACCCGTGGCGGCTTCACCGTCGAGGCGGCGCGCAGCCTGCACGCGCTGGCCGAGGAGGCGCAGGGCGAGGAGCGCGCCGGGATCGGCGCCGACCTGGCGCAGGTCCTGGTGGCGGCCGGCCGCGGCGCCGAAGCGCTGGAGGTGCTGGCCCGCACCGCGGCACCCGGCGGCGACACCCCGGCGCTCGCCGAGGAGCGCGCGCTGCTGCGCGCCGAGGCGCTGGCCGACGAGGGCGACACGGTGCGCGCCATCGACGCGGTGCGCGGGCTGACCGGCACGCGGGCGATGCGGGCGCGGGCGCGGATCCTGTTCCAGGCCGGGGAATGGACGGCCGCACGCTCCGCCCTCGCCGACCTCGTCGAACGGGACGGCAACGAGGAGGTCACCGCCGACGATGTGGCCCACTACGGCCTCGCCGCGTTCCGCGCCGGCGAGCCGGATCTGGTGCGCGCCGCCGCCGACCGCCACCGGGCACGGCTCGCCGGCACCCGCTGGGACGGCCTGCTGACCACGCTGGCCGCGGCGCCGGAAGCGGGCAGCCGCCCCCTGAAGGAAGCCGACATCGCGCGCCATCTGGCGGCGGCCGACGCCACCGCCGGAATCGTCGGCCGCTGGCGCACCGCGCGTTGAACCGTAAAGCGGCTTTAAACGCCGCGCTCTAGCGTTGCCCGACGGGCGCGACCCGCCGCCCCGCCGATCCGAAGGAGAAGACATGCGTCTGTTGTTTGGAATCATCGCGGTGTTCCTGAGCGTCTTCGGCGGTTTCGCCGCGATGGGCGGGCGCATGGCCGTGCTGTGGCAGCCGGTGGAAATCCTCATCATCATCGGCGCCGGAATCGGCGGCTACGTCATCGCCAACACGCCGCCGGTGCTGAAGGAGACGGCGCGCACGATCGGCTTCCTGGCGAGCGGCCGGAGGACCAGCAAGAACGACTACATCGACCTGATCTCGCTGCTCTACGGGCTGTTGCGCGTCGCCAAGTCGAAGGGCATGTCGCAGATCGAATCCGATGTCGACCGGCCCACGGACAGCCCGCTGTTCACCCAGTACCCGGCGGTCCTCCGGCACGAGCGCAGCCTGACCTTCCTCTGCGACTACCTGCGCCTGATCGCGCTCGGCCAGGACAACCCGCACGACGTCGAGGCGCTGATGAACGAGGAGATCGAGACCATGGCGCGCGAGCTGAACCAGGTGCCGAAGGCGCTGCAGAACCTCGCCGACGCCTTCCCGGCGCTGGGCATCGTCGCCGCCGTGCTGGGCGTCATCAACGCCATGGGGGCGATCAGCGAGCCGCCGGAGATCCTCGGCCACATGATCGGCGGCGCGCTCACCGGCACGTTCCTCGGCGTCCTGCTGTCCTACGGCCTCGTCGGTCCGCTGGCCAGCGCGGCGCGGCACCGGCGCGAGTCGGAGCTGAACATGTTCATCTGCATCAAGGCGGGCCTCATCGCCTACCTGCGCCAGAGCCCGCCGCAGGTGTGCGCGGAGTTCGCCCGCAAGGTGCTGTTCGCCGACATCCAGCCGAGCCTCGGCGAGATCGAGGTGGCCACGACGCTCTCCTCGCAGGGCAAGAACCGCGAAGCGCGGCAGGCCGCCTGAGGAAACTAGCCATGGCCCGCAGCAAGCCCCCCAACACGCTCATCGTCGTCAAGCGCCGTGGCTATGAGGACGAGGAGGAACACACCGGCGCGTGGAAGATCGCCTACGCCGACTTCGTGACGTCGATGATGACCTTCTTCCTGGTGATGTGGCTGATCAACATCACGACCAAGGAACAGCGCGAAGGCATTTCCGAATACTTCAACCCCGTCGCGGTGTCGCAAGCGAATTCCGGGGCGGACGGCGCGCTGGCGGGCCGCTCGGTGGACAAGACCGGCGCGCTGACCTCGCCCAACGCCTCGGGAACCCGCAGCCTCCCCGTCGCCTCGCCGCCGGTGGTCGCGTCGGTCGGCAAGGACGACCGCAACCCCGCCGGCCGCAAGGATCCCACGCCGAACCCGGACAGCGCCGGCCAGCCCGCCACCCTGCCGCAGGTCACCCGCGCCGAGTTCGAAGCGCTGCTCGACCGCCAGAGCGCGTCCGTCCAGGAACAGATGGCGTTCAATCAGCTCGAACAGGATATCCGCAAGCAGATCGCCGCCGCCGGCGACCTCAAGGCGCTGTCCGAAAGCATCGTCATCCAGCAGGTGCCGGAAGGCCTGCGCATCCAGCTGACCGACCAGGCGAAGTTCTCCATGTTCACGGTCGGCTCGGCGCAGATGACCGACCAGACCCGCCGGCTGATGCGTCTGGTCGCGGGGGTGATCGCCACGGTGCCGAACAGCCTGAGCATCAGCGGGCACACCGACGCGCTGGCCTATTCCAAGGACAGCCGGTACGGCAACTGGGAACTGTCCAGCGACCGCGCCAACGCGGCGCGGCGTGAACTGATCGCCTCGGGCGTTCCCATCCAGCGCGTCGTCCGCGTCGAGGGGCGCGCC
Source organism: Azospirillum sp. TSO22-1 (assembly GCF_003116015.1). Taxonomy (GTDB): domain Bacteria; phylum Pseudomonadota; class Alphaproteobacteria; order Azospirillales; family Azospirillaceae; genus Azospirillum. The sequence goes on from NZ_LGQZ01000082.1 coordinate 9,408, forward strand.
GACCTCGACCACATGGTCGAGAACCGCCTCGACCCCCGCAACCGCCGCATCAGTATCACGCTCCTGCGCCATGACACCAATGGATCGCCGGCCGCGACCCGTTCTGTTCAGTAAAACCGTACACACTACAAATATAGATAAAATCCGCGGAAGCCCCATCTTTAAACCGGCTTTAACAGCGTGGCTGTAGCGTGGCAGCGTGACTGGTCCGCCGCGGAGAATCCCCGGATCCACTTCCCGTTCAAAAGTCGATACAAGAGGATTCGACGATGAGCCTGTTCAGTGCGATGCGATCCGGGGTCAGCGGCATGTCGGCACAAAGCTCGCGCATGGCCGCCATTTCCGACAACATCAGCAACTCCGCCACCGTGGGCTACAAGCGGGCCGACGTCCAGTTCTCGACGTTGCTGACCTCGCCGAGCCGGGAGAACTATTCCGCGGGCGGCGTGCAGTCGCACACGTTCTTCCAGGTGCAGAAGGACGGCACCATCCAGGGCACCCAGTCCTCCACGGACATGGCGATCCAGGGCGACGGCTTCTTCGTCGTGGCGGACCGCGCCACCGCCGCCCTGGGCACGCCCGAGCGCGCCTTGACGCGCGCCGGCAGCTTCCTGCCCGACGCCGAGGGCTATCTGCGCAACAGCGCCGGCAACTATCTGCAGGGCTGGAAGCTGAACCCCGACGGCAGCCTGCCCGCGGTCAACCTGTCCGCATTCACCGACCTTTCGGCCATCAACGTCGCCAATCTCGCCTATGGCGGCAGCCCGACGAGCCACGTCGACTTCTCCGGCAACCTGCCGGGGCAAGCCGCGATCGGGACGACGTTCGACACGACGACGACCATCTACGACGGTCAGGGAACCGCCCTCGACCTCAAGCTCACCTGGAAGGCGCTGGGCAACGACAAGTGGGAGCTGAACGCCACGCTGCCCACGGACAACGACACGCCGCCGGCACCCTACACGTTCGCGCCGACGTCGCCGGCGATGCCGCTGACGGTGGACTTCGCGCAGACCGGGCCGAACGCCGGCATGCCCATCACGCCGATCCCCAATCTCTCCGTCCTCTCGCCCGCCAAGCCGGTTTCCGACACCATCGCCGTCACCTTCCCGAACGTGACGCAGCTCAACGGCGACTACGTCCCGCAAGTGACCGGCGACGGCTCGAAGGCGGGGATGGTCAGCGCGGTGAACATCGACACCTCCGGCAAGCTCTGGGCGATCTACGACAACGGCGCGCGCCGGGCGCTGTACCAGATACCGGTGGCCGACGTGACGAACCCCGACGGCCTGGTGCCGCAGGACGGCAACACCTACACGCTGGGCGCCGACAGCGGCAACCTGACGCTCAACATCGGCAACGCCGGGGGCATCGGCAGCGTCATCGGCAACGCGCTGGAACAGTCCAACGTCGACCTCGCCGACGAGATGGTCTCGCTGATCGAAACGCAGCGCGCCTATTCGTCGAGCGCCACCATCGTGCGAACCATCGACGAGATGGTCGACGAAACCACGCGCCTGAAGCGCTGAGCGTGCCGGCAAGGGAGCCCAAACCATGAGCATCCAACTGGCCCTGCACGCCGCGCTGTCGGGGCTGCGCGCCACGCAGCAGAACGCGGCGCTGGTCTCGCACAACATCACCAACGCGACGACGCCGGGCTTCGTGCGCAAGGAGCTGAGCGTCTCCGCCGCCCTCACCGGCGGCCACGGGCAGGGCGTGCGCGTCAACGGCGTCAGCCGCGACGTGGACGAGCTGCTGATCCGCGACGCCCGCTTCGAGCAGAGCCGCTACCTCGGGCAGGAGGCGCGCGCCTCCTCGCTGTCCGACTACGCGCAGGTGATCGGCCAGCCGCAGGACGAGCGCTCGGTGTCCACGACCGTCGCCAAGCTCCAGCAGGCCTTCGAGCGCCTGCACGGCATGCCGGACGACAAGGCCGCGCAGAGCGGCGTGATCGACGCCGCCAACGCGCTGGCCGGCCGCATCCACGATGCCGCCTCCGCCGCTCTCACGGTTCAGGGCGACGCGCGCGCCCGCCTCTCCGCCTCGGTCGCCGACGTCAACGCGGCGCTGGTCAAGATCGGTGAGCTGAACACCTCCATCGCCACCCAGCAGGCCCGGGGCGCCGACGTGGGCGACCTGATGGACCAGCGCGACGTGCTGCTCGACCAGGTGTCCGACGACATCGGCATCCGCACCTACACGCGCGACAACGGCCAGGTGGTGGTGATGACCCGCAACGGGCAGACGCTGCTCGACCGCGAGCTGCCGGCGGGCGCGCAGCCGATCCAGATCGTCAACGATCCCGTCAACGGGCTCACGTTCCAGATCGGCGGGGTCGTCTCGGCCAACCCCGGCCAGGACATCCAGAGCGGCCGCATCATGGGCTACTTCCAGGTCGTCACGCAGGACATGCCGCGCGTGCTCGACCAGCTCGACGGCCTGGCGGCCGGTCTGGCGCAGAGCTTCCAGGCGGCGGAGGCCGATCCCACGCAGCCGGGCCTGTTCACCGTCGGCACGCCCGTCAACCCGGGCGATCTGGCGTCGGGCATCGCGGTCAACAGCGCGGTGCAGGGCAACAGCTGGCGCGTGCAGAGCGGCGTGCAGGCGACCGTTCCCCTCGCCCCCGGCGACCAGACGCAGATCGCCAAATTCCTGGATGCCTTCACCGCGGTGAACGGCTTCACGGCAGCCGACATGCCGGCAACGGCGACGCTGGGCGATTACGCCACCGCCATGGTGTCCGCCCAGCAGACCTACCGCACCGGCGCCGTCGCCGACATGAAGACGCACAAGATCGCCGCCGACACCCTGCAGACCGCGCGGATCAACCGCGACGGCGTCAACATCGACGACGAGATGCAGAAGCTCCAGCTCATCGAGCAGAGCTACGGCGCCAGCGCCCAGGTCATCCAGGTGGCCGGCCGCATGATCGACACGCTGCTGCGGATCGCGGAGTAGGCCCATGCTGTTCAACACCGTCTCCACCCTGGGCCTGAGCCGCCGCCTGCAAGGCTCCCTCACCGACGTGCAGATCGAGCTGAGCCGCGCCGGCGACGAGGTCGCCAGCGGCAAGCACGTCGACGTGGCCGAACATCTCGGCGCCCGCACCGGCCGGGCGATCAGCCTGCGCAACCTCTACGACGACGTGGACGAGCACCTGAAGACGTGCTCGCTGCTCGACGGGCGCTTCTCCACCATGAACAGCGCCATGACCAGCATCCTCGCCGCCGGCCAGGACGTGCTCGCCTCGGCGTCGACCGGGCTGGGACAGCCCTCGCCGACCGGCACCTCCCTGCAGATCCGCGCGCGCGGCGCGCTCGAACAGATCGTCGGCCTGCTCAACGCCTCCTCCGGCAACGGCTACCTGTTCGGCGGGGTCGAGGTGTCGCGGCCGCCGGTGCGCAACGTGGCGGGCGACTCGTCCGGTCTGCGCTCGCCGATCACCATCGTGCAGGATGCGATCGCGGCGGCCACCGGCGGCCCGGCGGCGCCGGTCACCGCGGCGGACAGCGCCGCGGCGGTCGCCACGCTGGACACCCTTTTCGCGACCCGTGACCCGGCCACGCCGCCGCCGGCACCGCTGACCGACACCTTCGAGGGCGGCTTCTACGTCGGCGCCACCGCGCTGAAGCCGGGCGGCACCCCCAATCCCCGCCTGACCGGCCGGCCGGACGCCTCGGTCGAGCTGGCCTACGGCGTGCAGGCGAACGACCCCGGCGTGCGCTCGCTGCTGGAGGGGCTGTACATGCTGGCGGCGGTGGACACCAGCAAGCTGCCGCTCGACGCCTACCAGCCCTACGTCCAGGCCGCGGTCGACCGGCTGTCGGCCGGCACGGAAGGGATGCGCGACGCCACCGCGCAGCTCGGCATCCAGCACGCCACCCTGCTCGACGTCGCCGAACGCCACCGCACCCACCAGAAGATCCTGGCCGACCAGATCAACGACCTCGAAAACGTCGATCCGGCACAGGCGAGCGTGCGGCTCAACCAGTTGGAGATGCAGGTCGAGGCGACGGCGAGCGTGACGGCCCGCATCGCGCGCCTGCGGCTGACCAACTACCTGTAAGAGCACCGCATGCCCCCGCACCGCCCTGCCCGCCCGCTTCGGCGCACGTTCGCCGGGCTCCTTCTGGCCGCCTTCGCAGCCCTCGCGACGGCGGCCGGAGCGTCCGCACAGACCCGCGTCAAGGACCTCGTCACCTTCGACGGCGTGCGCCGCAACCAGCTGATCGGCTACGGCCTGGTGGTGGGCCTGAACGGGACGGGCGACCGGCTGATCAACACGCCGTTCACCGAGCAGAGCCTGAAGGGCATGCTGGAACGGCTGGGGATCAACACCCGCAACGAGGTGCTGCGCACCCGCAACGCCGCGGCGGTGATGGTCACCGCGACGCTGCCGCCCTTCGCCCGCCAGGGCACCAGCATCGACGTGGCGGTATCGGCTCTCGGCGACGCGACGAACCTGCTCGGCGGCACGCTGCTGGTGACCCCGCTGCTGGGCGCGGACGGGCAGGCCTACGCCGCGGCGCAGGGGCCGCTCACCGTCAGCGGCTTCGCCGCCACCGGCAACGCCGCCAACATCACCAAGGGCGTGCCGACCACCGCCCGGATCGCCAACGGCGCGACCGTCGAGCGCGAGCTGAAATTCGTGCTCGACGACATGAAGGGGATGCGCATGGCGCTGCGCAACCCGGACTTCACGACGGCCAACCGCATCGCCGACGCCGTCAACCAGCGGCTTGGCCCGGCGAGCGCCCACGTGCTGGATCCGACCACGGTCGACGTGCGGATCCCGCCGGCCTACGTCGGCAACATCGCCCGCCTGATCGGCGATGTCGAGCAGCTGCATGTCCGCCCCGACGTGGTGGCGCGGGTGGTCGTCGACGAGCGCAGCGGAACCATCGTCATCGGCGACGACGTGCGTGTCGGCCGGGTCGCCATCACCCAGGGCAACCTGACGGTCCGCGTCGTCGAGACCCCGCAGGTCTCCCAGCCGCAGCCGTTCAGCAACGGCGCCACGGTGGTGGTGCCGCGCACCGACATCCAGGTGCAGGAGGGCAACGGCCGGCAGTTCGTGACCGTCGGCGGCAACGTCAGCCTGCAGCAGCTGGTCAACGGCCTGAACGCGCTGGGCGTCGGCCCGCGCGACATGGTCGCCATCCTCCAGGCCATCAAGGCCGCGGGCGCGCTGCACGCCGATCTCGAAATCATCTGAACGAGCGAGGATGCCATGGACGTGACGGGTGTCTCCCCGGCCACCACCGACCGGCGCCCGGCCGTGAAACCGGCAGGCGACGCCGGGCATGCCGCCACCGAGTTCGAGGCCATGATGGTGGGCCAGATGCTGCAATCCATGTTCGAGGGGGTGCGCACCGGCGGAGCCTTCGGCGGCGGCGATGCCGAGCGCACGTGGCGGGGCTTCATGCTCCAGGAGTACGGCCGCGCCATCGCCGAAGCGGGAACGCTCGGCATCGGCCGCATGGTGCACGCGGAGGTCGCCCGGCTGTACGGCGACGGCGACGCGGGCGGCCGGCCATGAGCCGGGGGTTGCGCGACGTCATCCGCGAGTTCGCCCGCGACCGCCGGCCCAAGCCCGAGGCGGCCCCGGCACCGGCCGAGCCGGTCGCCGCGCTGCCGGCGGTGGACGGCGCGACGGCGGTCGTCATGGTCGAGTTCCTCGACACCGTCCGCGCGCTGAGCGACCTGCTGGACGAGGAAAACGCCGCCATCGCCGCCGGCGAGGTGAACGGGCTGGAAGGCTTCGCCCGCCGCAAGCTGGGCATGGCCGAACGCCTCGAAGGGCTGCTGGCCCAGGCCGATGCCGATGGGGTGGCGCTCAACGGCGACCTGCGGGCCATGGCGCTCGAACGGATCGAGCGGCTGGACCGCGCGGTCAGCGACAACGCCGCCGGGCTGGTCGCCCTGCGCAAGGCGGTGCTGACCATCAACCGCACCCTGCTGAACGCGCTGGAGAAGGCGGCGAGCGACGGGCTCTACGCACCCACCGGCCGCGCGATCCGCCCGGTCGAGCTGTCGGCCTCCGGCCTCAACGCCGAACTCTGAAGGCATTGCCCCCGGGAGGAGGCACCCGCGAATACCCCATGTGCCTAGGGTCGGCACGCCCTTATTTCGCGGGCGGCGGCTGCATGGACGAGGCAGAATGAGAATGCCAACCGGTCATCCTGATGACGGTGCCGGCCATGCCGAAGTTCCAGCAGCAAGGACGGTGAGCATGTCCAAGAAACTGAAGGCCACCGAAGACGTGAAGTCCATGTCGCCAAAGCTCAAGCGGCGGGACTACGAGGATGAACTGGCGAAGCTTCATGTCGAGCTGGTCAAGCTGCAGCAATGGGTCGTCCACAAGGGCCTGAAGGTCTGCGTCATTTTCGAAGGACGCGACACCGCCGGCAAGGGCGGGACCATCAAGGCGATCACCGAGCGCGTGAGCCCGCGCGTGTTTCGCGTCGTCGCCCTGCCGAGTCCGACCGAGCGCGAGAAATCGCAGATGTACATCCAGCGCTACCTGCCGCACCTGCCGGCGGCCGGGGAAATCGTCATATTCGACCGGAGCTGGTACAACCGCGCCGGCGTCGAACGGGTGATGGGCTTCTGCACGGAGGAACAGACGAAACGATTCCTCGCCATCGTTCCCAATGTGGAGAAGGCGATCATCGAATCCGGCGTGATCCTGCTGAAGTACTGGCTGGAAGTCAGTCCCGAGGAGCAGACGCGCCGGCTGGAGGCGCGGATCAACGACGGGCGGAAGCTCTGGAAACTGTCGCCGATGGACGTGAAGTCCTATGGCCGCTGGTACGACTATTCGCGCGCCCGGGACGACATGTTCGCGGCGACCGACAGTTCATGGGCGCCCTGGTTCGTCGCGCGGTCGGACGACAAGAAGCGGGCGCGCCTGAACATCATCCATCACCTGCTGGACCACATTCCCTACGAAGAGGCGCCGAGGGACAAGGTGAAGCTGCCCAAGCGGCAGGATCCGGACGGCTACCGGGAGCCCGACTATCCGTTCAAGTTCGTCCCGGAACGCGCATGGTCCGTTGGGTAGGGCGGTCTTGGTTTGAAACGGGCCGTCACGGCGTCTGCCGGCGCGCCGCCGAGCGCAGCGTGCCGGCCTGCTCCAGGCGCACGATCTCGGCCACCAGGGCGCGCTGGAAGGGCCGCGCGTCGCCCGGCAGCGCGAAGCCCTGCCCCGTCGTCCAGAACTCCACGAAGGCGCAGTCGGCCGCCTCGGCGGTCGGCCATTCGACCGCCACCGCCAGCCCCATCTCGACGCTCGTCCGGCGATGGTCGGTGACGACGAGCTGCGCCTCCCAATGCATGCCGCCGGCGCCCGCGTCGGCGCGCTGCTGGCTCCAGGTCCGTGCGTAGTCGCGGAAGTTCTCCGACGCCCGGTCCATGCGCAGGTAGCTGGAGCGGTCCACCACCGCCGGCGACAGGCGGACGACGTAGCGGGCCTGCCCCAGCGCCTGGGTCACCTCGGCGGCGAGCCGCTCGAGGGTCGTGAAGGCGCCGCGCAGGTTGTCGGCCAGCGCCGCCGCCAGCGCGGCGCCGTCCAGGGGGCGCTTGGCGCTGCGGTCCGCGTTGTAGATCGCGAAAAGGTCGTCGGGCTCGCTCATCGACAGGCCGGCTGTGGGATGGCGGGAGCCTCATGCGTCCCGTGCGAACGTCATAGGGCGGAAACCATTGAAAAGGAATTAAGCCGTTCTCACGGTCCGCGCCCCGGCGCGCCGCGGCGGGCGGCGGGCCCGCCCTTCAGGCGCAGCACGTAGGTGATGACCTCCGCCACCGCCTGGTAATGCTGGAGCGGAATCGGCTCGTCGATCTCCGCCGAGCCGTGCAGCGCGCGCGCCAGCGGCGGGTTCTCGATGATGGGGACGCCGTTCTCCTCGGCGATGGAGCGGATGCGCAGCGCCATCAGGTCGGCGCCCTTGGCCAGGCACACCGGCGCCGGCATGCGGGCGCGGTCGTACTCCAGCGCCACCGCGAAGTGCGTGGGGTTGGTGACGACTACGGTGGCGCGCGGCACGCTGGACATCATGCGCCGGCGCGAGCGCTCGCGGCGCATCTCGCGCAGCCGCGCCTTGACGGCCGGGTCGCCCTCCGTCTGCTTGAACTCGTCCTTCAGCTCCTGGAAGGTCATGCGCAGGCGCTTGCGCCACTGGTAGCGGTTCCACAGCACGTCGATGGCGGCCATCAGGACCGTCGCCAGCAGCACCGCCAGCAGCAGCCGCAACGTCAGGTCCCGCAGCAGTTCGGGCAAGGCGGCCACGTCGAGGTTCACGACCCCCTCCGTCCAGGTGATGTAGGGTGCGACGGCGAACCACGCGGCGAAGCCGATGGCCGCCAGCTTGGCAAGGCTCTTGAGGAATTCGGCGAGCGCGCTGGTGGAGAAGATGCGCTTCCAGCCGCCGAACAGCGACAGGTTGCTGAGCTTCGGCCGGATGCGCTCCTGGGCGACCACCAGCTGCCCCTGGCCGAACGCCGACACCGCCGCCGCCAGGACCAGGATGCCGAGCACAGGCAGCAGCGCCAGCCCGACCCCGGCGAGCAGCCAGCTCAGGCTGTGCAGCACGTCGTACGGACTGCCGTCGATGCGGATGTCGTCCGGATTCTCGATGAGCGGCAGCAGCGTCGCCGCCAGCCGGCTCGCCGCGCCGGGCGCCGCGGCCGCCACGATCAGCCAGGCCGCCGCCATGGCCGCCAGCAGGCCGACGTCGCGGGCGCGCGGGACGTCGCCCTTCTCCTCCGCCTCGCGCAGCCGCTTCTCGGTGGGCTCCTCGGTTTTCTGCTCGTCGTCCTGCCCGTCGGCCATGCCCCCGCCTCACCCGCCCGCCAGCCAGCCGCCGAGCGCCGTCAGGAAGGCGCCGACGATCGCGGCCGCGGTCGTCATGACGATGAGCAGCCCGGCGATCAGCATGACCGGGGTGCCGACGAAGAACACGGGCATGGCGGGCATGACCCGGTTGACCAGACCCAGCGCCAGGTTGAACAGCACCCCGAAGACCAGGAACGGCGTCGCCATCCCGACCCCCAGCCGGAAGGTGGCGGCGACCAGCTGGGCGTAGCGCCCGGCCAGCAGCCCGGCGTCCGGCCACTCGGCGACCGGCCAAGTGCCGTAGGAGCGCGCCAGCGCGTCGAGCATGACGTAGTGCACGTCGGCCGCGAAGATGGCGGCGAGCCCGGCGATCACCAGCGTGCCGGAGAGCACCGACCCGCCCTCGAACCCCGCCCCCTCGATGGCGAAGGGGTTGGCGAGGCCGATCGCCTGCGCCGCCAGCGTGCCCGTCACCTGGAGCGCCGCGAGGAACAGCTTGGCGCCCAGGCCGAGGAAGGCGCCGATCAGGATCTCGCCGGCGAACTGCTGCAGGATCCCGGCCGCGTGCCCGGGCATCGCGGCGGGCAGGCCCGGCACGGTGGGGGCCAGGGACAGCGCCACCACGCCGGCGATGGCCAGCCGCACCCGCACCGGCACAGCGAATTCGCCGAAGCCCGGCAGGAAGCCCACCGCCGCCGCCACCCGCACGAACACCAGGAACACCCGGTAGATTTCCTGGCTGAGCATCTGCGCCAGAAGGTCCATCGCCCGCCCCTCAGACCTGATCGACGGTCTTGAGCGCCGCCTTGCGGTGCAGTTCGGCGTGGCTGATGATCGGCGTCATCGGGCTGACCCGCTCCAGCAGCGAACGGACGAACGGGCGCACCTCGGCCGCGACCAGCAGCGCCGGCCACACCGACGGGCTGGCGTGCTTCTGGATGCGGGTCCGGATCGCGGTGAGCAGCTCCTGCACCTGGCTCGGCGGCATGGCGAAGCGGCGGTCCTCGCCTTCGGTGACGATGTTTTCCAGCAGGGCCTGCTCCCACGTCGGCGTCAGGGCGATCACCGGGATGAAGCCGTCGCTGCCGGTGAGCTGCTTGCAGATCTGCTGACCGAGGCGGATGCGGACGTGCTCGGCGATCATGGTGATGTTGCGGGTCCAGTTCACCGCCTCGGCGACGGCCTCGACGATGGCGGGGAGGTTGCGGATCGACACCCGCTCGGCGAGCAGCGCCTGCAGCACCCGCTGCACCACCACCAGGGTGATCTGGCTGGGCACCATGTCGTTGATCAGCTTCTGGTATTCCCGCGGCAGGCCGTCGATCAGCTTCTGCACGGCGGCGAAGGTCAACAGGTTCGGCAGGTGGTCCTTGATCACCTCGGTGAGGTGCGTGGTGATCACGCTGTCGGGATCGACCACGGTGTAGCCCTTGGCGACCGCCTCCTCGTGGCGGGCCGGGTCGATCCACTTGGCCTGGAGCCCGAAGGTCGGCTCGCGGGTGGTCTCGCCCTGGATGTCCGGCGCCTCGCCGCCGCTGGGGTCGATGGCCATGAGGTGCTTGGGCCGCACCTCGCCGTTCGCCACCTCGACGCCCATGATGCTGATGACGTAGCCCTTGGGCGGCAGAAAGCTGGAATCCTTGATGCGCACCGAAGGGAGGATGAAGCCGAACTCCTTGGCGAAGCGCTTGCGCAGCGTCTTCACCTTGCCGGTCAGCGGCCCGTCCTTGTTGAGGATGAGCGGCACCAGATGATTGCCGACCTCCACCTTGACGTCGTCGACGCGCAGCATCTCCTCGACGGTTTCCTCGGCCGCGGCGGCCGGCGCCTTCTTGCCCTCGGCCAGCTTGGCCAGCGCCGCCTGCCGGGCGCGCTGGCGCGGCAGGTACCAGCCGGCGGTGCCGAAGCCGGCGCCCAGCAGCGCGAACGGCCCCATCGGCAGCCCCGGCGCCAGGGCCAGCGCGCCGAGCAGCCCGCCCGCCACCATCAGCGCCTTCGGGTAGCCGCCGAGCTGGTCGATCACCGCCTTGTCGACCGAGCCGGTGTTGCCGCCCTTGGTGACCAGCAGGCCGGCCGCCAGCGAGACGATCAGCGCCGGGACCTGCGTCGCCAGCCCGTCGCCCACCGTGAGCATGGTGTAGGTGGCCGCCGCGGCGTCGAACGGCATCCCCTGCTGGGCGACGCCGATGGCCATGCCGCCCAGCACGTTGATGGCGGTGATGATGAGGCCGGCCACCGCGTCGCCGCGGACGAACTTCGAGGCGCCGTCCATGGCGCCGTAGAAGGTGCTCTCGTCCTCCAGCTCCTTGCGCCGGGCGCGCGCCGCGGTGTCGTCGATCAGGCCGGCCGAGAGGTCGGCGTCGATGGCCATCTGCTTGCCGGGGATGGCGTCGAGGGTGAAGCGGGCGCCGACCTCGGCGATGCGCGTGGCGCCCTTGGTGATGACGACGAAGTTGATGACCACCAGGATGCAGAAGATCACCACGCCGATGACGAAGTTGCCGCCCATCACGAAGCGGCTGAAGCCCTCGATGACGTGGCCGGCGGCGCCGGTGCCGGTGTGGCCCTGGCTCAGCACCAGGCGGGTCGAGGCGATGTTGAGCGCGAGGCGCAGCATCGTCACCACCAGCAGCACGGTGGGGAAGGACGAGAAGTCCAGCGGCTTGGCGATCCACAGCGCCACCATCAGGATCAGCACGCTGACCGACAGCGACAGCGCCAGCCCGAGGTCGAGCAGCCACGTCGGGATCGGCAGGAACAGCACCGCCAGCACCAGCACGATGCCGATCGCGAACATCACGTCGCGGTTGGCGAGGCCGACCGTGCCGAGGGCGCTCATCGTCGAGCGGAAGCCACCGGTGAAACTCATGCGTCAGGGCTCCGAAGGCGGGCGTCACCGCTCATGCGCGGCGTCCGGCAGCAGCGGCCGGCTCGGCCCGCTGGCGTAGAGGCTGGAAAGGAACGACAGACGGCCGAGGTCGGCCTTGCCCCAGACTGGTGTCTCCCGGGCCGATGTTTCCCGGGCCGGCGCCGCGGCCTGCGGCCCGGCGGCCAGCGTGCGCAGGTAGTCGATGGCGTGCGCCACCCAGCGCCGGTTGCCGGCGACCCGCTGGCGGTACGCGCTGCGCCGCTCCGCCTGCGCCGAGTGGTAGTGGCCGATCGCCTCCTCGAAGGAGCCGTGCGCACGGCCCAGTTCGGCCAGGAAGCGCGCCGCGTAGGCGGCGTTGGCCCGCGGCTCGAAGGCGGTGGTCAGGTCCGGGAAGGCGCCGGGGTGCCATTTCAGGTTCACCTGCAGGCAGCCGACGTCGATGGAGCGCACGCCCCGGGTCAGCAGCGCCTGCACGTGGGCGACGGCGGCGTCGCGGGTCTCGAAGTACTGCGACTGCCCCTCGGCGTTCACGGTCCACGGCCAGACGGTGAACAGGCGGTCGGCGGTCATCCGGCCCGCCTCGGTGAAGCCCATGGCGAGCAGCGCGTTGTCGGCCAGCCCGGCCTCGCGCTCGGCCGTCAGGATGGCGTCGATGCACACCGCCTCGGGGGGCAGCGCCCGCGCGTGGGGCGGGGGCGGCGCCGGCGGGGGCGCCATCGCGTAGAGCTGCGGCCCCCACGTGCCGATCTGCGCCGCGTGCTGGGCGGTCGCCGGAGCCGACGGGGACGCCAGGAGGCCGACGCACAGCAGGGCTGGCAGCGCGATGCGCACGGACCGTCACTCGACGGAGACGATGAGCTGGCTCAGGTGCTCCGCGTATGAGGCGAGCGCGCTGAACATGAAGGGCAGAGCCAGCACCGTGGTGACCAGGATGGCGACGATCTTCGGCACGAAGGTCAGCGTCATCTCCTGCACCTGGGTCAGCGCCTGCACCAGCGAGATGACGACGCCGACCAGCACCGCCACCGCCAGCGCCGGGGCGGCGATCAGCAGCGTCGTCCAGATTCCGGTGCGCAGCACTTCCAGAACATCGGCCTCGTTCATGGTCCGGTCTCCGCTCAGACGGCCATGCGCATGATGTCCTGGTACGCCTGGACCATCTTGTCGCGGATCGAGACGACGGACTGCACCGTCATCTCCGCGGCGAGGACCGCGCGGACCACGTCCTGGGCGCTCGCCTTGCCGGCGATGGCGGCCATGGACACCCGCTCGCTCTCCTTCACGGTGTCGATGGACTGGGTGATCTGCCGGTCCAGGAAGTCGCCGAACGACGTCTCGGCCGCCGCCGCACCGGAATTGGCGGCGCCGGTGGCTCCGGCATCGACGGGCGGCCGCGGGGTGGTCAGGCTGTGCGGAGCGTAGGCGCCGGCGGCGCGGACGGCGGTCATCTCGATCATGGGGGTCCTCCTCAGCCGCGCAGCAGATCGACCATGCGCGTCATCATCGAGCGCGCCTGCTCGATGACGTTGACGCTCGCCTCGAACGAGCGGCTCGCCTCGCGCATGTCCATCATCTCGATCAGCGGCTGGACGTTCGCGTGCTTGACGTAGCCCTTCTCGTCCGCCGCCGGGTGCGACGGGTCGTAGACACTCTGGAAGTCGCTGCGGTCGCGGCCGATCTGCTTGATCCTGACGATCTCGCTGCCGGTGGCGCGGTCGACGGCCGAGGCGAAGGCGACGGTCTTGCGGCGGTAGGGGTCACCGCCCGGCGTCTGCGCCGTGGAATCGGCGTTGGCGATGTTCTCGGCGACGACGCGCAGCCGGGTTCCCTGCGCCTGCAGGCCGGAACTGGCGATGCGCAGGGTCGCGCTCAAGGGATCGGTCATCATGGCTCGGTCTCCCGGGGTCAGGCCTTCCAGGCGGCGCGCAGCATCTGCACGTTGCGCTGGAAGAGGCCGGCGGTCAGGGCGAAGGCATCGCGCGTCTCGCTGCCCTTGGTCATTTCCTGCTCGAGCGCCACGGCGTTGCCGTCGGGCGTCACCTCCCACAGCTCGGGCCGGCGCGTCTCGCGGACGATGTCGGCCGGGCGCGTGCTGGCGAGGTGCGCGGACGAGGTCCGCGCGGCCGCCACCGGCTTCATGCCGCCCAGCAGCGCCTCGAACGGCTTCACGTCCTTGGCGCGGTAATCCGGCGTGTTGGCGTTGACGACGTTCTCGGCGATCAGCCGCTGCCGTTGCGCCAAGTGTTCCAGCCGGGCGCCGGCCAGCCGGAACACACCAATATTGTTAAAATCCATCTTTTCTGTCCTCCGCGAAGACGAGCCCAAGATGCCGGCCCCGGTTTAAAACCGGATTTAAATTCGCCCCGCTAGCATGCCGGGGTTCGACACCCGCCGGAGCTTCCCTGCATGCGTGTTCTGTCCAACCTGATCGCGGAGATCGAGCGGCTGCCGACGCGCACCTGGCGCGGCCAGGTCCGCACGGCCACCGGCATGACGCTGGAGGTCGACGGGCTGCAGCGCGTCCTCGCCGTCGGCGACAAGTGCCACGCGGTGACCCGCGGCGGCGAACGGGTGCTGTGCGAGACGATCGGCTTCCGCAACGGCCGCTCGCTGCTGATGGCCTTCGACACCCTCGACGGCGTCGCCGAGGGGTGCGCCACCGTCACCGACGACGCGGCGTTCACGCTGCGTCCCGGGCCGGGCTGGCTGGGCCGCGTCGTCAACGCGCTGGGCCAGCCGGTGGACGGGCTGGGCCCGCTGCGCAACGGCGAGCACTGCCGCCCCCTGCGCGCCGCGCCGCCGCCGGCCTGCCTGCGCCGGCGGGTGGGCGCCAAGCTCGACACCGGCGTCCGCGCCCTCGACGCCTTCGTGCCGGTCTGCCGCGGGCAGCGCATGGGGGTGTTCGCCGGCTCGGGCGTCGGCAAGTCGACCCTGCTGTCCATGGTCGCGCGCTACGCCGAGGCCGACGCCATCGTCATCGGCCTGATCGGCGAGCGTGGGCGCGAGGTGCGCGAGTTCCTCCAGGACGACCTCGGCGCCGACGGCCTCGCCCGCTCGGTGGTGGTCGTCGCCACCTCGGACGAGCCGCCGCTGATGCGCCGGCAGGCGGCCTATCTCTGCATGACCGTGGCGGAGGAGCTGCGCGACCGCGGGCTGCATGTGCTGTGCCTGATCGACAGCGTGACCCGCTTTGCCATGGCACAGCGCGAGATCGGGCTGGCGGGCGGCGAACCGCCGACCACCAAGAGCTACCCGCCGAGCGTCTTCTCGGAGCTGCCGCGCCTGCTGGAGCGCGCCGGCCCCGGCAGCGAAGGACAGGGCGACATCACCGGCATCTTCACCGTGCTGGTCGACGGCGACGACCACGACGAGCCCATCGCCGACGCCGTGCGCGGCATCCTCGACGGTCACGTGGTGCTCGACCGCCGCATCGCCGAGCTGGGGCGCTATCCGGCGATCAACGTGCTGCGCAGCGTGTCGCGCACCCTGCCCGGCTGCCACGACCCGGAGCAGAACCGCCTC
Organism: Azospirillum sp. TSO22-1; assembly: GCF_003116015.1. Classification (GTDB taxonomy): domain Bacteria; phylum Pseudomonadota; class Alphaproteobacteria; order Azospirillales; family Azospirillaceae; genus Azospirillum. The sequence continues at coordinate 24,632 of NZ_LGQZ01000082.1, forward strand.
GTCCGTCAGGCGCGGACGCTCGCCGCGACCTACGACAACATGCGCGAGCTGATCCGCATCGGCGCCTACAAGCGCGGTTCCGACGCGGAGGTCGACGCCGCGGCGCGGGTTCATCCGCTTCTCGAAGACTTCCTGCGCCAGGGCAAGGACGACCGCACGGCTTCGGCCGACGCGTTCGCGCGTCTCGGCGCGCTCCTGACCGCCCACGGAGGTGCATGATGACGGTCGACACCAAGCTGGCCGCCCAGGCCCTCGCCTCCAGCGATCCGACCCCCTCCCGCCCGGCCGCGAAACCCGCCTCCCTGGAGGTGCCGGACTTCGGGGACGTGCTCGATGCGCTCAACCCGCTGCACCACGTTCCGGTGGTCTCGACGCTCTACGAGGCGGCGACCGGAAGCCGGATCAGCACGGCGGCGCGCCTGGCGGGCGGCTATCTGTACGGCGGCCCCGCCGGCCTGCTCGGCAGCGCGGCCATCTCCCTCGTCGAGGGCGTCACCGGCGACAGCGTCGGCGGGCACCTGCGGACGCTGGCGGAGCAGCTCGGCGAGCCGGACGCCGCCGGGCCGCCGCCGGCACTGCCCTGGATGAAACCGGCGACCGCGCCGGACGCAAGACCGGCAACCGGCGCCGCGTCGTCGGACGCGGTGGCGGAGGCGCTGCGCCAGGCCGCCCGCACGTCCGACGCGGCGTTCCCCGCCACCGGGCCCGCAGCCGCGCGGTTGCCGCCGGAGCTGCTGGCCAAGCTGTACGCCGCCCAGGCCACGCAGCCGGACGGCGCCCGCTCGATCCGGATCTGACGAAACAAGGAGTGAGAGAGTTCGTGGACGCGGCAACGAAGCATATGGTCGAGGACATCTACCAGGAGGCGGCGCAGGAAGCCCTGCGACGTGGACTGTCCCGGCTGACGTCGCACAAGGAGGGGGTGGTGGCTGCCGCCATGCTGCTGTCGGCGATCACCGGACAGGAGGACGACGAGGCCAGAGGCGCCGTCGTCGGGCTCAACCTTCGGCCGGCCTACGGGGAAGAGGCATGACGCCGCCCGCCCGCGCCTGCCCGCGCCGCTCCGACCGGCTCCGGCTGGCCGCCGCCCTGGCCGTGGCGCTCACCGCCGCACCGGCGGCGGCGGAGACGTTCGACACCAGCATCTGTCGGCTGTTGCCGCAATATGTGCCGTCCGCCGAGGTCGCCTATACGCCGGGCATCGACGTGCATGGCCGTCCGGTGGCCCCCGCCGACGTCCGCGGCTCCGCCGGGGTGCGGATCGCCGACCGGCTGGACATCCCGCTCACCCTGGGCCTCGCGCGGCGGCTCGGGCTGGCGGTGCCGCCCTCCGCGAAGGCGCTGGGGACGCAGGCCGAGGTCGGGCGTCTGTCCTTGTTCGGCGACGTGCTGCTCTTCAATGGCCAGCCGCTCGGCGAATTCAGCCAATCGGAGCTGATCGCGCTGTGCCGGAGCCCTCCTGCGGACTGACGGCGCCGGCTTGCTCGGTCCCGCCGCTCCATTCCCGGACGAGGCGGTAGGCGACGGCGAGCAGCACCGGACCGAGGAAGAGTCCGATCAGGCCGAGCGCGATCAGGCCGCCGACGATCCCCAGGAAGATGACGATGAAGGGCAGGTTGGCACTCCGGCCGACCAGGATCGGCCGGAGGATGTTGTCGAGGCTGCCGACCACGATCCCGACCCACACCAGGATGAACAGTCCCATCCCGGTGTCGCCCTTGTTGAACAGCCAGACCACCACCGGAACCCAGATGATCGCCGGTCCCATCGGCACCAGCGTGAGGAAGAAGGTGATGAACCCCAGGAGGAAGGCGCCCGGAACGCCGGCGATGCGGTAGCCCAGCGCGGCGGCGATCGCCTGCACCAGGGCGGTGCCGAGAACGCCCTGCACGACGCCGTTGATCGTGTCGCCGGCGACGTCGAGGGACTGGCGCGCCCGGGGGCCGGCGAGCCGCCCCATGACGTTCCGCAGCCGGTGCACGGCGGCACGGCCGTCGCGGTAGAAGAAGAAGGCGATGAAGACGCTGATCGCGATCAGCGACGTCCCGGACAGAAGGCCGCCGGCGGCCGCGACGACCAGATCGCGGATCTCTCCCATCTGCGGCTGAAGCACGGTGCGGAGGTCCGCCTCGCCACGGGCCAGGGCGCCCCAGACCTCCTGCAGCCGGTCGCCGACCAGGGGAAGGCCGGCCAGCCAGTCCGGCAACGGCGGCAGCCCCCGCTCCATCACCGCATGGACGGCCTCGAAAAGCCGCACGACGTTCTCCGACAGCCCGACGCCCAGCGCCGCGAGCGGCCCGATGAGCACCGCCATGACCAGCAGCGTCATGATGGCCGCCGAGAGCGTCGTCCGGCCGCCGAGCGCGCGCTCGAGGCGCTCGTGCAGCCTCCAGGTGCTGAAGGTGAGGATGATCGCCCACAGGATGGCCGCGATGAACGGCCGGAGCACGACGAAGCAGCCGATCAGCAGGACCAGCATCATCGACAGGACGAGCGCCTTGCGGACATAGCCCGTCTCGTCGTGCTCCGGCGCGTCCAGAGGCTCGGAATACGCGAGCCGCCCGTCATGCATGAAGTCCGTCATGGCTGTTCTGCCCTCATCGCGGGTGCGTCCGGCCGTCCGGCGGCGTTGATCAGGCCTCCTGGGCCGGCACGGCGGATTTGGCGGCGTAGGAGCCCTTGCCTCCGGCAAGCACCTCCTGCGGCGTGCTGGTGGCGAAGAAGTGCATCAGCCGGGCGACGACGCCCGTCCAGCCGGTCTGGTGGCTGGCGCCGATGCCCGCTCCGTTGTCGCCGTGGAAGTACTCGTAGAACAGGATGTGGTCGCGCCACTCGGGATCCTGCTGGAATGTCCCGGCACCGCCGAAGACGGGACGCCGTCCGTCGGCGTCCTTCAGGAAGATGTTCGCGAGACGGCGCGAGATTTCCTCAGCGACTTGGTAGAGGGTCATGAACCGTCCCGAGCCCGTCGGGCACTCGACCGTGAAATCGTCGCCGAAGTACATGTAGTACTGGACCAGCGCCCGGATGATCAGGGCGTTGACCGGCATCCAGATCGGCCCGCGCCAGTTCGAGTTCCCGCCGAACATGCCGCTGTCGGATTCCGCCGGCAGGTAGGAGACCCGGAACTCCTGGCCGCCGGCCGTGAAGGAATAGGGATGCTCCGCGTGGTGGCGGGAGATCGAGCGGATGCCGTAGGGGCTGAGGAACTCGCCTTCGTCGAGCATGTGGGCCAGCACGCGGCGGAGCCTGTGTTCGTTCAGGATCGATCCGAGCCGGCGGCCATCGTAGCCCGCCTTCCGCGGGTCGTGCATGGCGGCCACCATGTCCGGCCGGCTGGCGAGGAAGGCGCTGAAGCGTTGCGCGACGTCCGGGAAATCGGCGAGCACCGAGCCGTCGAACACGCACACCCCGCACAGCGGCAGCAACCCCACCATGGAGCGGACCTTGAGCCGCTCCGCGCGCCCGTCCGGCAGACGCAGCACGTCGTAGAAGAAGCCGTCCTCCTCGTCCCACATGCCGGTGTCGTCGCCGAGCCGCGTCATCGCCGAGGCGATCCACAGGAAGTGCTCCGCGAACTTGAGGCACATGTCGACGTAGACCGGGTTGTGCGCCGTCAGTTCGACGGCGATCTCCAGCATGTTCAGGCTGAACAGCGCCATCCACGCCGTGCCGTCCGCCTGTTCCAGATGGCCTCCGGTCGGCAGGGGCGCGCTGCGGTCGAACACGCCGATGTTGTCCAGCCCCAGGAAGCCGCCTTCAAAGACGTTCCGGCCGTCGCGGTCCTTGCGGTTCAGCCACCACGTGAAGTTCAGCAGCAGCTTCTGGAAGACCTGTTCGAGCCAGCGGACATCCTCCTTGCGATTGCGCGCCTTGATCAGGCGGTAGGTGAAGATGCTGGCCCAGGCGTGCACCGGCGGGTTGACGTCGCCGAAGTTCCACTCGTACGCGGGAAGCTGCCCGTTGGGGTGCAGGTAACGCTCCCGCACCATCAGGTCGAGCTGCTGCGTGGCGAAGTCGGGATCGACCAGGGACAGCGCAAGGACATGGAAGGCGAGGTCCCACGCGGCGTACCAGGGATACTCCCATTTGTCCGGCATCGAGATGATGTCGGCGTTGCGCATATGGTGCCAGTGTTCGTTCCGGGGAGCCGACTTCCGCCCGGAGGCGAAGGGGCCGGCCCCGCGTTCCTCCAGCCACTCGCCGACCTCGTACCGGTAGAGCTGCTTGCTCCACAGCATGCCCGCGAGGGCCTGGCGGAACACGAGGGCCTGGTCGGCGCCGCAGCCGGGCGGGCTGATGGCGGCGTAGAACGCGTCCGCCTCGGCCCGGCGCGCCTCGAACGCGTCGGTGAAGCCGGCACCGAAGACATCCTCTCCACCCGCGCCGTCGGTATCGAGCCGCAGATGAATGATGCGGCTCTCGCCGGGACCGAGCGTCAGGCGGTAGTGCGCCGCCGCCTTGGTGCCGGCTTTTTCCGGGTTCACGGCGTCCGCGCGCTCGTGGACGACGCAGGCGTCGATGCCGTCCTTGACGTAGGGGCTGCGGTTCGGGACGCCGAACAGGCGCTCCATGTTGGTTTCGTTCTCGGTGAACAGGAGCGCCGGCTCGCCGTCGCAATGCAGCGTCGCTTCGCTGCCTTCCGGACCGGTGGCCCGGACGGACGGACGCCAGGCCGGGCCGGAGACGCCACGGAGCGCCGGCCGGCGCGCCGGCTCCCCGGCCGGCCGGTCCCATGACCAGGTGTTGCGCCACCACAGCGTCGGCAGGACGTGCAGGTCGGCGGCGTCGGGGCCGCGGTTGCACGCGGTGATCCGGATGAGGATCGTTCCGGGGGACGCCTTGGCATACTCCACGAACACGTCGAAATAGCGGTTTTCGCGGAACACCCCGGTGTCCAGCAGCTCGTACTCCGGGTCGTGCCGGTTCCGCCGGCGGTTCGTCTCGACGAGATCGCTGTAGGGGAACGCCGCCTGCGGATACTTGTACAAGTACTTCATGTACGAGTGGGTCGGCGTGCTGTCGAGATAGTAGTAATATTCCTTCACGTCCTCGCCGTGATTGCCTTCGGAGTTGACCAGCCCGAACAGGCGCTCCTTGAGGATGGGGTCGCGGCCGTTCCACAGCGCGACCGCGAAGCAGAGCTGCTGCTGCTCGTCGGAAATGCCCGCCAGGCCGTCCTCGCCCCACCGGTAGGCGCGCGAGCGCGCGTGGTCGTGCGGGAAATAGGCCCAGCTGTCGCCGGACTCGCTGTAGTCCTCGCGCACCGTCCCCCATTGTCGTTCGCTGAGGTAGGGGCCCCACGCCTTCCAGGGGACGTTCCGTTCACGGACCTGCCGAAGCCGGGCCTGCTCGGCCGTTTCCCTGGCTTCCCGGCGGTCATCCGCTTCCGGCATGCGATCCTCCCTGGTTTGGTGTTGGCCCGTTTTAAGTTGGACGTGTGGCGCGATCAGGCTCCCCGGGCCACTTCCTTCGTGGGCGGAGGCTCATGCTGGCGCATGGTCTCGCCGTGGCCGGGCGTAACGGTTTCCCGCTTCTCCGATTCGGGTTCCTTGATGCGGAACCACGCGACGTAGAGGGCCGGCAGGAACAGCAGCGTCAGCACGGTCGCCACGATCAGGCCGCCGATGATCGCGTAGGCCATCGGCCCCCAGAAGACCTCCGGCGCGATGGGAATCATGCCCAGGCTGGCCGCCGCCGCCGTCAGCAGGATGGGGCGCACCCGGTGCATGGTGGCGTTGATCACCGCGTCCCAGGGGTGCTCGCCCATCGCCAGATGCTCGTCGATCTGGGCGATCATGATGACCGAGTTGCGGACGATCATGCCGATCAGCGCGACCACGCCCAGGATGGCGACGAAGCCCAGCGGCGTGCCGGTCGGCAGCAGCGCCGCGACGACGCCGATCAGGCCGAGCGGGGCGACGCTGATCACCAGGAACAGCTTCTGGAAGCCCTGGAGCTGGACCATCAGCACCGTGAGCATGACGAAGATCATGATCGGGAAGACCGCGGTGATCGACGCCATGCCCTTGGCGCTGTTCTCGACCGTGCCGCCGACCTCGATCGAGTAGCCGGGCGGCAGGCTGCGGCGCAGCTCGTCCACGGCCGGCGCCAGTTGCTTCACCACCGTCGCCGCCTGGAGCGGCGGGACGAGGTCGGCCTGCACGGTGATCGTCGGCAGACGGGTGCGCCGCCAGATCAGCGGCTGCTCCAGGTCGTAGCGCAGCGTCGCGACCTCTCCCAGCGGCACGGTGTGCCCGTCCGGGATGGCCACCTGGAGATTGCGCAGCGTCTCGATGGAGCTGCGCTCGGCGTTGCTTGCCTGGGCGACGACGTCGATCAGGTAGATGTTGTCGCGCACCTGGGTGAAGGCGGCGCCCGACACCGTGGCGTTCAGGGCCTGCGTGAGGGACTTGGAACTGATGCCCAGCTGGCGCGCCTTGTCCTGGTCAACATCGACCCGCACCACCTTCGACGGCTCGTTCCAGTCGTAGTTGATCAGCTGCGTGTAGGGGTTCGTGCCGATGGTGTCGGCCATTCGGGCGGCCAGCGACCGCACCCCGCCAACGTCCGGCCCGGACACGCGGTACTGGATCGGCCAGCCGACCGGCGGTCCCAGTTCCAGCGCGCTCACCCGGGTGTTCAGGTCGGAGAAGTCCTCGTTCAGGATCTTCTCCAGCCGGGCGCGGACGGCGTCGCGGACCTTGTAGCCCTTGGTCACCACCACCGCCTGCGCGAAGTAGTCGTTGGCGAGTTGGACGTCCAGGGGCAGGTAGAAGCGCACCGCGCCCTGGCCGATGTAGAAGCTCCAGTGATCGACGTCCGGGTCGGCGGCCAGCACCTTCTCCAGCCGGTCCACCGTGTCGCGGGTCGACATGATCGACGCGGTCTGGGGAAGCGTCAGGTTGACCAGCAGTTCCGGACGGTCCGAGGCCGGGAAGAACTGCTGCTGCACGAAGCGCAAGCCGTACACCGACAGGGCGAACAGGGCGACCGTCACCAGGATCACCAGATACCGCATCCGCATGGCGAAGCGCAGGCCGCCCCGGAACGCGCGCATCAGCCGGCCGGGCTCGTGCGAATGCTGCTTGCCCATGGTGGCCTTCAGGACGTTCACCCCGATCAGCGGGGCGAACAGGACCGCCACGATCCAGGAGAACAGCAGCGCCATCGCGATCACCGCGAACAGCGTGAAGCAGTATTCCGCCGCCCCGCCCTGGGCGAAGCCGATCGGGATGAAGCCGGCCACGGTGATCAGGGTGCCGGTCAGCATCGGGAAGGCCGTGGACGTGTAGGCGAAGGTCGCCGCCTTATCCAGCGTGAAGCCTTCCTCCAGCTTGGTGATCATCATCTCCACGGTGATCATCGCGTCGTCCACCAGCAGCCCCAGCGCGATGATCAGCGCGCCCAGCGAGATCCGCTGCAACGCGATGCCGTAGAACTCCATGCCGATGAAGGTCATCGCCAGCACCAGCGGGATGGACGTCGCCACCACCAGCCCGGCGCGCAGACCCAGGCTGACGAAGCTGACCGCCAGCACGATGATGACCGCCTCCTCAAGCGCCTTGGTGAAGCCGGCGACCGAGTCCTCGACGACCACCGACTGGTTGGCGACGAGATGCACGCCGATGCCGACCGGCAGGTTGGCTTCGACCTGGCGCATCCGCTCGCGGATCCCCTCGCCGAAGGCCAGCACGTTGCCGCCCGCCGCCATGGAAATCGTCAGGCCGATGGCGGGTTCGCCGTTGTAGCGGAAGATCGGCGTCGGCGGGTCGACGTAGCCGCGCCGCACCTGCGCCAGATCGGCCAGCCGATAGAACTTGCCGTTGGCCCGCAGGCTGATCGCACGCAGGCTGTCTTCGGAGGTGAAGGCGCCGCTCACCCGCACCGTGATCTTCTCGTCGCCGGCCTGGACCACGCCGGCCGGCGCCACCGCGTTCTGGGCCTGGAGTTCGGCGATGACCTGCTCGCGGTCGATGCCCATCGCGGCGAGCTGCCGCGTCGAGAAATCCAGATAGATCCTCTCGTTCTGCAGGCCGGTGAACTGCACCTTGCCGACGTCGCGCACGCGCATCAGCTCGGCCCGCGCGAACTCCGCGTAGTCCTTGAGCTCACGGTAGCTGAACCCGTCGGCCGTGAAGGCGTAGACGGTGCCGAAGGTGTCGCCGAACTCGTCGTTGAAGGCCGGCCCCTGCACGCCCTGCGGCAGGGTGCCCTTCATGTCGGCGATCTTCTTGCGGACCTGATACCAGAGGTCCGGCACCTGATCGGCGGGCGTGTAGTCCTTCAGGTTGACGTAGACGACCGACACGCCCGGCTTGGTGTAGCTCTTGACGTAGTCGAGGTACGGAATTTCCTCGAGCTTCTTCTCGATCGGGTCGGTCACCAGGTTCATGGTGTCGTCGATGGTGGCGCCGGGCCAGTTGGCCTGGACCAACATGGTCTTGATGGTGAAGGCGGGGTCTTCCTCCCGGCCCAGCCGCATGTACGCCAGGCCGCCGGCCAGCGTCAGCGAGATGATCAGATACCAGACGAAGGAGCGGTGGTTCAGTGCCCACTCGGAGAGATTGAAGCCCATCATCGTGCCACCGCCGCTTGGGTTTCCTGGTTGAGCCGGACCCGCTGGCCTTCGGAAAGGCTGCGCACCCCCGCGGTGACCACGATGTCGCCACGGGAAAGCCCGCTCGATACGGTGACCGGACGCTCGGCCTCCCGGGGCTGGACGGCGATCTCGCGGCGATGAACGGCCTGGGCCTTGGGATCGGCGAGCCAGACGAACATCCGCCCGGCGTCCTCGAACACCGCCGACGCCGGCAGCTCGACCACCGGGGCCGGCGGCTGCTTGAGGCGCCCGGTCACGGTCGCGCCCAGCCGCAGGGCGTCGGGCGGGTTCTCCAGCGCGATCCGGACGGTGTGCGTGCGGGTGACCGGATCGGCCTGCGGCGAGACCTCGCGGACACGGCCGGGCGCCGCGACGTCCGGCGCGCCGGCCAGCGCCACCTCGATCACGGGTTCCTTCGGTGCGCCGCGGATGCCGGCCTCGGCGATGTTGAACACCGCCTCGCGCTCCTCCGGCTGGGCGACCCGCACCACCATCGCGCCCGCCTCGACCACCTGGCCGGGCTCCGCGCCGGTCGCGGTCACCACGCCGTTCCGGTCGGCCTGGAGTTCGGTGTAGCCGACGCGGTCGCGGGCCGACTGGAGCGCCGCGTCCGCCGCCACGACTTTGGCTTCCGCCGTGCGCATCGACAGCAGCGCCGCGTCGTAGAGCGCCTGCGACGTGTTCCCGTTCGCCAGCAGCTGGCGCTTGCGGAGTTCCTCGTTGCGCGCCTGCAGCTGTTCGGCCTGCGCGGCGGCCAGGTTCGCCTCCGCCGTCCGCAGCGCGTTGCGCTGGTCCTGGTCGTCCAACCGGGCGAGGACGGCGCCCGCGCTGACCCGGTCGCCGACATCGACGCCCCGCTGGACGAGCTTGCCGGCGATGCGGAAGCCCAGATCGGCGTCGGCCCGCGCCTCGATGGTGCCGGTGACGGTGCCGGCCATGCGGAAGGTGACCGGATCGACGGTCACGGTGCGGACGGGGCGAACCACCGGGGCCGCCCCCTCGTCGTGCCGCTTCGCCTCGTGACACCCGCCGAGCGCCGCGGCCAGCAGGAGGAGGGCAACCGAAGGCGGACCGGCCATCCGCCGCTGCGTCGCGTGCGTCATGCGCCGCTCCCTTGCTTGATGGCGACCTTCTGTCCCGCCCGCAGCTTCTGGACGCCGCCGACCACGACGACGTCGCCGACCGCGAGGCCGTCGGCGACGGTGAAGGTGCCGGTGTCGTACTGCAGCACGGAGATCGGCCGCAGGCTCACGGTGTCGGCCGGCCGTGCCACGACCCACACCGCGGGCTGGCCGTCCGCCGTCTGGAACAGCGCCGTCGACGGCAGGTTGACCACCGACTGCGTCGGCAGCTTGGCCCGCCCGGTCACCGCGGCTCCCAGCAGGAAGGCGGCGGGCGCGGCGGGCAGCGACACCTTGACCGTGTAGGTCCGGGTCACCGGATCGACGTTCGGCGACACCTCGCGGATCGTTCCCTCCATGGCGATGGCCGGGTCGCTGACCAGCCGGACCTCGACCGGCGGCACGCCGGCCCGGCCCTCGAGGCGGAGGCTCGCCCCCGGCACCTGGAAGACCGCCTCCCGTTCGGCGGGATCGGCCAGCCGCAGCACCATCTGGCCGGCGGCGACCACCTGCCCGGGCTCCGCCGCCTTGGCGGTGATGACGCCGTCGCGGTCGGCCCGCAGCTCGGTGTACGACAGGGTATCCTTGGCCGAGCGCAGCTTCGCCTCCGCCGAGCCCAGCTCGGCCTGGGCCTGGCTGTAGCGGCGCTGCGCGTTGTCGTACTGGACCCGGGTGGTGAACCCGTCGGCGAGCAGCGAGCGCTGGCGCTCCTCCTGGGTCCGGCTCTGCTCGACGAAGGCCTGCGCCGCGGACACGTCGGATTCCGCCGACTTCACGGAATTCTCCTGGTCCTGGCTGTCGAGCTGCGCGAGCAGCTGTCCGTTCGTCACCGCCTGCCCGACATCGACGAGCCGCTTGACCACCTTGCCGCCGACGCGGAAGCCCAGGTTGCTCTCGCTGCGCGCCCGGATGTCACCCGTCAGCGCCGCCGTGCGGCTGAACTGCGTCACCTGCACCGGCAGGGCGCGGACGAGGGTCGCCTCGGCGGGCGGCGGCGCCGACTGCCGGCATCCCAGGAGCATGAGGCTGATGACGATCGCCGCTCTTCCCGTCCATGCCATGCTGCCGCGCTCCCTCTCGATGGCCGGCTCAGGCGGGGTGCCGCCCGCCGAGGATGTCCCGGGTGTGGAGCGCGATCATCCGCTCCTCGTCCGTCGGGATGACGTAGGCCTTGACCCGGCTGTCCGGCCGCGTGATGCGCAACTCGCCCGCCTCGTTGGCCCGTTCGTCGACAGCGACGCCGAGCCAGCGCGCCCGCTGCGCGATGGCCTTGCGGATCGCCGGCGCGCGCTCGCCGATGCCGGCGGTGAAGACCAGCGCGTCGATGCCGCCCATGGCGGCCGCCATCGCCCCGATGGCGAGGCTGGCCCGATGGATGAAGTACCCCAGCGCCAGCGCGGCCCGCGGGTCCGGGCTGGCGAGCAGGTCGCGGACGTCGTTGCTGATCCCGGACAGGGCCTTCAGGCCGCAGTCGTGGTAGAGCAGCCGCTCGACCGCGCGGACGTCCATGCCCTTGTCGATCAGGTACAGGACGACGCCGGGATCGAGCTGCCCCGGCCGCGTTCCCATCGGCAGCCCGTCGAGCGCGGTGAACCCCATCGTGCTTTCGACGCTGCGCCCGTCCTGGATGGCGCACAGGCTGGCCCCGCTGCCGAGGTGGGCGACCACGACGCGCCCGCCGGCGATTTCGGGCGCGAGGGCCGGCAGGCGCCGGGCGATGTACTCGTAGCTCAGCCCGTGGAAGCCGTAGCGGCGCACACCCTCGCGGTACAGCTCCTCCGGAATGGCGTAGCGGTCGGCCAGCTCGGAGTGATGCCGGTGGAAGGCGGTGTCGAAGCACGCCACCTGGAGGAGGCCGGGCATGAGCGCGCGGATCGCCCGGATCGGCGCCAGATTGTTCGGCTGGTGCAGGGGCGCCAGCGGGACGTACGTCTCCAGCGTGGCGATCACCGCGTCGTCGACCGCCACGTGGGCGTGGTAAGCGGCGCCGCCATGGACGACGCGATGGCCGACCGCCGCGGGCATCGCGCCGCCGAGTTGCTCGCGCAACCAGCCGCCGAGGAAGGCGAGGGCTTCGGGCACGCTGTCGCCGGGCCGCGCGGGGAGCGGCTCGACATGCACCGCGTCGCCGTCACCCTTCAGGACCAGCCGCGGGTGCGTGCCGATTCCCTCGACCAGCCCGCGCAGGCGCACGCCGAGGCCGTCCGCGGCTCCCCCGCCGTCCGCCCCGCCGTCCGCGTCGAACAGCTGGAACTTGATGCTGGATGACCCGGCGTTGATCACGAGGATCGTGTCGGCCATGGCGGTCACCCCTTCACCGGCTGGCCAAGGCCCTGCCGATGCGCGTACAGCGCCGCCACCGCGCAGGACGCCATGCGCGTCATCACGCTGTCGGCCCGGCTGGTCAGCACGATCGGCACCCGCGCGCCGAGCACGATGCCGGCGGCATCGGCGTTCGCCAGGAAGGTCAGGTTCTTGGCGAGCATGTTGCCCGCCTCGAGGTCCGGCACGACCAGGATGTCGGCCTGCCCCGCGACCGGCGACACGATCCCCTTGATGCGCACGGCGTCCGGGCTGATCGCGTTGTCGAGCGCCAGCGGCCCGTCGAGCAGGCCGCCGCTGATCTGCCCGCGGTCGGCCATCTTGCACAGCGCGCCGGCCTCGACCGTGGAGGGGATTTTCGGGTTGATGGTCTCCACCGCCGACAGGACCGCCACCTTCGGCTGCCCGATGCCGAGCGCCCGCGCCAGGTCGATGGCGTTCTGGATGATGTCGCGCTTCTCTTCCAGCGTCGGCGCGATGTTTACCGCGGCGTCGGTGATGAACAGCGGTTTCGGATAGGTCGGCACGTCCATGATGAAGACGTGGCTGATCCGCCGCTCCGTCCGCAGCCCCGCCTCGCGCTTCGCCACGGCGTGCAGCAGCTCGTCGCTGTGCAGGCTGCCCTTCATCAGGAGCTGCGCCCGCCCCTGCCGCACCAGCTCCACCGCCGCCGCCGCGGCGGCGTGGCTGTGCGGCGCATCGACGATCTCGCAGCCCGCCACGTCGAGCCCCGCCTCCGCGGCCGCCGCCCGGATGCGCGCGGCCGGGCCGACCAGGATCGGCGTGATGAAGCCCTGCTTGGCCGCGTCGATCGCGCCGCCGAGCGAGGTGGCGTCGCAGGGATGGACGACCGCCGTCGGCACCGCGGGGATCTCCCGGCACGCCGCGACGAGCCGTTCGTACTTCTCATGCCGGTGGGCCGACGGGCCGGCCGGGGGTGCGTCGGGCCGAGGCTGCGTGCCGGTCATGGCGTCCCCTCACCAGCGCAGGAAGAGGCCGACGTCGCCGGGCATGCCGCCGGGGTAATCCAGGATCTGCGCGCGGAGCTTGTACCCCTTCTGCTTCAGGACGCGCTCGTAGACCTCGTAGGCTTCGCGGGCGTAGCCGGTCAGGGAATTCGGCCAGTCCGGCTCGAAGTTGTTGATCGCCCGCCCGCCGTCGGTGCACCAGCTGCTCGGGAAGCGGGCGACCTGGATTTCCTTCACGCCGCGTTCGGCGGCTTCCCGCACCGCCCGAGTGAACCGCTCCTTGGCGTCCGGGCGGACGTGCTGGTTCATGAAGGCCTCGCGGACCGAGTCCTGGTCCTTCTGGCGCTTCTTGTCCGCCTCCAGCGCCTCCCGAAGCATCGCCATCTCGCGTTCTTCGGCAATCGTCCGGAGCTGGTCCGGCGTGATCAGGTCGTCGAGGCCGGCTGCCGCCTGCGACGGCGATTCATGCGCGTTGCTCATGGTGCGGTTCTCCTTGGTGGTCGGGCGCTCGGGCCGTGCGGCGCCGGCCTCCGTCCTTATGGTTTAACCTTCCGCTTCGCCGGGGCCCTGCTCCTCCCGGTGCTGTTGCCGATCGCGGCGGCGGCCGCAGCGGCAGCCGTCGTCGATGACGGCTCGCCCACGGGGAGGACCCGCAGGCGCGCCTCGATCTCGGCGCTGTCCTCAAGGGCCAGCAGGGTCTCCACGTGGCGCAGGCGGGCGCGCTGCTCGTCGGTGAGGGGGCCGGAGGCGGCCAGGATCCGCTCGGCCACGGCCGGAAGCTCCTTGCGCTCCGGCCCCTTCCTCACCAGCTTGGGCAGCGCCGCCAGGGCCGCCGGCTCGTCCAGTTGCATCAGGAAGACCTGCTCCCGGAAGATTTCCCGCACGCGGTCCACGGACGGGTGTTCGGCGCCGTTCTGCTCGTCGCGGACCTTGCGCAGCATCTGGAAGACGCGTTCGTCCAGCGCCCCCTCGCGCCGCCGCGCGTAGATGAGGACGCGGAACAGCGCCTCCCGCAGCCCGCCTTCGCCGACGCGGCCCTTGATCTCGTCCATCTTCTTCTCGAAGAGGGCCTCGAACGCCTCGTCGCGGATGTGCGGCGGCCGCGACGGCTCGCCCGATGCGGCCAACCCGACCAGCGCCTGCAGCAGCGGGGAATCGTAGACCGACAGGAACAGCCGCTCGACGGCGGCGTCGCGCTGGTCCCGCCAATGGTCGAGCGACCGCGCGATGCCCTGGGAGATCCTCTCCTGCGCCTTCAGGTAGGAGTTCTCCGCGTCCACCGGGCGGCGGTTGTCGCGGGCCCACTGCGCGAGCGCCTCGACCGGCGCCATGAAGGGGTTGAGGTGCGAGAACAGGTAGTATTGCGCCCGCGCCGGGTTCGTCAGGCGCAGCCATTCGGCCATGGGCTCGGTGACGGCGGCCCGGACCGCGGGGCGCGCGAAGGTCTCGTACAGGCCCTTGTTGATCTCGGAGACCCGGGCGACCGTGGCGAAGCGCCGGTCGTCCTCCGGCGTGTTCCCGCCGAGGTCCCGGATGTCGTCGAGCGTGCGCGGCTCGAAGCGGGTCATGTAGCCGCCGGCGATCAGGTCGGCGCCGGGCGCGTCGGGATCCTTGGGCTGGATGATCATCTCGTAAAGGCCGGGGGGCAGCAGGTCGATCAGGTCGATGTTCTCGACGAACTCCGCGGTCTCCCGCTTCGCCACGCGGCTCGACACGAAGATCCCGAGATGCCCGATGTCGTGGTGGAGGTTGTAGACGATGGTCTGCTCGCGCGACCGGATCTCCTCCACCGTGTCGTAGAGGTCGAGGATCCAGCCGAGCGCCTGCTGCGGCGGCGTGATGTTGTCGCCGAAGGACGCGAAGACCAGGATCGGAGACCGGATGTTCCGCAGATCGAGCCGCCGCCCGTTCTTGACGATCCCGCCGCTGGCGAGCTTGTTGCCGACGAACAGGTCGTCGGTGATCGCCTCGATCTCCTCGCTGTTGAGCAGGAAGAAGCCGCTCCACCACTTCTCGAACTCGAGATAGCGCGGCGCCTCCGTGTCGATCGAGGCGTACAGGTTGTACATCTTCTTCCAGTAGCTGTTGGCCGGGTCGAGCTTCTCGAAGTTGCCGACGAGGTGCGCGCCATCGAAGCGGCCGTTGCCGAGGTCGCCGGCCAGCGCGGCGAGCCACGCGCCGCCGTACAGGCCACCGAGGTACCGCATCGGATTCTGCCCTTTCACGCCGGCCCAGTAGGACAGCGGAGAGCCGGCGATGATGATCGGCCCCATCAACTCGGGCCGGACCGCGCTCAGGGCCATCACCGCCCATCCAGCCTGGCAGTTGCCGATGACGCACGGCTTGCCGTCGGTGTGCGGATGGAGGTTGCCTACGTGCTCGATGAAGGCGGCCTCCGCCATCCCGACGTCGGCCAGGGTCTGGCCCGGCACGGGATCGGGGAAGAAGCCGATGAAGTAGCAGGGATGACCGGCCGCGAGCGCGGCGCCGATCTGGCTGTCCGGCTTGAAGCCGCCGATGCCGGGTCCATGGCCGGCACGCGGATCGACGATGACGAAGGGGCGCTTGGTCGGGTCCGTCGGCGCGCCCGGACCGGGCAGGATGTGCAGCAGCACGTAGTTGCACGGCCGCTTCAGCTTCCGCCCGTCCATCACGACCTCGTGCGGGAAGGTGAGGACCGGCGGCTTCCCCTGCTTGGCGTGCTCAATGAACTGGTCGCCGCGGCGACGCAGAACGTCGAGGAGCAGGAACCAGCGCTGCATGGCGTCGATGCCGTAGTCCACCGCCTGCTCGACGGGATTGGGAAACGCCGGCATCGGCGGCCCGCCCGCGGCGCCCTTGGCCGGGTTCGGGGTGCCGGCCCCCTCCGGCCGGATGGCGAACGGGGCAAACAGGGCGGCCGCCGCGTTCCAGGCCGAGAGCCACTCCGCGAAGGGCTGCTGCCTGCGATCGTCCATCGTGTATCCTCTCAATGATGCGTTCGGCGCGTTGCGAGCGTTTCTTCCGAGAGCCTGGACAGCGAGGCGGAGGAACATCGCGATGGTGCGTCGGCACTCGCCTATTGGTGGTGCCGGCGAAACCGTCCGGCCTCTCCAAGCGGCACAGCACGCCCAATGCCGGCTCACGATGTGACGAAGGCCTTTTCACATGACAGGAAGCCTGCACCGTTCGGCATTTGGCGTTGAAGGGCGCAACAGTTCACTTTGTTACGGTATCGGCGCGCGAACGTATCATGACGATTCCAAATATAAACTCTGGGTATAAACGAATGCGCATACTGCGCTGGCTGCCCCGTCAAGGCATAATTCCCGGATATTGACTTGCCTTGCCCGAGTGCCCTGCAGGATAATCCGTCCGATCAGCCAAGACATACACGAAGTACCCGTGTGAAATTTTGGCGCGATTAGCCCTCAATGCCTCTTCGATTGGCGGGTGTTATTCTGATGCCGCAGCCGATTCGATAAGATACCGCCGTTGATTCCCTGGCGCGGGCGGGAGATCGTTCCCGAACCGGAACAGCGTAAATCGCGCGCCGGCACAGCGCGAGCAAACCCTGTCGGGCGCTCCATCGCAACGCCGGACGCGGCCGGACGTTACCGTAGCATCGTCACGCTCAACCGTCTGCTACTTCAAATCCGTCTCGGTGCTGCGGCTCAACGCCCGTTTCAATATCCGTTGCGCCTGGATGCCGGTTCAACGCTCACTGGAATGACGTCTGCCTTCCAAGGAGCCGGCCATGACCTCGATCACGCTCGAAGGAAAGCGCAGTCTCATGACACCTTCTGAACGAGAAGACGGAGCCGCACATTCGCCCCTTTGCGGAGCCGCTTGGCGCCGCCGTTGCACGGCCTTGCGATGTACGCCGGAGGGCGAGCTGGAAGCGGTGTTCGGCGCGACGAGAGCACTGGGGCCGGCTGGACACCCTGCATCGACGGCGGTTGCCACGTGATCGGCTGGGATGCCGATCAAGCCGCCGCATTCCTGGTGGGGGCTGCCCTGAACCGGGTTGTCGGCAGCCCCGGTGAGTTGGTCATCGCGCTATTGGCCACGCCGATCCAGATGTGTGTCGGCGACCCTTCTCGAATAATGCGGGAGCCCTCCTTCGGATCCGGCCGCGGCCATCCCACCGTCGCTGGCCCCCGAATACGGCGCATAGCCGCCTTGGCTGCTTCCGGAAGTGCCCCCCATGCTCAAAGCGTCACCGCTGCTACCAGTGCACGCGGCGAGCGAAAGGCAAATCACAGACAGGACTACAGTCTTTCCGTTCATTTTGGTCTCCACGGCTCTGAGCCCACAGCTGGGCGTTCAGCTTCCTTTGGCCTGCGTGGGGTTGCTCGATTGTCGCCAATCACCAAATGCTTGCCAAGCGCAGCAGAGAGGTAAGCAAATGTAATATTTAACATTCCCACAAGTGGCAGTCGGTATCGCCGAGGAAGGCTACCGTAACGCCTTGACGACATCGACCCTCCGCCGGCCGCGTGGTTTATGGATACAGGATAGAAACACCAGCTTGGTCGATATGCAGGAAATAGCTACTGCCACCCGCAACACCGTTTTTGACGACACCCCATTGAAACGTCATCCATGCACCCTGGAAGCCTCCTAAGGCATATGGCATCTGAATAGTTGCCTGGAGGCTCAATCTATCTTCCTTTAACCTGGAGATGCGCGCTTGCCGATTGTGAAGCAGTAAAGCGCAGTGCAACGACTTATATTATGACAAATAAACATTGAGTGCGTAATGTTGCAAATATCAATTTTCAGAAAATTAAACGAGACGATGCCCCGGGCGGGCATACAAGGCGGCAACCGGCTTCTGCGATGGCTATGAAAACGGCTGTATACCGAGGAATGAAAGTTACTGTCCTGGCCGTCCGATCACACGGCGGCGGCGAGGTGATTGCTCTCGTCTGCGAAGATGAGGAAGAGTGCACCGTCTACAAGCGCCTCTTCCAAGAAAAGCCGCCGTACCGGCTTGATGACCGCACGCTTTTGGGGCGCCGACTCAAAAAGCATCACCCGACTGTCGTCCTCGAAGTTCTCGCCCCCCCTGCCAAAGGCGATGATTGGCCTTGGATCGTGGCCTTCTACAGTCCGAACCAGGTGCCTGACGGGCAACGTGGCCACTGGGCTTTTGAAAGCGCCGGAGATCGAGACGAGGCCCGGACGATCGCGCTCGACATCCAGCGGGACATCGAGCGCCATGCCAAACGGTTGAAACTGGGCGACTGATCGCAGGTCATTTCATGGCAATGGTCACGCCGCCAACCCCAAGCGTCAGCCGTGCACCCTGCGAATTCGATAGTACTTTCAGGACAACGCCCCTGTCGTTCTGCAGGTAGCCGATGCCGCCGCCACCGACCAGAGCACCGCCCGTCTGCGCGACGCTGTACGTGCCTGGGAACTCTTCCACCGCGCTGAGTTTGTAGACCTCCGCGGTAACCTTGTTCTGGGTGGCTCCGATATCGGCCAGGGTGAAGCCGGACGCCGTGAACGGATACGCCTTCCCCTTGTAGTGCAGGGTGCCGCTTCCCCAGGAATATCCAATGCCGAGGGCAGCGGATCCGCCGGTGAATTCGATGGTTCCGTCCGGCGGCATCTTGGCTTCCTGGGCTACCGAGCCCCCGACCACGCAGACCACGACGACACACGCCGCGGCCATGCAGCCGATCCAATTGGTCAGCACTTTATGCATTCCATCCTCCAGAACATCAGGAACATCATCAAGCATCTTCCAATGCAAAGAGCCGGACTGCTGCCCGATCCCCAAGCATATGCCCGATTAAATCATCCTTTCCGGTGAGTGGAATGTCGTTACCGTATCGTCCTGAATGAGATGGATGCGATGTGACTTCTCTGCGAGGAAAAGCACAATCCAGCAACGACACCGTATCAATCCCCTATACCCCGATGACGGTCGTGCGAGCACGGTGCGTAACGCAGATCATCCCGGCGGCCTCGTCGTTCGTCTGGCGCGGCTTTGCGTCCGTCCGATACCCCAAGCTACTTATCGTGACGTGCACGAGGTTGCACGCTGTCCCACAATCCTGCTTCCAGCTGAAATCGAAGGATCGGCATCGCTATGGGCGGCAAGGCCCACGATTGCCCCGACAAAGCACACGGCGCGGAGGCTGGAAATGGACAGGCTCAAACGATGGGGCGCGATCATCATCGCCATGAGCGCGTGCACCAGTCCTGCGACCGAGCGGACGCTTTACGCCGGACAGCGACGGTCGGCATGTCGAAGACCGACCTTCACGTTTCGCGATGCCCTGGGCGACCGGATCGTCTGGCGGCAGAAGCGGCGAGTCAGCCCGACACAGTCAATGCTATGCCATCGTGCAAAACCGCCTGAAGGCGAGGCCGCAACGATTGCACTCCGCCGCCGATGCGGAGCACCACGTCAGCATTAATCCCAGATAGCGAAAAATTGACCTGGATTGCTCCGAAAAACTCGGAGAGACTGACAAGCTTCCGGCAAAGGAAGAATGCTGTTACCGTATCAATATTGATTGCCTCGCATTTGACGACCGAACACGCTCACTCAGCCTTGCCAACCATTTACATGTTTGTGCATCATTGTATTTGGATGGTCCAGAACAGCAGGTCGCCGCGACCAGCATCAGTCAAAGAACAGAGCACAGAACAGCGGACGGACAATCGATCACCACTTACAGTCGCATTCCGCAGTGCAGAAGGTGACCTTAATACGACACCGGCACTCCGCGCAGCGGACTGATCACGCTGCCGATGCCGCGAAGGAGCTGGAACCATGACCGCGCAAGCCAAGACGCCGCTCCTCGACCAGGTCCGCGTTCCCGCCGATCTGCGCGCGCTGCGGCCCGACATGCTCCGCCAGCTCGCCGACGAGCTGCGCACCGAGACCATCGACGCCGTCTCCGTCACCGGCGGGCACCTCGGCGCCGGCCTCGGCGTGGTCGAGCTGACGGTGGCCCTGCACTACGTCTTCAACACACCCGACGACCGGCTGATCTGGGACGTCGGCCACCAGTGCTACCCGCACAAGATCCTCACCGGCCGGCGCGACCGCATCCGCACGCTGCGCATGGGCGGGGGCCTGAGCGGTTTCACCAAGCGCTCGGAGAGCGCCTACGACCCGTTCGGCGCCGCGCACAGCTCCACTTCGATCTCCGCCGGGCTCGGCATGGCGGTCGGGCGCGACCTCAAGGGCCGCCGCAACACCGTCGTCTGCGTGATCGGCGACGGTGCGATGAGCGCCGGCATGGCCTACGAGGCGATGAACAACGCCGGCTCCATGCACAGCCGGCTGGTCGTCGTCCTCAACGACAACGACATGTCCATCGCCCCGCCGGTCGGCGCCATGAGCGCCTACCTGTCGCG
>NZ_LGQZ01000051.1 GCF_003116015.1 Azospirillum sp. TSO22-1
CCCCCGCCGTTTTCAGGACTGCGCTGTCAGAGGGTGTAGGCCAGGATCCACAGCAGGAAGAGGACCAGGGGCACGTGGACCAGCAGCTGCGTGAAGCAGAAGCCGACGATGTCGCGCGCCTTGAGGCTGAGCACGCCGAGCAGCGGCAGCATCCAGAAGGGGTTGATCAGGTTCGGCAGGGCCTCGGCCGCGTTGTAGACCTGCACCGCCCAGCCGAGGTGCGCCTTCAGGTCGACCGCCGCCTGCATCACGTAGGGCGCCTCGATGATCCACTTGCCGCCGCCCGACGGGACCAGGAAGCCCAGCACCGCCGAGTAGATGCCGATCACCACCGGGTAGGTGTGCGTGTTGGCGATGCCGACGAAGATGTTCGCCAGATGGTGCGAGATCGACACGCCGTCGGCGCCGTTGACCGCGGTCAGCATGGTGGCGATGGCGCCGTAGAGCGGGAACTGGATGAGCACGCCGCCGGCCGTCGGCACCGCCTTCGCCACCGCGCCGAGGAAGCTGCGGAGGTTCCAGTGCAGCAGCACGCCCAGCATCAGGAAGATGAAGTTGTAGGTGTTGAGGTTGGAGATCACCAGCAGCGGGTCCTTGCTCGCGAACTCGGTGTAGACGAACCCGACCGCCAGCAGGACCAGCAGCAGCGGCAGGACCGGGCTGAACTCGAACCACTCGCCCGGGCGGGTCTGTTTCGGCGCCTCCGCCTGCTTCTCGCCGAGGTCGATGCCGTAGTCCTGCGCGGTGCGGACGAAGCGGTCGGCCGGCGCCGAGTAGTACGCGATGATGATGGACGCTGCGAAGATCAGGCCGCCCATGACGAACGACTGCCACAGGAAGATGGTCTGGCTGAGCGGGATGACGCCGGTGATGTCGGAGATCGACTTCGGCAGGCTGGCCGGGTTGGCCTGCAGCATCGCCGCCGAGGAGCTGAGGCCGAGCGCCCAGGTGGCGCCGAGGCCGAGGTAGGCGGCGGCACCGGCCGCCCGGTAGTCCATCCGCAGGTCGGTGCGCCGCGCCAGCGCCCGCACCAGCAGTGCGCCGAACACCAGGCTGAGCGCCCAGTTGAAGTAGGACGCGGCCATGCTGACGAAGGCCACGAAGGCGACCGCACCGCGCCCGGTCTGCGGGAAGCGGGCGATCCACTCGATCAGCCGGGTGGCCGGCGGCGAGCTGGCTACCACGTAGCCGGTGATCGCCACCATCGCCATCTGCATGGTAAAGGGGATCAGCGTCCAGAAGCCGGCGCCGAAGCCCTTGGCGATGGCGGCCGGGGTCGCGCCCGTCGCCAGATTGCCGAGCGCCACCGCGAGCACCGCGAGGACGACGAACACGAAGGCGTCGGGGAACCACTTCTCGGCCCATTCCGTGAACGCGATGGCGAGGCGGGCGAGCGCCCCCTGCTGCGCGGCGGCCGGGTCGCGCTTGGCGCCGGCGCCGTCCGAGACGTTGGTCACGTGTGTCATGATCGGAACTCCCATCCACGGGAAGAGCGGGAAACGCGGTGTCAGGCGGTGATCGGCATCACCGGGACGTCGTCCGGCACGATCAGGTCGGCGGCGGTGTTGGCCAGCACCTGCGCGACGGTCACGCCGGGGGCGGTCTCGCGCAGCAGCAGGCCGCCGGGGGTCGGCTCGATCACCGCGAGGTCGGTGACGACGAGGCTGACCGGACGCGCCGAGGTGAGCGGCAGCGTGCAGCGCTTGAGGATCTTGGATTCGCCCTTGGCGCTGTGCTGCATGGCGACGATCACGCGCCGGGCGCCGGACACCAGGTCCATGGCGCCGCCCATGCCGGGCACCATCTTGCCGGGCACCATCCAGTTGGCCAGCTTGCCCTCCTGGTCCACCTGCAGGCCGCCCAGCACGGTGACGTCCAGGTGGCCGCCGCGGATCAGTCCGAAGGACATGGCGCTGTCGAAAGCGCAGGCGCCGGGCACGGCGCCGATCGGGCCGCCGCCGGCGTCGGTCAGGTCATCGTCCTCCATCCCCTCCTCGGGCAGCGCCTGCATGCCGACGATGCCGTTCTCCGACTGGAAGAACACGTTCACCCCGGCCGGGAGGTAGCGGGCCACCAGGGTCGGCAGGCCGATGCCCAGGTTCACGAGGTTGCCGTCGCGCAGCTCCAGCGCCACGCGCTTGGCGATCAGGGTTTTCTCATCCATGGCGGCGCTCCTTGGCGACCAGCAGGTCGACCACGACGTTCGGGGTGACGACCGCGTCCGGCGGGATGACGCCGACGGGCACGATATCCTGCGCCTCGGCGATCACGGTCTCGGCCGCCATCGCCATGATCGGATTGAAGTTCCGCGCGGTCAGCGCGTACTCCAGGTTCCCCAGGTAGTCGGCGCGCTTGGCGTTGATCAGCGCGAAGTCGGCCTTGAGCGGCAGCTCCAGCAGGAAGGTCCGGCCGTCGATCTCGACGGTGCGCTTGCCTTCCTCGACCACCGTGCCGACGCCGGTCGGGGTGAGCACGCCGCCCAGGCCGAAGCCACCGGCGCGGATGCGCTCGGCCAGCGTGCCCTGCGGCACCAGCTCGACCTGGAGGTCGCCGGCGATCATCTGCTTCTGCGTCTCGGGATTGAGCCCGATGTGGCTGGCGACGACGCGGGCGGCTAGCTTTTCGACGATCAGCTTGCCGATGCCCTGGCCGGGCCGGGCGGTGTCGTTGGCGATGATCGTCAGGTCGCGCTTGCGCTGGCGGACCAACTCGTCGATCAGGCGCAGCGGCGACCCGACGGCCATGAAGCCGCCGATCATCAGGGTCGCGCCGTCGGGAATCAGCGCGACGGCGTCTTCGAGTGTGCGCACTTTGCTCATGGGCGTCCCCTTGTCCGTGCTGGCGGCCAGCCGACCGGCGGGTCGCAATGGCCGGAGTCTCGGCCGTGCGGTGTGGCCTGCGATCAGGCCTGGGGCATAGGAAGCAAGGGATATGCCAGGAGGCCGCAGCACTGACACTGCGAGGCGGTAAGTCTCTGTAATTCAGCTTTTTTCGTCATCCCCGCGAAGGCGGGGATCCATGCGTTCCACCACTGCCCGCTTTGGAAATTATGGATCCCCGCCTTCGCGGGGATGACGGCTAAGTTTTTGAATTCAGGGACAGGCAGCGCCGCAACATATGTGTGCCCAGCCGCTCTCCAGAGGGGCCGTGGCGCGGGTTCGGTGCGCAGCTTTGTGCGCGGTGCGCAAACTTTTGCGCAGCGGCCCGCGGTCCTACGCGATGCCGTATTCCTGGAGCTTGTAGAGCAGCGAACGCCGGCTGATGCCGAGTTCCTGCGCGGTGCGCATCCGGTTGCCGGCGTTGCGGTGCAGCGCATCGGCGATGACCTGCGCCTCGTACCGGCTGATCATCTCGCGCAACGGGCGGCATTCCGGATCGGCGGGGCAGGGCAGGGGGGCGGCCGGCGCCTCGCCGGCCTTGCCGGCGATCGGCTCCGGCAGGTCCTCGGGCAGGATCAGGCTGCCGGTGCTCATCACCACCGCGTGCTCGATGGCGTTCGACAGCTCGCGGACGTTGCCCGGCCAGCCGTGGCGCAGCAGGCCGTCCATCGCCTGCTCGTCGAAGCCGCTGACGTCGACCTGGTTCTCGGCGGCGAAGCGCTGCAGGAAGTGGCTGGCGAGCAGGCGGATGTCCTCCGGCCGCTCGCGCAGCGGGACGGTCCGCAGCGTCACCACGTTGAGGCGGAAGTACAGGTCCTGCCGGAACAGGCCCTGGCGCACCATCTCGCCCAGGTTCCGGTTGGTCGCCACGACGACGCGCACGTCGGCGCGGACCGGCTCCGCCCCGCCGACCCGCTCGAACTCGCGCTCCTGCAGCACGCGCAGCAGCTTGACCTGCAGGCTGGGCGAGATGTCGCCGATCTCGTCGAGGAACAGCGTGCCGTGCTCCGCCTGTTCGAACCGGCCGCGCCGCCGCGCCACGGCTCCGGTGAAGGCGCCTTTCTCGTGGCCGAAGAACTCGCTCTCCAGCAGCCCCTCGGGGACCGCGGCGCAGTTCACCTTGATGAACGGGCCGGAGGCGCGCGGGCTGTTGTAGTGGATGGCGGCGGCGACCAGCTCCTTGCCGGTGCCGCTCTCCCCGGTGACCAGCACGGTGGCGTTGCTCTTGGCGACCTTGGCGATGGTCTGCAGCAGCTCCGCCATCTGCGGGCTGCTGGTCAGGATGCGGTCGGTGCGGTAGCTGGCGCTCAGCTCCCGGTGCAGCGCCGCGATGTCGTCGCGCAGGCCGCGCATCTGCACGGCGCGCCCGACCAGCAGCATCACCTCGGCGATGTCGAACGGCTTGATGACGTAGTCGAAGGCGCCGTCCTTGATCGCCTGCACCGCGGTGTCCACCTGGGCGTACGCCGTCATCAGGATCACCGCGGCCGAGCGGTCGAGCCTGCGGATCTCGGACAGCGCCTGGAGCCCGGTCATGCGCGGCATGCGGATGTCCATCAGCACCACGGCGGGGCGGCGGGCGGCGAACGCCGCGACCGCCTCTTGTCCGTCGGCCGCGGTTGCGACCTCGAAGCCCTCCTTGGTCAGCACGGCGGCCAACATCTGGCGGATACCCTCGTCGTCATCGACGACCAGGGCGGCGGGAGTCTGCAGGGCGGAGGGGCGGCTGGTCATGACGCGGGCAGTGCCTTGTGGACGATGGGGAACCGCAGGGTGACCACGGTTCCGGTGCCGGGCGTGCTCTCGATGGCGATGGCCCCGTAATGGGCATCGACGATCCGGTGGACCATGGCGAGCCCCAGACCGGTCCCGGTGGGCTTGGTGGAGAAGAACGGGTCGAAGACCTTCTCCAGGTTTTCCGGCGCGATGCCGGTGCCGTCGTCGGTCACCGTGACGACCACGGCGTCGCCGTTCACCGCCGTGGCGACGCGGATCGTTCCCCCGGCCTCCGGCATGGCCTGGAGCGCGTTGATGATGAGGTTCAGCACGGCCTGCTTCAGCGCCTCGCCGTCGCCGTCGATCAGCGGCAGGTCGGGCGACAGCTCCGGCACCACCTGGACGCCGGACTTGCCGCCGGACAGCAGCAGCACCTCGCGGATCACGTCGTTCACCGGCACCGGCCGGATGAGTGGCGGGCGCGGCCGGCCGAACTCCAGAAGCTCGGTGATGATACGGTTCAGGCTGTCCACCTGCCGGATGATGAGCGGGGCGTAGCTCTGCCACTCCTTGATGTCGTCGCACCGCTCCAGGAACTGCATGAAGCCGCGGATCGAGGTCAGCGGGTTGCGGATCTCGTGCGCGACGCCGGCCATCAGCTCGCCCAGGGCCGCGAGGCGGTCGGCGCGCATGATCTGGGTCTTCAGCCGGAGTTGCTCGGTCAGGTCCTTCAGCACGACGACGGCACCGATGCTGGTGCCGTGGCTGTCGCGCAGCAGGCTGCTGCTGGCGTTCACGGTGAGGGTCTGCCGGGGCAAGGGCAGGTCGAGGGTCACGCCGACGTGCGGGCACCCGGTCTGCAGGGTGTCGAGCAGCGCGCTGGCGAAGTGGGCATCGCCGTCGAACAGCGACTGGTAGGGCCGGCCGATGACGGCGGCGGCCGGCATCCCGATCATCTGCTGCGCCGCCGGGTTGATGGAGGTGACCCGGCCCTCGCGGTCCACGGCGACGACGCCGTCGGCGATGCTCAGCAGGATGTTCTCGGTCAGCGACCGGGCGTCGAGCAGCGCCCGCGCCATGGCGTTCACCTCGACGGCGATCGCGCCGATCTCGCCGGGCGGCGGCCGGATGGCGTGGCCGAGGTCCGTCCGCATGGTGGCCAGACCATCGGTGATGCCCTTGATCTGCTGCGCCAGGCGCCGCGACATCACGTGCGTCAGCAGCAAACCGAGGAGGATGCCGGCGGCGCTCACCGCCAGGATGGCGCGGTCCATGGCGGCGGCCTGCCGTTCGACGTCGTCGGACAGCTCGTTGGCCCAGATGTAGCCGATCACTGCGCCCTCGCGCACGATGGGCCACATGGCGTTCATGATGAGGCCGCGCACCTGCGGGCCGGTCTCGACCGCCATCGTTCCGGTTTCGAGCACCCGCCATCCGGGGTGGTCCGCCGGGATCGGCCGGCCGACGGTGTCGCCGTACTGCCCGCTCGGCCCGTAGGTGACGATGGCGTTCAGCGCCTTGCTGTAATACCCCACGCCCACGCCGGGGTTGGCGGCGGCGACCATGTCGGTGAACGGGGCGAGCGCGGCGTTGACGCGCCGGATTGCGGCGTCCCGGTCCGCCGGCGGGGCGTCGAACCCGCCACCGAGATGGGCGTCGAGAATCCGGGCGAGGCCAAAGAGCTTCTCCTGCTTTTCCCGCAGCAGGGCCTGGCGCCCTTCGCGCTCCAGCAGATAGCCGCCGGTCGCGATGGGAACCGCGACCACGACCAGCGACACCAGCAGCAGCTTGCCCCGCAAGGTGGCGGGCAGGCACCCGCGCAACCGCTCGATCACACGCATGACACGCCCTCCGCCCGCGCCGCCGGTACCCGGAAGGTTACGCTGCGCGGATCTCCGAAAGGAAGGCGTCCACCTCGCGCTTGAGCATGGCCGCCTGCCCGGCGAGGCTGTCGGCGGCCTGCTTGACGTTCTGGGTCGCGGCCCCGGTCTCGCCCTCGGCCTCGCGGATGCCGTTGACGTTGCGCGACACCTCGCTGGTGCCGGTGGCCGCCTGCTGGGCGTTGCGGCTGATCTCGCCGGTCGCAGCACCCTGCTGCTCGACCGACGAGGCCATTTCCGCCGTCGAGCGGTCGATCTCGCCCACCTGGCCGATGATGGTGCGCATGGCCTCGACCGTCCGCCCCGACGCGCTCTTCACCGCGCCGATCTGGTTGCCGATCTGCTCGGTCATGGCGTGCGTCTGGTTGGCGAGGTTCTTCACCTCGCTGGCCACCACGGCGAAGCCCTTGCCGGCCTCGCCGGCGCGCGCCGCCTCGATGGTCGCGTTCAGCGCCAGCAGGTTGGTCTGCGAGGCCACGGCGTTGATGGCGGCGACGATCTGGTCGACCTGCTCGATGGCGGTGGACAGCGAGTCCAGCTCCTTCTGCGCCTGCCCGGCGCCGTCGGCCGCCGCCTTGGAACGCTCGGCGGCGCGCGACACGCGGGTCGACAGCTCGCGGATGGAGGTGGACATCTCCTCCGACGCCGACGCGACCGTCTGTACGTTGACCGACGCCTCCTCGGACGCGGAGGCCACCGTGGTGCACTGGGCGAACACCTCCTCGACCGCGGCGCTGAGCTGGACGGCGGTGGCCTGCAGTTCGGTCGCGGCGCTGCCCACCGCGTTCACGATGCCGCCGACCCGCGTCTCGAAGCGCTGCGCCATGTCCAGCGTGGACTGGCGCTTCTCGGCGGCGGCGCGGCTTTCGGCGTCGCGCGCGTCCTGCTCCATCCGGCGGTTGTGCCGGAGGTTCTCCTTAAACACCTCCAGCGTCCGCGCCATGTCGCCGATCTCGTCGCGGCGGGAGCGTTCCGGCACCTCGACGGACAGGTCGTCCTCGCCGAGGCGCACCATGGCGTCGTGCACCCGCGTCAGCGGCCCCGACACGCTGCGCGCCACGCCCCAGCCGAGCAGCAGCGCCAGCGAGGACAGGCCGGCCACCACCAGCCCGAAGACGGTCATCATGTCGAGGAACGCCGAGCGCAGGTCGTCGGTGTAGACGCCGGTCCCGACCACCCAGTCCCACGGCTTGAAGTGGACGGAGTAGCTGAGCTTCTCGAAGGTCGGCCCCTGCGGGTCGTTGGCCCGCGGCCAGGCGTAGTGGACGAATTCCGGCGGCTGGGCCAGTGCGCCGCGCACCGCCTCGCGGATGACGTAGACGCCGTTGCGGTCGCGGATCTCGCTGCCGCTCTTGCCGATCAGCCCCGTGTTGGCGTGCATCACGCTGATGATCTGCGACGTCCAGATCCACAGGTACTCGCCGTTGTTGTAGCGGATGGCGCCGATGGCGGTCTTGGCCCGTTCCTTGGCGTCCTCCTCGCTCAGCGCGCCGTCCTGGGCCAGCTTGTGGAAGCGGGCGGCGATGCTGCCGGCGCTCTCGGCGATGAAGCGGACGCTGTTCATCCGCTGCTCGACCAGCGCCTGATTCACGAAATGGCCGCCCACCGCCGCCACCAGCCCGGCGGCGATGATCGACAGCGAGGCGAGGAAACCGATGCGCCAGCGAAGGGGCAACTCTGACGGGGACATGGCACGGCTCCGGAAGACACGGAGACCCTCACAAGGGTCATAGCCATATAGGGATAGTCCCATCCATTCGCAGACGAAAGGGCTTGGGAGGGCGACGGGTTGACGCACTCCCGCAGGCATCCCCCTGCGACAACTCGCCGCTCGCATTCGCTGTGATATTCTAGTATATCAATTTTGCTATTGCGGCTTGCCGCAGTGCGTTTCCTCCCAAGCCTCGGGCCGCTGCCGTTGCACTCGGTGGCGGCCTTTTTTTCCCCTACGATCTTCCTGAACCCGCCCGTCGCGAGGCCCATAAAGAAACCCCGGCACGAAGGCCGGGGCTCAAGGTCCGGCACCTCGCGGCGCCGGGGAGTGAACGCGTGACGAGGCCCGGCCTCAGCTGCCGCCGATGGCTTCCAGCACACCGACGCTCAGCTCGTTCTCGGTGATCTTCGGGTCGTTGTAGACCGGGTTCGGCGTCGACAGGAACAGCGTGCCGTGGTTGCGCTTGAAGTCGAACATGCCGCCGGCGTAGGTGGCGACCACCGGGTTGCGCTCGGCGTCACGCTCGTTCTTGCTCATCCAGGTGCCCCACTTCCAGAAGTCGCCGCGCCTGTCGTAGATCTCGGTGTAGCGCGGCAGCGGGTACTGCGCGTCGATGTACAGCACCTTTCTGCCGTAGGGGTGCTCCGGCGGCGGCGTGGTCTCCACCACGTGCACCTCGCGCGGCTCGTAGCCGACGGCCGGGTACCAGTAGGGCGCCTTGGTCAGGTCGAGCGCTGGGTACATGTCCTTGCGGTTGCCGGCGTCCGGGCGCCACATCGGCACGTCGGTGTTGGCCGGCGCCAGCACCCAGCGCTTGCCCAGGTACTTCAGGCCCTTGTACCAGCTGGGATGGGCGTTGAAGGTGTCGACGTCGTCGTTGACCATGTCGGTGCCGCCGCCCACCGGGTCCATCCAGCTCGACCCGGAGATGGTGCGCACCCGCCGCACCGAGCGGACGTAGGCCCAGCTGCGCGCCACGTCGCCGGTCATGTACTGGGCGCTCAGCATGCCGGTGCCGCGCATGTCGAAGGGCTCCAGCGCCACCAGGATCTCCTTCGAGCGCATCGTGCCGTCGCCCAGCGTCAGCTTGCCCTGCGGGTCGCAGTAGCGGCCGACCAGGTTGATGCGGCTGAAGCGCCAGAGCATCTCGCGCTCGACCCCGCTGGTGCCGTCGAAGGTGATGAAGGTGTAGCGCGGCTGGCTCCAGTAGCAGCCGACCGGCTGGCCGACCAGCAGGTTCCACACCGCCTTGGCGCCGGCCTGCGGGTCGGCGGGGTCGATCACCGGGAACGGCACGCCGGCCTGCCAGTTCTCCAGCCCCTTGCCGTCGGCGATGCGCACGGCGCCGGCGCGGTTCTTGTCGGTCCACTGCTGGTAGCGGGCGTCCACCGTCCACGGCTTCGACGCCTTCAGGGTGATCGCCAGCCCCTTCTCGCGCACCTGCCAGGCCAGCTTGTCGGGCAGCAGGCTGGCGATGGTCTTGCCTTCGAAGGTGTCCTTCAGCCGCGCGTCGAGGCTGCGCGCGTCGATCACCGTGCCGGGCGGCAGCTCCGCCGCGCCGGCCGTGGCCGCACCGGCCAGCAGGCCGAGGGCGCACAGCGTGACCAGGGTCTTCATGACGGGTCCTCCTTTCCGGGGCTCAGAACTGACCCGGGTTAAAATTGATAGGTGGCGCGCAGCACGAACTGCGAGTTGTTGTCGAAGAAGCTGATGAAGCCGACCTGGTCGGACGCCGCGGCCTGGCTGCGCTGCGCCCGCTTGGCGAAGAAGAAGTCGGCCTCGGCGCGCAGCCGCAGGTGGTCGCCGACGATGTAGTCGATGCTGGGGATGACGAAGCCGCCGCCGTAGCTGATGTCCCAGCCGGCGGCGAGACCCGGCTTCACCGTGTCGTTGAGGTAGCTGAGCTGCAGCACGCCGGTCAGGGTGAAGGCGTGCTCCTTCAGCTTGGTCTGGAAGCCCGGCCAGTACAGCAGGTTGTCCGAGCCCTTGAGGTTCGGGTGCCAGCTGTCGAACAGCTGGAAGGACAGGAACGAGGTGCCGTCGGTGCCGAGCACGGAGCGCAGGTCGACGTTGAAGTCGCTGCGCAGCATCCAGCGCACCAGGTCGGTCTTGCGCACGCCGACGGCGTTCGGCGGCAGCAGGCCGGCCAGGAAGCCCGGGTAGAGCCCGGTGCCGCCCAGGCTGTCGAAGTTGTAGGGCATGTTCGGGATGTAGGCGACCTCGGCCGACAGCACGGCGTCGACCGGCGGGGCGTAGCCGGAGGCGGTGGCGCCGTACACGTTCACCACCGGGTGGTAGTCGTCGCCGAGCAGCCCGGCCGGCTGCCGCCCACCCACCGGGTTGACCGCCGGGTTGACGATCGGGTCGGGGCGGAAGGTGCGCAGGTGCAGCAGCGAGTAGTTCACGTCGCCGGCCAGCCCGCGCCAGCGCACGCCGTAGGTCGGGTCGCGCACGTCGCCGTCGGGGTGGCGGGCGTCGCGGCCGACGAGGCCGTCGCGCCAGAAGCCGCGGTAGGGCTGCGGCGACCAGCGCCCGCCCCAGGTGTCGAACGTATTGCCGATGTCGCGCCCGCGGTCGAGGCCGGGGCGCACGAAGGCCTGCAGCGAGCCGTCCGCCTCGGGTATCTGGACGATGGCGTTGGCGAGAATGAGCGGCTTGCGCAGTTCCTCGTTCTCGGTCTCCAGCATGGCGCGCCAACTGTAGTCGAAGCCGTGCACCATGTCGGAGGCGACGAAGAAGTCGGTCTCGCCCCACACCACCTGCTGCTTGCCCAGGCGCAGCGTCAGCCGGTCGAAGGCGGACTCCGCCCACGCCTCGCGCAGTTCCAGCGCGTTGTACTTGCGCATCAGATCATGGCCGCCGTTGGCCCCCATGCGCTCCAGGTCGCGCTGCCAGCCGGTCTCCGCCTCGGCGACGCCGCGGCCGCTGGCGAAGAACTTGACGCCCGGCATGGTCAGCGTCGTGTCGAGCCGCAGCTGCGAGCGCGCCATGCTCACGCGCCAGCGGTCGTTGTCCGGCGTCTCGGGCATGTCGTTCAGGTTGAACGACATCCATTGCCGGAGGTAGCCGTTGACCGACAGCCGCGCGTCGCCTCCCAACTCGAAGCTCTCGGCCGCCGCCGGGCCGCTCGCCGCCGCCAGCAGCAGCGCCAGGACGCCCGTCCTCCACCTCGCACCCTTCTTCATCATTGGCGTGTTCCTCCCGTTTCTCATTCCCCTGCGCACTTCCAGGCCAGCGCCTCGTCGGCCGCCGGCCGCCCGTTCCCCGAGCGGCGGGCGCCGACCACGAAGGCGGGCTTGAAAACCACGACCAGCGCCGGCATGAGGACGAGCGCGGCGGTGGCCGACACCAGCAGCCACACGCCCATCAGGAGCCCCATCTCGGCCTGGAATTTCAGCGACGACGCCGACCACACGAAGACGCTGAGGCACAGCGTCACGCCGGTGATCAGCACGGCGCGGCCCGAGCCGCGCAGCGCCGCGTGCAGCGCGGCGTTCAGGCCACGCCCGCGCGCCAGCTCCTCGCGGATGCGATCGACCACGTAGAAGGCGTAATCGACGCCCAGCCCGATCCCCAGCGCCGCCACCGGCAGCGTGTTGATGTTCATGCCGATGCCGACCGCGGCCATCAGGCAGAAGGTTACCGTGTTGGACAGCAGCACCGGCACCATGAAGACGATGCCCGACCCGGCGTCGCGGTAGGCCAGCAGGCAGCAGGCCACCACCACCAGCAGCGCCAGCGCGATGGAGCGGATCTGGTCGCCGAGGATGATCTCGTTGATCGCCGCGGTGTTGCCGACCACGCCGCCGGCCAGCCGGAACTCGACGTCCGGCACCGGGTGCTCGGCCAGGTAGCGCTTGATGCGGCCGATGGCGGTGGCCACCGTGTCGCCGCGCCGGTCGGTGAAGAAGGCGGTGATCGAGGCGTTGCGGTACTGCGCGTCGAAGAACAGCGCGGTGTCGCTGGCGTCCAGCCCCGTGCCGAAGAAGTACAGCATCTCGCCGATGGCCAGCCGGTCGTCCGGCAGGTCCTGGTAGCGCGGGTTGCCCTCGTGGATGGTGCGGTTGATCGCCGGGATCAGGTCGGCGATCGACACCGTGGCGCCGATCTCCGGCTGCGCCTCCATGAAGCGCTGCAGGTCGCGCATCGCCTTCAGCACCTCGGGGCGCTTGATGGCGTCCGGCTCGCTGCCGGCGACGACGATGAACATGCGGTCGGCGCCGTGGAAGCGGGCGTTGATCGCCGCCGCCGCCCGGTTGTAGGGCGAGTCCGACCACAGGATCGGCGAGCCGGCCGAGGCGTCGCCGATCGACAGGTGGAAGGAATAGGCGAACGACCCGGCGAAGATCACCGCCGCCACCACCGGCACCCAGGCGCGCCGCCG
Organism: Azospirillum sp. TSO22-1; assembly: GCF_003116015.1. GTDB lineage: Bacteria > Pseudomonadota > Alphaproteobacteria > Azospirillales > Azospirillaceae > Azospirillum. Next base: position 12,574 of record NZ_LGQZ01000051.1, read on the forward strand.
GCCGAGCGCCAGCCGGGCGCAGCCATCGAGCAGCCGGTTGAGCAGCGGCGACACGTCGGCCCGCAGCCTGTGGCCGACCGGGGTCGGCACATAGGACAGCAGGATCGGCGTCAGCAGCACGCTGGTGACCAGGATCGTCGCCACCCAGATGCAGCCGATGATCGCCACCTTCTCCAACAACGGGATCGGGGTGAGCGCGACGATGGCGATGCCGCCGGCATCCGTCAGCACGCCCAGCGTGCCGGGCTTGAACAGGTCGGTGATGGTGCTGCGGGCGGCGTCCGGCGGGCTCAGCCCGTCGAGCAGCACGCGGTCGTCGAAGTGCGCCACCACCTGCACCGAGTGCGACACCGAGCGCGCCGAGATCAGGAAGGCCACCACCACGACCAGCGGGTCGAAGGAGAAGCCCAGCATGCGCGCGAAGCCCAGCGCCCAGACGGCGCTCGCCAGCCCGGCCAGCAGCGGCAGCAGCGTGCCGCGCAACGAGCGCGAGGTGACGAACAGGATGAACGCGGTCAGCAGCATGGTGGCGGCGAACACCGCGATGGTTTCCGGCAGGTGCGCCTCGACCCAGCCGTACAGCACCGGCTCGCCCACCACGTGGACGGTGACGCCGGGCAGCGTGTAGCGCTCCAGGATGGCGCCGACCTGGGCGAACACCGCCTGATGGTCGATGGCGTTGCCGTAGAAGTCGGCGGTGATCAGCGCCGCCCCGAGGTCGGCCGAGACGTAGCGGCCGAACACCAGTGGGTTGCTCAGCACGGCGCGCTTCAGCGCCTCGATGCCGGCGCCCTCCTCCGGCACCTCCGGCCACATCAGCGGGCGGGTTTCGATGCCTTTGTCGTCGGCCCGCACCTCGACCATCTTGCGGGCGGCCAGCGAGTTGATCTGGAAGGGGTTGACGCCCTTCACGTACTCCAGCTCGCGGGTGATGCCCTGGACGGCGCGCAGCACGTCGGCGCGGAAGATGGTGCCGTCCCGCACCTCCAGCATGACCGACACCATGTTGGCGCTGCCGAACGAGGTGCGGAAGGCGCGGTCGACCGCGACGTACGCGTGGTCGCGCGGCAGCAGGTCGGCGAGGTCGGTGCGCACCTGGATCTGCGTGGCGAACCAGGCGACCACCGTCGAGGCGGCGGCCATGGCCAGCAGCAGGGCCAGGCGGAAACGGATGATCAGGGTGGCGATGCGCTGCAGCATGGCGTCACGTGCTCCGGCGGGCCTCAGCCCGGAATGGGGCCAGCGGGCGTTAGCCCGAGAAGGGCTGATGGGCGTCAGCCCGGGAATGGAAGAAAGCGGCCGGCGGCGATCCAGCCGGCGCCGGCGCCGGCGGTGAGCAGGCGGTCGCCGGCCCGCGCCAGCGCGGCGCGCCATGTCGGCGGCGCGCCTTCGAGCGGCAGCGGCGCGGCGGAATCGCCGTCCGGCGTACCGGTCAGCGCGGCGCCACGGTCGCCGACGGCGGTCCAGCGCCCGTCGGCGCAGGCGACGGCGAACAGCGGCTCGCGCGTCGGGGTGGCGACGGGGCGCCAGCTCGCCCCGGCGTCGGCGGTGAGCAGCACCGTGCCCTCCAGCCCGACCGCGACGCCAGCCCCGCCGCTGCACGACGCGGTGGCCAGCAGGCTGCGCGGCGCCGCTTCGTGGGTGGTCCAGGTGCGCCCGCCGTCGACGGTGTGGCGGATCTCGCCGAACTCGCCGACCACCCAGCCGCGCGCGGCGTCGGCGAAGGCGATGCCGTTGAGGCCGACGTCGCGCGGTTCGGCTGCGGCGGCGAAGCTGTGCCCGCGGTCGGCGGAGACCAGCAGCGTCCCCATCTCGCCCGCCACCCACAGCCGGCCGTCCGGCGCCAGCGCCGCGGCCAGCAGGCGGTGCGGCTTGTCGAGCGACGGGGCTGCGGGCTGCCAGGAGGCGCCGCCGTCCGCGGTCGTCAGCACGGTGGCACCGGCGCCCACCGCCACCGCCTGGGCCGGCGACCACGCGGCGATGGCCTGCAACGTGCGCGCGGTGCCGCTGCGCTGAGCCCGCCACGTCCGCCCGCCGTCGTCGGAGCGGACGATCTTGCCGTCGGTGCCGGCCATCCACAGCACGCCGTCGCCCGGCGCCGCGGCGCCGAAGAACAGGTCGCGCGGCGCCAGCGCCGGCTCGGGAATCGCGTGGACGACGGGCTCCAGCTTCACCACAAAGACCGCGGCGATCAGGCCGCCGATGATGAGGAAGGGACCGGCCTTCGCGAGCAGGGTCACGGCGCGCCGCATGCGCATCCTCCGGCAGGGAGTTGTTGTTCGAACGTTCGTTCTAGGGATGGGCACGCGCCGGCGCGGATGGACGGCGCGCGGCTCCGGTCAGAGTGCGGTGTAGCCGCCGTCCACCACCAGGGAGGAACCGGTCATGAAGCTCGATTCAGGCCCGGCCAGGAAGACGATGCCGTCGGCGATCTCCTCCGGCTTGCCGATGCGGCCGATGGGATGGAGTTGCGTGAAGAAGGCGACCGCCTCCTCGTCGCTGGCCGCCCCGGTGGCCTTGCGCGCCATCTCGACTCCGGCGCGGGTGTCGATCAGGCCGGGGTGGATGGCGTTGACGCGGATGTTGTAGCCGCGCTGGCCGCAGTAGGTGGCGGCGCTCTTGGTCAGCATCAGCACTGCGCCCTTGCTGGCGCTGTAGGCGGCCAGCGACGGAGCGCCGATGAAGGAGGCCACCGAGGCGACGTTGACGATGGCACCGCCGCCGGTTTCCTTCATGGCGCGAATCGCCCGCTGCGTGCCCAGGAAGGCGCCGTCGACGTTGATCGCCATGATGCGCCGCCACTCCTCCAGGCTGACCGTCTCGATGTCGTTGTAGGTGCCGAGCCCAGCGTTGTTGACCAGCACGTCGAGGCGGCCGTGACGCGCCAGCACCGACTCGAACACAGCGTCCCAACCCTGCGGATCGGCGACGTCCTGGTGCAGGTAGACGGCGTCGGTGCCGCCGGCACGCAGCGACTCGGCGAGCGCCTGGCCAGCGGCGTCATCGACGTCGGTGAGCGTGACGCGGCTGCCCTCGCGGACCAGGGCGCGGGCGGTGGCCGCACCGATTCCGTGGGCGGCGCCGGTGATGATGCAGATTTTGCCGTTCAAGCGTGCCATGCGCTGGCTTTCCTCCCCTCGGGTGTCGTCCGTACGCGGCGGCGCTTTGCTTCGGGGCCGCTGCATCGAACGTTCGTTCAATTGCTATGCGGACTATCTAACCGCACACAAATCAGTTTGACAAGCGAATTTACATGTGGTTGGGTCTAAATCGAACGATCGCTCTAGAAGCCCGGCGACGGGCGGCGGAGAGATCGGCCAGCAGCGGCGCCCGGGGCCAAAGGCCACGGGCCGAAGGGGGAGGTTCGATGACGTTAGACAGTTCCAGGAGCCGGCGGGCCGCCGCTGCGGTGGCGGTGCGTCCCGGCGAGGCCGGCGCCAGCTCACGCGAAGTGCTTCTGCAGACCGCCTTGGACTTCTTCTCCAAGCGCGGCTTCACCGGCACCTCGATCCGCGACATCGCCAACGCGCTGGGGGTCAGCGTCTCCAACATCTACCACTACTTCGGCAGCAAGGAGGGGCTCTGGCTGGAGATCATGGAGTACTCGGTCAAGACGCTGCCCGACCGGCTGGAAGGGGCGCTGACCGGGATCGAGGCGCCGCTGGAACGGTTCGAGGCGCTGGTCCGGGCGCACCTGACGGTGTCCACCAGCTACCAGCGCGAGCTGCGCATGATCTTCCTGCAGCAGGACCGCCTGACCGACGGCGGCGACCGCGTCAACCAGGACGTCCAGCGCGCCGTGCTCGGCATCTATATCCGTGAGCTGGAGGCGCTGCGCGCCGCCGGCATCATCCGCACGCCGCACCTGAAGATCCTCGCCTTCAACGTGCTGGGTGTCATCAACTGGCAACTGCGCTGGTACCGCGGCGACGGCCCGCTGCCGGTCGATACGGTCCACCGCGAGATCGTCGACTTCATCCTGCACGGGCTGCACGGCCCCGATTCCAACTGACCGAGTTCCGACCGACCGAAAGCCGCGGCCACAACGCGGCGCAGACCTGAGGGAACGGGGCCGCGCGCCCCGGGGGAAGGACACGCACGCCATGGGCTACACCATCGACATCGACACCGGAGGCACCTTCACCGACGGCTTCTTCGCGCACGGCGAGGAGTTCCGTTCGGTCAAGACGCCGACCACGCCGCACGACCTGACCGCCTGCTTCATCGACTGCATCCGCGCCGGCGCCGAGGCGTTCGGCGTGCCGGTGGAGCGGCTGCTGCGCGACGCCGAGGTCATCCGCTTCTCCAACACCATCGGCACCAACGCCATCATCGAGCGCACCGGCGCCAAGGTCGGCCTGATCGTCACCAGGGGCTGCGAGACGCTGGCGCCGACCACCGACGCCGACGGCAAGGCGCCGCTGGTCGCCCCCGACATGGTGTTGGGCATCGCCGGCACCGGCTCCGCCGAGGTGCTGGACGCTGCGCAGGCGCTGATCGACCGCGGCGCCCACTGCCTCGTCGTGGCGCTGCACGGCGCCGACGCCGACCCGGCGGCCGAGCGCGCGGTGCGCGCCGCGATCAAGGCGGAGTACCCGCGCGACTACCTCGGCTCGGTGCCGGTGTTCCTCAGCTCCGACGTCAGCCGCCGCTCGGGCCTGCAGGAGCGGGTCAACAGCGCGGTGCTGAACGCCTACATCCACGGCAAGCTGACCCGGCTGCTCTACAAGGCCGGCGAAGACCTGCGTCGGCGCGACTTTCCGGGGCAGCTGTTGATCGGCCACAACAATGGCGCCGCCGCCCGCGTCGCCAAGACGCGCGCCATCAACACCTACAACTCCGGCCCGGCCGCCGGCCTGCTCGGCGCGCGGGAGATCGGCGCGCTGTACGGGGCCGAACTGGTGGTGTCCGCCGACATGGGCGGCACCTCCTTCGACATCGGCTACGTGCGCGCCGGCTTGCCCAGCCAGGCGCTGCGCCCGGACGTCGAGGGCTTCCGCTGCAACCTGCCGATGCTGGCGATCCGGGCGCTTGGTTCCGGCGGCGGCTCCATCGCCGCGGTGGCGGGAGAACGCGTGCAGGTCGGCCCGCGCTCGGCCGGCGCGCTGCCCGGCCCGGCCTGCTTCGACCTCGGCGGCACCGAGCCGACGGTGACCGACGCCAACCTGGTGCTCGGCCTGCTCGACCCCGACTATTTCCTCGGCGGGCAGAAGCAGCTCGATGCCGGCAAGGCGGCGGCGGCACTCGACGCCCGGGTCGCCGGGCCGCTCGGCGTGCCGGTCGAGGAGGCGGCGTGGCGCGTCCGCGCCGCCGTCGACGCCGATATGGGCGAGGCGACGCGCCGCCTGTGCGAGGAGGTCGGCGGACGCGACCCGCTGATGGTGGTGTACGGCGGCGCCGGCCCGCTGCACGCCTGCGCGGTGGCCGAGGCCGCCGGCATCCGCCGCATCGTGGTGACGCCGTTCTCGGCGGTGTTCTCGGCCTACTCCTCGTCGCTGATGGACGTCGGCCACCTGTACCACGCCCGCGTCGCCGCCACCCTGCGCCCGGCCGGGGCAATGGACGCGCTGGCCGCGGCGCTGGACGGGATGCGCGCCCGCGCCGAGCGCGACATGCGCGGCGAGGGCTTCGAGCCCGGCCAGCTGCATTGGACGGTGGAGCTGATCGTCGAATCCAAGGCGACCGGCGCCGAGACCCGGCTGACCGCGGCACCCGGCTTCCACGACGACCTGCACAGCCTGGAGGAGCTGTCGCGGCAGGCCGCCGCTGCGCTCGGCGGCGACGTCGAGGACGATCTGGTGGTCACCACCGTCGGCCTGTTCGCCGGCGCGCCGGTGCCGCACTTCCGCCTGCGCCCGGTGCCGATGGCGCCCGGCAGCGCCGACGGCGCGCTGCGCGGCACCCGCGCCGTCTACCTCGGCCCCGGGCGCGGCCGGCGCACGCTGCCGGTTTACGACCGCGCCCGCCTCGGGCACGGGCACGCCATGGCCGGGCCGTGCCTCGTCGAATCCGCGCAGACCACGGTGTTCGTGACGGAGGGCTGGGCCGCCGCCGTCGATCGCTTCGACAACCTCGTGCTGGAGAGGGGGGCCTGAGCCATGAAGGTGCGGATCACCGAGAACCTCGACATCGACCTGCCGCGCGAGACCTGGTGCTGCCACGCCTGCGGGCACGAGCTGACCTCGGCGCGCGCCGCCTACAAGACCGGCTGCGTGGTCGCCGAGGTGCCGCTGGCCGAGGCCCACCCGCCGCTGGTCGAGGGGCAGGCCTACAGCTTCACCCCCGACGCCGACTTCTGCCGGCTCCTGGAGTTCTACTGCCCGGGCTGCGGCACGCTGATCGAGAACGAGTACCTGCCGCCCGGCCACCCGATCACCCACGACATCGAACTGGACATCGACGCGCTGAAGGCGCGGCACGGGGTGGCCGGATGAGCGAGGGACGTTCCCTGTTCGCGGCGCTGGCGAGGGGCGAGACGCCGCCCCGCCCGCCCTTCCTGCCGCTGGTCGAGGCGCTGGCGGCGCGCGTCGCCGGGTACGACCCGGCGGCGCTGGAGGCCGACCCCGACCGCCGCGCCCGCGCCGTGCGGCAAGCCACCGCACTGGTCGGCGGCGACGCGCTGTGCCTCGGCTTCGACCCCGCCATGGCGGCGGACGAGGGGCGCTTCGCCCGCCTCGCCGACACGCTGGTTCGCGCCTTCGAGCCGGCGCGCGGCAGCCTGGGCTGCGTCGCCGCACTGGCCGGGCCGGCGACGCTGGCCCGCCTGACCGCCGGTGACGCCGGCAAGGAGGGCCTGGAGGCGGCGCGGCCGGCGCTGACGCGGATGACCGAGGCGGTGTGCAAGACGCGCCCCGACCTGATCGTCTTCCTGGAGGACGCGGAGGCCCGCGGGGTGCCGGTGGACGGCGCGTTGAAGCGCGCTTACGCCGCAGCGCGCAAGGTCGCCGCCTACTACGACGTCGCCACCGCGGTGCTCGCCGACGGCTGGGAGGGCGCGGCGGACGAGGTGCGCCGGCTCGCCCCGCTCGGCCTCGATTACGCGTGGTTGGGGCCCGGGGCCAGCGACGCCGATCCGGCAGCAGTGGCCGGGGCGCTCGGCGAGGGGAACTGGCGCGGCGCGGTGCTGCCGCTGCCGCTGGAGGATTCCGGACGCGCCGCAGCGCTGGCCGAGATAACGCGACGGTGCGCGGGCGACGCCCTGGTGCTGGCGCTCTCGTCGGCCGGGCCGCTGGCGGCGGACGCCGACCTCGAACGGATCATGGAAACCAAGACGGCCCTCGGTGCGCTGCACCGCTGACCGGCCGCGACGGGAGGAATCTGGCATGGGCTTCAACGTCGGCATCGACATCGGCGGCACCTTCACCGACCTCTGTTCGGTCGGGACGGACGGCCGCATCGTCACCTGCAAGACCCCGACGACGCACTACGATCTGTCGGTCGGCTTCATGCGCGGCGTGCGCGATCTGGCGCGGCGCAGCGGCCTGTCGCTGCCCAGGTACCTGGAGCAGGTGGAGGCGCTGCGCTACTCGACCACGGTCGGCACCAACGCGCTGATCGAGCGCAGCGGACCGAAGCTCGGCCTGATCACCACCGCCGGCTTCGAGGACACCATCTTCATCGGCCGAGGCCGCAGCTGGGCGGACGGCGCCTCGGTGCACGAGGTGCGCGACATGGCCACCATCGAGAAGCCGGCGCCGCTCATCGACCCGGACATGGTGGTCGGCGTACGCGAGCGCATGGACTGCCACGGCAGCGTCGTCATGCCGCTGACCCGCGAGGAGATCCTCGAAAAGCTGCAGACGCTGGTCGACCGCGGCGCCATGGGCTTCGTGGTGTCGCTGCTGTGGTCCTTCGTCAACCCCGAGCACGAGCGGCTGATCAAGCAGGTCATCGAGGAGGAGTACCCGGAGGACTACCTGGGCGCCATGCCGGTGACGCTGTCCAGCGAGGTGTCGCCCAAGGCCGGCGAGTACACCCGCACCATGACCGCGGTGGTCAACGCCTACATCCACGGCATCATGGCGCAGGAGCTGAGCCGCCTCGGCACCGAGCTGCGCGCCGCCAGCTTCACCAAACCGGTGATCCTGGTGCACAACACCGGCGGCACCAAGAAGGTGTCGCGCACCCGCGCCGTGCTGACCCACAACGCCGGCCCGGTCGCCGGCATGCACGGCGCGGCGCGGCTGGGGTCGCTCTCGGGCTTCCGCGACATCGTCTTCACCGACATGGGCGGCACGTCCTTCGACATCGGCGTGGTGGCCGGCGGCGAGCTGCGCGCGCAGGACTTCATCCCGGTGATCGACCGCTGGCGCACCAACATCCCGGCCATCGAGGTGAAGTCGATCGGCGCCGGCGGCGGCTCCATCGCCTGGGTCAACCGGCTTATGGACGGCCAGCTGGAGGTCGGGCCGCAGTCGGCGGGCTCGATGCCCGGCCCGGCCTGCTACGACCAGGGCGGCGCCGAGCCCACGGTGACCGACGCCGACCTCGTGCTCGGCTACCTCAACCCCGACAACTACCTGGGCGGCGACATGCCGCTGGACGCCGAGGCGTCCGAACGGGTGATCGAAGAGAAGGTGGCGAAGCCGCTCGGGATTCCGGTGCAGGAGGCGGCGTGGCGCATCCGTCGGCTGGTCGACGCCCGCATGGGGCAGGAGGTGTTCAACGAGGTGGCGCTGAAGGGCCACGACCCGCGCACCTTCGTCGTCTTCGCCTGCGGCGGCGCCGGAGCCACGCACGCCTGCGGCTTTGCGCCGTACATCGGCGCGCGCACCGTGGTGATCCCGGCGGTGTCCTCCGTCTCCGGCGCGTTCGGCGCGTCGAGCATGGAGATCAGCCAGGTGTGGGAGCAGTCGCGCACCATCAAGCTGTTCCGCTACGACAGGCAGGAGTACCTGGCCGACCTGGGCGCCTTCAACGGCGTCGTCGAGACGCTGCGCGGGCAGGCGCTGCGCGACCTGCGGCTGGAGGGCTTCGGGCCGGAGCGGGTGCGGCTGCGCCTCGACCTCGATATGCGCTACGGCAGCCAGTACAACCTCACCAAGGTGACGGCGCCGTCGCTGCACCTCACCGGACGCGCCGACGTCGAGGCGCTGTGCGCCGCCTTCACCGGGCTGTACTCGCGGGTCTATTCGCCGGAAGCCGCGTTCCCGGCCGGCGGCATCAACGTCGAGTGCTTCTACCTGACCGCCAGCGTCATCGCTGAGCCGCCGCCGCTGACCAGCGCCGCCGCCGGCCCGCCCGACCCGGCGAAGGCGCTGAGCGGCAGCCGCCCGGCCTGCTTCGACCCGGCCGAGGGGCCGCGCGCAACGGCGGTCTACGACTGGACGCGCCTGAAGCCCGGCCACAGCCTGAGCGGCCCGGCGCTGATCGAGGCGCCGGACACCACCTACGTGGTCGAGCCGGGCTGGACCTACCGCATGGACGAGCTGCGCAACGGCATCCTCACCCGCACGGACGCCTGACGCCGCCGCCACCGACACACCCGAACAGGGGATAGAGACGCCATGTCCATCAAGTACGGCCGCGACACCGAAGTGGTGCACCGCCTGCGCCCGGAGCCGGTGACCGCGCGCGAGCAGGCGGCGCAGGCCGCCGTCGCCGATCTCGATTTCGAGATCTTCCAGCACAAGATGCAGATGATCGCGCTGGAGGGCAAAGAGACCACCATGAAACTCGGCGCCTCCACCGCGATGCGCTGGGGCGACGTCGCCTTCGGCGTCTACACCGCGCAGGGCGATCTGGCGATCTGCGCCACCGGCATCTACCACCACGCGGTGCTCAGCCAGCTTCCCGTCAAGTACCTGGTCAAGCACCTGAAGGACGACCCGTCGGTCGGCGTACGCAACGGCGATTCCTTCTTCTACAACGACCCGTTCTACGGCGGCGTGCACAACGCCGACATGGGGCTGTGCGTGCCGGTTATCGTCGACGGCGAGCTGGTCTGCTTCATCGGCGCCGCCGTGCACACCGGCGAGGCTGGCGGCTCGGAGCCCGGCGGCATGGTGAACGGGGCGAAGTCGCGCTACGACGAGGGGCTGCTGGTGCCGCCCATCAAGGTCGGCGAGAACTTCACGCTGAAGGAAGACCTTCTGGCGATGCTCGCCACCATGACGCGCGACCCGCGCACCATGATCCTCGACCTCAAGGCCCGCCTGGCCGCCGCCCGCATCGCCGAGCGCCGGGTCCGCGACCTGATCGCCGACAAGGGCGTCGCCTTCTTCGTCGGCGCGCTGCGCAAGGTGCTGACCGTCACCGGCGCCGCGGCCCGGCGCAAGGTGGCGGCGCTCAACGACGGCGTCTACCGGCAGCCGCGCTTCCTCGACACCGTCGGGCCGGAGAGCCAGCTCCTGAAGATCAACCTCGCGGTCGAGAAGAAGGGGGAGCGCATCACGCTGGTGCTCGACGGCTCGTCGCCGCTGCTGCCCGACCGGCCGCTCAACACCTACTTCCAGGGTATCATCGGCCTTGCCATGGTGTACTTCTGCGGCTGGCTGTTCCACGACCTGCCGGCCAACAACGGCCTGCTGGAGGCCATCGACTGGCGCTTCCCCGAGGACAGCTTCGTTAACGCCAAGGGGGACGTGCCGGTGTCCTACGCGCCGGCCACCCAGGTGGCGTTCACCCAGGGCATGTTCATGGCGGGTGCGCGCATGACCTACGCCACCGACCCCAGCCGGGCGGTGGGGGCGTGGTACACCGGCTTCGCCGTCACCGTGTTCGCCGGCCTCAACCAGTGGGGCGAGCCGATGGCCGACATCACGCCGGAGATCAACGCCACCGGTGCGGGCGGGCGGCCGGGCAGGGACGGCGTGGACTGCGCCGGCGCCTTCTTCGCCACCATGAGCGACTGCGGCGACGTCGAGAGCACCGAGAGCGACCGGCCCTTCCTCTACCTGTTCCGCAACTTCTTCGACAACTCCTACGGCCACGGCAAGCACCGCGGCGGCTCGGGCGTCGGCTTCGGGCTGAAGGTGCACGGGGTGCCGTGGGTGGTGCTGGGCGGCATGGGCTTCGGCTCGCACTTCCCGGCGACGCTCGGCATCTTCGGCGGGCGCGCGGCGCCGCCGGCCTTCGTGCAGACGGTGCACGGCTCCAACGCCGGGACGCTGCTGCGCGACGCCGACCCGCGGCTGCCCAACTCGATGGGCGCCCTCTACGGCCGCGGCACGCCGGAGGAGGGGCAGCGTGGCTACGGCAACCTCGCCGCACCGCCCTCCCCGTTCAGCGAGGGCGACACCTACTACGTGCCGGTCACCGGCGGCGCCGGCTACGGCGACCCGCTGCAGCGCGATCCGGCGGCGGTGGTGCGCGACCTGCGCGCGGGGCGTTGCACGGTGCAGGCAGCGCGCGACGTCTACCGGGTGGTGGTCGACCCGCACACCCTGCACCTCGACGAGGCCGCCACCGAGGCGGCGCGCACGCAGGCCCGCCAGGACCGGCTGCGCCGCGCCAAGCCCTACGCCGCCTTCGAGCGGGAGTGGGAGCGGCAGAGCCCGCCCGCGGCCATCCTGCGCTACTACGGCGCCTTCCCCGACCCGGCGGCGCCGGCGACGGGGCAGGACCGCGCCGCCTGACGGGAGGGAGGGGCCATGTTCCGCAACGACCGACCGCAGAAGCGCACGGTGCACGCCGTGCTGCGCGACCGCGCCGAACGCCAGGGCGGGCGCGCCTTCCTCAGCTTCGGCGGGGAGACCTTCAGCTACGCCGCGCTGTGGCACCTGTGCGAACGCGCCGCCGCCGGCCTTCAGGGCCTCGGCGTCGGCAAGGGCGACACCGTCGCCATTCTGATGGGCAACAAGCCGGAGTTCCTGGCGCTGTGGTTCGGCGCCGCCGCCATCGGCGCCATCGAGGTGCCGCTCAACACCGCGCACCGCGGCGACCTCCTGGCGCACATGCTCGACATCGCCGAGTGCGGCATCATCGTTGCTGACGCCGAGTTCGTGCCGGCGGTGCTGGCGGTGGCGGAGCGGCTGCCCCGCCTGAAGCACCTCGTGATCGCCGGCGAGCCGCCGGCCGCCGCCGGGCGGCTGGCGGTGCACCGGCTGGCCGACCTGATGGACAACGACGGCCGCTGGCGCGACCCCGGCGTCGCGTGGTCCGATCCGTACGCGATCATGTTCACCTCCGGCACCACCGGGCCGTCCAAGGGTGCGGTGATGCCGCACCACTACGGCGTGCGCATGGGCGAGCTGATCGCCGGGGCCACTGGCTATACCGAGGACGACTGCCTGTACAACGCGCTGCCGCTGTTCCACGGCAACGCCCAGGTGCTGTCCACCATGCCGGCCCTGCTGTCCGGGGCGCGCATGGTGCTGGCGGAGAAGTTCTCGGCCGGGCGCTTCTGGGACGACATCCGCCGGCACGGCTGCACCGAGTTCAACTACATCGGCACCATCCTGTCGATGCTGATGAAGGCGGAGCCGTCGCCGGCGGACCGCGACCACCCGCTGCGCCTGATGATGGGCGCCGGCGCCGGACCCGGCCTGTTCGAGGCGTTCGAGGCGCGCTTCGGCGTCACGCTGGTCGAGGGCTACGGCATGAGCGAGATCGGCCTGCCGCTGATGAGCACGCGCGAGCGGCGCAAGCCCGGAAGCTGCGGCGTGCCTACGGAAGACTACGAGGTCCGTCTCGTCGGCAACGATGGGCTGGAGGCGGCGGATGGCCAGCCCGGCGAGCTGCTGATCCGGCCGAAGCGGCCGCACGCCATGATGCTGGAGTACCGCCGCATGCCGGAGAAGACGGTGGAGGCGTGGCGCGACCTGTGGTTCCACACCGGCGACGTGCTGGAGCGCGACGCCGACGGCTTCTACCGCTTCGTCGACCGCCGCAAGGACGCCATCCGCCGGCGCGGCGAGAACATCTCCTCCTTCGAGGTGGAGCGCACCGTCAACAGCCACCCGGCGGTGCAGGAGAGCGCCGCCATTCCCGTCCCCTCCGAGCTCGGCGAGGACGAGGTGATGGTTTGCGTCGTCGCCAAGCCGGGTGCGGCGCTGGCGCCGGATGAGCTGATCGCCCACTGCCGCGCCAACATGGCGGCCTTCATGGTGCCGCGCTACGTCCGGCCGATGGCCGAGCTGCCGAAGACGCCGACGCAGCGTGTCGAGAAGTACCGGCTGCGCGCCGAGGGCGTGACCGCCGACACCTGGGACCGCGAGAGGACCCCCGCATGACCGGTTTGCCACCCGAACTGGCCGGGGCCTACCGCGTGCTCGACGACCGGCACGTGGTCCTGCTCGCCGCCCGCGCCGGTGCCGACGGTGCCCTGACATTCCCGCGCCGCGCCTGGAACGCCGCCACCCTCGCGCCGGCCGAGCCGGTGGAGGTCGCCGCCGTCGGCCGGGTCTACAGCCACACCACCGTCTGCGCCAAGGCGCCCTACGGACTGCCGACGCCGTACGCGGTGGGCTATGTAGACATCGACGGCACCGGCCTTCGCGTCTTCGGCCTGTTTGACCAGGACTCGGCGGCGGCGCTGGCGCCCGGCCAGCGGGTCGAGCTGGTGGCCCGCCCGGTCGGCGTCGGCAACGACGGCGCCGCCTGCCTGCGCCCGGTGTTCCGTCGCCTGGAGGACGCCGCATGACCATCGTCCACATTGCCGGAAGCGCCGTCCTGCCCTTCGGCCGCTATCCCGCACGCGACGTCGTCTCGCTGGGCGCCGAGGCCGCCCGCGCGGCCCTCGCCGACAGCGGGCTGCGGCCGGCCGACGTCGGCTTCGGCGTCTTCGCCAACGCGCTGGCCGGCCGACTGTTCGGCGCCTCGACGCTGGGGCAGAACGTGCTGGCCGAGGTCGGCGTCGCCGGCATCCCGGTGCTCAACGTCGAGAACGCCTGCACCTCGGGTTCGACCGCCGTGCACCTCGCCTGCACCGCCATCCGCGCCGGCGAGGCCGAGGTGGCGTTGGTGGTCGGCGCCGAGAAGATGTGCGTGCCGCAGCTCGGCCTGATCAACTCCGGCGAGACAGAGGTGGACACGTTGCTGGGGCTGGTCACGCCAGCCAGCTTCGCGCTGCGCGCGCAGCGCCACATGCACGAGTTCGGCACCCGGCCGGAGCAGCTCGCCGCCGTGGCCGTGAAGAACCGCGCGCACGCCGGCCGCAACCCGGCCGCCATGTTCCGCCAGCCGGTGACGCTGGAGGAGGTGTTGGCGGCACCGATGATCGCCACGCCGCTGACCCGGCTGCAGTGCTGCCCGATCGCCGATGGCGCGGCGGCGCTGGTGCTGGTGAGCGAGCGCGTGGCGCGGCGGCTGGGAGCGACCGTGCGGGTCGCCGCCTCGGTGCTGACCACCGGCACCTACGAAACGGCGCCCGAGCTGGCGCGCTGGGAGACCGATCGACGGGCCGCCGGCCTCGCCTACGAGCAGGCCGGGCTGGGGCCGGGCGACCTGCACGTGGTCGAATGCCACGACGCCTTCACCATCGCCGAGCTGCTGCACTACGAGGGGCTCGGCCTGTGCCCGCCGGGCGAAGGCGGCGCCTATGTGGAGGGCGGCGCGGCGGCGCTCGGCGGCCGCACGCCGGTCAACCCGTCCGGCGGCCTGCTGAGCCGCGGCCATCCGGTCGGCGCCACCGGCGTCGCCCAGGTGGTGGAGATCGCCCAGCATCTGCAGGGCCGCGCCGGCGAACGGCAGGTGCCGGGGGCGCGCGTCGGGCTGGCCCACTGCATGGGCGGCGACAAGGACGGCGATACCAAATCCTGCACCATCATCATCCTGCGCACCTAAGGAGACACGCCGTTGGACACCATCATCGACGCCACCGCCGCCGGCTCTCCCGAGGCCCTTGCGACCGCCGTCGCCACCGCCATCCGCGGCCGTGACCGCGTCAGCCGGCAGCTCGGCATCGACCTGCTGGACATCGGGCCCGGGCGCGCGCGCATGGCGATCACGGTGCGCGAGGACATGCTGGGCGGACACGACCTGTGCCACGGCGGCATCCTGTTCACCCTGGCGGACACCGCGTGCGCCTATGCGGTGTGTTCGCGCAACGTCGCCACGTTGTCGCAAACCATGAACGTCGCGTTCATCGCGCCCGCCAGGCTCGGCGACCGGCTGACGGCGGAGGCCACTGAGGTGGTGACCAGCGGCCGCACCGCCTATTACGACATCCGCATCACCAACCAGGACGAACATCAGGTCGCCGTGGTGCGCGGCCAGTGTCGCCTGCTCGGCAAGCCGATCCTCGTCACGGAAGCCGGGGACTCCACCGCGTCGCCGGCCTGAGCAACGTCGGTGGCCGTCCGCGCCACCGCCTGCTCCACAGGTTCCCATCTCGCGCGGGCCGGCGACGCTGCTGACCGTCGGCCATGCCGGTCTGGCGGGTGCCGGACCGTGCCCGCTGGACCCCGCAAGTGCTGTCGCCCGCGGTGATCGCCGAGCTCCACGGCGTGGAGGCGCTGGTGCTGACCGATGCGGAGGGCATCCCCCACGTGCTCCCCGTCCGCGCGTCGCGGCCCTCGGCCTTGGGGGCATGGCGCGGGGATTCGTCACCGTCGGCCTCACCCGCGCAGGCCGGTGGCCGGCGCCACCGCGTGCAGGAAGAGTGCCGCCAGAACCTGATAATCATGATGCTGAAGCACGAAGCGGCGGCCGTTCGCGCCAAGGCGCAGCCGCTCGGCGGCGGGCATCCGTCGCAGGGCGAGAATGGCCTGCGTCAGCGCGGCCGGATCATCGGGAGCAACCGTGATTCCGCATCCGGCCTCGCCGACAAGATCGTTGCTGGCGTCGCTTCCCTGCACCACCGGGCGGCCGGCCAGCATGTAGTCGAAGATCTTGTTGGGCGAGATGCCGTAGCGATAGAGCGGGCTGCGCGCCCACGAGACGACCAGCGCGTCCTGCCGCGTCAGGAAGGTCTGCACCGCCCGCTTGGGAATCCGGCCGAGCAGGTGGAAATTGTCGAGCCCGTGGCGCACCGCCTGCGCCCGCAAGGCATCCTCGTGGTTGCCGCTTCCGACCAGCAGGAACGACACGTTCTCGTGCGCCAGCAGGCGCGCCGCCTCGACCAGAGGCCCCACCGCGTTGGACAGGTTCAGGCCGCCCGCATAGCCGATGAGAAAGCGCCCGCGCGCGCGTTCCTGCTCGATCACCGTCTCCACGTCGGGCGGCAGATCGCCGCTGAAGGACGCCTGCGGGTGGGCGACGGGGATGCCGTTCGGCACATGGGTGAACTTCCGCGGATCCATGCCCCGACTCACCATGTGCTCCAGCGTGTGGGGCAGGATGGAGACGACGGCATCCGCCTGGCGGTAGGCGGCATCCTCGGCCATCTGCATCAGGCGGATGTAGGGGTGGTGCGGCGAGTAGCCGCCAAGCAGCATCGGGCTCAGCGGCCACAGGTCGTGCACCTCGAAGACCAGCCGCGCCCCGCTCAGCCGGGCGATCCGCGCGCCGGGGTAGATGTCCAGCGGATAGGTGGAGGAGCAGATCACGAGATCGGGCCGCTCCTCGCCGGCGATGCGGTCCGCGTACGCCATCAGCTTGCCGATGAAGGTCATCATGTTCGCGACCCGGCCGAGGCCATTGCCGGCATAGCCGCCGGTCCGCAACCAGCGGAAGCGGATCCCCTCCTCCTTGGTCGCGTCGAGGTCGGCGTGGATCGCGAGCTTGTGGGCGCGCAGGTGCGAGACGCTCGATCCGATGACGGTCACCGCGTGCCCGCGTGCCATCCATTCACGGCCAAGGTAGAACGGACGATACTCCATGCCCAGGCGGTCGGAGCCCGCATAGTGGTTGATCACCAGGATGTTCATGGTCGTCCTCCGCAAGGGGGGCTGGGGCGTCTCAGCTGGCCTGTGGTCGGCTGCCAAGCCAAGTTTTGGACATAGGTCGGCACAGGGATCCTGCGTCGCCCTGTGGAGGTGCCTCAAACGGCTGCGTGGAAATCAGGCGGAGAGCCGAGGCGGTGCCTCAACATAGAATGCAAATGCGAATGAATCGCATATCATCCTTGACCGCCGGCCCGGCAAAAGGTTAGGACGCGTAGGATAACGCTCCATCCGCATCGGTGCGGTGTGACCGCAGCGCCCACAGGAGGTCCGGACGTGCCCAGCGAGCGGCAGCGATCCAACGGTCTGATCGCCAGCGTCCAGGAACACTACGCGGACCTGCTCCGCTTCCTGGCGCGGCGGATGGGCGATCCCGACCGGGCCGCCGACGTCGCGCACGACACCGTCTTGCGTCTGGCGGCGGCGGGGGAGGCGGTGACGGACGTTCAGGACCAGCGCGCCTACCTGTTCCGCGTCGCCGGCAACCTCGCCATCGACACGCTGCGGCAGAACGCCCGGCGTGCCGCGGTCGTGGTGAGCGACGACGCGGTGGAGGCGGTGCCCGATCCCGCCCCGCTGCCGGAAACCACGCTGCTGGCGCGCGAACGGATCCGCCAGCTCGGCGCCGCGCTCGACGCGCTGCCGGCGAAGCCACGGCAGGCGCTGCTGCTCAGCCGCATGGAGGGAATGACCCACGCGCAGATCGCGGCTCGGCTCGGCGTGTCCGAGAGCATGGTGGCCAAGTACATCGCCCAGGCGCTGCGGCACTGCCGCGACCGCCTGGATTCCCTCAACGCTGGAGAATAGCGCATGCTCGCGCTGCCGTTTCGCCCCGCCGGATTCGTCGTGTGGACAGGGGAGGCGCGGCCTCCGTTGCCGGGACGCCCATGATGCCGAACGAACCACGCTTACCCATCCCGTTCCCGCCGCGGCTGAGCGACGAGGCGATCGACTGGGTGGTGCGCCTGCGCTCCGGCCGGGCGACGGCGGAGGACCAGGCGGCCTTCGCGGCGTGGCGCCGGCGCAGCCCGGCGCACGTGGCGGCGGCGGCGCAGGCCGAGACGCTGTGGCGCGACATCGGCGCCGTCGGCGCGCGGCCGGAGCGGGCGCGCGCGTTCGGTCGGCGCGCCGTGCTGGGTGGTGCGGTCGCGGCCTCGGCCGCCGCGCTGGCGGTCGGCGGCGGTGTGGTCGGTCCGCTGTCCGGGCTGTACGCCGACCACGCCACGCGGGTCGGCGAGCGGCGGGAGATCCGCCTGCCCGACGGCTCGCTGGCCGCGCTCAACACGGCGACGGCGCTGTCCGTCGCCTTCTCGGCCGGCGAGCGCCGCGTCGTGCTGCACGAGGGCGAGGCCCAGTTCGAGGTCGTCCGCGACGCCGCGCGCCCGTTCGTCGTGCGCGCCGGCGGCGGCGAGGCGCAGGCGCTCGGCACCGTGTTCAGCGTGCGCAACACCGGCGGGGCGGTCGAGGTGGTGGTCAGTGAGGGCAGCGTCGAGGTGCGCGGCGGCGCGCACGCGGTCCGCCTCGTCGCCGACGAGCGCGTGGCCTTCGGCACGGGCGGCGAGCCGGGCGCGCCGGAGCGCGTGGACGCCCGCACGGAGACGGCATGGCGGCGCGGCAAGCTGATCTTCAACCGCCGCCCGCTGGGCGACGTCGTGACCGAGATGCAGCGCTACCGCCCCGGCCGCATCGTCGTGGCGGACGACCGGCTGCGGGCGCTGGAGGTGTCGGGCATCTTCGAACTCGGCGACGCCGACGGCCTGCTGCGCACGGTCGAGCAGACCATGGCCGCCCGCATCGTCCGCCTGCCGCTGCTGACGGTGATCTACTGACCTCGCGAAAATTTTTCGCCGGCCGCTGCAAGGTCGTTCCCCCTCGTTCGTCGTAGACCTAGAGAGTGCGAATGGTTCTCGTTCGCAGTATTTGCATAAGAAACGAAGGGCTTCTGGCATGGCTGAGCGGCGGGGGTGTGTGGCGGTCGATCGGGACCGGCATCGGGTGAGGAGCGTTCGGGCGTTGCTACTGCTGTCCACCGCGGCGGCGCTGTGCGCCGTTCCGGCGCTCGGCCGCGCGGCGGAGACGGCGCGGCAGGTGGCGCAGGCGGAGCAGGCGGTGCGCTTCCAGATTCCGGCGCAGGAGTTGGACACCGCGCTGACCGCCTTCGCCGACCAGGCCGGCCTGCGGCTGCTGTTCGCCTCGCGCGACCTCGCCGGCCTGCGGACGGCCGGGTTGAGCGGCACGCTGACGCCGGCGCAGGGGCTGCGCCAGCTGCTGTCCGGCACCGGCTACACGTGGCGGTTCAGCGACACGCGCACCGTGGTGCTGGAGAAGGTCGCCGCGGCGCCGGGCGTCGTCGTCACCGACCCGGTCTCGGTGGAAGGGCGGCGCAGCAGCCGCGACCCCGGCGCCACCGAGGGCACCGGCTCCTACGGCGGGTCGGTGACCACCGTCGGCTCCAAGATGCCGACGACCCTGCGCGAGACCCCGCAGTCGGTCAGCGTCGTCACCCGCCAGCGCATCGACGACCAGAACCTGAACCGGCTGGAGGACGCCATGCGCGCCACCACCGGCATGACGGTGCTGACCAACGACCAGGGCCGCTCCAGCATCTTCACCCGCGGCTACGAGCTGGACAACGCGCTGGTGGACGGGCTGCCGGCGCCGCTGTCCAGCGTCTACGGCACGCAGCCGGACCTCGTCATGTTCGACCGCATCGAGGTGCTGCGCGGGCCGTCCGGCATGCTGTTCGGCACCGGCGAGCCGGGCGGCACCGTCAACCTGGTGCGCAAGCGCGCCCAGGACCGCTTCACCGCGACGGGCTCGGCGACCCTCGGGTCGTGGGAATACCGGCGCGCCGAGGTGGACGTCGGCGGACCGCTGACCGAGGCGGGGAAGGTGCGCGGGCGCCTCGTCGGAGCCTTCCAGGACCGCGACACCCACGTGAACGTCAACCACAACCGCACCAAGGTCGGTTACGGCACCGTCGATATCGACCTGACCGAGAACACCACGCTGTCGCTCTCGGCGGCGCGGCAGGAGGCGAGCATCAACCCGTTCAACGGCCTACCGGCCTACGCGTCCGGGCAGCTCTTGGACGTCGACCGCTCGACCTTCATCGGCGCCGACTGGAACCGCTTCCGGAACGACATCACCGACGGCTTCGCCGAACTGGAGCACCGCTTCGAGAACGGTGGGCGGGCCCGCGCCGCCGTCCGCTACAGCGACCGCGACGTCGATTTCAAGTACGCCTATTCGCGCAGCGCCGTCGACCCGCGCACCAACACCACCGGCCTGACCGTGCTGGCGCGCCAGTACTGGGAGGAGTCGCTCTCGGCCGACGCCAACGTCAGCCTGCCGTTCAACCTGCTGGGCCAGACGCACACCGTGCTGGCCGGCGTCGATTTCCGGCGCTACCAGCAGAAGCTGTACCAGGGTCAGGTCAATTTCGGGCCGGCCATCAACATCTACAACCCGATCTCCAACGTGGCGGAGCCGGCGACGCCCTTCACCACGCGCACCGAGAACGAGCCGATCCAGTACGGCGCCTACGGCCAGCTGCGCCTGAAGCCGGTCAGCCCGCTGACCGTGCTGGTGGGCGGGCGGCTCAGCCGCTACGAGAACACTTCCACCAACCTGGTCAACGGCGCCGTCACCACCTTCACCGAGGAGGGCAAGTTCACGCCCTACGCCGGCGTCATCGTCGATCTGACCGACACGGTGTCGGCCTACGCCAGCTACACCGACATCTTCCAGCCGCAGACCGCCACCGGCGCCAACGGCGCGGTGCTGCGGCCGCGCACCGGCGCCCAGTACGAGACCGGCCTGAAGGGCGAGTTCCTGGGTGGTGCCCTGAACGCCCACGCCGCGCTGTTCCGCCTGACCGACGAGAACCGCGCCATCGCCGACGCCACCCGGCCCGCCGTCTCCATCGCCGCCGGCAAGGTGCGGGTGCAGGGCTTCGAGGCGGAGGTCAGCGGCACCGTGCTGCCGGGCTGGGAGGTGTTCGCCGGCTACGCCTACACCCAGACCGAGTACCTGACCGCCCCGCCGGGCCAGTCCGGCACCTTCAACACCTGGACGCCGAAGCACTCCGCCACGCTGTGGACCCGCTACAGCTTCCAGGACGGCCCGCTCGACGGCTTCCACGTGGGGGGCGGCCTGCGCGCCTACAGCGGCTACTTCGCGCAGTCGGGCGCGGTGCGGTTCGAGCAAGCGGGCTACACCGTCGCCGACGCCCAGATCGGCTATCAGGTCACCAAGGCCGTGGGCGTCGCGCTGTCGGTCAACAACCTGTTCGACACCAAGTACTATTCGCGCGTCGGCGGACCGACCGTGTTCAACTTCTACGGCGAGCCGCGCAGCGCCTGGCTCAAGCTGACGGCGAAGTTCTGAGCATGCGCCGGCTCGTCCCCCTTATCCTGGCGCTTCTCCTGGCCGGCGCCGCCCCGGCGGCGGCGGACTCCGTCACCGTGCCGAACAGCGAGGTGCGCGTGATGCACGCCCGCGACGACGGGCGGGAGTACCGCATCCTCGTCGCCCGGCCGGCCGGCCCGCCGCCGCCGGCCGGGTTCCCGGTGCTCTACGTTCTCGACGGCAACGCGGCGTTCGCCACGGCGGCGGAGGCGGTGCGCGTGCAGGGCCGCCGCCCCGCCGCCACCGGCGTGGCGCCGGCCGTCGTCGTCGGCATCGGCTATCCCACCGACGGGCCGTACGACGACACGCAGCGAATCCGCGACTTCACCACGCCGGCCGACCCGACCAAGCTGCCACCGCGCCCCGACGGCTCGCCCTGGCCGGCCAACGGCGGCGCCGACGCCTTCCTGCGCTTCCTGGTGGAGGAGGTGAAGCCGGCCATTGCCCGCGATTTCCCGGTAGATGGCACGCGCGACGCACTGTTCGGCCACTCGCTGGGCGGGCTGTTCGTGCTGCACACCCTGTTCACCCGGCCCGACGCCTTCCGCGCCTACGCCGCCATCAGCCCGTCGCTCTGGTGGAACGACCGCGCGATCCTGGAGGAGGAGAGCCGCTTCGCCGCCTCCGCCCCGCCGCCCGGCCGCCGCCTGCTGATCGCCGTCGGCGGGCTGGAGCGCCAGCGCAACATGGTGGAGGACGCCGAGGCGCTGGCCGCGCGGCTGTCCAGGCTGGGCACCCTTCAGGTCGTCCAGCGCACGTTCGAGGGCGAGAACCACGCCTCCGTCGTGCCGACCGCCCTCAGCCACGCCCTGCGCGCGACGCTGGGGCCGGCCCCGTGATTCCGAGAGGTTCGTCGATGCTGAGAATCCTGCTGTCCGCCCTGGCCGTCCTGCTGCCGCTGGGGTCCGCCACCGCTGCCGACCGGGTCGAGGTCACCGACCTCGCCGGCCGGACGGTGTCGGTGCCGGCCCGGGTGGAGCGCGTCATCCTCGGCGAGGGACGCTATGTCCCGGTGCTGGCCATCCTCGACCGCGACGACCCGACGAAGCGCGTCGTCGGCCAGATGGGCGAGTTCCAGCTGCTCGACCCCGGCACCTTCGCGCAGTACCGCGAGCGCTTCCCGAAGCTGGCGGAGATCCCGCCGGTCGGGCGGGTGTCGGCGGACAGCTTCAACGTCGCGCAGGCCATCGCGCTGCAGCCGGACGTCGCCATCTTCGGGCTGGAGGGGCACGGGCCCTCGCCCAAGGCCGCCGAGGTCATCGCGCAGCTGGAGGCGGCGGGCATCGCCGTGGTCTTCATCGACTTCCGCCGCGATCCGCTGAAGAACACGCCGCGCAGCGTCGCGCTGCTCGGCACGGTGCTGGGCCGCGCGGCGGAGGCCGCGGAGTTCACCGCCTTCTACGAGGCGGAGCTGAAGCGCGTCACCGACCGCGTCGCCACCCTCGCGGCGCCCCCCACGGTGTTCCTGGAGAGCCGGGTCGGCCTCAACGACCAGTGCTGCGAGACGATGGTGAACGGCATGATGGGCCGCTTCATCGACGTGGCCGGCGGGCGCAACGCCGCGGCCGGCCTCGTGCCCGGTGAGACCGGCACCGTCAACGTCGAGCACCTGCTGACCCGCGAGCCGGACGTCTACATCGGCACCGCCACCGGCGCGCTGGCCACCATGGACAAGACGCCCAACCGCATCGTGCTGGGCGCCGGCGTGACGCCGGAGCTGGCCCGCGCCTCGCTGGAGCGCGCGCTCAAGCGCACCGGCATCGCCGAGCTGGCGGCGGTGCGCGAGAAGCGCGCCTTCGCCGTCTGGCACCACTTCTACAACTCGCCCTTCAACGTCGCCGCCGTGCAGGCCTTCGCCGCGTGGCTGCACCCGCAGGCCTTCGCCGACCTCGACCCGCAGGCGACGCTGCGCACGCTGTACGAACGCTTCCAGCCGATCCCGCTGAACGGCACCTACTGGGTCGGCCTGAAATGAGGGATGGCGGGGAGATGACGGCCGCGCCGCCATTGGCACGCCTCTACGCGGGCTTCGTGCGGCGGCGCGTCGTTCTGCTGGTCGCACTGGCGGTGGCGCTGGCGGCGTCCTTCCTGGTGGACATCGCCACCGGGCCGGCGGCGCTGCCGCTGCGCGACGTGGTCGCCGGCCTCATCGACCGGGCTGCGCTGCCGCGCGCGCAAGGCGTGATCCTGTGGGACGTGCGGCTGCCCTACGCCGCCATGGCGGTGTTCGTCGGCGCCGCGCTCGGGCTGGCCGGGGCGGAGATGCAGACGGTGCTCAACAACCCGCTGGCCAGCCCGATGACGCTCGGCGTGTCGTTCGCCGCCACCTTCGGGGCGTCGGTCGCCATCGTGCTGGAACTCGACCTGTTCGGGCTGGGCGCCAACGTCGCCATCGCGGCCAGCGCCTTCGCCGGGGCGGCCGGGGCGACGCTGCTGATCTACGCGCTGTCGCGCAGCGTGGGCGCGACGAAGGACACGGTGGTGCTGTTCGGCATCGCCATGTTCTTCACCTTCAACGCCTTGGTCTCGCTGATCCAGTTCGTGGCGAACACCGACGCCCTGCAGCAGATCGTGTTCTGGACCATGGGCAGCCTGGCGCGCGCCACCTGGGGCAAGATCGACGTGATCGCCGTGGTGCTGGTGCTGTGCGTGCCACTGTCCCTGCGCGATGCCTGGGCGCTGACCGCGCTGCGCGGCGGCGAGGAGCAGGCGCGCAGCTTCGGCATCCCGGTGGAGCGGCTGCGCCTCACCGTGCTGCTGCGCGCCAGCCTGCTGGCGGCGGTGGCCGTGGCGTTCGCCGGCGCCATCGGCTTCATCGGGCTGGTCGGTCCGCACATCGCGCGGCTGCTGCTGGGCGAGGACCACCGCTTCTACCTGCCGGGCAGCGCGCTTGCCGGGGCGGTGGTGCTGTCCGCCGCCTCCATCGCCAGCAAGCTGCTGATCCCCGGCCTGATCGTGCCGATCGGCATCGTCACCGCGCTGGTCGGCATCCCGCTGTTCATGGCGCTGGTGCTCGGCCAGAGGAGGGCGCCGTGACGCGCGGGCTCTCGCTCCATGACCTGAGCGTCGGCTACGGCCGCCGCACCGTGCTGTCGGGGCTGGAGCTGGAGACGGTGCCGCCCGGCTCGCTGGTGGCGGTGATCGGGCCGAACGCCGCCGGCAAGTCGACGCTGCTGAAGGCCATCGCCGGCCTGCGCCCGGCGTCGGGCCGCATCGTGCTGGACGGCGAGGACCTGACGGCCATGGCGGCGCACCGCCGGGTGCGGCTGGTCGGCTACCTGCCGCAGGCGCTGCCGCAGGGCACCTCGCTGGTCGCCTACGAGGCAGTGCTGGCCGCGCTCCGCGCCGTGCGCGGCGATGGGTCGGCGGAAGCCGCCATCGACGCGGTGTTCGACCAGCTCGGCTTGCGCGACCTGGCGCTCCGCCGCCTCGGCGAGATGTCGGGCGGGCAGCGGCAGATGGTCGGGCTGGCGCAGGCGCTGGTCCGCCGGCCGCGGCTGCTGCTGCTCGACGAGCCGACCAGCGCGCTCGACCTGCGCTGGCAACTCACCGTGCTGGAGACGGTGCGCGCCATCGCCGCGCGCGACCACTCCATCGCGCTCTTGGCCATGCACGACCTCAATCTGGCGCTGCGCGCCTGTGATCTGGTGGTGGTGCTGGCGCACGGCCGGCTGCTGACGGCGGGGCCGCCGGAACAGGCCATGAGCCCCGACGTGCTGCGCCGCGCCTACGGCATCGAAGGCCGGGTCGAGCGCTGCTCGCAGGGCTTTCCCATCGTCCTCTCCGACCGCGCCGTGCCGCGGTCCGAACCGTCCGGGAGCATCCCGCCATGATCGCCTCCGAAGCCAGGGTGACGACGGCGCTGGCCAGCCGCTACCTCGTCCAGCTCTGCAAGCATTTCCGCCACAAGATCGCGGTCGAGTACGACGAGACCCGCGGCCGGGCGGAGTTCGCCATGGGCGTCTGCGTCATGGAGGCCGGCGACGGCGCGCTCACCCTGCGTTGCGAGGCGTCGGACGCGGCGGCGCTGGCGCAGGTGGAGAGCATCGTCGGCCAGCACCTGGAGCGCTTCGCCTGGAAGGAGAAGCCGGCGCTGATCTGGACGCCCGACGGGGCGGCGTAGCCGCTCATGACGTCAGCGGCCGTCAGTCCGCCGCAGCGGCGGCGGAAAGTGCGGCCTCCTCCGTCATCTCCTCCTCGGCGCCGATGGCGTCTTCCCACTTGCCGACCACGGCTGTGGCGATGGCGTTGCCCAGCACGTTGGTGGCGGTGCGCCCCATGTCGAGGAAGTGGTCGATGCCCATGATGAGCAGCACGCCGGCCTCCGGCAGGTTGAACATGGGTAGGACAGCGGCCACCACCACCAGCGACGACCGTGGCACGCCGGCGATGCCCTTGCTGGACACCATCAGCACCAGCAGCATCAGCAGTTGCTGCTCCAGGCCGAGCGGCAGGTTGTAGGCCTGCGCGATGAACAGCGACGCGAACGTCGTGTAGATCATCGAGCCGTCGAGGTTGAACGAATAGCCGAGCGGCAGCACGAAGCCGATCACCCGCTCCTTGATGCCGAAGCCCTTCAGCTCCTCCATGACGCGGGGATAGGCGGATTCGCTGGATGCGGTGGAGAACCCCAGAAGCATGGGCTCGCGCACCGTCCTGACCAGGCGGAACACGTCGTTGCGCAGCACCAGATAGCCGGCGCCGATCAGGAACGCCCACAGCACCACCAGCGTCAGGTAGAAGCTGCCCATGAACTTGCCGTAGACCAGCAGCACGCCCAGCCCCTGTGTGGCGACCACATTCGCGACGGCGGCGAAGACGCCGATGGGGGCGAAGCGCATGACGTAGTCGGTGACGGTCAGCATCACCGGCACCACTTCCTCGATGGACTGGACCAGCGTGCGCGCCTTGGTCTCGCGCAGCTTGCCGAGCGCCAGGCCGACGAACACCGAGAACACCAGGATCTGCAGGATCTCGTTGTTGGCCATCGCCTCGAAGAAATTGCGCGGGAAGACGTGGGTGACGAACTCCCGGAGGTTCAGCGCCGAGGTCTTCAGGCTGACTGCGGTGCCGGCCTCGGGCAGGGGCACGCCGACGTCGGCGCCGGGCTGGAACAGGTTGGCGAAGATCAGGCCGATGGTCAGCGAGGCCACCGAGGCCATCAGGAACCAGCCCACCGCCTTGCCGCCGATGCGGCCGGCGGTGCGGGCGTCGCCCATGCCGGCCATCCCCGCGACCAGGGTCGAGAAGATCAACGGCGCGATGATCATCTTGATCAGGCGCAGGAAGATATCGGTCACCATGGCGAAGTACCCGGCGATCTCCTTCGCCGCCGGGCCGCCGCTCAGGACGTTGCAGGCGTAACCGACCAGGATGCCCAGCACCATGGCGACGACGATCAGCGCCGTCTGCTTGTTCATCTTCATGGGAACTCTCCTCCTCCGCCACCGACGCGTGCGCCGGCCGAGGTCCGGGTCAAAGACTGGGGACGCTCGTCGGCCCGCCCGCGGCGAGGGCCGCCGTCATCCGGCGACAAAGGCGCATATCACTTACGCCCTAGATGAACGGCATAGCAATATACCAGTTTGGTTAATGTTGTGACATGCCGCACGGCGGCAGTTGTGGCGCGGCGCCGGGAACTGGGCGATCATCGGGGGAAGGGGAGGGCGAAACCATGCCGGAAAGCACGCTGCGGGAAGACGTCTGCCGCTTCGGCCGCTCGCTGTTCGAGCGCGGCCTGACGCCGGGATCGTCGGGGAACATCTCGGTGCGGCTGGACGACGGCGGCTGGCTGGTGACGCCGACCAACGCCTCGCTCGGCTTCCTCGACCCGGCGCGGCTCGCCCGCCTGGATGCCCAGGGACGCCTGCTGTCCGGCAACCCGCCGACCAAGGAGATCCCGCTGCACACGGCGCTGTACGAGACTCGCGGGGCCGCGCGCGCCATCGTGCACCTGCACTCGACGCACGCGGTGGCCGTGTCGATGCTGTCGGAGATCGACCCGCGCGCCGTGCTGCCGCCGCTGACCGCCTATTCGCTGATGCGGGCCGGGCAGGTGGCGCTGGTGCCATACTACCGGCCCGGCGATCCGGCGGTGGCCGACGCGATCCGCGGGCTGGCCGGGCGCTATTCCTCGGTGCTGCTGGCCAACCACGGCCCGGTGGTGGCCGGCGACAGCCTGGAGGCCGCCGTCTTCGCCACCGAGGAACTGGAGGAGACGGCGAAGCTGCACCTGCTGCTGCGCAACCTGAACCCGCGCCACCTGACCCCGGCCCAGGTCGCGGATCTGGTCGCGATCTTCGGCCTCGACCTCCCGCACCCGCCGCACGACCACGCCTGACCGGCGTTGGGCCGGGGCGGCAGGGGGCGTCGCGGCGTGCGACAAGCCGCCGCTGGTCACCCGACAAAAATACTAGTATATCAATTTTGCGACCTTGGCTTTGTGGCTGTCACACAACCCGATCGCTTGCAGGCGCAGGACCACGGTTCATGAACGGGCCGTGCCCGCTTCGTGGCGCCTTCCAACCGCATAGGCATCGTCATGCCACAGATTCTCCAGCGCCTCTCGATCCGTGCGATTCTCGGGTTGGTGATCGCCGCGCTCGGCCTGCTGCTGATCAGCACGAGCACCTACACCCTGGTCGATGTCGTCCAGCGCACGCACGGCGCCAAGCAGGTCGCCGCCCTCAGCTCGGTCAGCCGCGAGCTGCTGCGCACGCTCCTCGCCGTCCGGCTGGAGCGCGGCGTGCTGACTCCCGCCCTCGGCGCCGAAGCCGCCATCAGCGGCGCCGACGAGAGCAACGTCGCTGCGAACCGGCGGGTCTCCGAAGAGGGCTACGCCGCCATCGCGGCGGCGCTGGAGACGCTCGATCTTCCGGGCTTGCGGGCGGTCGCCGACCGCCTCCGGTCGGCTCACGACCTGATGGTCGAGATGCGGGGCAAGGCCGACGCGGCCGCCCGCCAGACGAAGGCGGCCCGCGATCCCCAGGTGGCGAACGCGTGGTCGAAGGCGCCCGTGGAGTACATGAACGCCCTCACCGCCACCACGGATCTCCTGGACGGGGCGCTGAAGCTCACCGATCCCGTCGTCGACCATCTCCTCCTGATCAAGCGGGCCGCCTGGACCACCCGCCTGAACGTCGGCGGCGTCGCCCTGCCGATCCAGGTCGCCGTCGCCACGGGCAAGGAGTGGACCCAGGACGACGCGCTGACCATCACCGACCTCAGCGGCCAGGCGAGGCACGCGTGGTCGATCGTGGAGGAGGCGGTCTCCCGTTTCGACACGCACCCCTCCATCACGGCGGCCGTGACCAAGGCGAAGGCCAACTTCGAAGGGCCGTACGTCGAGATGCGCAAATCGGTCCTGAAGGCCCTTGTGAGCGGTCAGGCGTTGCCCGTCGATCTCGCCACCCTCCGCCAGCAGGACACCGCCAACCAAGGCTACATCGTCGATGCGGCGCATGCCGCCGTCGAGCAGATGGTGGCGCGGGCGGACGCCCGGGCGGGCCGTGCGACGCTCGACGCCGTCATTGCCACCTTCCTCGTCGCCGCCGCCGTCGTCCTGACGGTTGCCGGCTTCCTTGCGGCCCACAAGCGCGTCAGCGGCCCGATCCGCGCCATGACGGACAGCATGAGGCGCTTGGCCGACCGCGACATGGCGGTCGAGATCCCCGGCATCGGCCGCCGCGACGAGATCGGCGCCATGGCCGCCGCGGTGATGGTGTTCCGCGACAGCATGATCACCGCGGAGCGCCTCGCCGCCGCGCAGGCAGCCGAGCAGGCCGCCAAGGAGCGCCGCGCCGCGCATCTGGAAGGGCTGGTGCGCGCGTTCGACGCACACGCGGCATCCATCGTCGAAACGGTCGCCTCGGCCGCGACGGAGATGCAGCGCACCGCCACCGCCATGTCGTCCATGGCCGGCCACGCGAGCGAGCAGGCGACGGCGGCGGCGGCGGCCTCGGAGCAGGCTTCGGCGAACGTGCAGACGGTCGCCACGGCCACCGAGGAGCTGTCGGCGTCCATCTCGGAAATCGGCCGTCAGGTCAGCACCTCGACGGAGATCTCCGAGCGGGCGGTGACGCAGGCCAAGCGGACCACCGCGACCATGCGCGGTCTGGTGGACGCAGCCGACCAGATCGGCGCCGTGGTCGAGTTGATCAACAGCATCGCCGGGCAGACCAACCTGCTGGCCTTGAACGCGACCATCGAAGCAGCGCGCGCCGGCGAGGCCGGCAAGGGCTTCGCGGTGGTCGCCAGCGAGGTCAAGGCTTTGGCGAACCAGACGGCGCGCGCCACCGAGGAGATCCAGGCCAAGGTGAAGGAGATCCAGTCGGCGACCGGCGGCGCCCAGTCGGCCATCCACGACATCGCGCAGACCATCGGGCACATCAGCGAGATCGCCACGGCCATCGCCGCCGCCATCGAGGAGCAGGGCGCGGCGACCCGCGACATCGCCGGCAACGTGGTGCAGGCCGCCCGGGGCACCAGCGAGGTGTCCAGCAACATCGTCGGCGTGAACCAGGCGGTCATGGAGACCGGAGCCTCCTCCTCTCAGGTGCGGGATTCGGCCAGCAGCCTGGCTGAAGAGGCGGAAACGCTGCGTCGTGAGGTGAGCAGCTTCATCGCGGCGGTCCGCGCGGCGTAAGCCGCCGGCCGCCGGATGCCCTCTCCGCTCTCGCCTACATGAGGTAGAACGAGACCTCCTGAAGCAGGCTCAGCAGGCACTCGTCCGTAAGGAAGGGCAGGACCATCGGCATGATGACGCCGCTGCGGGCCTGGGAAGCCTTGCCGCCGCCGAGCGTCTGCCCGAGGAAGGCCCCGATCCGCTCGATGCGCGCCGAAAGCAGCGCCGCGGCGCCCTCCACGTCGCCGCCGTCCACGCCCTTGAACAGCGCGTCCATCTCGAGCTTGGCCGAAGATGCGGGCATCTCCAGACGCCCGGCGTGAACGCGCATCGCCGCGATCTTGTGGGCGATCAGTCGATGGGCGTCCGCCAGGAAGCCGTTCCCGGAGTGCGCAAAGATGGCCGCCTGCGCGTCGGCCTCGTCGCGGATCACCGCGCGCTCGTCGCCGCGTTGCGCGGCCTGCGCGATCCGCAGGCGCACTCCGTCCAGGGCGGCGGCGAGGCCGGCACGGTCGTGCTCGGCCGCCGCCCGCAGCGCCGCCGTGGCCAGGATCGCCCAATGCGCGCAGATCGGCGCCGCCTCCAGGGGATCCGGCACGAACACGAACGTGCCCCGGTGCGGCAGGATCGTGACCAGCCCCTCGGTCCGAAGCAGAGCGAGGGCTTCGCGGACCGGCGTCTTGCTGATGCGCATGACCTCGGCCAGCGCGTGCTCGGTCAAGGCTGTCCCGGCCGGCAGCTGGCCGGTGACGATCAACTCCCTGAGCTGCGCCGCGGCCGCCTCGGTCAGTGAGGGGCGGCTCAACGGTGCGACGACCGTCCGATCCGCGTCGTGCGCCCCGGACCTTGCGGACTCTGGAAACGCCGGCGGTCGAGATCCCGGGTTCTGCATCGCGATCATCCGCTCCTTCACCGCCATCCCGGCGTTGCGGCGATGATAGGGCGCGCGCCCCTCGCAGGCAATCCAACGCCGCCCCTGCGGCAAAAGGCTCGACGGGCGCCGCGCGCGCCGCGGCATCGTGCCGCGTCGTGTCTAATATCTAATATACTAGTATGTGAACGACGTGTCGGGTACTCTGACCGGACGGCGGGTGCGGCGCGAGGGCGCCCTGCCTGGACATCGGCGGCGGATTTCAGGTCGGAGGGCGGAATGTTCGAGTTCGGCGAGTTCCTTATGGCGCTCCTGCAGATCATCTGGATCAACATCCTGCTGAGCGGCGACAACGCGGTCGTCATCGCCATGGCGTGCCGCTCGCTGCCGCCGAAGCAGCAGAAGCTGGGCATCATCCTGGGGACCGGACCGGCGGTCGTCCTGCGCATCGTCTTCACGATCCTGATCGCCTACCTGCTCCAGATCCCCTTCCTGAAGGTCGCCGGCGGCGTTCTTCTGCTGTGGATCGCCTACAAGCTGATGATCCCGGAAAACGAGGAGAACCACGCGGTCGGCACCGGGGGATCCCTGATCGAGGCCGTCAAGACCATTGTCATCGCCGATGCGGTCATGAGCCTGGACAACGTGATCGCCATCGCCGCGGCGGCGAAGGGGAACATGCCTCTGCTGGTGATCGGGCTGGTGATCAGCATCCCGCTCATCGTGTTCGGCAGCACGCTCGTCCTGGGCTTGATCAATCGGTTCCCCGTCCTGGTGACGGCCGGCGCCGCGCTCCTCGGGTACATCGCGGGGGAGGTGATCGTCTCCGATCCGACGCTGGTCGCCTGGGTCGAGCACGACGCGCCCGTCCTGCACAGCGTCGTGCCGTTCGTTGGCGCCATCGCCGTCGTGGCCCTCGGGTACGTCATGGCGCGCAAGGCCGCCCGCGCCGGTGAGGCGGAGGATGCACTGGGTGCGGTGCAAGCGGACGCCGTCGCGTCCGATGCGACGGATTGACTTGGCCCCTGCGGTACCGGGAAGGAGCATGGACCATGCTGGCAGGCTTCATGAACCATGCGTTCGGGGTGGCTGCGCTGCTTCCGTTGCTGGGGCTCGCGGTTGCGCTCGTTCTGGTCGGCCGGTTCAGATCCGTTCCCAAGGGACGGGCGGCGGCCGTGGCCGATACCCCCTCCCTCGGCTTCGACAAGGCCGCGCTGTTCTTCGAGATCCTGTATTACGGCGCGCA
Source organism: Azospirillum sp. TSO22-1 (assembly GCF_003116015.1). GTDB lineage: Bacteria > Pseudomonadota > Alphaproteobacteria > Azospirillales > Azospirillaceae > Azospirillum. The sequence goes on from NZ_LGQZ01000051.1 coordinate 44,487, forward strand.
CGTCGTCGTGCTTGCGCTCCTTCCGCTCTACCTCTGGCTGGCGTGATCCCCGTTCCTCAGGTCCGGGGCGTGCCGAGGGAGTGACGGACGTCGGCGGCGAGCCGCCCGGCGATCTGGATCGAGCGGAGGTGGTCCACGTCGGCCATCCCCCGCACCGGCTCCGCCTCGACCGGGAACGACTCCGACCGGCAGAGCCACGGCCCCTTGGCGCAGACCATCACCTCGTAGGTGCGGGAATCCTCGTTGAACAGGCATTCGGTCTCGACGCCCCGGGCGTCGGTCTCGGCCCACATGATCGTCTTGCTCATCGGTTTGCATCCTTGCGTTTGAATGGTGATGGACGGCGCGCGGGATTGCCCGCGCTTACTTCTTCTTGAGCGCGGCGACGCCCGGCAGGTCCTTGCCTTCCAGCCACTCCAGGAAGGCGCCGCCGGCGGCCGAGACGTAGGTGAACCTGTCCTCCACCC
>NZ_LGQZ01000094.1 GCF_003116015.1 Azospirillum sp. TSO22-1
GTCCGGAACCGGAGGCGGTTCGGGTGGCGGCAGATCGGCGACGACCGGCGCCGGCTCGGGTGGAGGCGGTTCCGGCAGGGGCTCCGGCGGTGGCGGCGCCTCGGCCGCCGGTTCAGGCGGTGCCGGTTCAGGGGCAGCCGGCTCCGGGGCCGGCGGCTGCGTCAGGTCGATCTCGACGCGCACGGCGGCGGGCGCCGGCGGCACGGGCTCGTAGCCCGCCACCAGCGCGGCGATCAGGCCGGCGTGCACCGCGACCGAGAGGACCTGCGCCCAGCGGCGTCGAACCCAGCCCATGGCTCAGGGCGCCTTCCCCGCGGCGGGCGCAGCCGGGCCCTCGGCCATCAGCGAGACGCGGGCGAAGCCGGCCTGGCTCACCTGCCCCATCACCTCCATGACCCGACCGTAGCTGAGCAAGCGGTCACCGCGCACGTATACCACCGCGTCGGGATCCTCCCTGGCGAGCGCCGACAGCCGCGGCCCGACGTCGGCCGGCGCCAGCTCCGCGTCGCGCAGGAAGACGCGGCCGTCGCGGTCGACGCTGACGACGACCGGCTGGCGCGGCTGGCTGACCTTCTGCGCCGCGGTCTTCGGCAGCTGCACCGGCACGCCGACCATCATCAGCGGCGCCGCCACCATGAAGATGACCAGCAGCACCAGCATCACGTCGATGAACGGCGTGACGTTGATCTCGGCGACCGGGCGGTAGGAGAACTCGTCCTCCAGCCCGCCGCCGGACCCGGAGCCCATCGGCGCCGCGCCCATCACTCGGCCGCCTTCAGGTGGCGGGCCCGCGTGCGCACCATGTGCCCGGCGAGCCGGCCGACGGCGACCGACAGGCGCTGCGACAGCCGGCCGAGGTCGCTGGTCAGCTTGTTGTAGGCGACCACCGCCGGGATGGCGGCGACCAGCCCGATGGCGGTGGCGAACAGCGCCTCGGCGATGCCGGGCGCCACCACGGCGAGGCTGGTGTCGTTGGACGCGGCGATCGAGGTGAAGCTGTGCATGATGCCCCACACCGTGCCGAACAGCCCGACGAACGGCGCCGAGGACCCGACGGTGGCGAGCACCGGCAGGTGCGCGTCGAGGCGGCGCAGCTCCTCCAGCAGGGCGACGCGCATGGCGCGCTCCAGCCGCTCGCGCAGTTCGGCGCGGGTCTCGTTCGCGTCGTGGTCGTGCCACTCGTGGCGGCCGGCGGCGAGGATGGCGGCGGGCAGGCCCGGCCCGTCCGCCTCCTCGAAGCCGCCGCCGTCGGCGACGGCCGTCTCGAAGCGGCGCGCCTGCGCGTTGGCGCGGGCCAGCACCACCGTCTTCTCCAGCACGATGGCCCAGCACGCCGCCGAGGCGAGCAGCAGCAGCACCATCACGCCCTTCACCACCGGGTCGGCGGCCAGGAACAGGCCGACGACCGACAGGTCATGGTTCGGCATGGGTTTCCCCTCCGGGGCTCAGCGGCCCTGCGGCTTCTCGATGAGGGTCAGGCCGGGGGCCGGCTCGCGGTAGTCGGCGGCGGTCTTGCCGGCCTCGGGGATCTCGATCCAGCGGTGCGCGCCCTTCTCGCACTCCTGCACGACGGGGAAGTACAGCACCGTGCCGGCCGGCTTCTTCGGCAGCACGACCTGGAAGGTGAACTCGTCGTACCAGGCGTCCGGCAGGCTGCCGCCGGTCCAGGCGATCTCGGTGACGCCGTGGGTGATGGTGCGGCCGTGCGACTCGTAGGCCTGGGCGTACTCGCCCTCCTTGGTCGCCAGGGACCAGCCGGGCTTCGGCATCGGCTTGGCGTTGACGGCGCCGACGGGCAGGCGGACGCGGATGGCGGTGGTGGCGGCGCCGTCGCAGCCGTGGCCGACCTTGAGCACGGCCTTGTAGTAGCTGCCGGCCGGGGCCTCGCGGGTCTCCAGGACGACGTGCGCGGACGCGGTGCCGGCCGTCGCGGCCAGGCACAGGAACCCGGCGCCGAGCGCCAGGGCGTGGATGCGGTTCATGAATGGGCTCCGGAACAGGGGATCGGGCGGACGCACCCGTGGCGCGCCCGGCTGAAAACGATCAGACCTGTTGCGGAAGCGGCGGGGCACGCGGGTTGTGCCCGGTCAGGAAGAACGGCTGCGGACGGATGCCCGCCTCGGTCGGCAGCACCGCCGCCCCGTACGCCACCGGTACGGGCAGCGCGTCGTCCGGCGCCGCCTCCAGCCCGTGCGTGCCGAGCGCCAGGCAGAACGCGCAGAGCTGTTCGTGCTCGTGGCTGGCGGGGGCCGGCGCCTCCGGTTGCCCCTGGCGGTCGCCGTGGAGGCCGTGCTGAACGTGATGCGCGGTCGCGATGTCCGCCCGCTGTTGGGCGGCGCGGCGGGCCGCCATGGCGAAGTCCGGGACGGTGGTCTGCACCACCACCGCCAGCACCGCCAGCCACGCCAGCAGCACGCGCCCGAGGTCGGATGCGCGGGGTGCGGTCCTTCCGGTCGGTGCGGTGCGGGAACGGTGGCGGTCGGTCATGCGGCGGCGTTACTCGGCGGCTTGGAGAAGACGATTCGGCCCCATCCCTAGCAACATGCATCCCGCCCGGTAATTGTCCAAGGTCAAGCGGGGACTTTGCCACTCATACGCATGGGCCGGGTGCCTTGTCGAGTTGCCCGTTGCGTCAAGCCGCCGCCCCCAGGCCGGCACCGGCCGGGCTGTCCGGAAAGCCGCTTCAGCGATCACCGCTGCCACAGCGCCGGGGTCTGCGCCAGCTGGGTCAGAAAGCTCTTGACCACCCGCAGGTCGCGCGGACAGGGCGCGCATACCGGATAACCCTGTTCGACCGCGAATCCGAGGATAGGCCGCGGATCGGTGCCTTCTGCGCCCTCGAAGACGTTCCAGGCGCCCTGGCTCCACGTCGCGACGATGGGCCGGCAGGCGCCGGCATCCTCGACCGGCTCGACCCGGAAGTGGACGACGACGGGCCGGGTCAGCTGGGAGGTGACGGAGACCCTCACCACCCGTCCGCCGAGCTTGATCAGATACGTGCAGGTGAGCGGCGCGTCCGGCATGCATGGAAAACAGGCCGGGCGGGCCGGCGGCATGCGCTACCCCCATTCGCGCCCGCGCCGCGCCGGGGGGAACCGCGCCGGCGGCGGCGTGGTTTGTCCTTCACCGGACACACGGGAGGCGCACCATGGACACCGCGAACATCAACGACCCGCGCAGCGTGGAGGCCATCTACCCGCGCTCCGCCTTCGAGCAGGACGTGCGCTGGAACGCGCAGGACAAGACCACGGTGCAGCACGGGCTGAAGCTTCTCGCCGCGCCGGACGCGGAGGGACGCTTCCGGCTGGTGCGGGCGAACCGCCACGTCGGCGAGGTGGAGGACGGGCATCACGCTGCCCTCCTCTGCCCGCAGCTCCCCCAGGGCGAGTACGCGCACTTCGTCCAGGACGACACCGACTACGGCGGCCCGGTGGAGCAGCGCGACCCGCCGGAGGACGCGGAGGATCCCTACCGCGCCTTCATCGCGGACGTGATCCGGACGGCGCGCGCGACCCCCCCGTTGCCGCCGATCCCGGCGGAGCGGCTGCAGGGCTTTCGCGGCGGCTGACCGGGGTCTGGGTTCGGATCAGGACTCCGGATCAGGACTCGGGCGCCGGGCCGGCGGCGCGGGCGCGCAGCCAGTCCACCGCCTCCATCAGCGGCCGGCTTCCCTCGCCGCGCATGTCCAGCCGGACGATGAGGTCGAGCAGTTCATCGGCCGCGTGCGCCATGTCGCCGGAAAGGTCGGGGAGCGTGGGAGCGGTCCGCCCTTGGCGGCGGGCCTCGCGGACGCTGGCGAGGAAGATGATCGAAGCCATGACAGGCGACCTGTAGCGTCTTGTGTGCCCGGCCATCCTCCCACCCGAAGGCCTCCGCGGCCATGAGCCACGTCAAGCGCCCGCGATTCCGCGGTGTCCTGGGGCGTCCTGGGCGTACGGCGGGAGGGGCACCCTGTTGGACGGATAATTTCGCCCAACCTCCTTCGAAAGTTCTATTCAAACCAGTCTGGGATCTGGTATACCATATTCGTAACACAGCGGCCCACGGCCTGTTGTGTCGGCGAGAGACCTCCCCTGCTGGAACGGACCCATGGCGACCCTGGCATTGATCGAAGACGACGCGCTGATCCGCACGAGCACCGAGATGTTGCTCCAGGCCTCGGGGCACCGGGCCATCGCGGCCGAGAACGGCAACGAACTGGCGGAGAAGATCGCGGCCTGGGGCATCCAGCCCGACGCGCTGCTCTGCGACTTCCACCTCGGCCAGCAGACGGCGCTGGAAGCGGTTCCGGAGGCGCTGCGCGAGATCAAGGGCCGCGTGCCGGTGTACGTGATCACCGGCGACGCCTCGCCGGCCGTGAAGAGCAAGATCCAGGCGAACGGCTGGTACCGCCTGTGCAAGCCGCTCACCCCCTACGAGCTGCTGTTCACCGTCTCGCAGATCGAGCGTTCGGCGACGCCCCGCGCGGCGTCGTGACCCTGCCGTCCCGCGACGGACGGCGGGCGGGGGACGGCGGATCGGGGACGGAGCGCGGGCCGCTTCACTCGTCCAGCAGCGCGTCGCAGGCCAGGATGAAGTCGCCGGCGGTGGTGATGTCGCCGGCCAGGGCGGCGCGCGCGGCGGCGCCGTCGCGCGCTTCCAGCCCGTCCAGCATGCCCTGGTGGTAGCGCAGCGCCACCCGGTCGGACAGCCGGCGCGACTTGCTGCGCAGGTCGAAGTTCAACACCGGGCCGATCTGCAGCCACAGCCCCTCGATGATCTGCATCAGCGCCGGCATCTCCGCCGCCTCGTAGATGCGGAAGTGGAAGTCCTTGTTGATGGCGATCAGCCGGCCGGCGTCGGGCTCGGCGTGCGCGTGCTCCGCGGTGAAGGCGGCGTGCAGGGCGCGGATTTCGTCCAGCGCCGGTGGCGTCACCCGCTCCGCCGCCACCGCCGTGGCGTGGCCCTCCAGCATCAGGCGGATGGTGCGCAGTTCCTGGAAACGGCGGCGGGTCAGGATCGGCACGCGCACCGTGCGGTTGGGCAGCACCTCCAGCGCCTGCTCCGCCGCCAGCCGCGCGATGGCGTCGCGCACCGGCATCATGCTGGTGCCCAGCGCCCCGGCCACCGTGCGGATCGACAACCGCTCGCCCGGGCACACCTGCCCGGCCATGATGAGGTTGCGCAGGTCGCGGTATACCCGGCCCGACATGGTCTCGCGGTCGACCTTGCCCAATGAGGCGATGGCGGGCGAGGCGATGGCGGTGGTGGCTTCAGCGGGCATCTTTGCGTACGGATAATCCGCCCTTCGAACATCTTGACGGCCCGGCCGTTCCCTGCAACTGTGATCACATATCGCAGCGATCGCAAGCGTCTTCGCCGCGCCGAACTCCAAAGGAGTCCGCAACCGACCCCATCACCGATCATCCGACGGCGCCCCGGACCACCAGAACGCCGAGAAGCGAGGCCGGCGCGCTCCACCGAAAACCAGGGAGGAGAGACGACCATGAGCACCCGAGGGCATTTCACCCGCCGCGCCGTGCTGAAATCGGGCGCTGGCATCGCCGCGCTGTCGGCCATCGGCGCGCCGGCCATCGTCTATGGCCAGTCCGACGTCATCCGCATCGGCCACCTGACGCCGCGCACCGGCTTCCTCGGGCCACTGGGCGAATACGCGGTGATGGGCGTGACGCTGGCGGTGGAGGAGGTGAACGCGGCGGGCGGCGTGCTCGGACGGAAACTGGAGCTGCTGGCCGAGGACAGCGTCAACCCCTCCACCGCCGCCACCAAGGCCGAGCGCATGATCGAGCGCGAGAAGGTCGCCGCCATCCTGGGCGAGATCAGCTCGGCCTCGGGCCTGTCGATCTCGCAGGTGGCGGGGCGCAACAGGACGCTGTTCATCCAGACCGGCTGCAATTCGGATGAGCTGCGCGGCAAGTCCTGCAACAAGTACATGTTCCACATCGAGGGCGCCAACACGATGTACGTGAAGGCGGTGGGACAGGCGCTGCTGCTGGAGAACATGGTGAAGGGCAAGAAGTGGTTCGGCCTGACCGCCGACTACGCCTTCGGCCACGACCTCTTGCGGGTGACCAAGAAGTTCGCGCAGGAGAACGGCGGCAGCTTCGTCGGCGACGAGCTGGTGCCGACCGACGCCACCGACTTCAGCCCCTTCATCCTGAAGATCCGGCAGGCGCGGCCGGACCTGGTGGTGTCGAACCTCGCCGGCAACCAGATCACCAACTTCATCAAGCAGTACAGCGAGTACAACCTGCCCTTCCCGATCGCCGGCGGCGGCTTCGACACCGCGGCGGCGTGGGGTGCGCCGGACTCCTTCGCCGGCATCTGGCCGTGCATCTGGCACCACACCGTGGCCTCGCCGAGCGCGCAGAAATTCACCGACGCCTTCACCAAGCGCTGGGGCAAGCCCCCGGAGAACCAGGCGTGGGGCGACTATCTCAGCGTCAAGGTGCTGGCGCAGGCGATGGCGGAGACCAAGTCGACCGACAGCACCGCGCTGGTCAAGCACCTGGAATCCGGCGCCAAGTTTGACGTGATGAAGGGACGCGAGGGCTATTTCCGCAACTGGGACCACCAGCTGATCGCCGAGATGTACTCGATCCGGCCGAAGGCGAAGAACCAGCAGAAGGACAAGTGGGACATCCTGGCCCTCGGCCCCGCGGTGCCGGCGGGCGGGCAGGACCTGGAGATCATCGCGCCGACCAGGGAAGAGAACGCCTGCACGTTCCCGGCTTAGCAAAAAGCCCTCCCCCAGCTCCGCTGGGGGAGGGTTGGGTGGGGGCAGCGGCCTCTCGAGCAGGCCGTAGCCCCCCCCTTCCCGCTTCGCGGGCCCCTTCCCTCCCCCGCCGGGGGCGAGGGAGGGGAGTTTAAGGAGTCCCCCGTTGGAACTCGTCTTCATCGTCGAGCAGGTGCTGAACGGGCTGGTGGTCAGCGCGTACTACCTGCTGATCGCGCTGGGGCTGTCGCTGATCTTCAGCCTGGGCGGGGTCGTCAACCTCGCGCACGGCGCCTTCTATGCGCTGGGCGCCTACTTCGCCATCGAGGTCGAGAAGCGGCTGGGCTTCCTCGGCGCCTTCGCGCTGTCGCCGGTGCTGGTGGCGCTGCTCGGCGTCGCGCTGGAGCGCACGATGCTCAAGCGCTTCTACCGCTCCGACCCGATCCTCAGCCTGCTGCTCACCTTCGGGCTCGCCATGGTGATCGAGCAGGTGATCCGCATCGTCTGGGGCGCCGCACCCCTGCCCTTCCAGATCCCGGCGTTCCTCAAGGGGCAGCTGTTCCTCGGCGACTTCATCTACTCCTACTACCGGCTGGCCATGCTGGGCGTGGCGGCGACGGCGGTGGTGCTGACGTGGCTGCTGTTCAACAAGACCTCCTTCGGCCGCGTGGTGCGCGCCGGCGTGCAGAACCCGGACATGGTGGCGGTGCTCGGCATCTCGCTGGCGCCGGTGATGACCATCGTCGTCGCCATCGGCATCGGGCTGGCGGGGCTGGCCGGCGTGCTGCTGGCGCCGATCGCCGGCGTCCACCCGGCGATGGGGACGGAGATCATCACCGCCGCCTTCGTCGTGGTGGTGATCGGCGGCCTGGGCAGCTTCTGGGGCGTGGTGCTGGCCGCCATGCTGGTCGGCGTGGTGCGGGGTCTGGCCGTCTACTACATGCCGCCGGCCGCCGAGGCGTCCATGTACCTGCTGATGCTGCTGGTCCTGCTGCTGCGCCCACGCGGCCTGCTGGGCGAGCGCATCCAGAAGTTCGAGTGAGGGCCGACGCATGACCTCCCCCGCCCTCCCGCGCACCGCCCACCCCGCCCCGGCGCCCTGGACCGCCTGGAGGCCGTCGCCGCCGCTGGTGGCGGCGCTCGGCATCCTGGCGTTGCCCTTCCTGTTCGAGGCGGCGGGGATGACGCTGACCTCGGCCACCGACTGCGTGATCTACGCGGTCGCCGCCATGGGGCTGAACCTGCTGGTCGGCACCACCGGGCTGGTGTCCTTCGGGCACGGCGCCTGGATGGGCATCGGCGCCTACGCCGCGGCGCTGATCCAGCTGAACGCAGCACCCAGGGGCTTCGCGCTGCCGGTGGCCGGCGCGGTGTTGGTCGTCGGCGTCCTGGCGGTGGTGCTGGGCTTCTTCTTCCTGCGGCGGCGCGGCGTCTACTTCTCGCTGATGACGCTGGCCTTCACCGCGATGACCTACGCCATATCCTTTCGCTGGACCGCCCTGACCGGCGGCGAGAGCGGGCTGGGCGGCATCCAGCGGCCGGCGCCGTTCGGCCTCGACCTGGACAACCGCGCCGCCTTCTACGCGACGGTGGGCGTGCTGGCCTTCGGTGCGGTGTGGCTGCTGTGGCGGGTGGTGCAGTCGCCGCTCGGCCGCACGCTGGTGGCGATCCGCGAGAACGAGCAGCGCGCCGGCTTCATCGGCTACGACACGCGCGGCTACAAGCTGGTGGCGTTCGTGCTGTCGGCCATGGTGACGGGCTTCGCGGGGTCGCTGTTCGTGCTGAACCAGCGCTTCGCCTCGGCCGACCCGACCAGCGTCGCCTTCTCGGGCGAACTGCTGGCCATGGTGGTGATCGGCGGCATGCGCAGCTTCCTGGGCCCGGCGCTGGGGGTGGTGTTCTTCATCCTGTTCCGCGAGTTCCTGTCGATCTGGACGGAGAACTGGCTGCTCTACTTCGGCCTGCTGTTCGTCGGCTTCATCCTGTTCTCGCCGGCCGGGCTGGTCGGCATCGGCGCGCGGGTGCTGGGCCTGATCCGCAGGGCGCCGGACGAGGCGGGGGCCATGGCCAACCGCGTGTCGGCGCGGGGTGCGGCGGCCGGCGTGCCGCCCTTCATCGAGCAGGCGGCGTCCGGGAGCACCGCGCTGGTCTGCGACGGCATCTCCAAGAGCTTCGGCGGCATCCAGGCGGTGGCCGGGGTGTCGTTCGCGGTGAAGGACCGCACCATCCACGCGCTGATCGGCCCGAACGGCGCCGGCAAGACGACGGTGTTCAACCTGATCTCCGGCATGTTCCGCCCCGACCTGGGACGGGTGACGCTCGGCGGGCGGACGGTATCCGGCCTGGGGCCGCACGCCATCTGCCAGGCGGGGCTGGCGCGCTCGTTCCAGATCACCAACCTGTTCCCCGGGCTGACGGTGGAGGAGAACATCCGCCTCGCCGCCCAGGCCCGTCACGCGGCGCGGCGCAACCCGTGGATTCCGGCCCTCCGCTTCGCCGCCATCAACGCCGAGACGCGGGCGGTGATCGACTTCATGGGCCTGACCGGGACGGAGCACGCGCTGGCCGGCAGCCTGTCCTACGGCGGGCAGCGGCTGGTCGACATGGGGCTGGCGCTGGCCTCCAAGCCCTCGATCCTGCTGCTGGACGAGCCGCTGGCCGGGCTGGCGGCGGCGGAGCGCGAGCGAATCTCCGGCCTGATCCAGCGGATTTCCCAGCACATCCCGGTGCTGATCGTCGAGCACGACATCGACCGCGTCTTCGGCTTCGCCGACGCGGTGACGGTGATGAACCAGGGCCGCGTGCTGGTCGACGGCACGGTCGAGGACGCGCGCACCGACGCGCGGGTGCAGGAGGTCTACATCGGCTCCGGCACCGCCGCCATCGCCGCCCGCCCGCGCATCGAGGCTGCCGCGACCGGCGGGATGGTGCTGGGTGTCGAGGGCCTCAACGTCCACTACGGCAAGAGCCACATCATCGACGGCGTGTCGATGGAGGTGAAGCAGGGCGAGATCGTTGCGCTGCTCGGCCGCAACGGGGCGGGCAAGTCGACCCTGCTGAAGGGCATCATCGGCGTGGCGCCACCGTCGTCGGGGCGGCTGGACTTCGCCGGGCGGGACCTCATGGGCCTCAGCGCGCCGGAGATCGCGAAGCTCGGCGTCGGCTACGTGCCGCAGGGACGCGGGCTGTTCGCCGGGATGACGGTGGCGGAGAACCTGATGCTCGGCCGGCTGCGCCGGCGCACCGGCAACGGCATCCATTGGGACGAGGAGCGCATCTTCGAATTCTTCCCGCGCCTCAAGGCCCGGCTCGACACTCCCGCCGACTACCTGTCGGGCGGCGAGCAGCAGATGGTGGCGGTGGCCCGCGCGCTGCATGGGGATGTCCGCGTCCTGCTGCTGGACGAGCCGTTCGAGGGCCTGTCGCCCGCCGTGACCGAGGAGCTGTTCGAGGTCTTCGACCGGCTGCGCCGCGAGATCTCCATCATCATCGTCGACCACAACCTCGACCTCGTCCTGGCGCTGTCCGACCGGACCTACGTGCTGGAGCGCGGCCGGGTGGTGCACACCGGCCCCAGCCGGCCGCTCTTGGAAGACCTCGACCTGCGGCGGCGGGTGCTGTGGCTGTGAGAAGAACCATCGGGAGGAAAGCATGACCACCGTCGGCATCGTCGGCGCCGGCCTGATCGGCCGCGCCTGGGCCATCGTCTTCGCGCGCGCCGGCTGCGCCGTGCGCCTGACCGACGCCGCGCCGGACGCCGCCCGCACGGCGCTGGGCATCATCGGCGACAGCCTGCGCGACCTGCGCGGCGCCGGCCTGCTGGACGAGGCGCCGGACGTGGTGCTGGCGCGGATCGCCATGGCCGGCGACCTCGCCGGCGCGGTCGCCGACGCCGACTACGTGCAGGAGAACCTGCCGGAAGACCGCGACCTCAAGCGCGCGGTGTTCGCCGCCATGGACGCGCTGGCCCGGCCGGATGCCATCTTGGCCAGCTCGACCTCGGCGATCCCCGGCTCCGCCTTCACCGAGGGACTGGCCGGGCGGGCGCGCTGTCTGGTGGCGCATCCGGTCAACCCGCCGCACCTCGTGCCGCTGGTCGAGCTGTGCCGCACGCCCTGGACCTCCGACGACGTGGTCGCCCGCGCCCGCGCGCTCCACGAACAAGTCGGGCAGGTGCCGATCACCGTGCAGAAGGAGGTCGAGGGCTTCGTGCTGAACCGGCTGCAGGGGGCCCTGCTGAACGAGGCGTTGAAGCTGGTGGCGCACGGCTACGTCTCGGCCGAGGACCTGGACAAGACGGTGCGCGACGGCCTCGGCCTGCGCTGGTCCTTCATGGGGCCGTTCGAGACCATCGACCTCAACGCGCCGCAGGGGGTGGCGGACTACGGTGCCCGCTACGGCGGCTTCTACGACCGGCTGGCGGCCGAACCGCTGCCGCCCTGCGGCTGGCGCCATTCCGTGGTACAGACGATCGACGCGGAACGCCGCGCCGCCCTGCCCGCCGGCCGGCTGGGCGAGCGGCAGGCGTGGCGCGACCGCCGGCTGATGGCCCTGGTGGCGCACAAGAAGGCCGCGGCGGCGAAGGACTAACGGAGGGAACGAGATGCTGGGAGCACAGGGAATGGATTTCGGCCTTGCCGGCCGGCGGGTGCTGGTCACCGCCGGGGCGGCCGGGATCGGGCGGGCCATCGCCGACGGCTTCATCGCCGCGGGCGCCAAGGTGCACGTCTGCGACATCGCCGACGATGCGCTGGCCGACTTCCGCGAGGCGCACCCGGAACACCGCGCCACCCGCACCGACGTTGCCGAGCGCGCGCAGGTCGACGGGCTGTTCGACGCGATCGAGGCCGACTGGGGCGCCCTGGACATCCTGGTCAACAACGCCGGCATCGCCGGCCCGACCAAGCCGGTGGAGGAGATCTCCGACGCCGAGTGGCACCGCACCATCGCCGTCAACCTGGACAGCCACTTCTTCTGCCTGCACCGCGCGGTGCCGCTGCTGAAGCGCTCGCAGGACGCCTCCATCGTCGCGCTGTCGTCGGTGGCTGGGCGGCTCGGCTACGCCTACCGGCTGCCCTACGCGGCGGCGAAGTGGGCGGTCGTCGGCATGGTCAAGAGCCTCGCCATCGAGCTGGGCGAGCACGGCATCCGCGTCAACGCCATCCAGCCCGGCGTCGTCCAGGGCCCGCGCATCGAGGCGGTGATCTCGGCCCGCGCCGACACGCTCGGCGTCTCCTACGACGCGATGGAGGCGGAATACCGCGACAAGGCGTCGCTGAAACGCATGGTGACGGCCGAGGACATCGCCAACACCGCGCTGTTCCTGTGCTCGACCGCCGGCCGCAACATCAGCGGGCAGGCGGTCAGCGTGTGCGGCAACCTCACGGCGCTCTGAGACGCAAAAGGGAAGGAAAGGCACCCATGACCAGCAAGAAGCCCGGCCGCAAGGTGATCGTCACCTGCGCGGTCACCGGCGGCATCCACACGCCGACCATGTCGCCGCACCTGCCGGTGACCGCCGACGAGATCGCCGAGGCCGCCATCGGCGCGGCCGAAGCCGGCGCCACCGTCATCCACCTGCACGCCCGCGACCCCGAGACCGGCCGCCCCAGCCAGGACCCGGCGCTGTTTTCCAAGTTCCTGCCGCGCATCAAGCAGAGCACCGCCGCGGTCATCAACCTGACCAGCGGCGGCGCGCCCACCATGACGGTGGAGGAACGCCTGCGCCCCGCCGCCACCTTCAAGCCGGAGGTGGCGTCGCTCAACATGGGCTCGATGAACTTCGGCCTGTTCCCGATGCTGGGCCGCTACCAGGACTGGAAGCACGACTGGGAGCCGGCCTACCTCGAGGGCAGCCGTGACGTGGTGTTCAAGAACACCTTCAAGGACATCGAGTACATCGTGCAGACCTGCTCGGGCAACGGCACCCGGTTCGAGTTCGAGTGCTACGACACCGCGCACCTCTACAACCTCGCCCACTTCCTCGACCGCAAGCTGGTGACGCCGCCGCTGTTCGTGCAGACGGTGTTCGGCATCCTGGGCGGCATCGGCCCGCACCCGGAGGACGTGCTGCACATGAAGCGCACCGCCGACCGGCTGTTCGGCGACCAGTACGTCTGGTCGGTGCTCGGCGCCGGGCGCAACCAGATGCCGATTGCCGCGCAGTCGCTGGCCATGGGCGGCAACGTCCGCGTCGGGCTGGAGGACAGCCTGTGGTCCGGCCCCGGCCGTCTCGCCCAGTCCAACGCCGAGCAGGTCAAGACCATCCGCAAGGTGATCGAAGGCCTGTCGCTGGAGGTCGCGACGCCGGAGGAGGCACGGCAGCTGCTGGCCCTCAAGGGCGGCGACGACGTGAATTTCTGACGCCGATCCCTACCCGGCGAGCGGCACCAGCCGCCCGCCGGCCGCGGCGGCCAGCACGATCAGCCCCAGCGTCAGGTTGATCCCGACGATCCGCCGCACCCCGGCCAGGCCCAGCGCAGCGCCGGGCAGGTCCCCCTGAGCCAGCGCGGCGCGCAGCCGGCGGTACGGCCGCGCCACCAGCCAGCCGAACAGCAGGAACATCACCGTCCCCAGCGTCATCATGACGTGGACGTGCCACAGCCCGGCGAGGCGGCCGGCGAACTGCAGCTCGATCAGCAATCCCCCGCTCACCGCCAGCACCGCGACGAACCCCCACACCCAGGCGAAGAAGCGCCCGAGCACCGCGCCCCACAGCGCCAGCCGCGCCGGCGGCTCCAGGCCGAGCGCGGCCGGCCGCAGGACCATGTAAGCGAAGAACATCCCGCCCACCCAGACGCCGCCCGCCACCGCGTGCAGCGCCAGCACCAGCGCAGCCATGCCGCCCCCCTGCCCTGCCCCGACCTTCCGGCGGAATGCTGCCACGCCCGCTCTTGACGGTCAATTTAGCATATACTAATTTAGCGAATATGAATTCTACGGATCTGGCGCGCAACTGCCGCTCGGCGGCCGCCCTGCTGAAGCCGATGGCGAACGAGCACCGGCTCGCCATCCTCTGCCGGCTGGCGGCGGGCGAGCAGCCGGTGAGCGGGCTGGTGGAGGCGGTCGGCCTCAGCCAGTCGGCGCTGTCGCAGCACCTCGCCCGGCTGCGGGCGGAGGGGCTGGTGACGACGCGCCGGGCCTCGCAGCAGATCTTCTACGCACTGGCCAGCGACGAGGTGCGGCGGCTGATGGAGACGCTGCACGACCTCTACTGCACCACCCCGATTCGAGACCCCGAGGAGAGCACCCCATGAGCATCGACCGCGTCGTCATGGCCTTCGCCGGCACCGTCGTGCTGGCCAGCCTGGCCCTGTCGCAGCTGCACGACCCGCGCTGGTTGTGGCTGGCCGCCTTCGTCGGCGCCAACCTGTTCCAGGCCGCGTTCACCGGCTTCTGCCCGCTGGCCATCGTCCTCAAGCGGCTCGGCGTGAAGCCGGGCCAAGCCTTCGCCTGATCCGAGGAGACGAACATGCACAAGAACTGGCCGCAGATGGCGGGCGAGCTGACCGGCGCCGTGCGCGAACTGCGCGGCGGCGCGCCCGACGTGATGAAGGGCTTCTCCGCCATCGCCCAGGCGGCGCTGAAGGCGAACGCGCTGGACACCAAGACAAAAGAACTGATCGCGCTGGCCATCGGCGTGGCGACCCGCTGCGACGGCTGCATCGCCTTCCACGCCGAGGCCGCCGTGAAGCTCGGCGCCTCGCGCGAGGAGGTGCTGGAGACCATGGGCATGGCGGTCTACATGGGCGCCGGCCCCTCGGTGATGTACGCCGCCCAGGCGCTGGAGGCCTTCGACCAGTTCGAGGCGAAGCGCGCCGAGATGTGAGGTTCGTTTTTCCTTAGAAACCCTCTCCCGCCTCCGGCGGGGGAGGGAATCCATAGTGAGCTTCTCCCATGCGCCTCCCCCTCGTCCTTCTCCTCGCCCTGCTCGCCTCCGCCGCTCACGCCGCCGACCGCCTGACGGTCGAGGTCCACCCGACCGAGGACCTGAAGGCGGTGTTCGCCACGGTGGAGAGCGTGCACGAAACCCGCGCCCGCGTCCGCATCGCTGGCACCGTCGCCGCCCTGCGCATCACCGAGGGCGACCGCGTCGCCGCCGGGCAGGTGCTCGCCACCGTCGACGACCCGAAGCTGGAGTTGCAGCGCGCGGCGCTCGACGCCCGCCTCCGCTCGCTCGACGCCCAGCAGCGGCAGGCCGGGTCCGAACTGGCCCGCGCCCGCGCGCTGCGCGCCAGCGGCACCGGCACCCAGCAGCGCCTGGACGACGCCCAGACCGCGCTCGACGTGGTCACCGCGCAGGCCGCCGCCATGAAGGCCGAGCGTGCGGTGGTCGAGCAGCAGCTGCGCGACGGCGAGGTGCTGGCCCCCGCCGCCGGCCGCGTGCTGCGCGTCGAGGTGATCGGCGGCGCCGTCGTCATGCCCGGCGAGCCGGTGGCGGCGCTGGCGCTGGACACCTACGTGCTGCGCCTGCGCCTGCCGGAGCGGCACGCCCGCTTCCTCCGCATCGGCGATCCGGTGCTGGTCGGCGACCGCGGCCTCGCCGCCGCGACCGAACCCGCGGCGCTGAAGCGCGGCCGGGTGGTGCAGGTCTACCCGGAGATGGCCGGCGGGCAGGTGATGGCCGACGCCGAGGTCCCGGCCCTCGGCGACTTCTTCGTCGGGGAACGGGTGCGCGTGTACGTGGCGACCGGCACGCGCGACGCCGTCGTGGTGCCGCCGGACCTCGTGCAGCGCCGGATGGGCGCCGACTTCGTGCGGCTGGCCGACGGCCGCGAGGCGCCGGTGCAGGTCGGCGGCGCCGTCCCCGCCATCGAGGACCGCCCCGGCGGGCTGGAGATCCTGTCCGGCCTCAGGCCCGGCGACGTGCTGGTGCGGCCATGAGGCTGGGACTCTCCGGCCACCTGACGCGAACCTTCATCCGCTCGCCGCTGACGCCCTTGCTGCTGCTCGCCTCGCTGGTGCTGGGCGCGGTGGCGCTGGTCAGCCTGCCGCGCGAGGAGGAGCCGCAGATCAGCGTGCCGATGGTCGACATCCAGGTGCGGGCCGACGGCCTGAAGGCCGACGACGCGGTGGAACTGGTCACCAAGCCGCTGGAGGCCATCGTCAAGGGCATCGACGGGGTCGAGCACACCTACAGCCAGACGCAGGACGACGGCGCCGTCGTCACCGCGCGCTTCAAGGTCGGCACCCCGTCGGACGAGGCGATCCTGCGCGTGCACGAGAAGGTGCGCGCCAACCTGAACCGCATCCCCCTCGGCATCCCGGAGCCGCTGATCGTCGGCCGCGGCATCAACGACGTGGCGATCCTGACGCTGACCCTGGCGCCCAGGCCCGAGGCCGCGGACCGCTGGGACGCCGCGGCGCTGCGCGCCGTCGCCGACGGGCTGCTGGCCGAGCTGGTCAAGGTCGAGGACGTCGGCCTGACCACCATCGCCGGCGGCCGCCCCGACCAGATCCGCGTCGAACCGGACCCGGAGCGGCTGGCGCTGTACGGCGTGACGCTGAACCAGCTGGTCGACAAGGTGAGGAACGCCAACCGCTCCTTCCAGGTCGGCGCGGTGCGCGCGGGCGGCGGCAGCCTGCCCGTGGTCGCCGGACAGACCTTGCAGGGGGTGGCCGACATCGGCCTGCTGCTGATCACCACGCACGACGGCCGGCCGGTCTACGTCAAGGACGTGGCCGGCATCGTCGCCGGCGCGCGGCCGGACGAGAGCCGGGCGTGGCACTTGGCACCTGACGGCAGGGGAGGGATGACGCGGGTTCCGGCGGTGACGGTCGCCGTCGCCAAGCGGGCCGGCGCCAACGCCGTGGTGATCGCCGAACGCGTGCTGGAGCGCGTGCGCGCCATCCAGGCCGGCGCGCTGCCCAAGGACCTGACGCTCGCCGTCACCCGCAACTACGGCGAGACCGCGAACGAGAAGGCCGATGAGCTGCTGTTCCACCTCGGCCTCGCCACGTTGTCCATCGTCGCGCTGATCGTGCTGGCGATCGGCTGGCGCGAGGGGGCGGTGACGCTGGTCGTCATCCCGACGACGATCCTGCTGACGATGTTCGCCTCCTGGCTGATGGGCTACACCATCAACCGCGTCAGCCTGTTCGCGCTGATCTTCTCCATCGGCATCCTGGTCGACGACGCCATCGTGGTGGTCGAGAACATCGACCGCCACTGGGCGATGAAGGACGGCCGCTCCAAGGTCCAGGCGGCGGTCGAGGCGGTGGCCGAGGTCGGCAACCCGACCATCGTGGCGACCCTGACGGTGATCGCCGCGCTGCTGCCGATGATGTTCGTGTCCGGCCTGATGGGCCCGTACATGAGCCCGATCCCGGCCAACGCCTCCGCGGCGATGCTGTTCAGCTTCTTCGTTGCCATGGTGCTGACGCCCTGGCTGATGGTGACGCTGCGCAAGGATCCGACCCCTCCCCCTGCTCCGCAGGGGGAGGATGGGTGGGGGCAGCGGCGTCACGGAAAGGCCGTAGCCCCCACCCTCCCCGTGCTGACGCACGGGTCCCCTCCCTCCCCCGCCGGAGGCGAGGGAGGGCCGCTCGGTGCGCTCTATCTCCGCGTCGCCACGCCCATCGTCGCCGGCCGTGCCCGCTCCTGGGGCTTCCTGCTGGCGGTCGGCGCCGCCACGCTGCTCTCCCTCACCCTGTTCGCCAGCCAGGACGTCACCGTCAAGCTGCTGCCCTTCGACAACAAGTCGGAGCTTCAGGTCGTCGTCGACCTGCCGCAGGGCGCCGCGCTGGAGGACACCGGGCGCGTCCTGCTGACCGCCGCCGAGGCGCTGCGCGGCCTGCCGGAGCTGGCCAGCGTGCAGGCCTACGCCGGCACCGCCGCGCCGTTCAACTTCAACGGCCTCGTGCGCCATACCTACCTGCGCGCCCAGCCGGAGCAGGGCGAGCTTCAGGTCAACCTCGCGCCGAAGGCCGCGCGCAGCCGCGCCAGCCACGCCATCGCGCTGGACGTCCGCGAGCGGCTGAAGGCGGTGCCGGTGCCGCCCGGCACGGCGGTCAAGGTGGTCGAGGTGCCGCCCGGCCCGCCGGTGCTCGCCACCCTGCTGGCCGAGGTCTACGGCCCGACGCCGGAGGCGCGCCGCGCCGCCGCGCAGCGGATCGAGGAGGCGTTCCGGCAGGTCGACTTCGTGGTTGACGTGGACGGCAGCGTCCGCCGCCCGGCCGAGCGGCTGCGCATCGCCCTCGACCGCGAGAGCCTGGAGTTCCACGGCGTCGAGGAGCAGGCGGTGTACGACACCCTGCAGGCGCTGATGGGCGGCGTGCCGGTCGGCTACTCGCACCGTGGCGCCGGGCGCACGCCCGTCGAGATCGCGGTGCGCCTGCCGACCGCCGCGCTCCACCTGTCGGAGCGCATCCTGGCCACCCCGGTGCCGGGCAAGCGCGGCACGGTGGAACTGGGCGACCTCGTGCGCACCACGCGCGAGCCGGCCTCGCACGCCGTGTTCCGCCACAACGGCCGCTTCGCCGAGATGGTGACCGCCGAGCTGGCCGGCCGCTTCGAGGCACCGGTGTACGGCATGCTGGCGGTGAACGAGCGCCTCGAGGCCATCGACCCGTCGCTCGCCATCCTCCTGCACGGACAGCCGGACGACGAGAGCCGGCCCAGCCTGCTGTGGGACGGCGAGTGGGAGATCACCTGGGTGACCTTCCGCGACATGGGCGCGGCGTTCGCGGTGGCGATCCTCGGCATCTACCTGCTGGTGGTGGCGCAGTTCGGCAGCTTCACCCTGCCGCTGGTGGTGCTGGTGCCGGTGCCGCTGACGCTGATCGGTATCCTGCTCGGCCACTGGCTGTTCGGCGCGGCGTTCACCGCCACCTCGATGATCGGCTTCATCGCGCTGGCCGGCATCATCGTGCGCAACTCGATCCTGCTGATCGACTTCATCCGCCACCTGCGCGCCCAAGGCATGGGCGTGCGTGACGCGGTCCTGGAGGCGGGATCCATCCGCTTCAAGCCGATCCTGCTGACCGCCGTGGCGGCGATGATCGGCGCGGCCTTCATCCTGACCGACCCGATCTTCCAGGGCCTCGCCATCTCGCTGCTGTTCGGGCTGCTGAGTTCGACGCTGCTGACGGTGCTGGTGATCCCGGCGATCTACGTGGTGCTGCGCGGCGGCGCATCTGTTAAAGCTGGATGCCCAACCGCCGCACCGGATTCCGCATGTCGATGCCGCCGTACCTGAGGACTTTCTCGCTGGAGGGCAAGGTCGCCCTGGTCACCGGCTCGGGCCGCGGCCTGGGGCTGGAGATCGCCCGTGCGCTGGCCGGGTCCGGCGCGCACGTGCTGCTCAACGGCCGCGACGCCGAGCGGCTGGAGGCACAGGCCGAGGCGATCCGGGCCGCCGGCGGGGCGGCGTCGGCGCTGGCCTTCGACATCGCCGACCGTGCGGCGGTGCGCAACGCCTTCGCCCGCATCGAGGCGGAGTTCGGATGCCTGGACGTGCTGGTGCAGAACGTCGGCCAGCGCAACCGCAAGCCGCTCCAGGAGTTCTCCGACGCGGAGATCGACGCGCTGGTGCACGTCAACCTGTCGGCCGGGCTGGTGCTGGCGCGCGAGGCGGCGCGGCTGATGCTGCCGCGCAAGGCCGGCCGGCTGATCGCGGTGACCTCCATCGCCGGGCAGGTGGCGCGGCCGGGCGACGCGGTCTACGCCACCGCCAAGGGCGGGCTGAGCGGCATGGTGCGCGCGCTGGCCGCCGAGTACGGCGCGCACGGCATCACCAGCAACGGCATCGCCCCGGGCTTCTTCGCCACCGAGACCAACGCCGCGATCGTCGGCAACCCCGAGCTGTCCGCCTATTTCGAGGGCCGCACCCCGATGCGCCGCTGGGGCCGGCCGGAGGAGATCGCCGGGGCGGCGGTGTTCCTCGCCTCGGCGGCGGCGTCCTACGTCAACGGCCACCTGCTGGTGGTCGACGGCGGGGCGACGATCCTGATGTGAGTTTGTGCTTTAAGCCTAAAGCACAGGCCGATGTGATGGCGTCATCGGACTGGCCAGCACGGCCTCGCCCTGATAGTTTAAGCTTAAACAGACAGGGAAGTGTGCGGCCATGAGCACTCCACCGGAATCCGGCCTGCAGGCGCTCCAGCCGCCGGGCTGGCCGCCGCCCAAGGGCTACGCCAACGGCTATGCCGGCACCGGGCGGCTGGTGGTGGTCGGTGGGCAGATCGGCTGGGACGAGACCGGGCGCTTTCCGGCCGGGGACCTCGTCGGACAGGCGCGGCAGGCGTTGTGCAACATCGTCGCCGTGCTGAAAGAGGCCGGGGCGCGGCCGGAGCACGTGGCCCGCCTCACCTGGTACGTCACCGACATCGCCGAGTACCGCACCAGCCTGCGGGCGCTGGGCCAGGCCTACCGCGAGGTGATGGGGACGCACTTCCCGGCGATGACGCTGGTCCAGGTGGTGGCGCTGGTCGAGCCCGAGGCACGCGTCGAGATCGAGGCGACGGCGATCATCCCGCCAGAATCTGGCGGGCGATGACGATCTTCTGCACCTCGGAGGCGCCCTCGTAGATGCGCAGCGGACGGATCTCTCGGTACAGCGCCTCGACCGTCTCGCCACGGGTCACGCCCAGGCCACCAAAGATCTGCACGGCGGCGTCGATGACCCGCTGCGCGGCCTCGGTGGCGTAGAGCTTGGCCATCGCCGCCTCGCGGGTGACGCGGGACGCCCCGCTGTCCTTGGTCCAGGCGGCGCGGTAGACCAGCAGCGCCGCCGCGTCCACCTCCACCGCCATGTCGGCGATCTTCGCCTGGGTCATCTGCAGGTCGGCCAGCACGCCGCCGAACAGGGGCCGGCCGGAGGCCCGCGCGCACGCCTCGTCCAGGGCACGCCGGGCGAAGCCGAGCGCCGCGGCGCCGACCGTCGAGCGGAAGACGTCCAGCGTCGCCATCGCGACCTTGAACCCCTCCCCAGGATTGCCGATCAACCGGTCGGCAGGCACCCGGCAGCCCTCGAAGCGCAGCGCCGCCAGCGGGTGCGGCGCAATCACCGCGATGCGCCCGGCGACGGTGAGACCGGGCGCGTCGGCGTCGACCACGAAGGCGGACAGGCCCCTGGCACCCGGCGCCTCGCCGGTGCGGGCGAAGACCACGTAGTGGTCGGCGATGCCGCCGTTGGAGATCCAGGTCTTCGTGCCGTCCAGCACATAGGACTCGCCGTCGCGGACGGCGGTGGTGGCGGTGGCGGCGACGTCCGAACCGGCCTCGGGCTCCGACAGGGCGAAGGCGGCGATGGCGCGGCCGGCGCGGACCGGCGGCAGGTAGCGGTCCTTCAGCGCGCCGGAGCCGAACAACGTGATTGGTCCGGTGCCCAGCCCCTGCATGGCGAAGGCGAAGTCGGCCAAGCCGGCGTGGCGGGCCAGCGTCTCGCGGATCAGGCACAGCGAGCGCACGTCGAGCCGCCCGCCCGGCTCCGGCACGGCGTAGCGCAGCCAGCCGCCGTCGCCCAGGCGCCTGACCAGTTCGCGGCAGGCGCCGTCCACGTCGTGCTCCCCGGCGTGCGCCAGTGGCGCGGCCTCGCGGATGGCCCAGGTGTCGAGGTCTTTGCCGAGCCGGCGGTGGGAGTCGTCGAAGAACGGCCAGGAGAGGAAGGATGTGTCGGGCATGGTTCCTCCTGCCCTCCCCACGCTCCGCGGGGGGAGGGAGGGGCCCCAGGCGCAGCCTGGGGAGGGTGGGGGCAGCGGCTTTCGGGGAACGCCGCTGCCCCCACCCTCCCGCGTTCCGCGGGTCCCTCCCTCCCCCGCCGGGGGCGGGGGAGGGCTTTCAATGTCAGTTCCCCTCGAACACCGGCGTGCGCTTCGCGGCGAACGCCTCGAAGGCGCGGCGGAAGTCCTGCGTCGCCATGCACACGGCCTGGGCGTGCGCCTCGGCGGTGATGGCGTCGTCGAGGCTCATCGCCCATTCCTGGTGTAGCATCCGCTTGGTCACCGCGTGCGCGAAGCTCGGTCCCTCGGCGAGGCCGCGGGCGAGGTCCGTGGCCTCGCCCAGCACCGCGTCCGGCGCGCACAGGCGGCTGAAGAAGCCCCAGCGCTCGGCCTCTTCGCCGGTCATGGCGCGGCCGGTGTAAAGCAGCTCCGACGCCCGGCCGTGGCCGATGAGGCGCGGCAGGATCGCGCACGCCCCCATGTCGCAGCCGGCCAAGCCCACGCGGGTGAACAGGAACGCCGTCTTCGACCGCGCGGTGCCGCAGCGCAGGTCCGACGCCATGGCGATGATCGCCCCCGCCCCGGCGCAGACGCCGTCCACCGCGGCGACGATGGGCTGCGGGCAGGCGCGCATCTCCTTGACCAGATCACCGGTCATGGTGGTGAAGCGCAGCAGCTCCGGCATGCTCATCTTGGTCAGCGGCTCGATGATCTCGAACACGTCGCCGCCGGAGCAGAAATTGCCGCCGGCCCCGCTCACCACCACCGCCTTGATCTCCTCATCGACGCGCAGCGCGTGAAAGACGTCGCGCAGCTCGGCGTAGGACTCGAAGGTCAGGGGGTTCTTGCGCTCCGGCCGGTTCAGCGTCACCGTGGCGACGCGGCCCTGCACCGACCACAGGAAGTGCTTCGCCTGATACTCGGACATCCGGGTCATGCGGTCTCCTTCCCGTTCCGGGTCTTGGCGTGCACCGCCCGCTTCACCTTGGCCAGCAGCGCCATCAGCGCCTCGACGTCCTCGCCCGGGAGGTCGTCGAAGAAGTCGGCGATCCAGCCCTCGTGCACCATCGCCATGGCCAGGAAGGCACGCCGCCCGGCCGGCGTCAGCTTGACGAGGAAGGCACGGCGGTCGCTGGGCGAAGGCTCGCGCACCACCAGCCCCTCGGCGACGAGGCGCTCGGTCACGCCGGTGACGTTGCCGCTGGACACCATCAGGCGGCGCGACAGCTCGCCCATGGTCAGACCGTCCGGCTCGCGCTCCAGCGCCGCCATCAGGTCGAACTGCGGCAGCGTCACGTCGAAGGTCTCGCGCAGGCGGGCGCGCACCGCGTTCTCGATCAGGTTGGTGCAGGACAGCAGGCGCAGCCACAGCCGCAGCTCCGCCTTGCAGCGCTCGGCCGCGGTTTCGTAGTCGGTCACGGGGGTCATCGTCTGGTCCGTCATCACATCACCTCGCCGCCGGCCACGGCGATCGCCTGCCCGGTGATGGAGGCCGCCGCGGGGCCGCACAGCCACGCCACGGCGTCCGCCACCTCTTCCGGCCGCACGAGGCGGCCCTGGGGGTTGGATTTCGTCAGCTCGGCCACCGCCTCGTCGCGGGTGCGGCCGGTCTTCGCCTGGATGCGGTCCAGGGATTCGGCGGTCATGCCGGTGTCGGCGAAGCCGGGGCAGACGGCGTTGACGGTGACGCCGGCGCGCGCCGTTTCCAGCGCCAGCGTGCGGGTCAGGCCGATCACCCCATGCTTGGCCGCCGCGTAGGCGGCGCAATAGGCGTAGCCGCGCAGGCCGGCGGTGCTGGCGACGGTGACGATGCGGCCCCAGCCGCGCTCGACCATGCCGGGCAGCGCCAGCTTGCAGCCGGTGAACACCGAGGTGAGGTTGACGGCCAGCATGGAGTCCCACAACGCGCGGTCGGTCCGGACGAAGGGCGCGGTCGCCGCGGCGCCGGCGTTGTTGACCAGCACATCGACCGGCCCGGCGGCGGCGAAGACGCGGGCGAACGCCGCGTCGTCGGTCACGTCGGCCTGGAGCACCGAAGCGCCGATCTCCTCCGCCAGCGCGTCGAGCGGCGCCCGGGTGCGGCCGAGCAGCGTCAGCCGCGCCCCCTCCGCCGCCAAGCGCCGCGCGATGGCGGCGCCGATGCCGCGCCCGGCCCCGGTCACCAGCGCGTGCCGGCCGGTCAGATGCCGCTCCATGTGAGTCCTCCCCGTGACGCTTTAAGCATAAAGGAACGGCGGGGAGGGAGCAAGCGGCGGCGGCACCCGCAAACGGCCTAGGGACGGGACTGTCCTTCTTGCCGACTAGGCATAGGCGGGGCGGGCTGATAGTTTAAACGTAAACATCCTGTGCGAGGAGGCGCGGCCATGAAGATCGTCTGCATCGGCGGCGGGCCGGCGGGGCTGTACTTCGCCATCCTGATGAAGAAGGCCAACCCGGCGCACGAGGTCACGGTCTACGAGCGCAACCGGCCCTACGACACCTTCGGCTGGGGGGTCGTCTTCTCCGACCAGACGCTGGAGAATCTCGCCGGCGCCGACGAGCCCTCGAAGCAGAGGCTGATCGACAGCCTCGCCCACTGGGACGACATCGACGTCCACGTCAAGGGGCGGGTCATCGCCTCGGGCGGGCATGGGTTCTGCGGCATCGGGCGCAAGCGCTTCCTCAACATCCTTCAGGATCGTGCGGCGGAGCTGGGCGTCCAGCTGGTGTTCGAGACGGAGGTGGAGGGCGCCCACCAATTCCCCGACGCCGACCTGATCATCGCCTGCGACGGCATCAACAGCCGGGTGCGCACGCAGCACGCCGACCACTTCAAGCCGGACATCGACGTGCGCAAGTGCCGCTACATCTGGCTCGGCACCCGCAAGATCTTCGACGCTTTCACCTTCCTGTTCGAGAAGACGGAGCACGGCTGGTTCCAGGTGCACGCCTACCGATTCGACGACGACCTCTCCACCTTCATCGTCGAGACGCGGGAGGAGACCTGGGTCGCGGCCGGCCTCGCCGACGCCGACCCAGACGCCAGCGTCGCCTTCTGCGAACGGCTGTTCGCCAAGCACCTGGACGGCCATACGCTGATGACCAACGCGCGGCATCTGCGCGGCTCGGCGTGGATCAACTTCCCGCGGGTGTCGAACCAGACCTGGGTGAAGGACAACGTCGTCCTGATGGGCGACGCGGCGCACACCGCGCACTTCTCCATCGGCTCCGGTACCAAGCTGGCGCTGGAGGACGCCATCGCCCTGGCCCGCACGCTGCAGCAGAGCGGCGACGACGTGCCGGCGGCGCTCACAGCCTACGAGGCGGAGCGCAAGGTCGAGGTGCTGAAGCTGCAATCCGCCGCCCGCAACTCCATGGAGTGGTTCGAGAACGTCGACCGCTACGCCCGGCTGGAGCCGGAGCAGTTCGCCTACTCCCTGCTCACCCGCAGCCAGCGCGTCAGCCACGAGAACCTGCGCCTGCGCGACCGCAGCTACGTCGAGGGGGTGGAGCGCTGGTTCTCCGGCCGGGACGAGGCGGTGCCGCCGATGTTCACACCGTTCCGGCTGCGCGGGCTGGAGTTGGCGAACCGCGTGGTGGTGTCGCCGATGGCGATGTACAGCGCGGTGGACGGCACGCCCAACGACTTCCATCTCGTGCACCTGGGCGCCCGCGCCCAGGGCGGCGCCGGGCTGGTGTACACCGAGATGACCTGCGTCTCGGCGGAAGGCCGCATCTCCCCCGGCTGCTGCGGGATGTACGCGCCGGAGCACGTGGCGGCGTACCGGCGCATCACGGACTTCGTGCACGCCCACACGCCGGCGAAGATCTGCCTGCAACTTGGGCACAGCGGCCCGAAGGGCTCGACCAGGGTGGGCTGGGAGGGCTACGACGAGCCGCTGGAGAGCGGCAACTGGCCGGTGATGGGCCCCTCCCCGGTGCCGTGGAGCCCGCACAACCAAGTCCCCCACGGCATGACCCGCGCCGACATGGAGCGCGTCGTGGCCGAGTTCCGCCGCGCCACGGAAGGAGCGGTGGAGGCCGGCTTCGATATGGTGGAACTGCACGCCGCACACGGCTACCTGCTGTCCAGCTTCATCACGCCGCTGACCAACCGGCGCACCGACGACTACGGCGGCAGCCTGGAAAACCGCCTGCGCTTCCCGCTGGAGGTGTGGGACGCCATGCGCGCCGTCTGGCCGGCGGAGCGGCCGATGGCGGTGCGCATCTCCGCCACCGACTGGGTGCCCGGCGGCATCGGCGCCGACGACGCGGTGCGCATCGCGCACGCCTTCGCCGGGCACGGCGCCGACCTGATCGACGTGTCGGCCGGGCAGACCTCGGCGCAGGCGAAGCCGGTGTACGGCCGGATGTTCCAGACGCCGTTCTCCGACCGCATCCGCAACGAGCTGGGCATCGCCACCATGGCGGTCGGTAACATCTTCGAGCCGGACCACGTCAACAGCATCGTGGCCTCGGGCCGCGCCGACCTCTGCGCGCTGGCCCGCCCGCACCTCGCCGATCCCTACTGGACGCTGCACGCCGCAGCCGAATTGGGCCATGCCGGGCAGCCCTGGCCGGTGCAATACCACTCCGGCCGCGACCAGCACCTGCGCAACCGGGAGCGCAAGGCGGACATGGCGGTGCTGGTGTAAGGCCCTACAGCACCCCGACCAGCAGCGCCGGCAGACCCAGGAACGCCAGGGCGGTGGAACCCAGCACCATGCCGGCGACCTCCTCCGGCGCGTTGTTGTAGCGCAGCGCCCAGAGGTAGTTGAACACCGCCACCGGCATCGAGCTTTGCAGCACCACGACGCCGCGCATGACGCCGGTCAGCCCCATCACGTCGGCCACCGCCACCCCGACGGCGCACCCCAGCACCAGCCGCACCGCGGAGAGCGAGCCGGCGCGCAGCACACTGTTCATGCGCAGGCTGGCCAGCGCCACGCCGAGCGACAGCAGCATGATCGGCACCGCGACGTTGCCCAGCAGCGTGGTGGTGTTGGTCACCCACAGCGGCGGCTTGACGCCGGTCAGCAGCACCGCCAGCGCCGCCGCCACCGCGTAGATCACCGGTGTGCGCGCCAGCCGGCCGAGGTCGAGCGTGCCCGACGCCGTCACCGGCCCGATGGTGAACTGCGCCACCGAGAACACCGCGAAGAACAGCACGCCCAGGCCCAGCCCGGTCTCCCCGAAGGCGAACAGGCACAGCGGCAGGCCGAGGTTGCCGGCGTTGGGGAAGCTCAGCGCCGGCAGGTAGGTGCGCAGCGGCAGCTTGAACGCCAGCAGCAGCGGCACCGCCAGCAGCGCCGACGCGGCGATGCAGGCGACCGACGCGATCGTCATCGTCAGCAGCTCGCCGCCGCTCAGCGTCAGCTTGGTCAGCGACGAGAACACCAGGCACGGGCTGGAGACGTTGATGGCGAAGGTGGTGATGAAGGCGCTGTCGTACGGCAGCTTGGCCCGGTTCCACGCGAAGCCCAGGGCTGCGATGAGGAACACCGGCGCCATCACGTTGACGACGACGGACAGGGAGGCGGCGATGTCCATGGCGGCGGCAGACTCGGACGATGGCAAGCCCGAGCATTGGTAGCGTTAACAGCGGAGGGCTGTCCAGCACGGCGGACAGCCGGCGGGCGCAGGGCGGCTATGCCGGGACGGGCGGGGAGCCCGCCCGGTCGTCACGAGCCGGCCTTGGCGCCGCGCCGGTTCCCGTTCACCGCCTTGACGGTGCGCGGCGGGACCGGCGGTTCGACCTCCGGGGCGGCGTAGCCGGGCGGGGTCTTGGCCCACGGATAACCGCTGACCGCCTGATCGTAGCCGACCTTGAACAGCTCCTTCATGTAGACCGGGTCGAACGGCGCCTGGAGCGTGGTCTTGAAGCTCGAGGGGATGTAGGCGAGGTTGAAGTCGATGCCGTCGCGCTGGGTGGTGATGAAGATGCGGTACAGGTCGCCGACCCCCTGCGTCTGGATCAGCGACGACACGGCGCGGTTCGCGATGCTCAGGGTCCGGCGCTCGACCTGGGCCCAGTCCGGATCGAGCCGGGCGTTGCGGATGACGTACAGCCGCCGCTCGCGGGTGATCCCCGCCTCCCGCGAGGCCTCCCTTACGTTCAGGCCGGGCGGATAGACGAACACCTGCGCCGTCGCGCCGCCGTCCACGTGCATTTCCTCGAATTTCCGCCCGTCCGCCTCGACGGTGATCATGACCGGCGGGAACGCCCCGGGGATCGCGGCCGAGGCCACCAGCAGGGTCTGGACCAGTTCGAGCGCCTGCGGATGGCGGCTGACCGCGATCTTGCCGACGTTCCAGATGACCGGGCGGCGGGCGTCGAGGTCGGTGGTGCCGATCAGCAGGGTGCGGCCCTTCTCATGCTCCACCGCGATGGCGTCGAGCATGCTCTGGTCGAAGATCCGCCGCACGAGCTTCTTCAGCGGCGTGGTGTCCGCCATGGCGTCGCTGGTGATGGCGGCCAGGACCCCGCGTTCTTCGAGGATGTCCTTGCCGGTGATGGTCGTGTAGACCTCCTTGAGCTTGTCGTCGTACTCCGACCCGAGGAAGGCGAAGGGCGCGATGAGCGCTCCGGTGCTGATGCCGGTGACCCCCTTGAAGCGGGGCCGCGTCCCGGCGGCGCTCCACCCCACCAGCAGCCCGGCCCCGAAGGCCCCGTCCTCGCCGCCGCCCGAGATCGCCAGGAAGTTCGCCGGGGGAAGCGGGCCGCGGTGGCCCTCCCGCTGCAGTTGCGCCTGCTCGCGCTTCAAAGACTCCAGGCTGTCGCGCAGGAAATCGCTGGTGTCGCCGTCCGCCCAGTAGCGGACGCCGGGCATTCCTACGACGCTGGCCTTCGCCTGGACGGCGACCGGCACCGCCTCGAGACGGGTCGGCGAGGAGCAGCCGGCGGCGCCGGACAGGGCGAACAGCAAGCCTGCCGTCACGGCGGCGCGAAACGTCGGCACAAGCGGCAGCGGTCGCATGATCGTTCCCCCAGAAGGCGCGGACCCTGGGGCTTGATGATCCGTGATCGGTGCGTGGTGTGCATCTGCGCATTCGAGGGCGCGCGGGCGGCCCGGCAACTCGCAAGCGTCAACGGCTCAGCCAAAGGTGGGAGTGACGGAGGGCGAGCACTCCTCCCGTCAGTCCGCCACCCCCTCCACCTCCAGGTCCGCCACCGCAGGTTTCGGGGTGACGCGCGGGAAGCTCAGGGTGAAGCAGGTGCCCTGCCCCGGCTCGCTGGCGGCGGCGATGCTGCCGCGCAGCGTGCCGACCACCAGGTTGTAGACGATGTGCAGGCCCAGACCGCTGCCGCCGGTGCCGCGGGTGGTGGTGTAGAACGGGTCGAAGATCTTCGGCAGCACGTCCGGCGGGATGCCGCGGCCCCCGTCGGCGAAGTCGAGCACCACATGGTCGTTCGGCGCCGGGCGGACGGTGACGCGGATGCGCCCGGCCGCGCCGGGAGCGTAGGCGTGCGTCAGCACGTTCATCACCAGGTTGGTGAGGATCTGCGACAGGGCGCCCGGATAGCCGTCCACCTCCAGGTCGGGCGGACAATCCACCATCACCGTGCAGCCGGCCTGGCGCAGCGCCGGGCTGAGGCTGCGCAGCAGCTCCTCGATGTAGTCGGCCAGCACGAAGCGGCGGCGCTCGCCGCTCGACTGGTCGATGGCGACCAGCTTGAAGGATTGGATCAGGTCGGCGGCGCGCTCGCTGTTGGTGGCGATCAGGTGCGACAGCTCGCGGCTGGTCGACAGGAACTCCTCGAAGGCCGAGCGCTTGAGGCGGCCGGCGCCGTGGTGGGCGGCGATCTCGTCCACCTCGATCTGCAGCTGCGTGGCGGCGGTGAGGGTGACGCCGACCGGCGTGTTCACCTCGTGCGCCACGCCGGCCACCAGCTGGCCCAGCGAGGCCATCTTCTCCGCCTGGATCAGGCTCTTCTGCGCCAGCGTCAGGTCGTCCAGCGCGCGCTCCGCCGCCTCCTTGGACTGGCGCAGCTCGTCGCGGGTGCGCTGCTGCTCGGTGATGTCGGTGACGGTGAGGACGTAACCGCCGCCCTCGCCGCCGGGCTGGCGGTTGCCCTGGATCAGCACCGTGGTGCCGTCCGGCAGCGTACGCTCGGCCACCAGCGGCTGGCCGGAGCGCAGCCGCGCCTCGGTCCCGGCGCGCGAGGCGGCACCCTCGGCGGGAGTCATGCGGCCGGTGGCGACCTCATAGGCGAAGAGCTCGGCGAAGGGGCGGCCGGGCCGCCCCAGGTCGGCCGGATAGCCCAGGATGGCCAGCAGCCGGTCGTTGCAGATGCGGATCGCGAAGCCACCGTCGAGCAGCAGCAGGCCGCTCGGCATCGCCGCCACCGCCGCGCCCAGCTCGGCCGAGGCGCGGGCGAGCGCCGCTTCCGCCTCCACCTCGCGCGTCACATCGACGACGACGGCCTGCACCGCCGGCTCGCCCATCCAGTTGACGCGGCGGCCGGACAGTTCCACCCACACCTCGGCCCCGTCGCGCCGCCGGCCCTGCAGGCGGCGGGTGGGCGGGGATTCGCCGGTGGCGATGATGCGATCGTAGGCGGCGCGGGTGCGCTCCGCCTCCTCCGGTCCGAAGAAGGCGATCAGCGTCGGCAGCGCCAGCACCTCGCCGACGCTCATGCCGACGATGCGGGCGAAGGCGTCGTTGGCGTAGAGCGGCACGAACTCACGAAGGATGAGGATGCCCTGGATCGACCCCTCGACGAGGTCGCGGAAACGCCGCTCGTTGGCGGCGAGGTCGTGTTGGCGGCGGTCGATCTCGTCAATGAAGAAACGGATGGACTGGCCGATGTCGGCGATCTCGTCCTCGCCCCGCACCGGGATGCGCGTCGGTTCGCCGGCCAGCCGCGCCAGCACCGCGCCGTTGAGCGCGAGCAGCCGCGACGACACCGACGAGCGGAAGAAGAAGAACACCCCCACCACCAGCAGGAACGACGCCGCCACCAGCGCCATCACCAGCGTCGATTGGGTTCCGGTCAGCAACGCTAAATCGTGGGCGCGGGCGTCGGCCTCGGTCTGGGTGCGGTGGTGCAGCGCCTGCACGGCGCGGTCGACCGCCTCCACCAGGTTGCGGGCCTGGGTGTAGAGCGCCTGGGCGCGGTTGCGCGAGCGCAGGCGCTCCGCCGCCACCTCGAACACCCCGTCGGGGCCAAGCAGGACGCGCGCCAGCTCCGCCTCGGCGCCATCCATCGCCTGGGGCAGCGGGCCGGAGACGGCATCGTCGGGGCGGCCCAGCCAGCCGATGGCGGATTCGATGTCGCGCCGCTCGACGGTCAGGCGGTTCAGGTGGTCGAGATCGGCGGCCCGCGCGCCGCGCGCCACCAGCGCGGCCATGCGCACGCTCCAGGCGCCGGCACGCGCCGCGTCGTCGCCCTCGGCGAAGCGCTCCAGCCCGGCGGCGAAGCCCGCCAGCTCCTGCGTCGCCGCGGCCAGCCGGCGAGCGGCGGTGATGGTGCGCGACACCTCGGAATCGAGGTCGGTCACCGTGCCGTCGAGGACGCTGAGCGAGGTGCGCAGCTGTTCCAGCACCGGGGTGCCGGCCTCCGCCGCCCCCGGCGCGGCGGCGAGGTTCTCGCGCAGACGGCGCACCAGGATCTGCATGTAGTCCAGCTCGCCGCTCAGCTTGTCCGAGGCGGCCTTGCGCTGCGCCTCGGTGCTGGCGGCGGCGAGGCTGGAGATCTGCGCCACCACGCCGTGGAAGTCGGTCAGCAGTTCGGCGCTGGTGATGACGCGCGGCAGCGCCTCGTTGGACAGCGCCGCCACCTCGCCGCGGAACTGGCGGAACGCGGTCAGCGAGACCACGCCGGTCAGGACCACCAGCACGCCCATGATCGCCACGCCCAGCGTGATGCGCGCCGCGATGCCCATGCGCCGGCGCACCCGCAGCGGCGGGGCCGGGGGCGGCAACGGGCGTGGAGGCGGGCTGGACATCCGGGCCGGATCCTAGCGGCGCAGGGTGATGCGGCCGTCGAGCGCCGGCTTCAGCGCCCCGTCGCGGGCGACGCTGCCGATCAGCAGCATGGAGGCGAAGTCGGCGTCACGCTCGCCCACCAGCCGCGGCGCCGAGGCCAGCAGGCCGTAGCCGTCGTTGCCGGCGGCCAGATAGGCGACGGTGCCGACGCGGTAGTGGCGGTCGCGCTCCACCGGCTTGCCGCCGATGGTCAGCTCGGCCACCCGCTGCCCCGCCGGCCTGGTGAGGTCGATGACCACGCGGGCGCCGGAGAGGTGCAGGAAGCGGCCGTGCAGTTGCTCCACCGCGCCGTAGGCCAGCTCCAGCGTGTCGAGCAGCTCCCTGCCGGTGAGGTCGAGCAGCACGACCGGGTCGTGATAGGGCAGCTCGGTGAAGATGTCGCGGCGGGTCAGCGTGGTGCCGGCGGCGTACTGGCGGTCGCCGCGGATGGCGCCGCCGTTGACCAGCGCCACGTCGGCGTCGAGCGCCGCCCGCACCGCGTCGGCGATCTGGTTGGCGAAGGCGTTCTCGCCGCCGCGCACCGCCTCGCGCCGCGTGTCGAGCGCGCCGTCGAGCCGCCCGACCTGGAGGCCGAGCTGGGCGTCGAGCCGGTCGGTGTAGACCTTGACACGCGGCGCCATGGCGGCGTCGGGCGGCACCGCGGCGGTGTCGATCAGCCGCACCGCCAGCGACGGCTGCAGCGACGGCGTCGCCTTGCCGCCGCCCATCCCCGGCACCACCACCGCGTCGAGGGCGAGCACCCAGCCCGCCTGCGCGTCGACCGAGGCGGCGAGGCGCTTGCCGTCGTGCACCACCTCGTACGCCTTGCCGCGGTCCTGGTAGAGCACGACGTCGCCGATGCCGGCGGCGATCACCGCCTTGTGCGTGTCGCCGGAGTTGCCGGTCAGCACCACCACGAGATCGACGCCGCCGGCGCGCATCGCCTTGGCCTTGGCGGCCAGCACGGCGGCGGGTTCGGGCACGTCGGTGCGGGTGACGCGCGCCACCTCGCGCGTGCGGGCCGGCGTGGCGGCGAGCACGCCGATGCGCAGCGGCCCGGCCTTGAGCACCACCGAATCCACCAGCCCGTCGTGCACGCGCCCGGTGGTGCGGTCGATGGCGTTCGAGGTGACGACGGGGAAGTTCGCCTCGTGGGCGCGCGCCAGCAGCACGTCCTCGCCGTAATGGAAGTCGCGGTTCAGCGCCGCCATGGCATCGATCTGCAGATCGTTCAGCAGGTCGATCATGTGCGCGCCCTCGTCGTAGAACGACAGCACGCTGGGAGCGAAGGCCTGCCCGCCGTGCAGCAGGAAGACGGGCTGGCCGCGCTTGCGCTCCGCCTTCACGGCCGCGGCGAGCCGCGCCAAGCCGCCGCGCCCCTGCTGCTCCTGCAACTCGGTGGTGGAGTGGACGTAGAGCAGCGTGAAGCGCGCGGGTTCGGCGGCCCGCGCCGCCCCGGCGACGGCCAGCAGCGCGACGAGCGCCCCCATGGCGATCCGGACGGCGATCCGCAACACCCGCATTCCAACCCCTCCCGGCCGCGGCGGCAGCACGCGCACGATACGGCAGAGCATATACCACCGAATCGCAGAAATGGGCGCAGGGGTTTTTGCTTACGTGCCGGCTGCGGCCCCCCACCCAACCCTCCCCCGCTGGGCGGGGGAGGGCTCAAGGGGCAAAGCGGCGGAGTCCCCTCCCCCGCCCAGCGGGGGAGGGTTAGGGTGGGGGCCCGGTGCCAGGACCTCACCAGCCAAAGGCAATTCCACCCAGAACGTCGTCCCCTCGTCCTCCGTGGTCGTGTAGTCCAGCGTACCGCCCATCATCTCCGCCAGCTGCCGGGCGATGGTCAGGCCGATGCCGTTGCCTTCGATCTCGCGGCGTTCGCCGATCAGGCGGGTGAAGGGCTGGAACAGCTTGGGGCGGAGCGCCTCGGGGATGCCGGGGCCGGTGTCGGCCACCGACAGCCGCAGCCGGCCGGAACCCGCCGCCCTGCACGCCAGCGTCACCGTGCCGTTGGGGCGGTTGTACTTGATGGCGTTGGTCAGCAGGTTCAGCACCACCTGCCGCAGCCGCATGTGGTCGGCGCTGACCGCCAGCTCCGGCCCCGGCGGGTCGGTCCGCACCGCCACGCCGTGCTTGGCCGCCATCGCCTCGGTCATGGTCAGGCATTCGTGCAGGACGGTGTCGAGGTAAACATCCTCGACCGCCAGCTGCACCTTGCCCGCCTCGATCTTGGCGAGGTCGAGGATGTCGTTGATGAGCTGCAGCAGGTGGTCCCCGGCTTCCAGGATGTGCCCGACGCAGGTCGCCTGCTGCGCGGTCAGCGGGGCCGAGGCGCCGCAGTGCAGCAGCTGGCCGAAGCCGAGGATGGCGTTGAGCGGCGTGCGCAGCTCGTGGCTCATGCGCGACAGGAAGTCGGACTTGGCGCGGTTCGCCTCGTCGGCCTCGGCGCGGGCGGCCTCCAGGCGGGAGGCGAGCGCCGTCATGTCGTCCACCTGCCGGTGCACCAGCCGGGACGGCGGCAGGATGGCGAGCGGAATGGTCACCACCGCGGTGCCGGCGATCACCGCGAAGACGATCAGGCTGAGCAGCCAGGAGCGCTGCACCGCCGCGTTGACCAGCGCCACCACCCGGGCGGTCAGAGCGTCCAGCTCGGCCAGCACCTCGTCGACGCGCGGCACCGGGAGGCCGCGCGGTTGGGCGGACAGGAAGGGGCGCAGCGACTCGACGGTACGGTGAAGGGTGCCGTCCTCCGTCCGCCAGACGCCGGCGTAGAGCGCCTGCACCTCCGGCAGCATGGCCGGGGAGCCGGTCAGCACCTCCTGCGCCCGCACGATGTCGTCGAGGACGGTGCGCAGCTCGGCCTGGAGGACGGTGCGCTCCATCTCCTCGGCGGCAGCCAGGCGGGTGGCGAACAGGGCGGCGCGCTGGGTCAGCATGCGCTGCCGGCCGCTGAGGTTGATGAGTTCGGCCGTGTGGTCGAGCGACGAGACGGCACCGTGCATCAGCAGCGCCGCGGTGCCGGCCAGCAGCACGATGGCGAGCAGCGCCACCAGGCCGCGCCGGACCAGCCCGTCGATGGTGGCGTGCGCGCGCCGGCCGTCGCCCGCCGGCTCCGCCGCGCCAACCGGAGAGTCCGGCACGGCATCCCCCCTTGCCAGAGATTAGCTGTATGAACGAATTTGCCGAGAATTGTCGCGATCATCCTTGACCGTTGTCAAAAGCGGAGCCCCCTCCCCGGACGCGTCACCTTTGCACGGCGCATCGCGCGCCCGACCCGTGTACTATACGCCACCGCATCCCCTCCGGGGGGCTCGCAAGAACACAGACGGGAGGAACCATGACCGAACTGCATCACTTCATCGGGGGCAAGCCGGTGCGCGGCGAATCCGGCCGCTTCGCCGACGTCTTCACGCCGATGACCGGCGAGGTGGCGGCGCGTGTGCCGCTGGCCAGCAAGGCCGAGCTGCGCGCCGCCGTCGAGAACGCGAAGGCCGCGCAGCCCGCCTGGGCCGCCACCAACCCGCAGCGCCGCGCCCGCGTGATGATGAAGTTCCTCGACCTCGTGCAGCGCGAATACGACGAGCTGGCGCTGCTGCTGGCGCGCGAGCACGGCAAGACCGTCGCCGACGCCAAGGGCGACATCCAGCGCGGCCTGGAGGTGGTGGAGTTCGCCTGCGGCATCCCGCACCTGCTGAAGGGCGAGTACACCGAGGGCGCCGGCCCCGGCATCGACCTCTACTCCATGCGCCAGCCGCTGGGCGTGGTGGCCGGCATCACGCCGTTCAACTTCCCCGCCATGATCCCGATGTGGAAGTTCGCGCCGGCCATCGCCTGCGGCAACGCCTTCATCCTCAAGCCCTCCGAGCGCGACCCCGGCGTGCCGCTGCGCCTGGCGCAGCTGATGCTGGACGCCGGGCTGCCGCCGGGCATCCTCAACGTCGTCAACGGCGACAAGGAGGCGGTGGACGCCATCCTCGACGACCCGGACATCGCCGCGATCGGCTTCGTCGGCTCGACCCCGATCGCCGAGTACGTCTACACGCGCGGCTGCGCCAACGGAAAGCGCGTGCAGTGCTTCGGCGGCGCCAAGAACCATATGATCATCATGCCCGACGCCGACCTCGACCAGGCGGTGGACGCGCTGATCGGCGCCGGCTACGGCTCGGCCGGCGAGCGCTGCATGGCGGTGTCCGTGGCGGTGCCGGTCGGCCGGAAGACCGCCGACGCCCTGATGGAGCGGCTGGTGCCGCGCGTGGAGTCGCTGAAGATCGGTCTTTCGACCGATGCCGACGCCGACTTCGGCCCGATGGTGACCAAGCAGCACCTGCAGAAGGTGCGCGACTACGTCGAGCTCGGCATCGGCGAGGGCGCCAAGCTGGTGGTGGACGGCCGCAACTTCACCATGCAGGGCTACGAGAACGGCTTCTACATGGGCGGCTGCCTGTTCGACGAGGTGACGCCCGCCATGCGCATCTACAAGGAGGAGATCTTCGGCCCCGTCCTCTCGGTGGTGCGCGCGCACGACTACGAGGAGGCGCTGCGCCTGCCGAACGAGCATGAGTACGGCAACGGCGTGGCGATCTTCACCCGCGACGGCGACGCGGCGCGCGACTTCGCGGCGCGGGTGCAGGTGGGCATGGTCGGAGTGAACGTGCCGATCCCGGTGCCGCTGGCCTACTACACCTTCGGCGGCTGGAAGCGCTCGGGCTTCGGCGATCTGAACCAGCACGGGCCGGACGCGGTGCGCTTCTACACCCGCACCAAGACCGTCACCTCGCGCTGGCCGTCCGGCATCAAGGACGGCGCCAGCTTCGTCATCCCGACGATGGACTGACGGGGCGCTCGCACCGCCCCCCACCCTAACCCTCCCCCGCTGGGCGGGGGAGGGAACTCCGCTGCCCAGCCTTCAAAGCCCTCCCCCGCCCAGCGGGGGAGGGTTGGGTGGGGGGCCGTACAGACATTCCCCCAGCCAACTACGTCTTGATCAGCGGCATCAGCGGCTCCTTGGCCGCCGGAGCCGCCGGCTGCGGCAGCGTCGGGCCGAAGCGCTCCAACGCGCCCTTCAGCGCGTCCAGTCCGGCGCCGACCTTGTCGCGGGCGGCGTTCATCGCGTCGGTCAGCGCGATGCACAGTGCCTCGCGCCGCGCCGGATCGTTGCGCGACGCCTCCACCTCGCGGCCCAGATCGGCCGCCGTGTCGTCGCCGGGCTGCGCCGGCGCCGTCTTCGGGTCGATGCCGAGCAGCGGCAGCAGCAGGTCCCGCCCCTTCTGGCGGGCGACGTCGGCGGCCCGGCTGCCCAGCTTCTCCGCCGCCGCGACACCGGCGTCCCAGGTGTTCAGCGCCAGCGCCACCGACGGCGCGCAGGCGGGCGGCGGGTCCGCCGCGCGGACCGGAGCCGCCGCCAGCAGGACGGCGGCGGCAGCGCAGGCAATGGACAGACGGACGGCGGACGGCATGACGGCTCCTCTCCCAGACGGCCCCGTGCATGTGGGAGCATCGCCGTGGCCGTTCCAGAGGGGGTCACGCCGCCCGGATGCCGGCGAGGAAGCGCTCCACCTCGCCGCGCAGGCGGTCGGCCTCGCGCGACAGCTGGCCGGTGGCGTCGAGCACCTGGCCGGCGGCGGCGCCGGTCTCGGTGGCGGCATGGCTGACGTCGGCGATGTTGTTGGTCACCGCCTGGGTGCCGACCGCCGCCTGCTGGACGTTGCGGGCGATCTCACTGGTCGCCGCGCCCTGCTCCTCGATGGCGGCGGCGATGGTGGTGGCGATCTCGCTCATGGTCGCGATGGTGCGGCCGATGCCGGTGATCGACGCCGCGGCGTTGCCGGTCGCCGCCTGCATCGAAGCGATCTGGCCGCTGATCTCCTCCGTCGCCTTGGCGGTCTGGGTGGCGAGGTTCTTCACCTCGCTGGCCACCACGGCGAAGCCCTTGCCCATCTCGCCGGCCCGCGCCGCCTCGATGGTGGCGTTGAGCGCCAGCAGGTTGGTCTGGCTGGCGATGTTGGTGATCAGCTGGACGATCTCGCCGATGCGGTTGGCCTGCTCGACAAGGCCGTTGACGTGCTCGGTGGTCTGCTGCGCCTCGGCCACCGCCTGGTTGGCGATGCCGGTGGAGCGGGCGACCTGGGTGCTGATCTCGGCGATGGAGGCGGTCAGCTCCTCGGTCGCGGTGGCGACGGTCTGCACGTTGCCCGACGCCTGCTCGGCGGCGGCGGCGGTGGCGGCGGCCTGCTGGTTGGTGTGGGTGGCGGTGCTCGACATGCTCTGCGCCGTCGCCTCCAGCGCGCCGGCGGCGGATGCCACCGTGTGCAGGATGCCGGACACCGCGCCGTCGAAGCCGCGCACCAGCGTTTCCACCGTCTCGGCGTGGCGTTCCTTGGCGCGGCGCTCCTCGGCCTGGATGGCTTCCAGGCGCTCGCGCTCCTGCGCGTGCTCCTTGAAGACCACCAGCGCGCCGGCGAGCTTGCCGATCTCGTCGCCGCGGCCGCGGTGCGGCACCGCGCCGGACAGGTCGCCGCCGGCGACGCGCAGCATCGCCTCGGCGATGCCATGGATCGGCGCGGTCACCCGGCGGCGCACGATGAGCATGCCGGCGACGCCGAGCGCCAGGGCCAGGGTCAGCAGCACCGCGTCGATCGCCAGCGCCGCGGCCTCCTCGCCCTGCCGCTGCGCCGCGCGCGCGGCGATGGCGTCGAGCGCGGCGTTGGCCAGCGCGTCGAGGTCGCCCATCGAGCGGTCGGCCAGTTCGTTGACGTCGTCGAGGCGCAGCGGCGGCTCCTGCCGGGCGGTCACCGCGGCCAGAACCGACTCGCGCACCTTCAGGTAATCGACGACGTAGCTGCGCTCGGCCGCGGCGATCGCCGCCTTGACAGCCTCGGGGATGGCGGGACGCTGCGCCGCGTCGCGCACCGCGCGCCACGCCGCGTCGAACAGGCCGCGGGCGTGCGCCATCTGGACGCGCTCCTCGGCCGTGATCTCCTTCCTCACCAGCACGCCGTCGAACAGCAGGCGCAGCGGCGTCGCCGCCTCGCGCGCCGCCACCGCAGCATCCTTGGTGCCGATCAACTCGGAGAACGCGGGGTCGAGCGTGCGCATCGGCTCCAGCAGCGTCTTCGAGATGCGGGCGAGCAGATCCGACGCCGCGCTGGCGGTACCCATCCACTCGTCCACCAGGCCGTTGCGGCGCTGGGCGGGGTCCACCCTCAGCGCCGCGTCCACCTCGCCGCGCAGCGTCTCCAGCCGGGCGACGGCGGCGCGCGTCTCGGCCGCGCCCAGGCCGGGAGCACAGGCCACCGCGGCGCAGACGCCCGCCACCACCTCGGCCACGTCGGCCGAGGCGCGCCGCCACACCAGTATCTTCGCCAGAGTCGCCGGCTCGCTGCCCGCCGGCTGCAGCAGCAGGCGCCGCGTGGCGCCGCGCTCCAGGCGGATCGCCTGCATCGCCGTGAAGATCGTCCGCGACGCCTGCGCCACGGTCTGGACCCCGCGGTTGCCCGACAGCGTGCGCAGCGACGACACCGTGTCCTGGCCGACCACCAGGACAAGGAAGGCGACCACGCTGCCGAAGAGCAGGATCAACGTCGTGGCGATGCTCGGTCCGTGCGAACGTTTCATGGCGATTCCCCCATGCCGCCGGGGAACAGGCCCCCGGATCTCCGCCCACCATTGCGGCAGGGCAACCGGCCCGCGGCAATCATACCGGGGTATGAAAAGGGGGCGCCGAAGTTAAGTGTCGTAACTTCATTCCGCATATGACATTGTGCTGATGTGCGCCGTCACCCGGCGGTCCGTCCGCCTCCGCCGCGGCCAAACGCCGCTCCGGCCATCCTTTCGAGGACTAAGGATACGGAGCTATGATCACGGGTGCGGATCTCCGAGAAGGCCGTTCCCCATGAAGCTGCGCACCCTGCTCCTCATCGCCCTGCTCGGCATCGGGCTGGCGCCGGCCGGGGTGCTGGTCGCCACCACGCAGCCGGGCGTCGTCGCCGCCTTCCGCGACGGCGCCTCGGCGCAGGCGCTGGGCCGCGCCCGCGCGCAGGCCAGCGAGCTGAATCTGCGCCTGGAGCGCCGCAAGGAGACGGTGCGCAACGTGGCGCTGCTGCCCGCCCCGCTGGAGATGCTGAACGCCGTCGGCGGCGAGGGCGGCGGGCTGTACCTCAGCGTGCAGCAGGCGACCGAGCGGCTGACCGGCGTCATGCGGCGCTGGTTCGCGCGCGCCGACGACTTCCGCCGCCTCGTCCTGCTCGATCCGGCGGGGCGGGAGCTGCTGCGCCTGGACCGCACGCCGCAGGGCATCCTGCGGGTGCAGTCGCCGACCTCGCTGGCCAACGAGTCGCCCGAGCTGTTCCGCGCCGCGCTGGCTGGCGACGGCGTGCGCGCCGCCGTGGTGGGCGAGGACCGGCGGCTGCGCCTGTTCGCCCCGGTGCGCAGCCTGGAGACGCAGACCGTCGGCGCGCTGGCCATGGAGTTCGACCTGCACGACGTGCTGGGCGCCTCGGCCAACGCCGCCTGGGTGGACGCCGCCGGCACCTACATCCACGAGGGGCCGGCCGACGCGCGGGCCGGCGACGC
Organism: Azospirillum sp. TSO22-1; assembly: GCF_003116015.1. GTDB lineage: Bacteria > Pseudomonadota > Alphaproteobacteria > Azospirillales > Azospirillaceae > Azospirillum. The sequence continues at coordinate 39,899 of NZ_LGQZ01000094.1, forward strand.
CTTCCTGCACCACCCGGCCCTGAAGGGCGCGGCGACCAGCGCCGTGCTGTCGCAGCGCCCCGAGACGACGACGGCCTGGGTGCGGCTGCACCTGGATGGCACCGCCGGCAACGTGCTGTGGATCGGCACGCCGGTCGACCTGTCGGCGCTGGAGGCGTGGCTGTGGGACCTGCGGGCCAAGCAGCTTGCCGTGGTGCTGGCGCTGGCGGCCAGCCTCGCGGCGGCGGTGCGGCTGGTGTCGGTGCGCATGGACCGCACCAAGCGCGCCATGATGGAGGGGCTGCGCCGCGCCATCGCCGGCGACGAGACGGTGCGCTTCGACTGGCGCGGACCGCCGGAGGTGCGCACGCTGGGCGAGGAGCTGACCCGGCTGGTCGAGCTGCACGGCGCCGAGATGGCCGGCCGCAAATCCGCCGAATGGCAGCTGGCGCAGGAGAAGGAGGTCGCCGAGATCACCCTGCAGTCGATCACCGACGGCGTGCTGACCACCGACGCCGAGGGCCGCATCGGCTACGTCAATCCGGCGGCGCAGCGGCTGCTGGACCGGTCGGCGGCGCAGGTCGAGGGGCAGATGGCCGACACCGTGCTGGTGCTGGCGCACGAGGTGCGGCGCACGCCGCTGGCCAACCCGGTGCCGGTCTGCCTGCGCTCGCGCGGGCGCTGCGACGTCGACCGGGACGCGGTGCTGCTGCGCCACGACGGCAGCGAGGTGGCGGTCGAGATGTCGGCCGCCCCGATGCACGACGCCGACGGCCGCGTCGCCGGCGCGGTGGTGGCGATCCGCGACGTGGCGCAGGAACGCCAGCTGCGCCGGCTGCTGGCGCACCAGGCCTCGCACGACCCGCTGACCGGCCTGATCAACCGCCGCGCCTTCGAGGAACGGCTGAAGACGGCGCTGGACGAGGCGCACGAGCGCGACGCGGCGCACCCGCAATGGCTGTGCTACGCCGACCTTGACCAGTTCAAGCTGATCAACGACACCTGCGGCCACCTGGCCGGCGACGAGCTGCTGAAGCAGGTGGCGCGCGACCTGCGGGCGACGGTCCGCGACGGCGACGTGGTGGCGCGCATGGGCGGCGACGAGTTCGGCGTGCTGCTGCGCCCCTGCACCCGCGAGGTGGCGTACGAGATCGCCGAGCGCATGCGCCAGTCCCTCGCCGGCCTGCGCTTCGCGTGGCGCAACCAGTCCTTCACCACCTCGGGCAGCTTCGGGCTGGTGGCGGTGCAGGAGGGCGGCGGCTCGGTCTACGACCTGCTGAGCGCCGCCGACCGCGCCTGCTACGTCGCCAAGGACGGCGGCCGCAACCGCATCCACCTCGCCGACAGCCACGACGCCGCGACGCAGAAGCTGGGCGGCGAGATGGAATGGGCGCATGCCACCATGCGCGCGCTGGAGGACGACCGGCTGGTGCTGTACTGGCAGGCGATCCGCCCGCTGCGGCCCGACGCCGGGGCCGGCCACGCCGAGATCCTGGTGCGCATGCGCGCGCCTGACGGCGCCCTGGTGCCGCCCGGCGCCTTCATCCCGGCGGCCGAGCGCTACAACCTGATGCGCGACGTCGACCGCTGGGTGATCCGCCGCACCATCGCCGCCTTCCGCGGCCGGACCGACATCCGGGGCGTGATCGCGGTGAACCTGTCGGCGCAGTCGCTGTGCGACGACGACTTCCTGGGCTTCGTGCTGGCCGAACTGGACGAGTCCGGCTTCCGCCCGGACCGGCTATGCTTCGAGGTGACCGAGACCGCGGCGATGAGCAACCTGACCCGCGCGCAGGAGGTGATGCGCGCGCTGAAGGGCCGCGGCTGCCGCTTCGCGCTGGACGATTTCGGCAGCGGGCTGAGTTCCTTCGGCTACCTGAAGAACCTCGCCATCGACTACCTGAAGATCGACGGCAGCTTCGTGCGCCACATCGTCGAGGACCGGCTGGACCGCGCCTTCGTGCAGTCGATCAACGACATCGGCCACCTGATGGGCCTGAGCACCATCGCCGAATACGTCGAGACCCCGGAGATCGAGGAGGTGCTGCGCACGCTCGGCGTCGACTACGCGCAGGGCTACGGCGTGGCGATGCCGGAACCGCTGGAGACGCTGCTCGCCGCCGAGGGCGCCCCCGAGAGCACCATCGGCACGCCGCTGCACAACCCGTACGAAGACGCGCTGATGCGGAATTTCTGAGGGGTGGCGGGAGCCCGGTACAGGCGCGCCTTTCACTCCAACCTGGGCTATCCTCCCCCGATGCTGGGCCGGCTCCTCCCCCTCCTCCTGTTCCTTCCCACCCTGGCCCTCGCCGAACCGGCGGAGGTCCGCGTCGGCGTGCTGGCTTACCAGGGCTCGGAGCGCGCGGCGCGCGACTGGGAGCCGACGCTGGCGCACCTCGCCCGCGCCATCCCGGAGCACCGCTTCACCATGGTGCCGCTCGACCTGCCGGGGATGGTGCTGGCGGTGGCCGACCGCAGCATCGACTTCGTCATCACCAATCCCGGCAACTACGTGACGCTGGAGGCGCGCTTCGCCGTCACCCGCATCGCCACGCTGGAGTCCGAGTCCATCGGCTCGCCGCTCGCTGCGCTCGGCTCGGTGGTGATCCGCCGGCCGGAGCGGACGGAAATCTCCACCCTGGCCGACCTCAAGGGGCGCACGCTGGCGGTGGTGTCGACCGACGCCTTCGGCGGCTTCCAGATCGCCTGGCGCGAGATGGAGGAGGCCGGCGTGCGCCCCTTCAAGGACCTGCGCGAGCTGCGCGTCGTCGGCTTCCCCATGGAGGGCGTGGTGACGGCGGTGCGCGACCGGCTGATCGATGTCGGCGTGGTGCGCACCTGCCTGCTGGAGGAACTCGTCGCCCAGGGCCGCGCCGCCCCGGACGAGTTCGTCGTGCTGAACGAGCACCGCTCGCCGGAGCTGCCGTGCCGCGCCTCGTCGCGGCTCTACCCCGACTGGCCGTTCGCCCGGCTGGCGCACACCCCGCGCGACCTGGCGCGGCGGGTCGCCGCGGCGCTGCTGACCATGCCGGCGGTCGAGGGCAGGACGTGGACGGCGTCTCTCGACTACACCAGCGTGCACGAGCTGTTCCGCACCCTGCACATCGGCCCCTACCCGCGCACCCCGCCGACGCTGGAGGAGCTGGCCAACGAGTACTGGCACTGGCTGGTGGCGATCGCCGCGGCGGTGCTGTGGTGGGTGGTGCACGCCGCCCGCGTCGAGGCGCTGGTGCGCCGGCGCACAGCCGAGCTGGAACGCGAGATCGCTGAGCGCGAACGCGCCGAGGCCGCGGCGCTGCGCCTGCGCGAGGAACGCGACCAGCTCTCCCGCCTCGGCATCGTCGGCGAGATGGCCAGCAACATCGCGCACGAGCTGAACCAGCCGCTCGCCTCGATCAGCAACTACGCGCATGGCATGGGGCGCATCCTGGGCTCCGGATCGCCCAACCTCGACCTGCTGCGGGCCGGCGCGCGGTCGGTGGCGGAACAGGCGGAGCGCGCGGCGGCGATCATCCAGCGCACCCGCGGCTTCGTCCGCCGGCGCGACGCACAGCGCTCGACCCTCGACGTCAACGCCGTGGTGGCGGAGACGCTGTCGCTGTTCGGTTCCCCCTCCGTGCCGATCCGCGGCGAGCCGGGCGACGGGCTGCCCCCCGTGCAGGCCGACAAGGTGGAGCTGCAGCAGGTGCTGCTGAACCTGCTGCAGAACGCGGTGGAGGCCACGCCGGCCGGCGGCGGCGAGATCATCGTGCGCACGGCCTCCATCGACGGTATGATCCTGGTGGAGGTGCGCGACGCCGGTCACGGCGTCCCCGACGGTGCGGCGGCGCGGATGTTCGACCCCTTCTACACCACGAAGCCGGACGGCCTGGGCCTGGGCCTGTCGATCTGCCGCACCATCGTTGAGCGGCACGGCGGGCGCATCTGGGCCGAGCCGGCGGACGGCGGCTTCGCCGTGCGCTTCACGCTGCCGCCGGCGGACGATGTGGAGGAGGCTGCGGCATGAGCGACGACACCCCGCTGGTCCTGGTGGTGGACGACGACGAGGCGATGCGCACGTCGGTGAGCTATCTGCTCGCCTCCGTCGGCATCGCCTGCGAGACCTACCCGTCGGCCGAGGCGCTGCTGGACTCGCCCTACCTGCGCCCGCCGCTGCGGCCGGGCTGCATCCTGCTCGACGTCCGCATGCCGGGCATGAGCGGCATCGAGCTGCTGCGCTTTTTGAAGGAGCGCGGCTGCAAGCGCCCGGTGGTGATGGTCACCGGCCACGGCGACGTGCCGCTGGCGGTCGCCGCCATGAAGGCCGGCGCCGAGGACTTCATCGAGAAGCCTTACAAGGACCAGACCCTGCTCGACGCCGTCAACGCGGCGATCCGCAAGTGCCGGCAGGTGCTGGTGCGCAGCGCCGACCGCGACGCCGTGCAGGCGCGCCTCGCCCAGCTCAGCCGGCGCGAGCGCGAGGTGCTGACGCTGGTGCTCGACGGCAAGCAGAACAAGGAGATCGCCGCGGCGCTGAACATCTCCATCAAGACCGTCGAGGGCCACCGCCAGATGGCCATGGAGAAGATGCGCGCCCGCTCCGTCGCCGAACTCGCCCGCATGATGCTGGCGCCGGGGGAGACGGGCGAGACGTAGGCAAGGGTTTACCCTGGGTCCGCCGCGGGTTCCACCCGATGGCGGGTGTAGTTTCTTCCCCGTATCATTCATCCCAATGAAAATCCCGGCCACGGCCGGATGGGAATGGGATGGAAATGACCAGGGTGCGGCCAGCGGGCGCGGAGTCCGCCCGAACCGATGCGTTCGACGACAGCGTGGCGTCCGGCCGCCTCCGGCGGGCGCCGGAGAACTTCCTGAGCCGCGAGCAGATCACGCAAGTGAGCCGGGGCCGGCGCGATTTTCTGCGCTCCAGCTTTCTGGCCGCCGGCGCCGCGCTGACCGGAACGGCCGCTTCGGCTTCCCCGGCCCTGGCGCAGAGCGTCG
>NZ_LGQZ01000064.1 GCF_003116015.1 Azospirillum sp. TSO22-1
ATCAGATCGACCGTCTCCTGCGGGAACTCGGCGTAGGCGCGCTGCGCCTCCTTCACACGGGCGACGAGGGCGTGCAGTTCGGTGAGGGTGGTGACGGGCATGACGGCTCTCTTTTGCGGTGCCGTGGCGGTGCGGGTGTCTCGTGGACGTCAGAGAGCGCCGATCGTGGTTAATTGTGAATTAATAATTCGGATGATTACCTCCATTGCGCCGACATGCATAAATTGAGCAAAGTATTCGCTCCATTTTTCTTTTTGCATTGTGCGGCTGTGAATGGGCCTTCCGCCAGCCCGGAAACCGGTCTAGAACCCCACCGCATTCATCCCAAGGAGACCCGCATGTCCGAAGACCGCCTGCCCGATCCTCTGCGCGACCGCGCGGAGCGGCTGGTCGCGTCGCGGCGCTGGACGCGCAGCGACCTCGACCTGCTGCGCATCCTGCTGGCGGCGGACGGCGTCGGGCGCGACCGGCTGCTGGCCGGCGATCCGCTGCGGGAACGCTCGCTGGCCTCGCTGCTCAAGCTGGGGCTGGCGACGGAGGCGGACGGCAGCGTGAGCATGAACGCCGACGCCAAGGCGGTCGGCGACGCGGTGCTGGCGTGGCACGCGGCCAAGCAGGCGCGCGCCTCGGTCGGCCCGGCGGCGGAGGGGCGCAAGCGCGGCGAGGACCTCAAGCGCTCGCTGGCCGACGCGGTGCGCGGCGTGTTCCCGCGCATTCCGGACGAGGTGGCGCAGGCCGCGGCGACGCGCCTCGCCCCGGCGGCGGTCAAGATGGGCGGCCGGCTGGCGGCGCAGTCGATGGTCGATGCGGTGGTGGCGATCCGCATGGAGCGTTGGCGGCAGGCCGTCGCCTCGGAGCCGGAGGTGGCGGAGCGCCTGCAGGCCATGCAGATGCGCGGCGACAACAACCGGGCGGTCAAGCGTTTCCGCGACCAGCGCGCGGTGGAGCGCGTCGAGGCGGAGATCGCCGAGTGGCGCGGCGGATTGGAGCCGGTGACCTCCCGCCGGCTGGGGTGAGGCGATTCCGGGGAAACTCCGGAAGGTTGCGGGACAGGCGCGGGATTCGATCCCATATGGAAAGGTCCGACTGTTGAGGACCTGTGCCGATGCCCAAGGATCTGGTGCTGAGCGACGTCGCCGCCTGGGAGACCACCATCGCCGGCTGGCTGCGGGCCAATGTCGCCGAGGACCCGGCGCACGACGTCCACCACCTGATGCGGGTCTGGCGCACCGCGCGCGGCCTGACGGCGGAGGAGGCGCAGGCGTCTGGGGCGCCGCCCGCCGACCTGCTGGTGGTGCTGGGCGCGAGCCTGCTGCACGACGTGGTGAACGTACCGAAGGACCATCCCGACCGCAGCCGCGCCTCGCGTCTGTCGGCGGAGCGGGCGGAGGAGGTGCTGCGCGCCCTCGGCTTCCCGGTGGGGCTGCTGCCGGCGGTGCGGCACGCCATCGAGGCGCACAGCTATTCCGCCGGCATCGCGCCGCGGACGGTGGAGGCGCGTCTGGTGCAGGACGCCGACCGGCTGGAGAGCCTGGGCGCCATCGGCATCGCGCGCTGCTTCGCGACCTCGGGATTGATGAAGCGGGCCTTGTTCCACGGCGACGACCCGCTGGCCGAGGACCGGCCGCTCGACGACCTGCAATACGCGCTCGACCATTTCGAGGCCAAGCTGCTGCGCCTGCCGGCGACCATGCAGACGGCGGCGGGGCGGCGGCGGGCGCAGGAGCGCGCGGAGTTCCTGCTGACCTTCCGGGATCAACTGCTGGCGGAGATCGGCGGGGCGGCGTGAGGCGGGATTTAGCGCACGAACGCGTTTCCCGGCTGGCAGCCACTGTTCCAAACCGTCATTCCCGCGAAGGCGGGGATCCAGGACGAGCCGCGATAGCGGCGACATGACTCATGTGGCTCGCGGACGCGAACACTGGATCCCCGCCTTCGCGGGGATGACGAAGGAAAAGGCTCCCGTCTTTCGAAAAGAACGTCTAGAACACCCGCGCCAGCATCAGCACGGCCATCACCGCGACCGCGCCGCCCAGCGCCGCCACGGCCAGCCGCAGGGGGCGGTCGGCGGTGCCGGTGCTGCGCTTCTTGGCTTCCTCGGCGAGCGACCACAGCGAGCCGTCGAGGCGCATCAGGAACACCTCCAGCCCGGCGACCCGCTCGTCCAGCGTGCGCTGGGCGTCGGACAGCGCGTCCAGGCGCGACGCCAGCGCCTCGGCGGCTCCCGCGTCGTTGGCCGGCATCCGGGCCGACAGGTCGCGCAGCGCCCGGCCGAGGCCGCCGCGCAGCGAGTCCAGCTCGGCGCCGAGGCGGGTCAGGTGCGGGGTGACCGTCTCCTCCAGCAGGCGTTCGGTCTCGCTGCGCGGGCGCATCGTCAGCTCGGCGCCGCCGGAGGGCGGCTTGGCGACCACCACGAGGCGGGCCGGGTCGGCACCGGGGGGAAGCTCGACCTCCGCCTCGAAGGCGTGCGGGCCGATGCCGGCGCCGGCGAGATCCTCGCGCGGCTGGTCGGCGGTGACGGTGGCGAGGGGCGCGTCGACGCCGTCGAAGCGCACCTCGATGACCAGCGGCTCGTCCGGCGCGGAGCGGTTCCACGCCCAGCCGTAGACGCGGCGGCCCGCCACCGCGTCCAGACGGCCCTCGAGCTGGGGAGCGGTGGCGGCGCCCATGCTCAGGCCGCCTGCCGCTGGGCGCGCGGCTTCGCGGTGACTTCCGGCATGCGGTGGGCGATGCCGTTCTCGTCCAGGAACTCGCGCATGTCGCGGTAGCGCGTGTAGAAGCGCTGGTTGAACCGCTCGAACAGCGACTGGTCCCAGTACTCCTCCAGCACGAACGGCTTCTCGGAGAAGACGTCGTAGCAGGGGATGCCGAAGGTCTCGGCGAACTCCGCCGTGCGGCTGTCGTAGCTGAAATACACCGACGGCACGCCGTTCGACAGCGCCATCAGGTTGCCGTGCAGGCGGTAGCCGAGCACCATGTCCTTCGAGCGCACGAGGCTCTCGTAGTCGGCGACCACGTCCGAATACCACAGGCGGCTGCGGTACAGCTCGTCCATGGTCTCGTCGAAGTACCAGTGCTTCAGCCACTCCTGATTGTGGAGCGCGGCCCAGGCCTCGGCCTTCTGCTCCTCGGTGCCCCAGAGCAGCTTCTTCTCCTCGACCTCGCCCTGCATCATCAGCACGGTGTCGAAGCGGGCGGCGAGGTCCTTCACCATCTGCCGGTGCTTGGTCAGGTAGACCTGGACGTCGCGGGCGTAGGCCTTGGAGACCTCGCGGCGCATGGTGACGCCGACCTTCTTGATTCGCTCCAGCGGCGGCAGGTCGATGCGCATGTCGGGGTTCAGGCCGCGGAAGGCGGTCGGGCAGCCGACGATGCGGGTGTTGCGGATGCCGATGTCCCACATCGCCTCGGCGGTGTAGGCGCCGCGCACGCCGAGCGTCACCGACTTCTCGGCGATCAGGCGCCACATGCGCTTGCTCTCCTCGGAGAGCTGGAGCTTACCGGTCACCGGCGCCTGGGCGCCGACGCCGAAGGCCAGGACCGGGATCTTCAGCTTGGACAGCACCTGCTCGGTCGCCGCCGGCCAGCGCATCTCGCTGTTGATGTAGTTGGAGCCGCGCAGGAAGACGAAGTCGTACTCCGCGTTGACCCGGTCCACCTCGGCCTGATCGAACGTGCGGATCTCCAGCACGTCGAGCTTCTCGAAATCCAGCAGCTTCAGCGAGCTGTCGTAGACGAAGGCGTCGCCGATGTTGTGGTAGTGGTCGATGCTGGCCTGGATGTCGGCGTACTCGTACCAACGCACGCAGTCGTGGTCGTAGACTTCGCCGGACGGGATCATGACGAGGATCTTGGACAAGGATGCCTCCCTGAACTCTTAGTGACTGGGACTCTTGGTCGATGACGGGGTCTGCCGGATCGTCACCGGCAGCCGGACGAGGTCGCGCTCGGTACCCGGCTTACAGCCGTCGAGCGCCAAGCGGGTGAGGTAAAGAAAGGCGGTCTCACCGATGTCCTCGAAGTTGCGCGAAGGACTGGAGGGGTCGAGCAACGAGGGGTAGTCGTAGGCGAAGCGCTGGCCGCAGTCGGGGGCGAAGGCGGCGGGCGCCTGCCAGACCAGGCGCGGCTCCGACCAGGTGGTCAGGTCGGAGGAGGTGGCGGCCCAGACGCCGCCCGGCTTGCCGCCCTGCATGAGGGCGACGTAGAGGCCGCTTTCGCGATGGCGGACGAGGCTGGTCACCGTGCCGAACAACCGCGGCAGCGGGGCGCAGACGTGCAGTTCCGGGTTGTCGGTGCTTTGCGTGAACGGCACGTTGAAGCCTGTGCCGTCCCACGCGCGCCACGACGCGGGGTCGGCGAGGGTGCGGGTGCGCATGACGCAGACGCCGCGCTTCTGCGCGCCGAAGCCTTCCGCGAACAGCATGGCGTAGTACCAGCCCTGCCGGGCGACGACGGAGCTGGGGCTGAACAGGCCGGCGCGGTGGCCGAGGTCGCCCTGGTAGGGGTAGGGCAGGCCGGCGACGAAGCGCGGCGGGCCGAAGCTCTGGCCGCCATCGGTGGAGACGGTGGCGGTGATCGAGTTCCACCAGCAGGACGCGTAGCGCTTGCTGGGGCACAGGGCGGGGCGCGTGTGGCCGTGGAACTCGTTGTGCACCAGGGCGTGGATGGTCTGGCCGTCCAGCGTGTAGGGGGAGACCAGCCAGCCGCGGTCGTTGACGTGCTCCGGCGCGGGATCGTGCGCGGCTTCGAAGACGACGCGGCAGTCGTGGCGCAGGGTGTCCAGGTTGGGACCGGACATCAGTCGGGCGCGGTGGTGGCTCGCCAGGAGATGCACGTCGCCGTCGGCGCCGCGCCACGCGCGGGCGGGGGCGTCGGGGACGTCCCAGGGCTCGCAGGCCTCGGTCTTCCAGGTGAAAACGGGTTCCGGGGCGCCATCCGGGGCGATGTCGAGGGTGGCGGCGTGGGCGGGGAGGGCGATGGCGAGGAGGAGGGCGAACACACTTGCCCCCACCCTCCCCAGGCTGCGCCTGGGTCCCCTCCCTCCCCCGCTGCGCAGGGGAGGGCGATCCCCCCTCCCCTGCGCAGCGGGGGAGGGGTAGGGGGTGGGGGCACGCGTGGCGATCAACGTCACGCCTTCTGCGCCACGGCGCGCTTCGGCGTGGCCGGCGCCGCGGCCTTGCTGCGCGCCGACAGCAGGCGTTCGTAGATGTCCACGTGGCGCTTGGCGCACTCCACCCGGTCGATCGGGCGGCGGATGCGCATGTGCAGGCGGTCCCACAGGTCGGGGGTGGTCAGCACCTCGGTCAGGCGGTCGACCAGGTCCTCGACGCTGGCGTTGCGGAAGTGCAGGCCGTCCACGCCGTGGGTGATCTTCTCGGCCATGCCGCCGATGTTGCTGGTGATCAGCGGGCGGCCGTGCAGGAACGCCTCCTGGATGACGACCGGGGAGTTCTCCCACCAGATCGACGGCATCACCACCCAGTCCACGTCCTTCATCAGACCCGGCAGCTCGGCCGAGCGGTAGGAACCGTAGAAGCGCACGCGCTCGCCGGCCTTCTCGGTGATCTCCAGGAACTTCTTCTGGTAGGCCTCGGGCTGGCGCTCCAGGTTGCCGCCGAAGATCATGAGGGCACTGTCCTCGCCCCACACCTTGGCCGACACGCGGGACACCGCCTCGACCAGCACGTGGGCGCCCTTGAACTCGGTCAGCTGGCCGAAGAAGGCGAAGCGGTTGCGCCGGCCGCCGCGCGGCAGCGGGCGGGGCGGCACCACCTCCTCCACCGTCAGGCCGTTCTCGATCATCGAGAAGCGCTCGCGCGGCAGGCCCCAGTCGACGTAGCGGTCGATCAGGAAGTGGCTGGGGGAGACGTAGAAGTCGGCCAGCTCCAGGAAGGTCTTGAGGAACAGCTCGCGCTTGAAGAACTCGGCCTCGCCGATGTGCGGGAAGCAGCCGGTGCAGTCGGCCGGGCTGGCGCGGTAGCACAGCGCGTTGCGGCTGGTCTTCACCATCTGGCCGTGGTGGTGGCAGATCGACAGGTACTCGTGGAAGGTCACCACGATGGGGACCTCCGGCAGCGCCTGCTTCAGCGCCAGCAGGCTCTCGACGCCGAGGCCGAGGAAGTGGTGGAAGTGCACCACGTCCGGCTGCAGGTCGCGCACGTAGCGGACGAAGTCCTGCTCCAGCGCCGGCAGGTTGCGGTTCGAGCAGCGCAGGTGGTCGTAGTCGTTGGCGTAGAGGAGGACCTCGCGCTCCTTCTGGCGCAGGCTCATCAGCGCCGAGCCGCCGTGCGGGGTGATCGGCGGCGCGGTGCGGGCGAGGTAGTGGCTCTCCCAGCCCGGCAAGTCGTGCAGGCCCTGGAACAGGTTGTACGACGCGACCTCGGCGCCGCCCAGCGAGAAGGCCGGGTGGCCGTGGCTGATGACCAGGACCTTCTTGTCGTTGTTGCTCATCGCGTGCTCACCCGCAGGTCGGTGTTGGCAGGCCGTGTGGCCCAATGGCGGTCGAAGGCCCAGCGGTCGACCAGGGTGCCGGTCTGGCGCCAGTACTCGTGGGCGGCGTTGCGGGCCTGCTCGTCCACGGCGACCAGCGCCACGGTGGGCACCCACAGGCAGGTGTGCCCGGCCTTGCCGAGGCGCAGGCAGAAGTCGGCGCTCTTGTACTCGGCGCCGACGAAGCCGGCGGTGAGGCCGCCGGCCTCGGCGATCAGGCGCTTGGGCAGCAGCGCGCAGTCCACCGTGGCGGCGGGCACGGCGACCGGCTGGCGCTCCTTCAGCCACTCGCGCGGGTAGCCGGCGAACTGGGCGACCGGGCGGTCGCCTTCGACGCGCACGCCGGCGAAGCGGATCGAGAAGTCCTCGTACAGCAGCGTCGGGCTGACCATGGCCGGCTTGCGGTGCGCCGCGGCGGCGCGGGCCAGCTCGGACAGCCAGCCGCGCGTGGTCGGCAGCACCGCGGTGGAGAGCAGCAGCACGTGCTCCGCCGCGGCGTGCGGCAGGGCGGCGGCCATCGCCTCGAAGGCGTCGTGCGCCTGCGGGGCGGGGACGAGGCGGACCGCCAGCTTGTAGAAGGAGGCGGCGCGGCGCAGCGTCAGCGCCAGGCGGTCGGAGCTGCCGGCCGCGGCGGCGACCAGGATCTCCGCCTGGGCGAAGTCCGGGTCGATGGCGAGGCGGGCGAGGTGCAGGTCGACGTCCTCGCGCCCGTCGGTGACCGGCAGGACGACGGAGACGTTGGGCGTCGCCACCGTGCGCCCCATGGCGAACACCGGGGCGGCGGGCGCGTCGGGGGAGACGCGGCCGGCGGCCTGGACGATCGGGCCGACGTGGCGCTCGATCAGGCTCTCGGCGGCCGGGTTGTTGATGTCGATCAGGCAGAGCAGGTGCCGCACCAACTCCGCGTTCGGCGCCACGGGGTGCACCGGCAAGTAGGCGCAGCCGCCGTCGGTCAGCGCGATCTCCAGGTGGAAGGCGGCGTCCTCCGGCAGGCCGGCGGACTCCGGCACGAAGGCCAGGAAGCCGTGGTCGTGGCGGTCGGCGGGCAGGCGGCCGGCGAAGCGGCCGTCGTGCAGGAAGCCCTCGGTCACGTCCTTGCGCTGGGTGCGGAACCAGTCGCCATCGATGGCCGCCTCGAAGGCGGGGCCGTGCAGGATCACCGAGGCGACGTTGCGCTGCGGGTCGAGCAGCCAGCCGGTGACCAGCGTGCCGACGCCCGGCACGCGGATGGCGCGGTCGAGCGCGGCGCACACCGGCACCTCCAGGCGCGACACCGTCTCGTGCCCCTCGTACACCGCGGTGATGCGGCGGCGCAGCGCGCGCAGCGTGGCCGGGTCGGCGTTCAGGCGCGGCAGCAGGTCGCGCAGGTGGGCGAGCGCCACGCCGTCGGGCAGCAGGGTGCGCTCGGCGAACAGCTCCAGCTCGCACCAGCGACCACCGGCACGGTAGAAGATGCGGCGGATCTGCTCGGGCGCGTCCTCGGCGGCCGGCACCACGGCGACGACGCCCCAGGCGGTGTCCGGCAGGTCGGGGCGGCGGACGGTGCCGACCTCGGCGCGGTAGAAGCGGCAGGCGTCGGTCTCCACCAGCATCTCGGCGCGGCCGGCCTCCAGCGAGGAGGACCAGCCCTGGACCATGGTGCCGTTGCCGGCCGACAGCCGGCCGAAGATCTCGGCGAAGCCCTCGGGCCGGGCGATGTGGCCGACGAAAGCCGACAGGAACTTGCCGAGCCGCGCCGACAGCGGCTGCCCGTCGGCCGGCGCCAGCACCCGCAGCAGGAAGTCGAGCGCCGCCGGCATGGCCGCGGCGTGCTCCTCCTTCAGGGTGGAGAGCAGGCCCCAGGGGTTGACCTTGACGGCGCGCAGGCGGGGCAGGGCGAGGGCCTCGCCGTCGATGCCGTCCACCGCGAGGCGGGCGGTCTGCAGGCGGCCGGCGTCGGGGGCGCGCAGCGCCGCCAGCAGCCAGTGGCCGCCATCTTCGCGCGGCCAGCAGTGGGCGTCGAAACGGCCCGCCGCCTCGCCGTTGGCGGTGGCGATGCCGCCGGACAGCGCCGGGCGGTCGCAGGTGCCGAACAGCAGCAGGGTGTCGTCGTCGATCAGCACGGCGACCGAGAGGTCCGGCTGCAGCATGGTGTCGGTCATCAGGAGGCTCTCTCGGCGAGGACGGTGTGGACGCCGACCAGCACGTCGTAGAGGGCGCGGTGCTTGCGCGCGGCTTCGGCGATGGTCGGAACGGCGGGAACGTTGGCGGAGAGGCGCTCCCACAGGCCGGGCTCGGTCAGCGCGCGCTGGAGCACGCGGGCGAGGTCCACGGGGTCGCCGGGGCGGAAGTGCAGGCCGTCCACGCCGTCGCGCACCATCTCGGCCATGCCGCCGATGCCGGAGCAGATGACCGGGCGGCCCTGCTGGAACGCCTCCTGGATCACCAGGGGCGCGTTCTCCCACCAGATCGACGGGGTGAGCACCCAATCGACGCGGCCGAGCAGCGCGGCCATCTCGTCCCGCCGGTAGGGGCCGTGCGCGGTGACGCGGCCGCCGCAGGCGTCGATGGCGGTCTCCACGTCCGACTTGAAGCCGTCGGTCTGGAACGGGGCACCGCCGTGCACCTCCATCCGGAAGCCGGTCTCGCCGGCGTCCACCAGCCGCTTGGCGGCGGCGAGCGCGACGCGGATGCCCTTGTAGGGGCTGAGGTTGCCGAAATAGCCCAGCACGTCGCGCCGGTCACCGTCGGCCAGGGCGCGCGGGGCGGCGCGTTCGGTCTCCGGGCGGCCGTTCGGCATGACGTCGATGCGCTCGGCCGGCAGGCCCCAGGCGATGTAGCGCTCGCGCAGGAAGCGGCTCGGCGACAGGAAGCGGTCGACCAGGCCCAGCATGGTCTTCAGGTGCTTCTCGCGCAGCACGAACTTGTCCGGCGTGCGCTCGGGGAAGCAGCGGTGGCAGGCGTCGGGCGAGGCGCCGGTGCACAGCGCGTGCGTCTTCGGCGTCACCATCTGCCCGTCGTTGGCACAGATCGGGTAGTAGTCGTGCAGCGTGTAGACGATTTTGGCGCGCGGCAGCACGCGGCGGATCAGGAACAGCATCTCGACGCCCAAGAGCAGCGTGTGGTGCACGTGCACGACGTCCGGCCTGAAGGAGCGCAGCAGGTTCGACAGGTCGGGCACGATGCCGTGCAGGTCGATCTGGCTCTGGTAGAAATGGTCGAAGTGGCCGGCCCAGAGGATCACCTCGTCGGCGCTGCGGCCCAGCGTCTGGAAGCTGGTGCCGGGCTTCGGCTGGCGGTGCGTCTGGTTGGTGCAGGCGAGGAACAGCGCCGGCACGCCGTCCGCCTTCAGCGCGCGGAACAGGTCGTGCGCGAAGATCTCGGTGCCGCCGGGGTGCAGCGCCGGGTGGTTGTGGGCGATGAAGAGAACGCGGGGCGCGCTCATCGAACCGTCTCCGTCTTTTCGAGCACCAGAAGGTCCTGGTAGCTCTCGGCGTTCTCCCGCCCGCTCCAGCCGCCGCGGACGATCGGCGTGGCCGGGCGCAGGCCGTTGGCCGCGCACAGCCCGAGGAAGAAGCCCTCGTCGTAGGCCACCGCGCCGTTCGGCGCGTCCGGATCGGCGATGAACTCCGGGCCGGGGCCGTCCACGAAGACCGGACGGGTGGCGCCGTCCTTCAGCGCCGTGCGGGCGGCGTGATCGACCAGGAACAAGCTGGCGAAGCAGCGTCCGCCGGGGCGCAGCATGCGGGCGATCTCGGCCACGTAATGCTCGGTTTCGGCTTGGCGCAGGTGTGTGAAAACTGAGGTCAGGATGACGAAGTCGTAGACGCCTGTGCGCATCGGCAGCGCCGCGCGCGCCGCGTCCAGCCGGCCGTCGGGGTTGTACAGCGCGTTGGCGGCGTCGATGTGGTGGAAGCGGAACTCCGGGTAGGCCGGTGTGATCGTTTCGCGACACCACGCGATGCCGTCCGCGACGATGTCGAGGCCGTCGTAGGCGCCGGTCAGGTACTGCGTCAGCGGCAGCGCCATGCGGCCGATGCCGCAGCCGATCTCCAGCACGCGGTCGGCGGGCTTCAGGCCGCCCAGACGGACGAAGTGGCCGAGGAACTCGGCGCCCACCGCGCGGAAGTCGCCGTCGCCGACGAAGCAGCGTTCGGACGGCGGGACGGGGATGAAGCGGTTGCGGGCGACCTGCTCGCACAGCCATTCGATGGGCGGCGCGTTGCGCTGGGCGCCGCGCAGCAGGACGACCTTGCCCGAGGGGAGCGCGCTCATCGGCGGCCCTTCCGCTTCTTGGCCTTGTGGGGGGCGGGGGCCGGCGCGGCGTCGTCGGCCGGCCAGTCGCGGGACATCAGGTCGCTCATCAGCGCGCTCCAGCGGCCGGCGTGGAGCCAGCGGTTGTAGTGGGCGGCGACGCCGCGGGTGTAGCCGGCGTTGCGGGTGATCGACTGGCGCTCCAGGTGGTACAGCTCGACCTCCGGCACGTAGCGGATCTCGCGGCCCAGGCTGCGCACCTTGAGGCAGAGGTCGGAGTCCTCGTAGTCGCCGATGACGTAGTCCTCGGTGAAGCCGCCGACCTGCTCGAACAGGGGCTTCGGCATCATCAGGCAGGCGCCGGTGACGCCCGGCACGGCGCGCGCCACGGTGGCCGGCGCGAAGTCGCGCGGCATGCCCTTGAAGTAGTGGTGGTTGTACCAGCGGCCCTCGAAGTCCTGCTGGAACAGCAGGCCGGCGTGCTGGAGCGATTCGTCGTCGAACAGCAGCTTCGGGCCGACCATGCCGGTGGCGGAGCGGGCCTCCAGCGCGGCGGCGAGCTGCGGCAGCCAGCCGGGTCGGTCGGGCACCACGTCGGAGTTGAGGAACAGCAGCGTCTTGGCCCGCGCGACCGCGACGCCGGCGTTGTTGGCGGCGGAGTAACCGTGGTTGGCGCCGTTGACCAGCAGCAGCATCGGCAGGCCGTACAGGCCGTGCAGGCCGCGCAGCGCGTGCTCGACCTCCTTGGCCTGCTCGGGCGAATCGAGGACGAAGATCAGCTCCGCCCCGGCCATCGCCGGGTCGGTGGCGAAGGCGCCGAGCTGGAAGCGCAGGAACTCCAGGTTCCGGTATAGCGGGATGATGACCGACACCGCCGGGCGCTCCGGCAGCGTGCCGAAGCGGATCGCCGTCGGCGCGGTGCGGGCCGCGAGGTGGGCGGCGTGCAGCGGCGCCACCGCGGGGGCGAGCACCGTCTCGATCAACTCGTCGGTGACGAAGGCCGGCGGGACGCTGCCGAGCACCAGCGCGCACGCCTCCTTGGGCGAGGACGGGCTGGGCGGCGGCACCAGGGCGATCTTCCCGCCGCCGCCGAGGCGCAGCTCGCAACGCACCTGCACCGCGGGGCCAGGCTCCGGCAGGCCGGGCAGGAAGGCGGCGAAGCCGTGCATCTCGCCGGGGCCGGTGCGGAACAGCTTGGCCACGTCCTCGCGCGGGAAGCGGTGCGGGAAGGCGTCGAGGGTGCGCTCTTCGCCGAAGGGGGAGACGATGGTCATGCCGGCGCCCAGCCCGTGCGGGTCGTGCACCCAGCCGGCGAGGAACAGGCCGCCGTCCGGCGTCGGCACCGCCACGTCCACCGCGGCGCCCACCGGGCGGTCGGGATCGGCGAGCTGGCGCTTCGGCTGCGGCAGCAGCACCTGCATCTCGTAGGCGGTGGCGCCGGCGGCGGCCTCGGTGCGGCCGCGCTCGGCGAGGCAGCGGGTGAGGTGCTGGCGCAGGGCGGCGGGCAGGCCGCGGCGCTGCTCCAGGTGCTCCAGCAGGGTCGGCAGCGCGGCGGTGGCGCCGGTCACCGTGCGGCAGGCGAGGCCGTTGCGGCCGATCAGCACCACCAGCGTCTCCGGCCGGGCCAGCGCGCGCTCCAGCACCACGTGCAGCGGCAGCCGGCCGCGCGAATCGGCGGCGGTGCCGACGTGCGCGGCGACGGCGACGGGGGACAGCGTGTCGCCGGTCAGCGCGACGACGCCGAGCACCGCGCCGAAGCTGGCGGACAGGCTGCCCTCGCACAGCAGCAGCGTATCGGTGAGCAGCGCGGTGGCGGTCAGCGTGGAGGGGCGCGGCGACAGCTCGTGCACCACGCGCCGGCAGGCCGCGACGAAGCCGGCGTCCTGCTTGAGCGCACCGGTCGAGCGGCAGAAATCGAGGATCAGGCGGGCGACGCGCAGCCGCGCCGGGGCGTCCAGCCCGCCCAGCAGCAGCGCCGGGTCGAAGTCGGGCAGGCCGGCGCCGGCCTGGGCCTCGGCCAGCAGACGGCCCGACTGGTCGTGGAAGCCGGCCGTGCCGCGCCCGCCGGGCCAGCGCAGCACGGCGTAGCTGCGCTGGCTCCCCCACGAGGTGCGGACGGTGAGCGTGGTGTAGGGCAGCGGCGCCGTGCCGCCGTTCACCGACGGGGTGATTCGGGACGGCGGTTCGGCTCCGTGCGACTCCCAGACCGCCAGCAGGAAGCCGCCGCCGAGGGCGTGCAGGCTGGCGGCCGCCACGGCCTCGGTGCTTCGAATAGCTGCGATCTGGGTCATGGTGCCTGTTCAAAAAAAAGCCGGCGGCGCGGGGGGCGCCGCCGGCGTCAGGGTCAGCCGATGGTGAAGTAGTGGTTCGGGTTGTGCTGCACGTCGGTGGCGTTGACGCCGACCAGCGTGATGCTGTCGCCGTGGCCGAGGTCGATGACCGCGTTGCCGTGGTCGTCGCTGACGCGCGACGCCAGGTCCTCGGCGGTGCGGATGTGCAGGCCGTTGATGTTGCGGGAGATCTGCAGCAGGTCCTCGCCGGCCTTGAAGTCCAGCACCACGTCCTGGCCGCCGCCGCCGCTGAACACGAAGGTGTCGTGGCCGTCGCCGCCCTGCATGGTGTCGTCGCCCTTGCCGCCGATCAGCGTGTCGTCGCCCGCACCGCCGGACAGGAAGTCGTCGCCCTTGCCGCCGTCGAGGACGTCGTTGCCGGCGTTGCCCTGCATGTTGTCATTGCCGTCGCCGCCGTTGACCTTGTCGTTGCCGTCGCCGCCGACCAGGAAGTCGTCGCCCTTGCCGCCGTCGATCGTGTCGTTGCCGTCGCCGCCCGACACGGTGTCGTCGCCGTCGCCGCCGCTGAGCTTGTCGTGGCCGGCGCCGCCCGAGAGGAAGTCGTCGCCCTTGCCGCCGTCCAGCGTGTCGTTGCCGGCGTTGCCCTGGAGGTGGTCGTCGTCCTTGCCGCCCTCGATCTTGTCGTGGCCGTCGCCGCCGACCAGGAAGTCCTTGCCCTTGCCGCCGTCCAGCTTGTCGTCGCCGTCGCCGCCGGCCAGCGTGTCGTTGCCGGCGCCGCCCTGCAGGTGGTCCTTGCCGCCGAGGCCGGTCAGCACGTCGTCGCCCTTGCCGCCCTGCACGTGGTCGTCGCCGGCCCCGCCGAACAGCAGGTCGTTGCCGCTGCCACCCTGGAGATGGTCCTTGCCGTCCATGCCGAGGATGAGGTCGGCGTCGCTGCCGCCGTTGATGTGGTCCTTGCCGTCGGTGCCGACGTGCATGTCGTAGGACGCGCCCGGAATCGTGGCCATTGGTCGTGTTTCCTTATTGGCTATGTGGGGGAGGCGAGTGTTCTAATTCTTTCGAGAGGCATTCTTCGTTGGAGGTAGAAGAATCTCAAGAGGAGAATCGCCTCATATGACCTGTGACCGCCAAATGTCTCACAAGTATCGATGATGTTTCGCTGTTAGGGAGTGCGCTGTTTCTGAGCTATTTCGGGTTCGGTGTCGGAATGTTTATTGGATGTTTCGGTTTTTGAAATGATTGTGACCGGATGAGGACATGCAGGCCGGTAATGGAGAGGGGATTTTAAAAGAGGCAAAAAAAGCCCCTCTCCCCTTGCGGGAGAGGGGTTTGGGGAGAGGGGGCATTGCGGAAGGTTTCGGGCCGGCTGCGCCGGCGCACCCCTCTCCCCAACCCCTCTCCCGCAAGGGGAGAGGGGCTCTCAGGGCGGTCACTCCTCGCGGAAGGAGCGGCGCATGCTGTCGGTGATGGGGGAGATGAAGTAGTCGATGGCCTTGCGGGCGCCAGACGTGATCATCACCTCGGCCGGCATGCCGGGGTAGAGCGCCACGCGCTCCAGCTTCGCCAGCGATTCGGGCAGCAGACGGACGCGGGCGGCGAAGTACGGGGCGCCGGTGCGCTGGTCCTTCAGCTGGTCGGGCGAGACCGACATCACCACGCCGTCCACCGGCGGCACCTTGCGCTGCTTGTAGGCGGTCAGGCGGACGTGCGCCGGCTGGCCGGCGCGCACGCTGTCGATGTCGGTCGGGCTGACCGAGGCCTCGACCACCAGGTCGTCGTGCTCCGGCACCAGCTCCAGGATCGGCGCGCCGCTCGGGATGGCGCTGCCGGGGGTGAGGAAGTGCACGGCGACCACCCGGCCGTCCTGCGGCGCGGTGACGGTCAGGCGGCGCTTCACGTCGCCGGCGGCGCGCAGCCGTTCGGTCAGGTCGGCCAGCACCGCCTGCGTCTTCTGCAGCTCGTCGGCGATCTCGGAGCGGCGGGTGTTGGCGACGTCGAGGATCTCCAGCTCGGCGGCGGCGATGCCCTGCTCGGCCTGGGCGCGGTTGGCCTTCAGCTCGCCGAGCCGGCCCTTCAGGTCGGAGACGAGGCGCTGCATCTCCAGCAGCCTGGGACGGCGCTCGTAGCCCTTGTCGACGAGCGTCTTCACCATGCGCAGCTCGTCCTCGGTGAGCGTCAGGCGCTCGGCGCTGGCGGCGCTCTGCGCGTCGACGGCGGCGATCTGCTCGCGCAGCTGGGCGATGCGCTTGCGCTGCACGGCGAGCAGCCCGTCGTTGCGCTCGCGCCGGGCGGCGAACAGGCCGCGCTCGCTGGCGACCGAGTCGGCGGCGGCCGGGTGGGAGGCGGCCGCGGCGGCGACCTCGGCCGGCACCTCGAAGGACGCGGCCTCGGCCTGCTCGGCCCGCAGGCGGGCGAGGCGGACCTGCGCCGCCCAGTGCTGCGTCTGGATCTGGGCGATCAGCGCCGACACCTGGGTGTCGTCCAGGCGCAGCAGCGGCTGGCCGGCGCGCACGACGTCGCTCTCCTTCACCAGCATGGCGCTGAGGATGCCGCCCTCCAGGTGCGAGATGGTCTTGCGCTGGCTGTCGGCGACGACGATGCCCGAGGCGATGGCGGCGGCGTCGAGGTCGGCGAGGCAGGCCCAGCCGAGGAAGCCGCCGAAGCCGATCCCCACCGCCAGGACGCCGGACAGCATCACCCGGCGCAGCGCCGGGTCGAGGACGTTCTCGTCGGTCAGGGCCATGGTCATGGCTGCTCTCCGGCGCGGACGAGGCGGACGGCGGGCTTGGGCGCCGCGGGGGTGACGGTGCGCATGACCTCGGCGCGCGGGCCGAACTGCTCGACCATGCCGTCCTTCAGCACCAGCAGCTTGTCCACCGCCGAGACGATGGAGGGGCGGTGGGTGATCATCACCACCGTGGTGCCGTCCGCCTTGGCCCGCGCGATGGCCTGCATCAACGCCTCCTCGCCGAGGTTGTCGAGGTTGGAGTTGGGCTCGTCCAGCACCAGCAGGCGCGGGTTGCCGTACAGCGCGCGGGCCAGCGCCACGCGCTGCCGCTGGCCGCCGCTGAGGCCCCCGGTGGTGTCGCCGAGCGGCGTGTCGTAACCGTAGGGCAGGCGGCCGATCATCTCGTGGATGCCGGCCAGCTTAGCGGCGGCGACCACGGCGGCGGGGTCGCCCTCCTGCATGCGGGCGATGTTCTCGCGCACCGAGCCCTCCAGCAGCGCCACGCTCTGCGGCACGTAGCCGACGTGCTTGCCGAAGCTCTCGCGCTCCCACAGCCACGTGCTGTGGCCGTCAAGGAAGATGCCGCCGGCCGTCGGCTCCCAGACACCGACCAGCAGGCGGGCGAGGGTGGACTTGCCGGCGCCCGACGGGCCGATGACGCCCAGCACCTCGCCGGGCTCCAGCGCGAAGGAGACGTTGCGCAGCACCGGGCGGTCGGCGCCGGGCGGGATGTAGCCGAGCCGGTCGATGCTCAGCCGCCCCTCCGGGCGGGGCATCGGGATGGTCTCGCGGCGGGACGCGCTGTTGGTCAGCATGGTGCGGACGCGGCCGTAGGCGGACAGCGCGAAGACCCATTGCCGCCAGCCGTCGATCAGCTGCTCGAAGGGATGCAGCAGGCGGCTCATCAGCATGCCCGACGCCATCATGCTGCCCGGCGAGGCGGCGTTGTCGAGCACCAGCAGCACGCCGATCGCCATGGTGCCGATCTGCAGGATCAGGCGCAGCGAACGCGTCACCGCCGCCAGCGCGCGGGCGCGCGACGAGCCGCGGTCGAGCAGGTCGCTCATGTGTGCCTGCGACTCCTGCCAGCGGCGCGACACGGCGGGCAGCATGCCCATGGCCTCGATCGCCTCGGCGTGGCGGACGGTGGCGCCGACCTCGGCGAAGGTGCGGGCGGCGGCCTCGTTGGCCTCGGCCAGCGGGCGGCGGGTGGCGAGGTCGGTGATCACGCTGAGCACGATCAGCAGCACCGCGGCACAGCACGCCACCGCACCGTAGGCCGGGTGCAGCAGGAACAGCACCGCCAGGAACAGCGGCACCCAGATCAGTTCCAGCGGCACGGCGATGGCCGAGCCGGTGAGGAAGGTGCGCAGCTCGTTCAGGTCGCGGATGGTCTGGCTGGTGCCCTTGCCGCCGCCCAGCGCGTCCACCACGGCGGCCTGCAGCGCCGGCACGTTGAGGCGCCGCGCCACGATTCCGCCGAGGATCTGGAAGGTCCGCCCGCGGATGTACTCCAGCACGCCGGCCAGCATCAGGCCGGCCACGGCGACGATCAGCAGCATGACCAGCGTGTCGGTGCTGTGGCTGGTCATCACGCGGTCGTACACCTGCATGGTGAACAGCGGCACGATCAGCATCAGCGCGTTGGCGAAGCAGTTGAGCACCGCGGCGAACAGCAGCCCGTGGCCGATCTGCCGCAGGGTGCCGCGCAACGGCGCCGGCTCGCGAGAGGGGGAGGCGGTCGTCATGGAGGTGCGAAGCCTTTCGGGTGTCGCCGACGGACAGTCCAAGTCGGTGACGCTAGGCACCACCGTTGCCAAAGGTCAACGGAAAATAGTGTGATCCGTATACTTGTGCAATCGTATGGATATGCGGTGCAATGCATTTGCGGGTTGTTTCGGAATTCGAAATGTCTGTGATTCGCGGGAGCTTCGTTCTATCCCTCGTCAATGTTTTGATATCCGAAACATCTGCCGACCAAAATCACGGAATTTCACGGCATAAGTATTTGCGCTGAACGTTATTTTATTATTGTAGACAGAATGCCGTTGACGCGTTTAAGTCTCGTAATGCTGACCCATTTCGACGCGTGTCGCAAAAGGAAAGACGATGACTTACCAAGTCGGTCGGCGGTCGCCGGAATGCGGGCTTCCGTCTTTCGCCAGCAATGCGCGTGCAGGCGCACGTTGGAAATTTTGCGGACCCTTGCTGCCTTGGGCCGGACGGGCGCCGATGGCCGAAATATGTCCCAACAATTTGAAATGAATCTGCGGCAAACCGGTCGAGGCAGCGTTTCCGGGCCGTCGCCCGTCCCGGAGACCCGCCGAACCCTTTGCCGGAGCAGCACCAGGAGCCACCGATGAGCACCGCCGCCGTCGAAACGTTGCCGGTCGAACCCGCCCGCCCGGGACGCTTTGCCGGGAAGGGAGTCTGCTACGATCTGGCGCGCATCATCGAGAGCATGAACCGCCGCTTCCAGGACGTGGTGCGCATCGAGCTGGCGCGCATCGGCGTGGAGGATCTCAGCGCCGTGCAGGTGCTGATGCTCATGCACATCGGCAACGAGGAGCTGTCGGTGCGCGATCTGCTGGAGCGCGGCAACTACCTGGGTTCCAACGCCTCCTACAATCTCAAGCATCTGGTCGAGTCCGGCTACGTGGACCGCGCCGCCAGCGCCCGCGACCGCCGCACGGCGCGTCTCAAGCTGTCGCCGCAGGGGCTGCGGCTGGTCGAGGAGCTGCGCCGCCTGGAAGCGGTGCGCAGCGAGGCGATGATCCGCACCGAGGCTGACGCCCAGGAGTTCGACGCCACCTACCGCACGCTGCGCCGGCTGGAGCGCGCGTGGTGCGACCTGATCCGCTACGACTCCGCCAGCCTGGAATGGGGGAACGGAGAGATTCCGTGACCGTCTACGCCCTGACGTCGGAGGACGTCGCGTACCTCTCGGCGGCGCCGACCGCCGCCGCCCGCATCGTCACCATGACCAAGCTGGTGCACGACCTGGAGGCCGGCGCGCTGACGGAGGGCGAGCGCGGTTTGGCCACCGAGATCCTGCACTGCTTCGCCGCCGACGCCGAGGCCACGGTGCGCGAGGCGGTCGCCTGGCAGATCAACAACAGCACCCTGCTGACCGAGGACCTTGCCGAGCAGCTGGCCCGCGACGTCGGCGCCGTGGCCTTCCCGGTGCTGCGCCACGCCGAGGCGCTGGGCGACGAGTTCCTGCTGCGCATCGTCGCGGAGAGCGACGCCCACAAGCAGCTCGCCATCGCCGGTCGGCGCACCGTGTCGGCCAAGGTGGCGAACGCCATCGTCGAGGTCGGCAACGTGGTGGTCGTCACCCGCCTGCTGCGCAACGCCGGTGCGGCGGTGCCGGAACCGGCGCTGCACACCGCTGTGGACCGCTTCGGCGGCGTGCGCGCGGTGACCGAGGCCATCGCGGCGCGCCCGGACCTGTCCATGGCGCTGGTCGAGCGGCTGATCGCCTTCGTGTCGGAGGAGATCCGCGCCTCGCTGGTCACGTCGCACAAGCTGTCGCCGCATCTGGCGGCCAAGCTGGTGGAGCGCGGGCGGGAGGCGGCGACCATGCTGCTGCTCCAGCCCCTGGTGCACGAGATCGACGACGTCGACCTGGTCGCCCATCACCTGGACGCCAACCACCGGCTGACCGGGTCTCTGCTCTGCCGCGCGCTGTGCGCCGGGGAGTTCCGCCTGTTCGTCGCCGGCATGTCGGTGCGCGCCGGCATCGCGGTGGAGGCGGTGCGGCTGTTGGCCTGGGACGGCGGGCCGCTCGGCCTGGAGGCGCTGTTCCGCAAGGCGCGGCTGCCCAGCGCGCTGGAGGTGCCGGTGCGCATCGCCATCGCGGTGGCGCGGGAGCTGGGCTACGACGGCGGTGACGCCGGCCGCGCCACCTACCAGGCCGAGGTCATCGCCGAGGTCTTCACCGAGTGCGCCGAGATCGACGAGCGCGAGGTGGACGATCTGCTGCTGCAGCTGATCGACCAGGCGCCGGCCGACGTGGTCGACCGCGCCATGGCCCGCGCCGGTCTGCCGCTGCCGGTTCCGCCGGGCCGCCATCCGGCGTCGGGCGGCCGTGTGGTGCCGGCCGGCGGCTGAGCGCGGCTTCCCGGGATCGGGAAGGGTGGGGCGGGGTTTCCCGATTTTCCGGACTTGGCCCTCCCCCAGCCCCGCTGGGGGAGGGTTGGGTGGGGGCAGCGGCCAGCACGAGAATCAGCGCCCACCGCCAACGCCGCTGCCCCCACCCATCCTCCCCCGCCGGAGGCGGGGGAGGGGCAAGGCTGGCCATGGCGTGATCCTTGCTGAAGCTGCGCGACCTTCCCTTCGCGAGCCCAGCCATGGCCAGCACTGCGGTGCCGTCCGCCGAATCCGCCGCCGCCCGGCCGCTGCTGCACGCGCCGGCGGCGCTGGCGCTGGGCCTGCTGATCGTCGCGGCGGCGCAGGTGGCGCTGGTGCTGCTCGGCATCAGCCCGCTGGCCGCCGACGGCAATTGGACGCAGCTCTACGACGCCGACAGCTACGCCCGCGTCATGCGGGTCGAGCAACTGCACGACCGCGGCGGCTGGTTCGACCCGCTGCTGAGCCGGCTGAACGCGCCCTACGGGCAGTCGCTGCACTGGACGCACCCGGTGGACCTGCTGCTGCTGGCCGGCGCCGGGCTGGCTGGCCTGGTACTTTCGTATCATGACGCGCTGCTGCGCGCGGCGGTCCTGATGGGGCCGCTGCTGCACCTGCTGTGCGTGCCGGTGCTGTCGGTGGCGACCCGGCCCGTCCTGAACGACCGCTGGTTCGTCGGCGCGGTGCTGCTGCTGGCCCTGCAGGTGAGCGCCGACACCGTGTTCTCGGCCGGCGCGGCCGACCATCACGGGCTGCTCGTGCTGCTGCTGCTGGCGACGCTGGCGGCGTTGCTGCGCCACGCGGTGGGGCCGGATCGGCGGGGACCGCCGGTCCTGGCGGCGCTGGCGGTCACGGTGGCGCTGTGGACCTCGGTCGAGGGCGTGCTGCTCGCCGCCACGGCGGGGACGGCGCTCGGGCTGCTGTGGGCACTCTGCGGACCGCAGCGGCCGCGCGCGCTGCTGGCCTACGCGGCGGCGCTGGCGGCGCTGCTGCCGCTGGCGCTGCTGGCCGAGCGCGGGCCGTGGGGACTGGGTGACCTGGAGGTGGACCGCATCTCCGCCTTCCACGCGGCGCTGGCGCTGGCGTCGCTGATGACGGTGGGGCTCGTCGACCGCGCGGCGGCGCGCGGCGTGCTGGCGACTCCGCGGCGGCGGCTCGGCGCGCTGGCCGTGGCCGGCGTGGCGGTGGCCGGAGTCGCGCTGGCGGCGTTCCCCGGCATGCTGGTCCACCCGTACGACGGAGTCGACCCGCTGGTGAAGCGGCTGCTGACCGAGGCGGTGCAGGCCGACCGGGCGCTGAGCGTCGCCACTTGGGGCGAGCGGCTGGCCTTCGTGCTGGACTGGGGACCGTTCTTTCCGGCGGTGATCTTCACCGCGCTGGTGCTGTTGCGGCGCCGCGGCGCGGACGCGCGGCGGCATGCGGTGCTGGCGCTGTTCCTGGCGGTCTACCTCGTCTCCAGCGTGCTGGCGGTGCGCGAGGTGGCGATGCTGGAGGCGGTGAGCGTCATCCCCTGGGTGGAGGGGCTGGCGGCGCTGCTCCTGTGGTGCCGAGCGGAGCGCGGCCGGATGCGGCGGCTGGCGGGGAGGGCGGTGTTCGTGGTCTCGGCGGCCGGCACCTGGGCGGTGGCGGCGGCCATCGCGGCGCCGATGGGCGGGACGGTCGGGCTGGGCGCGCCACGCCCGTGCAATTACGCCGAGGTGGCGCCGTTCCTGACCGACTCCGGCGCCACGCTGATGACCAACCTCTTCGACGGGCCGGAGATCGCCTACCGCACCGGCGGCGCTGCGGTCGCCGGCCCGTACCATCGCGGCGCCGACGCCATCCTCGACACCGTCCGCTTCTTCCTGGGCAGCGACGCCGAGGCGCGCGAGGTCGCCCGCCGCCGCGCGGTGACGCACGTGCTGCTGTGCCGCAGCAGCGGCGCGGGCGTCGAGCGGCTGATGGGCGGGCAGCCGCGCGGCGTGCTGGCGCGGCTGTGGATCGGCCGGCCGCCGGTCTGGCTGCGGCCGCTGCCGTTGCCGGCCCCGCTCGCCCGCCGGTACATCGCCTACCGCGTCCTGGCGGACTGAGGTTTGGGCAAAAAAAGAGGCCGCTGCGCGTGCGCGGCGGCCCGTAGTCTAGGGAGGAAACGCCCAAGAAGGGCGAACACCCGGAGTATGTTGCAGCGCAGCAAAGTGCGCAAGCACTACTTTGGTAGGATGTTTTCCGGGAACATTTGGAGAAGGTCCCCCGATCTGGGCATCGCGGCTGCGTGCCCCGGTTCGCCGTCCGGTTCGTTGCCCGCGGCGCAAGAACGGATAGTCTGTCCCCATCCAGCGATGCTGATAGAGGAGTGAGACGTGCCGACGGTCATGATCATCGGGGCCAACGGGCTCCAGCGGGGCGGTCTGCGACACCTTCTGGGTGAGGAGGGTTTCGACGTGACTGCCGAAGCCGCGAACGCCCGCCAGGCTGCCCAGGGTTCGGCCCCGGCTGCGGACGCCATCCTGTTCGACGCCACCGGCTGCCAGGCGGTCGGCGACGACGTCGCCACGCTGCGCGCGGCGTTCGCCGACTCGCGCATCCTCCTGCTCGCCACGACGATCAGCGGCGCCACGCTGCGCGAGGCGCTGGCCGCCGGCGCCGACGGCTGCCTGACCGCCGACACCTCGGCGACCGCGCTGGCGCAGTGGGTGCGCTACGCGCTGGCCGGCGGCAAGGTGTACCCGCGCGACATGGCGCAGATCCTGGCGCAAAGCCCGGGCTCGCCGGGCTCCACCAGCATCGGCGGGCGCACGCTGTCGAACCGCGAGATCGAGATCCTGACGCGGCTGACCAGCGGCCACGGCAACAAGCAGATCGCCAACGAGCTGGGCATCACCGAGGCCACGGTGAAGGTCCACCTGAAGAGCCTGCTGCGCAAGATCGGCGCGGTGAACCGCACGCAGGCGGCGATCTGGGCCATGAACAACGGCATGGCCGGCTCCGGCGGCGGCCGGGCGGCGGCCGCGAACTGACGCCGGTTACCCGCCGGCCGCGCCGTCCAGCCCGAACCGGGCGCGGACGGCGTGGCAGGCGTCGCTGCCGGCGGTGAACTCCCGGCAGACCAGCGGGCGGTCGTCGTAGACGACGCAGGTGACCTCCTCGCCGATGATCCCCCGCAGCGCCGTGCAGCGGTCGCCGTCGCAGCGCATCCGCCCGTTCTCCACGAGGTGCCGCGGGATGCCGTCGCCGTCGCGCGGGCCGACGAACGCCGGCCACGTCCACGAATAGGCGCAGCAGGCTCCGCAGCTCTCGCAGTCGGGTACGGGCGTGGACACCGGGCTCAGCGCTTGTCGGACGAGCGCGGACCGTTGATCGCCGACACGAAGTCGCCGAACGCCGAGCCGCGGCCGCGCGGGGCGGCGCCGCGGGCGTGCTGCGGACGGTCCTGGCGCGGCTGGTCGTTGCGCGGTGGCCGGGCCTGCGTGGTTGCCGGCTTGTTCGCCTGCTTGGGCTGCTCGGCGCGGGCCGGGCGGGCCTGCTCGGCGCGGCCCGGGCGCGGCGGCTGCGGGCCGCGGCGCTCGCCGCGGTGCTGCTCGGCGCGATGCGGCGGCGGGTTGTGCCGGGAGCCGGCGTGCGCCTCGGCTGGGGCCGGGCGGCGGTAGGCCGGAGTGCCGAGCACGGTCAGCGGCTTGCGGGTCAGCTTCTCGATGTCGCGCAGGTAGGCGCGCTCCTCGCCGTCGTCGCAGAAGGCGATGGCGATGCCCGAGGCGCCGGCGCGCGCGGTGCGGCCGATGCGGTGCACGTAGCTCTCGGGGATGTTCGGCAGCTCGAAGTTGACCACGTGCGATACGCCGTCCACGTCGATGCCGCGCGCCGCGATGTCGGTGGCGACCAGCACGCGCACGGTGCCGGCGCGGAAGCCCTCCAGCGCCGTCTGGCGGGCGCTCTGCGACTTGTTGCCGTGGATGGCGGCGGCGGTGATGCCGCCCTTGACCAGATGCTCGGTCACCTTGTTGGCGCCGTGCTTGGTGCGGGTGAACACCATCACGCGGTCCATGCCGGCGTCCTTGCCCAGCATCTCCAGCAGCAGGTGCCGCTTGTCGGTCGCCGGCACGAAGATCACGCTCTGGTCGATGCGCTCGGCCGTGGTGGCGACCGGGGTGACCTCGACGCGGACCGGCTCCTTCAGCAGGCGGTTGGCGAGGTCGGTGATCTCCTTCGGCATGGTGGCCGAGAAGAACAGCGTCTGCCGCTCCTTGGGCAGCTTGGCGATGACGCGCTTGACGTCGTGGATGAAGCCCATGTCGAGCATGCGGTCGGCCTCGTCGAGGACGAAGACCTCCAGCCGGTCGAGCTTCACGTGCCCCTGGTTCATCAGGTCGATCAGGCGGCCCGGCGTGGCGACCAGGATGTCGAGGCCGCGCCGCAGCGCATCCACCTGCGGGCTCTGGCCGACGCCGCCGAAGATCACCGCGTGGCGCAGGCTCAGGCCAGCGCCGTAGTTGGCGATGCTGTCGCCGATCTGGATGGCCAGCTCGCGCGTCGGCGTCAGGATCAGCGTGCGCGGCGCCGCGCCGCGGCCGGTCGTGGCGGTGGACAGGCGCTGCAGGATCGGCAGGGTGAAGGCGGCGGTCTTGCCGGTGCCGGTCTGGGCGATGCCCAGGATGTCGCGGCCGAGCAGCGCCGGCGGAATGGCCTGCGCCTGGATCGGCGTCGGCGTCACGTAGCCCTGGGCGGCCAGCGCGGCCTGGATCTCGGAACGGAGCGAAAGGTCGGAAAAGGAGGTCATGGTGTCCTTGGGTCGCGCGCACCGCCGTGCCCCCGCGGCGCGGGGGCGATGGGTCTGCGTAATCGGCTGAGCGGATCGCGCTTTCTTAGGCCCCGGACCGTGCGCGTGCCGGTCGGGCCGTATGGGCAGGTACGTCTCGGATTTGCACCGGCGGCGGGAGGGATCCCGGCCGCGGTTCCGCGCGATCACGACACGCATGGAACACCCCGCCGCAGCGGCGGGCGTCCGTTTCGATGTCGGTATGACGCCGAACGTCGCTCGGGTCAAGCACCATCGCCGCCATGCAGCGGCCATGCACCGGTATGAGAGGGGGCGTACCCTCGAATGTTCTTTGTGCCTAGGGCGCGATTACGATTGCATCGGGTGCTGTCGACAGGCATTGTTGTTCAGCCCATCCATAGCGGCTGCGGCATCTTTTTACGTTTTACGAGACCCCGATGTACGATCGTCCCCAGCGCGGTGGTTTCCGCGCTTCTGCTCCCGAGATCACCCAGCGCAACATCACCGCCACTGTGAAGTGGTACAACCCGGAGAAGGGCTTCGGCTTTGTGACGCCGGAGGACGGCTCGCCGGACGCCTTCCTGCACGCTTCGGCCGTGCAGTTCGCCGGTCACGACTCGCTGCCCGAGGGCACGACCGTCGTGTGCGACCTGTCGCGCGGCCCGAAGGGCCCGCAGGTCGCCGCCCTGCACTCGGTCGATAAGTCGACCGCGCAGGAGCGTCCGTCGCGTGGCGGCGGCGGTGGCGGCTACGGCGACCGTCCGTCGCGTGGCGGCGGCTACGGCGGCGGCGGCTACGACCGCTACGGCGACCAGGGCGGCGGCGGCGAAGTCGTCGACGGCACGGTGAAGTGGTTCAACGTGACCAAGGGCTTCGGCTTCATCGCTCCGGACAACGGCGGCAAGGACGTCTTCGTGCACGTCAAGGCGGTCGAGCGGTCCGGCCTGAGCGGCCTGCAGGACGGTGAGCGCGTGCGCATCACCGTGCGTCAGGGCCAGAAGGGCCCCGAGGCCGAGCGCATCGAACTCGCCTAATTCGGCGGTCTCGAGAACGTGCCGGGTCCGCTTCGGCGGGCCCGGCATCTCGCGTTTCTACTCCTTGTCGGCGCGGTCCGTGACAAGCGGGCGCAGCGCGTCGACCAGTGCCGCCGTTCCGGCGAGCAGCGGTGCGCCGCCGGAAAAGTCCGGGCGCAGCTGGTAGGGCGCCGCCGCGCCGCCGGCTTCCTCCACCAGCAGAATTCCCGCCAGCACGTCCCAGGGCAGCAGGTACGGGTCCCAGGTCGCGTCCAGGCGCCCGCAAGCGACGTGCGCCAGCTGCAGGGCCGCGGTCAGCAGGTTGCGCGTCTGCGCACCGGCCTCGATCACCGCCGTGAACGGCTCCAGGAACACGTGCGGCGCGTGGCGTGGCGAGTGGCCGACGCCGATCACCGCCTTGTCCAGTTGCGCGCAGCCGGACACCCGGATCGACTCGCCGTTCAGGAAGGCACCGCCGCCGCGCCGGGCGGTGTACAGCTCGTCGGTGTTGGGGTCGTAGATGATGCCCAACTCGGTGCGGCCGTCCACCATCAGTGCCAGCACCACGCCGAACCAGGGCAGGCCGCGCAGGAAGTTCTGCGTGCCGTCGATGGGATCGACCACCCACACCCGCGCCGCCGCCAGCCCGCCGGCCTCCTCGCCGACCACCGCGTCCTCCGGGAACAGGGCGGACAGGCGGGCGCGAATCAACTCCTCCACCGCGCGGTCGGCGACGCTGACGAGGTCCTGCGGACCCTTGACCTCGACGGTCAGGTCGGCGCGGCGCTCGAAGTAGCGGCGGGCCAGGCGGCCGGCCTCGCGCGCCACCGCGGCGCCGGCGGCGAGGCGGCGGTCGAGGTCTGTGTCGTGGGGCATCCTGGTCGCCATTCCTTCTTCCCGTCGCGGTCGGTTTGTCCCGGCCATGATGCGCCAGAGCGGGGGCGAGCGGTAGGCCGCGTCGCCTGATCGGGCGGCGGCAATACTCGACGGATTTGCTGAGGTATTTCGGCTTACGTGCGACAAACCGTCCAGTGCGATCTTGACCGAAGTCAAGGTTGGGGCGGTTGGGCGGCGCCCATAGTCCCTCAAGCCTAAGCGTGTCGGTGGAGCCATCGGCACAACCTGGGCGACGAATCACGGTACGAGAAACGGGGTCAACGCGGCCTGCACCCGAAAGGGGCGCGGGCCGCGAACGGGAGAGTTTCGCCCATGGGCGCGGTCAGTCGGTTCAACTTCCTGCGCGGACGGTTCCGGGGCGATCCCGACGCCGTGCGTCCGCCATGGACGACCGACGCGTTCGCCGACGACTGCGACCGCTGCGGCCGGTGCGAGCGCGCCTGCCCCGAGAAGATCATCACGCAGGACCGCGCCGGCTACCCCAGCGTCGATTTCGCGGCCGGGTCCTGCACGTTCTGCAGCGCCTGCGTCGACGCCTGCCCCACCGGCGCGCTGGTGCGCGACGGGGAGCGGGCGCCGTGGGGCCTGAAGGCGGACATCGGCGCCGGCTGCCTGTCGGTCAACGGCGTGGACTGCCGGGTGTGCGGCGACCATTGCGAGGCGCGGGCGATCCGCTTCCGCCCGCTGGGGCGGGGGCGCTGGCTGCCGGAGATCACGGGCGCCTCGTGCACAGGCTGCGGCGCCTGCGTCGGTCCGTGCCCGGTCAAGGCGATTTCGGTCCGCCCGAACCAAGAGATGCACCAGGACGAGAGGGAGGTCGCGGCATGCGGCTGACGCGCTTCATCGACCGGGAGGCGGCAGCCCCGCCGGCCGGTCACAACGTCTGCGGCGTGCTGGTCCACGCCGTGCCGGAGCGGCTCGAAGCCGCCAAGCGCGGCTTGGCGGCGCTGCCCGGCGTCGAGATCCACCAGGAGGTGGCGGACGGCCGCCTCGTGGTCACCGTCGAGGACGCCGACGGCGTCCCGGCGTCGCTCACTCTGAGCCAATTCCCCGCGATCGAAGGCGTCGTGTCGGCGGCCTTGGTCTACCACCACTGCGAGACGGACGACCTGTCTGAGGAGATGCCCTCATGAAGTTCACCAGGCGAGATTTCGTTAAGGCCAATGCGGTGGCGGCGACCGCCGCGGTGGCCGGGCTGCCCGTCTCGACGGCGGTCGCTCAGCCGACCGGCCGTCTTCCGGACGACATCCGCTGGGACAAGGGCGCGTGCCGGTTCTGCGGCACCGGCTGCGGCGTGCTGATCGGCGTCAAGGGCGACAAGGTGGTCGCCACCCAGGGCGACCCCGACGCGCCGGTCAACCGCGGCCTGAACTGCATCAAGGGCTACTTCCTCTCCAAGATCATGTACGGCGAGGACCGCCTGACCAAGCCGCTGCTGCGCAAGAAGAACGGCGTGTTCGACAAGAACGGCGAGTTCACGCCGGTCTCGTGGGACGAGGCGTTCGACATCATGGCGCAGAAGTGGAAGGCGTCGCTGAAGAAGAACGGCCCGTCCTCCATCGGCATGTTCGGCTCCGGCCAGTGGACGATCATGGAGGGCTACGCGGCCGTCAAGCTGATGAAGGCCGGCCTGCGCTCCAACAACATCGACCCGAACGCCCGGCACTGCATGGCGTCCGCCGTGGTCGGCTTCATGCGCACCTTCGGCATCGACGAGCCGATGGGCTGCTACGACGACATCGACAACGCCGACGCCTTCGTGCTCTGGGGCTCGAACATGGCGGAGATGCACCCGATCCTGTGGTCGCGCATCACCGACCGCCGCCTGAGCCACAAGGACTGCAAGGTGTCCGTGCTCTCGACCTTCGAGCACCGGTCCTACGAGCTGGCCGACCTGCCGATCATCTTCAAGCCGCAGTCGGACCTGGCGATCCTCAACTTCATCGCCAACCACATCATCCAGACCGGCCGGGTGAACGAGGCGTTCGTCGCCAAGCACACCAACTTCAAGAAGGGCGTGACCGACATCGGCTACGGCCTGCGCCCGAACCACCCGCTGGAGAAGGACGCCAAGGACGCCGCCGACCCGAACAAGTCGTCGCCGATCAGCTTCGACGAGTTCAAGCAGTTCGTGTCGGAGTACACGGCCGAGAAGACCAGCCAGATCTCCGGCGTGCCGGTCGATCAGCTGAAGGCGCTGGCCGAGCTGTACGCCGACCCGAAGGTCAAGGTGATGTCGCTGTGGACCATGGGGTTCAACCAGCACACCCGCGGCACCTGGGCCAACAACCTCGTCTACAACATCCATCTGCTGACCGGTAAGATCTCCGAGCCGGGCAACAGCCCGTTCTCGCTGACCGGCCAGCCCTCCGCCTGCGGCACCGCGCGCGAGGTCGGCACCTTCGCCCACCGCCTGCCGGCCGATCTGGTGGTGACCAACCCCGAGCACCGCAAGACGGCCGAGACGATCTGGAAGGTGCCGGAAGGCACCGTGCCGGAGAAGATCGGCTTCCACGCCGTGCTGCAGAGCCGCATGCTCAAGGACGGCAAGCTGAACTGCTACTGGACGCTCTGCACCAACAACATGCAGGCCGGCCCGAACATCAACGACGAGATCTATCCGGGCTGGCGCAACCCCGACAACTTCGTGGTGGTGTCCGACCCGTACCCGACCGTCTCCGCCATGGCGGCCGACCTGATCCTGCCCACCGCCATGTGGATGGAGAAGGAGGGCGGCTACGGCAACGCCGAGCGCCGCACCCAGGTGTGGCGCCAGCAGGTCAACGCGCCGGGCGAGGCGAAGTCCGATCTCTGGCAGCTCATGGAGTTCGCCAAGCGCTTCACCACCGACGAGGTGTGGCCGGCGGAACTGCTGGACAAGAACCCCGAGTTCAAGGGCAAGACCCTGTTCGAGGTGCTGTACCAGAACGGTCAGGTGAACAAGTTCGGCCTGGACCAGCTGCAGCCGGGCTTCGAGAACACCGAGTCCAAGCACTTCGGCTTCTACGTGCAGAAGGGGCTGTTCGAGGAGTACGCCGGATTCGGCCGCGGCCACGGCCACGACCTCGCCGACTACGGGGTGTACCACAAGGCCCGCGGCCTGCGCTGGCCGGTGGTGGACAACAAGGAGACGCTGTGGCGCTTCCGCGAGGGCTACGACCCGTACGTCAAGGCGGGCGAGGGCGTGAAGTTCTACGGCAACAAGGACGGCAAGGCGAACATCTTCGCGCTGCCCTACCAGCCGCCTGCCGAGAGCCCGGACGCCGAGTACGACATGTGGCTGGTGACGGGGCGCGTGCTGGAGCACTGGCACACCGGCTCGATGACCCGGCGCGTGCCGGAGCTGCACAAGGCGGTGCCCAACGCGGTGGTCTTCATGCACCCCGAGGACGCCAAGGCGCGCGGCCTGCGCCGCGGCCTGCCGGTGAAGCTGCAGACCCGCCGCGGCGAGCTGCTCACCCGCGTCGAGACGCAGGGCCGCAACAAGCCGCCGAAGGGCGTGGTGTTCATCCCGTTCTTCGACGAGAGCCAGTTGGTCAACAAGCTGACGCTCGACGCCACCTGCCCGCTCTCCAAGGAGACGGACTTCAAGAAGTGCGCCGTCAAGGTGGTGAAGGCGTAGGAACCCGGGACGCCCTCCCCCTGCTCCGCAGGGGGAGGGAAGGGGCCCAGGCGAAGCCTGGGAAGGGTGGGGGCAGCGGCCTCCCCGACACGCCGCTGCCCCCACCCTGACCCTCCCCCGCCGGAGGCAGGGGAGGGAAACAGAGGACATTCGCAATGGCATCGGACAAACCAGCCGTGGACCGCCGCAGGTTCCTCGCCGACGCCGCCCGCGGGGCGTGCGGGGCGGGGTTCCTGGCGCTGCTGCTCGGCTGGGCGGCGGCACCGTCGCGGACCCTGGCGGCGACCGCCCTGCGTCCGCCCGGCGCGCTGCCGGAGTCCGAGTTCCTGTCCGCCTGCGTGCGCTGCGGGCTGTGCGTGCGCGACTGCCCGTACGACACGCTGAGGCTCGCCGACCTGGGCGCCGCCGCCACCGCCGGCACGCCGTACTTCGACGCCCGCAAGGTGCCGTGCGAGATGTGCGAGGACATCCCCTGCGTCGTCGCGTGCCCGACCGGCGCGCTCGACAAGAGGCTGAAGGACATCGACAAGGCGCGCATGGGCAGCGCCGTGCTGGTCGGGCACGAGACCTGCCTGAACGTGCTGGGGCTGCGCTGCGACGTCTGCTACCGGGTCTGCCCGCTGATCGACAAGGCGATCCGGCTGGAGACGCGGCACAACGAACGCACCGGCCGGCACGCCCACCTGATCCCGGTGGTGAATACCGACGCCTGCACCGGCTGCGGCAAGTGCGAGCACGCCTGCGTGCTGGAGGAGGCCGCCATCAAGGTGCTGCCCGCCGCGCTGGCGAAGGGCCGCATCGG
Organism: Azospirillum sp. TSO22-1; assembly: GCF_003116015.1. GTDB lineage: Bacteria > Pseudomonadota > Alphaproteobacteria > Azospirillales > Azospirillaceae > Azospirillum. The sequence continues at coordinate 30,960 of NZ_LGQZ01000064.1, forward strand.
CGCGCACTACGGGCTGGGCTGGGAGGAGAAGGCCCGGCACGGCGACAAGCCGTTCGTCGAGGGCATCATCGACCTGCCCGACCGCGGCTACACCCCGCCCGAGCTACCCCGCGCCCCTGGCCGGGAGTTCCGGCCATGAGCGCGCGTCGTCGGCCGGGGCCCGCGGCGATCCGGGCGAAGGGATGGTTCGCCGCGCACCGCTGGCTGCTCGCCCGCCGCGCCGCGCAGCTGGGCTTCCTGGCGCTGTTCCTCGGCGGCCCGCTGCTCGGCGTGTGGATCGTCAAGGGGACGCTGGCGACCAGCCTGACGCTCGGCGTGCTGCCGTTGAGCGACCCGTTCATCGTGTTGCAGTCGCTGGTCGCGCGCCATGTGCCGGAGACGGCGGCGCTGCTCGGCGCCGCGATCGTGCTGGCGGCGTACGCGCTGCTGCGCGGGCGGCTGTTCTGCGCCTGGGTGTGCCCGGTCAACGTCGTCACCGACGGCGCCGCGGCGCTGCGCCGCCGGCTCGGCTGGCGCGACGGCGTGCGGCTCGACCGGCGGCTGCGCCTCGTGGTGCTGGCCGGCGCGCTGCTGGCCTCCGCCGTGGGCGGCAGCATCGCGTGGGAGCTGGTCAACCCGGTCACCATGACGCACCGCGCGCTGGTCTTCGGGTCTTCGCTGACCTGGGGGCTCGCCTGGAGCGTGGTGGCGGCCGTCTTCCTGTTCGATCTGGCGGTGGCGCCGCGCGGCTGGTGCGGCGCGCTGTGCCCGGTCGGCGCCTTCTACGGACTGATCGGCCGTTGGGGCCGGGTGCGGGTCGGCGCGCCGCGCCGCGCCGCCTGCGACCACTGCCAGGACTGCTTTGCGGTTTGCCCCGAGCCGCACGTCATCACCCCGTCGCTGAAGAACCCCGACAGCGACCTCATCCTTTCCCGCGACTGCACGGCCTGCGGCCGCTGCGTCGATGTATGCCCGCAGAGCGTGTTCGTCCTCGGCGTCGGCCGGCAAGGTCCGGCCGCCGGAGCGGCACCCCTTCGTCAAGGAGACCTACCGTGAAGACTGGACTGAAGCTCATTGCCGCGGCGGTCGGCCTGGTGCTGGTGGCCGCCACCCTCATGCCCGGCTCGCTGCGGGCCGGCGACGTGCGTTCGCTGCGCGGCGAACTCGCCATCGAGGAGAACAACGCCGCCCCCGAGGTGCACGCCGTGCGCGAGGGCAAGCCGCTCGACCGCGCCTATCGCCAGCAGCCGCCGCTGATCCCGCACAAGGTCGACCGCTACGAGATCGACCTGAAGGTCAACCAGTGCCTGCGCTGCCACGACTGGCCGAACAACACCCGCGAGAACGCGCCGAAGGTCAGCGAGACGCACTACCAGGACCGCCAGGGCAACCGGCTGGACCAGATCGCCGGCACCCGCTGGTTCTGCACGCAGTGCCACGTGCCGCAGACCGACGCGCTGCCGCTGGTCGAGAACCGCTTCACGCCGGCCAACGCGGCGCGCTGAGGAGACCCAGGCCATGACCACCGAAACCATCGCCGGCCGCCGGCCCGGTGCGCTCCGCCGCCTGTGGGCCACCCTGTGGCGCCCGTCCGCGCGCTATTCGCTGGCCGGGCTGCTGCTGGTCGGCGTCGTCGCCGGCATCGTCTTCTGGGGCGGCTTCAACTGGGCCATGGAGATGACCAACCGCGAGGAGTTCTGCGTCTCCTGCCACGAGATGAAGAACAACGTCTACGCGGAGTACACCGGCAGCATCCACGACTCGAACCGCACCGGCGTCCGCGCCACCTGCCCCGACTGCCACGTGCCGAAGGAGTGGGTCCACAAGATCGTGCGCAAGATCCAGGCGTCGAACGAGGTGCTGCACTGGGCGCTGGGCTCGATCAACACCCGCGAGAAGTTCGAGGAACAGCGCCCGCGGCTGGCCAACAACGTCTGGACCAGCATGAAGAAGACGGACTCGCGCGAGTGCCGCAACTGCCACAACTTCCAGACCATGGACGTGACGCAGCAGCGCAGCCGGGCGCGTGACCGCCACCTGAACGGCGCGCTGCAGGGCCAGACCTGCATCGACTGCCACAAGGGCATCGCCCACCAGCTTCCGGCCGGAGCGCTGGAGGCCGAGCAGAAGCTGAACGAGAGCTTCAAGAAGCACTGACCGGTTGACGCGTCAGGCCCCCTTCCCGCGAGGGAAGGGGGCTTTTCGTTGCGTGCGCGGCGTGGCGCGAAACGGTTTGCTCCCCGGTGCGCATTCTCTTTATCGTCATCCCCGCGAAGGCGGGAGCTTTGCCAATCCCTCCCCCAGCCCCGCTGGGGGAGGAAGGGGCCCGCGCCGCAGGCGTGGGAAGGTGGGGGCAACGGCGTACGCGGCAGGCGTTGATTCTCGTGCGCGCCGCTGCCCCCACCTTCCCGCTCTTCGAGCGGGTCCCTCCCTCCCCCTGCGGGGCAGGGGGAGGGTGTGCAACGGCCGCGCTTCGCGGGGATGACGATAAGAAGGACCGCCGATGGACCCCATGACGCCCCGTCAGAGCGAGATCCTGGCGCTGGCGCGCGCGTCCGGCCGGGTGCTGGTGGACGACCTGGCCCAGCACTTCGCGGTCACCCCGCAGACCATCCGCAAGGACCTCAACGGCCTGTGCGAGCGCCGGCTGCTCCAGCGCGTGCACGGCGGCGCCATTGCCGGCTCGGGCGTCGAGAACCTCGGCTACGAGGCGCGCCGGCAGATCGCCCACGACGAGAAGCGCCGGATCGGCGAGCGCGCGGCGTCGCTGATCGCCGACGGCTCGTCGCTGTTCATCAACATCGGCACGACCACCGAGGAGGTGGCGCGGGCGCTGCAAGGCCGCTCCGATCTCGTGGTCATCACCAACAACATCAACGTCGCCAACCGCCTGCGCCCGGAGCCGCACATCGAGGTGATCGTCGCCGGCGGCGTGGTGCGGCGCGCGGACGGCGGCATCGTCGGCGAGGCGACCACCGACTTCTTCAACCAGTTCAAGGTGGACTACGCCATCGTCGGCGCCTCGGCCATCGACGAGGACGGCGACCTGCTCGACTACGACTACCGCGAGGTGCGGGTCAGCCAGGCGATCATCGCCAACGCCCGCCACGTCATCCTGGTCGCCGACCGCTCGAAGCTGGAGCGCACCGCGCCCGTGCGCATCGGCCACATCTCGCAGGTCCACACCTTCGTCACCGACACGCTGCCCTCGGACCGCCTCGCCGCGGTCTGCCGCGAGGCCGGTGTGCGGGTGGAGGAGGTGATGCCCGGAGAAGCCCTCGGAGATGCCGACGCGCCGGAGGCGTAGGGCCCGGCCATGCGGCGGGCGCAAGGCCCTTGCACCTCAGGAGAGCGTGACAAACCGGCGTTGCGGCGCGATCTTGCCCTCCCTGTCCCCGTCCGCCGGAGTTCCTCCCGCGTGTTCGCCCCCGAGCCGATCCGCTACACCGACCTGACGCCCGAGGGCGTGCCCGCCTCGCCCTGGCGCTTCCTATGGGCGTTCGTGCGCCGCCGCTTCCTCGGGCGGGTGATTCTGCTCAATGTCACCGCGGCCGGCGGCATCGGGCTGATGGTGATGGAGCCGGTGGCGCTGAAGGCGCTGGTGGACGCGCTGTCGGCCGGCCGCGGCTGGGAGGGCGGGGCGCTGTTCTGGTTCCTGGCGCTGGGCGGGCTGTGGGTCGGCTCGGCGCTGTTCAACCGGGCGCGCGAGGTGACCGACATTTTCACCTCGCCGTCGCTGCGCTTCGAGATCCAGTCCTACCTGTTCTCCTACCTGTCCGAGCACTCGCCGCGCTATTTCCAGGAGAACTTCGCCGGCAGCCTCGGCCAGAAGGTCAAGCAGGCGGGGCAGAGCGCGCTGCAGCTGGTCGACATCCTGACCAACGACATCATCCGCATCGTCATCGTGCTGTCGGTCAGCCTCTACCTGCTGGGGGCGGCGCACGGTTTCTTCGCGGTGCTGCTGGTGGGATGGACGGCGGTCCAGCTCGCCATGTCGGCGGGGCTGGCCAGGCGCTGCATGGTGCTGTCGAAGGCGTTCTCCGAGCAGGTTTCGGCCTCCACCGGTCACATGGTGGACGTGATATCCAACATCGAACTGGTGCGCGCCTTCGTCCGCCGCGAGCACGAGCACGGCCGTCTGTCCGAGGCGCTGGGGCAGGAGGCCGAGCGCTCCAACGCGCTGCGCTGGTTCCTGGTGAAGCAGTGGTTCATCCTGTTCAACGCGCTGCTGGTGTTCCAGATCGCGCTGATCGGCATCGCCGTGTCGGAGGCGATGGCCGGCCGCATGACGGTGGGCGACTTCGCCATGGTGTTCTCGCTGGCCAGCGTCGTCGGCAACAACGTGTGGAGCCTGTCCACCCGCATGCTCGGGTTCTTCGAGAACCTCGGCAACCTGTCCGGCGCCCTGTCGGTGATCGTCCGCCCGCACGAGGTGGTGGACCGTCAGCACGCCCGGCCGCTGGAGGTCGAGGCCGGCGCCATCGACGTCCGCGGCGTGCGCTTCGCCCACGGCGACGGCACGCCGGTGTTCGACAACCTCGCCCTCGCCATCCGTCCGGGCGAGAAGGTGGCGCTGGTCGGCCCCTCGGGCGCCGGCAAGAGCACGCTGGTCAAGCTGCTGCGCCGCCAGTACGACCCGCTGGCCGGCCGCGTCCTGATCGACGGGCAGGACATCGCCGAAGTGACGCTGGATTCGCTGAACGCCGCGGTGGCCGAGGTGCCGCAGGCGCCGGCGCTGTTCCACCGCACCATCCGCGACAACATCGCCTACGCCGTCCCCGACGCGACGGAGGAGTCGGTGCTCGACGCCGCGCGCAAGGCGCACTGCCACGAATTCATCCTGCAGCGCCCGCAGAGCTATGACGCGGTGGTGGGCGAGCAGGGCATCCGCCTGTCCGGCGGCGAGCGCCAGCGCATCGCCATCGCCCGCGCGTTCCTGAAGGACGCGCCGATCCTGGTGCTGGACGAGGCGACCAGCGCTCTCGATTCCGAGACCGAGCACCTGATCCAGGACGCGCTGTGGGAGCTGTTCAAGGGCCGCACGGTGATCGCCATCGCGCACCGGCTGTCCACCATCACCGGGATGGACCGCATCCTCTACATGGAGCGCGGCCGCATCCTGGAGGCCGGCAGCCACGCCGAACTGCTGGCGCGCGGCGGCCGCTACGCCGAACTGTGGCGCCGGCAGGTCGGCGGCTTCCTGCCCAGCGAGGAGATGGACGTGGTGTGAACGCAAAAGCCCCTCCCCCCTCGCGGGGGAGGGGTTGGGGAGAGGGGGAAAGAAACGTGGCCGGCTTTGCCGGCGCCCCCCTCTCCCCAAACCCCTCTCCCTCAGGGGGAGAGGGGCTGCATTACTCCGCCGGCACCAGCCGGCCGCTGCGGATCAGCGACTCTTCCCAGTCCAGCGCGTTGCGGATGATCTGTTCCAGGTCGTCGTGCTTCGGCGCCCAGCCGACCGTCTTGCGCAGCAGGGTGGAGTCCGCCACCAGTTCCGGCGGGTCGCCGGCGCGGCGGCCGGCGATGTCCACCGGCAGCGGACGGCCGAGGACCTTTTCCATCGTCTCGATGATCTGCTTCACCGAGTAGCCCTTGCCGTAGCCGCAGTTGGCGATGAACGAGTCCGCCCCGCCCAGCAGGTGGGTCAGCGTCTGCTCGTGCGCCGCCACCAGGTCGGTGACGTGGATGTAGTCGCGGATGCAGGTGCCGTCCGGCGTCGGGTAGTCGTCGCCGAACACCGACATGCGCGGGCGCAGGCCGAGCGCCGTCTGGCAGGCGATTTTGATCAGGTGCGTGGCGACGCGCGACGACTGGCCGGCGCGGCCGGCCGGATCGGCGCCCGCCACGTTGAAGTAGCGCAGGCAGGCGTAGCGCAGCCCGTGCGCCGCCGAGGCGTCGGCCAGCATGCGCTCGGTCATCAGCTTGGAGGCGCCGTAGGGGTTGACCGGCTTGGTCGGCATGGTCTCGTCGATCGGCACGCGGTCGGGCGCGCCGTACACCGCGGCGGTCGAGGAGAACAGGAACGCCTTCACCCCGCCCTCGATGCAGGTGCGGACCAGCGCCATGCTGTTCATGGTGTTGTTGGCGTAGTAGTCGAGCGGCTTCTCCACCGATTCCGGCACCACGATCGACCCGGCGAAGTGCATCACCGCCGAAACGTCGAGGCCGCGCAGCACCTCCGCCACCGCGTTGCGGTCGCCGACGTCCGCCCGGACGAACACGGCGTCCGCGGGCACCGCCTCGCGGTGGCCGGTGGACAGGTCGTCCACCACGACGACCCGATAGCCGGCGTCGAGCAGGGCGAACGCCGCGTGGCTGCCGACGTAGCCGGCGCCCCCCGTCACGAGAACCGTTTCCTTACCCACTTACAACCTCCACGAACATCCGGCCCACACCTAGTGATTGGGGGGCGTCAGGTCAGTCTCACTTACCGGAATGATCCGGCGGTTAAGCCTTACGGGCAGGTGGGCTCCAACCGGAACCGCACCTCCGTCGTCTCGCCCGGCGCCAGCACCATGCCGCCGACCTGGGCGGTGCCGAGGTGCGTCAGGTTCGGCCAGTCGGTGCAGTTGCCGACCGGCTCCAGGCAGAAGAAGTCCTCATGCGCCGGCGTGTAGGCCACCAGGAAATCCAGCGGCGCGTCGGCGCTCAGGCGCAGCGCGGCGTTCCGCTCCGGCCAGCGTACGATGGCGGTGCGGTCCCAGCCGACGAAATTGTTGTCCATCTCCGCGTCGGCGACGCGCAGGCCGGTGGCCATCCGCTCGGTCTCCCGGGTGCGCTTCAGCGTCGTCGGCATCACCTCGGCGTCGGTGGCCCAGATGGCGTCGACGGTGGCGGTGATCGTCGTCTCCGGCGTGCGCGGCAGGTAGGGGTGATGGCCGAGGCCGAGCGGCATCGTCGTCCGGCCGGTGTTCGCCACCGCCATGCGCACCGTCAGCCCTGCCGGCGTCAGCTCGAAGATCTGCCGCGCCACGTAGGGGAAGGGCCAGGCGCCGCCGCTCCGCTCGCCCTCGTGCACGAAGGCCAGCGTCAGCATGGCCGGGCCGTGCTCGACCACCGTCCACGGGCGCTGCCAGGCGTCGCCGTGGATGGCGTGGCGCGAGGCGTGGTAGTTGGCGGGCAGCGCCACCTCGCGCCCCTCGAAGGTGAAGCGGCCGTCGCGGATGCGGTTGCAGTAGGGGATCAGCGGGAAGCTCGCCATGCCCAGCGGGTCGCGGGCGGCCAGCGCCTCGGGCGTGGCCGGGCGCAGCCAGTCGATCGGCCGGCCGCCGCTCACGCCCGCGAAGCGCGCGATGGAGCCGCCGACCTGCGGCGCCACGTCGAGCGTCAGGGTGCCGGCGGAGATCGTCACGACGTCGGGAGACCGCAGGGCGGTGGGGCTGGTCGGCATGCGCGGGGGATCCTCGGCAGGGGACGGGGCAGAGGCGGGCGACGCGCGCGAGTATCCCCGCACGGTGCCGCCGGGTCGACATCGCGTTGGGGGAAGCGGGGGCATGTCTCCGATTTGTCCCAGACCATTGGGATGGCGATTAGGTGCTACGCCGGAAGGCGTGCGCCGCGACGCAAACCTGCGGGCGAGAACCGCCCGCCGATGACCCGCCGGCCGTTGCCGGCCGCTGTGGAATCCCGGAAATCCAGGCGGATTCCCGGGGGACGCCACCACCGGTGGAGGAGCGTCCCCATCCCCTTGGGAAACGCGGGTTAACCCGCATCGGCACCGCCGCCAACGGGAACCCTTGGGAGTAACCGCTGTTCCCCGACGCCGTAAGCAAACGGCGAGGCGCGCGTTCGGTCTCGGCCGAAAAAGGCGAGGATCAACGGCTCAGAGAGGCCCGGGGTATGAAATACACCGAAAGCGAGGACCTGACCGTCGGCGGTGCCGTGCGGGCCTTCGACATGCTGGACGCATCGCGGCGCCCGCGCGACTTCGTCTGCTTCTCGCACCTGCGCTGGGGGTTCGTGCAGCAGCGCCCGCAGCACCTGATGACCCGCTTCGCCCGCGAATATCGCCTGTTCTTCGTCGAGGAGCCGGTCCCCACCGACGCCGCCGCGCCGTCCATCGACACCTACGGCACCGACGTGGGCATCACCCTGGTGGTGCCGCGCATCCCGCAGGGCATGGACGCGGAAGCGGCGCAGCGCAGCCTGCTCGAACGCTTCTTCGCCGAGCGCGGCATCGAGCGGCCGATCCTCTGGTACTACACGCCGATGAGCCTCGCGGTCTCCGACCACCTGCCGGCGGCGGCGGTGGTCTACGACTGCATGGACGAGCTGTCGGCCTTCCGCGGCGCCCCGCCGGACCTGATCGACCGCGAGCGCGCGCTGATGCGGCGCGCCGATCTGGTCTTCACCGGCGGCGTCAGCCTGTACGAGGCCAAGCGCGACCTGCACGGCAGCGTGCACGCCTTCCCCTCCAGCGTCGACGTCGCCCACTTCGCCCGGGCGCGCGGCGCGGTGGACGAGCCGGAGGACCAGGCCGGGCTGCCGCGCCCACGGCTGGGGTTCTTCGGGGTGATCGACGAGCGCTTCGACATCGACCTGCTGGCCGCCGCCGCGGCGCTGCGGCCGCAGTGGCAGTTCGTGATGCTCGGCCCGGTGGTGAAGATCGACCCGGCGACGCTGCCGCGGGCGGCGAACATCCACTATCCGGGCATGCGCGGCTACGCCGACCTGCCGCGCTACCTGTCCGGCTGGGACGTGGCGGTGATGCCGTTCGCCATGAACGAGTCCACCCGCTTCATCAGCCCGACCAAGACGCCGGAGTTCCTCGCCTCCGGCCGCCCGGTGGTCTCCACGCCGGTCCGCGACGTGGTGCGGACCTATGGGCACACCGGCCTCGTCCACATCGCCGCCACGCCGGACGCGTTCGTCGCCGCCTGCGGGAAGGCCCTGGCGGTGGACCGCACGTCGCCGGAGTGGCTGGCCCGGGTGGACGCGGTGCTGCGCGACATGTCCTGGGATTCGACCTGGGGCCGGATGAAAGGACTGATCGAATGCGTGATCTGAGCCGCACCGCCGCGCCGCCGCGGCCGGTGACGCGGGCCGGCTTCGACTACCTGATCGTCGGCGCCGGCTTCGCCGGGTCGGTGCTGGCCGAGCGGCTGGCGCGGGGCTTGGGCAAGCGCGTGATGATCATCGACCGCCGGCCGCACATCGGCGGCAACGCGTACGACCACTACGACGACGACGGGATCCTCATCCACCGCTACGGCCCGCACATCTTCCACACCAATTCACAGCCGGTGGCGGACTACCTCTCCCGCTTCACCAGGTGGCGGCCCTACGAGCACAAGGTGTTGGCGCATGTGGACAGGCGCCTCGTGCCGATCCCGATCAACCGCACCACCGTCAACACGCTGTACGGCCTGGACCTGGACGAGGCCGGGGTGGCCGAGTTCCTGAAGGCCAGGGCCGAGCCGGTGGCCGAGGTCCGCACCTCGGAGGACGTGGTGGTCGGCGCCGTCGGGCGGGAACTGTACGAGACGTTCTTCCGCGGCTACACCCGCAAGCAGTGGGGCCTCGACCCCTCGGAGCTGGACAAGGCGGTGACCGCGCGCGTGCCGACGCGCACCAACGACGACGACCGCTATTTCGGCGACAGCTTCCAGAACATGCCGCTGCACGGTTACACGCGCATGTTCGAGTCCATGCTGGACCACCCGAACATCAAGATCCTGCTGAACTGCGACTACCGCGAGGTGGCGCGCGAGATCCGGCATGAGAACCTGATCTTCACCGGCCCGGTGGACGAGTTCTTCGACTGCCGCTACGGCAAGCTGCCCTACCGCTCGCTCCGGTTCCGGCATGAGACGGTGGAGCGGGAAACCTTCCAGCCGGTGGCGGTGGTCAATTACCCGGCCGAGGACGTGCCCTACACCCGCATCACCGAGTACAAGCACCTCACCGGCCAGACCCACCCGAAGACCAGCCTGACCTACGAGTTCCCCTCGGCCGAGGGCGACCCGTACTACCCCGTGCCGAAGCCGGAGAACGCCGAGTTGTACCGCCGGTACCAGGCGTTGGCCGACGCCACGCCGAACGTGCACTTCGTCGGGCGGCTGGCGACCTACCGCTACTACAACATGGACCAGGTCGTCGCGCAGGCGCTGGCGCTCTACGGCCGCATCGCCAAGGCCGAGGCGGAGGGCCGCAGCCTGCACGAGGCGGCGGCGAAGCTGTCCGATCTGGCGCGCAGCGTCCCGGTGCAACGGACGCGGGTCAACGCGGCCGAGTAGGCGACGAAAACCATCCGGGGGGGGACATCGGATGCTCACGCCGACCTTGTTTCGGAGCCTGTTCCTTGGCGGCTTCGAATGCTCCACCCACCGGCGGCACGACGGCCGGCGCCTCGACCTGATCGCGGCGACCGGCCACGACCGCTGGGCGGCGGAGGACTACCGCGGCATGCTCCGCCACGGCATCCGCACCGTGCGCGACGGCGTGCGCTGGCACCTGATCGAGACGGCGCCCGGCCGCTACGACTGGTCCAGTTTTCTGCCGATGCTGCGCGCGGCGCGGGAGCTGGACGTGCAGGTGATCTGGGACCTCTGCCACTACGGCTTCCCGGACGGCATCGACGTCTGGCGCCCGCAGTTCGTCGACCGCTTCGCCCGCTTCGCCGGTGCGGTGGCGCGGCTGGTGCGCGAGGAAACCGACGCCGTGCCCTTCTTCTGCCCGGTCAACGAGATCGCCTACTGGTCCTGGGCCGGCGGCGACCGGGCGATGATGAACCCCAACGCCGAGGGGCGCGGCTGGGAGCTGAAGCACCAGCTGGTCCGCGCCGCCATCGCCGGGATCGAGGCGGTGCGCGACGCGGACCCGCGCGCCCGCTTCGTGCACGTCGATCCGGTGATCCACGTCGCGGCGCGGCCCGAGCGGCCGGAGGACCAAGGGGAGGCGGCGGCCTACACCCGCGCGCAGTACCAGTCCTGGGACATGACGGCGGGCGAGCTGTGGCCCGGTCTCGGCGGCCGGCCGGAGCTGCTGGACGTCATCGGCGTCAACCACTACTCCGACAACCAGTGGTTCCTCGGCGGCGGCACCATCGGGCGGGGCGACCCGCACCACAAGCCGTTCCGCGCCATCCTGGCCGACGTCTGGGAGCGCTTCGGCCGGCCGATCCTGGTGGCCGAGACCGGCGCCGAGGGCGACGCCCGCGTGCCCTGGCTGGAGTACGTCACCGGGGAGGTGCTGGCCGCCGTCGAGGCCGGCGTGCCGGTGGAGGGCATCTGCCTCTACCCGATCCTCGACTACCCCGGCTGGGCGAACGAGCGGCATTGCCCGGTCGGGCTGCTCGGCTACTGCGGCGAGGACGGCCAGCGCCCCGTGCACCGGCCGCTGGCCGAGGCGCTGCGGCGCCTGCAGCACCGCATCGAGACCCGGCGCCTCCAGACCCTTCGCGTCGCCTGATCCGCAACGAGGCCTTCGCCATGGATGCCGTTCCGACGCCCCGCGCCGCACCGTTCCCGCAACGGCCGATCCTCTTCTTCCTGCGTTATGTCCGCCGCTGGCCCTGGCATTTCGGCGGGCTGCTGGTGCTGGTCGTCGGCGCCGCCGGCTGTGCGGTCGCCGTGCAGTACGGCATGAAGCTGCTGGTCGACGCCATGGCGGCGCCGGAGCGCTCGGCCGCCGCCGTCTGGGGGCCGCTCACCATGTTCGTGGCGCTGATCGGCGTCGAGAACCTGCTGTGGCGCCTCGGCGGCTGGCTGGGCTGCCGGACCATCGTCGGGGTGGGAGTGGACATCCGCCTCGACCTGTTCACCCACCTGACCGGCCACCCCATGCGCTATTTCGCCGAGCACTTCGCCGGCTCGCTGGGCAACCGCATCACCGGCACGGCGGGGGCGGCGGGGGCGCTGATCGGCACCTTCACCTGGAACATCCTGCCGCCCGTCACCGACTTCATCGGCGCGGTCATCGTGCTGAGCATGGTGGACTGGCGGATGGCGGCGGCGCTGGTGGTGTTCACCGCCGTGGTCGCCGGCGGCATCGCCGTCATCGGCGTGCGCGGCCGGCCGCTGCACCGGACCTACGCCGACCGGGCCTCGTCCGTGGCCGGCGAGCTGGTGGACGTGGTGTCGAACGTCTGGGTGGTGCAGGCCTTCTCCGCCCGTGCGCGCGAGCGCCGGCGGCTGGCCGACCGGTTCGCCGCCGAGGCCGCGGCGCAGCGGCGCAGCTGGCTCTACCTGGAGAAGACCCGCGTCGTCCACGACCTCTGTCTGTGGGCGATGGCCGGCGGCATGCTGGTGTGGGCGGTGTTCTCCTGGACCGAGGGTCGCATCACCGCGGGCGACGTGGTGCTGGTCAGCGCCTTGACCTTCCGCATCCTGCACGGCTCGCGCGACCTCGCCTTCGCGCTGGTCGGCACGACGCAGCACTTCGGCGCCATCGCCGAGACGCTGCGGGTGATCGGCCAGCCGCACGCGGTGGCGGACGCGACGGGCGCGCCGCCGCTGATCGGGCTGGGCGGCGCCATCGGCGTCGAGCGGGTGGGGTTCGCCTATCCCGACGGCCGTCCGGTGTTCGAGGACTTCACCCTGCGCATCCCGGCCGGGCAGCGCATCGGCATCGTCGGGCCGTCGGGGGCCGGCAAGTCGACGCTGGTCGGCCTCGTGCAGCGCCTCGACGACGTGCAGGAGGGGCGGGTGCTGATCGACGGGCAGAGCGTGGCCGCCGTCACCCAGGACAGCCTGCGGGCGGCCATCGCCACGGTGCCGCAGGAGATCTCGCTGTTCCACCGCTCGGTTCTGGAGAACATCCGCTACGGCCGGCCGGACGCCACCGACAAGGAGGTGCGGCTGGCAGCGCGCGCGGCATATTGCGACGACTTCATTCGAGACCTGCCGCAGGGCTACGACACGCCGGTGGGGGAGCGCGGCGTCAAGCTGTCCGGCGGTCAGCGCCAGCGCATCGGCATCGCGCGGGCGTTCCTGAAGAACGCGCCCATCCTGATCCTGGACGAGGCGACCTCGGCGCTCGACACCGAGAGCGAGATCGAGATCCAGCGGGCGCTGAACGACCTGATGCGGGGGCGCACGGTGCTGGCGGTGGCGCACCGGCTGTCGACGCTGGCGGGCTTCGACCGCATCGTGGTGCTGGTGGACGGCCGCATCGTCGAGGACGGCCATCCCGCGGAGCTGCGCCGCCGCGGCGGCGCCTTCGAGACGCTGTGGCGGCTCCAGGCCGAGGGCTTCTCGGTGGACGAGGCGCTGGAGCGCGGATTGCGGGCGGCAGAGTAAATCGGTGAGTCCCTCCCCCTGCCCCGCAGGGGGAGGGAAGGGGCCCGCGCAGCGGGAAGGGTGGGGGCAGCGGCTTCACGGGTAGGCCGTCGCCCCCACCCAACCACCGGTCGCCCGCAAGTCGGGCGACCGCGCTCCGCCTACGATCGCCTTCGGCGCTCGTTG
>NZ_LGQZ01000100.1 GCF_003116015.1 Azospirillum sp. TSO22-1
CGCGCACCTCGCCGGCCAGCACCACCTGGTTGGTGGTGGTCAGCGTCTCCACCGCGACGCGCGCGTACGGGTCGTGCGACAGATAGAGGTCGACGATGGCGTCGGAGATCCGGTCGGCGACCTTGTCCGGATGGCCTTCGGACACGGACTCGCTGGTGAAGACGTAGTTCTGCTTGGCCACGGCAACCTCGGCTGTTTTACAGGGGCGAACTGGAGATCGGGGCCGCGCTGAACCTTTCCTGATCCTGGATCAACGGTTAGCCGATCGGTTGCGGTATTTGACAACATTTTACGACGGGGTCAAGCGACCTCCCGTCGGATCACACAAACAGCCGTGGTAAAGCGAAAGCGGGAGCGTACCGGGATACGCCCCCGCTTGTCCCATTCGTCCCGGTCGAAACGCTCTATTCCGCCGCCTCGAAGCTGCCGGCGTTGGCCACCGCCTTGGTCAGCTCGAACAGCCGCTTGCGCACCGAGGAGTCGTTGATGCGGTAGTAGGCGCGCACCAGCTCCAGCGTCTCGCGCTTGGCCATGGGGTCCGGCTCGTAGCCGCCCGTGGGCTTGTCCTCGGCGGCGTGCATCGTCTCGTCGTCGTCGGAGAAATCGACGCCGGCCGGCATGTCGTCGAAGAAGAACGACACCGGCACGTCGAGCACCCGGCTGAGGTCGAACAGGCGCGAGGCGCCGATGCGGTTGGCGCCGCGCTCGTACTTCTGCACCTGCTGGAAGGTGAGGCCGATGGCTTCGCCGAGCTTCTCCTGGCTCATGCCGAGAAGCGTACGGCGCAGCCGCACACGGGAGCCGACGTGTACATCGATGGGGTTCGGCTTCCCGGTCTTGGGGCGACCCGCGTTTCCACGACGCCCGCGCGCTGCTGTTTGCATACTAAATTCCCCGATAGCGTGTGAGTACTGTTGTATGTCATATCCACGTATGCAGTCAAGTGTGTCACTCGGACATTCGACCTGCGTGTGGGTTGAGTGGAAAGATAGTTCCGCTAGCGGGCACGGCGAGCAACCAGCGCCAGCGCGGCGGCCGCCAGGAGCAGTACCCCGAAGATCCAGTCGCCGAACCGGCCGTACGGCGTCGGGTCCGGCAGCGCCTTGGGCAGCGCCGCATCGACCACGCCGCGCACGCCGAGCGGCAGTTCCGCCGTCACCCTCCCGTAGGGATCCGCCACGCCGGAGATGCCGGTCTGCGCGCTGCGCACCAGCGGCATGCCCTCCTCCACCGCGCGCACCTGGGTGATGGCGAAGTGCTGGTGCGGCCCGGCCGTCTGCCCGTACCACGCGTCGTTGGTGAGGTTGAGCAGCCATTGCGGCCGGTCGGCCGGGTCGGTCACCGCGGCGGGGAAGATCGCCTCGTAGCAGATCAGCGGGCTGACCGGCGGCAAGCCGGCAAGGTGCAGCGTGCGCGGCCCCGGCCCGGCCGAGAACTCCGGCCCGCCGAGCATGGCGCCGAACGGCAGGTATTGGCGCAGCGGGGTGTACTCGCCGAACGGCACGAGGTGCGCCTTGTCGAAGCTGCCGCGCACCGCGCCGGAGCCGTCGATGGCGAGCAGGCTGTTGTAGTACCGGACCTCTCCAGCATCCGGGCCGGCCGCCTGCCGCACCGCGCGCGGCGCCCCGGTCAGCGTCATGCCGCCGGGCGGCGTCACCGCGGCCAGCGCGCCGCGGTTGGCGGCGTCGGTCTCGATGAAAAAGGGGATGGCGGTTTCCGGCCAGATCAGGTGCGTCACCGGCTCGCGCGCCGGAGAGGCGGAGAGCTCGAGGTGCGTCTCGAAGACCTTCAGGCGCTCCCCCGGTTGCCATTTGTAGCGCTGCTCGACCCCCGACTGGACGAGGCGCAGCCGCACGCCGGGGACGTTTTCGGTGGGCGCCCCGGCAAGGCGCAGCGCGCCCCAGCCGCCGATCCCGGCGAACAGCAGCAGCCCGGCGGCGAACGCCGCCCCGACGCGGCGCGACGGCTCCGCCGGGTCGGCGAAGGCGGCCGGCAGCGCCGCCACCAGCGTGGTCAGCAGGCTCAGCCCGTAGATGCCCAGGAGGGAGACGCTCTGCAGCACCGGCAGCCAGCCCACCCAGGCGTAGCCGACGAGGTTCCACGGGAAGCCGGTGAACAGGTGCCCGCGCAGCCACTCGAACGCCGCCCACACGACGGCGAAGCCGAGCGACCGCGCCAAGCCGCGCAGCGGCAGCCGCCACAGGACCAGCGTCGCCAGACCGGTGAACATCGCCAGCAGCACCGGCAGCCCGGCCGCCGACAGCGGCAGCGCCCACCAGAACTGCCCGATGTCGGTGAACAGCGCGAAGCTCACCCAGTACAGGCCGAAGAGGTGATGGCCGAAGCCGAACCACCAGCCGACCGCGAAGGCCTGCGTCTTCGTCGCCGCCCCGTCCAGCAGCCAGAGCAAGCCGGGGAAGGCGACCAGCAGCAGCGGCACCACATAGCCCGGCGGCAGCGCGAACGTGGCCAGCGCGCCGAGCAGCGCCGACGCGGCGTAGCGGCGCCATCCGGCAAGCGCCGCCAGGCGGCCGGCGGCGCGGGTGGTCAGACGGTCGGCGGGGATGGTGTCGGCAACGTGCACGGTCGGCGGTCCTTCGCGGTCTCCCGCCGTTAGATAGGCGGACGACCATGAGGGAACACGCGAATTCTGGCGACTATGCGTCCCGGCTGCCCTTCCGGGTGCGCTTGACCGCGTACATGGACTGGTCGGCCTTCTCGATCAGCGCGTCCATCTCCTCGCCGTCGTGCGGGAACACCGCCACGCCGACGCTGGCGTCGAGCGGCAGCGCGCGGTCCTCGAAGGCGAAGGGCTGGCGGATCTCCGCGGCGATGCGTTCGGCCTTGGAGGCGGCGCTGTCGCGGTCCTGCACGCCGTAGAGGATGACGCCGAACTCGTCGCCGCCGAGCCGCGCGGCGGTGTCCGACTGCCGCAGCGTGGCGCGGATGCGGGCCGCCGCCTCGCGGATGGCGGCGTCGCCGGCGCGGTGGCCGTGCTGGTCGTTGATCGCCTTCAGGCCGTCCATGTCGACGTTGAGGACGCCGATCAGCGAGGACTGCCGCCCGGCGAGCGCCAGATTCTGCCGCAGGCGGTCGTAGAACAGCGCACGGTTGGCCAGCCCGGTCAACGCGTCGTGCGTGGCGCGGTGGTAGAGTTCGCTGGTCTCATGCTGCACGGCGTTGAACATCGCCGCGGCGATCAGGCCGCTCATCAGCTCCAGCACGCGGATGTCGCGGTCGGTGAAGGCGGCCGGCACCGGCGAGGCGATCTTCAGCGCACCGACGGCCGAACCGTTGTGGACCAACGGCGCCACCACCATGGAGCGCAGCCCGACCCTGCGGCAGGCCTCGCGGTCGACCCGCGCATCGGCATCGGAATCATCGCAGCGCAGGATGGCGCCTTGCTCGACGCACAGGCCGGACAGGCTGCCTGCGCGCTTCAGCCGCAGCCCGAGCTGCCCGCCGGCCATGCCGGAAGCGGCGCGGTAGACCATGTCCTCGCCCTCGGCCAGCTCGACCATGGCGCCGGTGGCACCGGTCAGCGCCTGCACGCGCTCCGAGACGAAGCCCATGACGCCGCCGAGGTCGAGCCCGAAGCCGGCGATGGCCGTCTGCGTCCGGATGATCTCCATGAGGGCGGCGGGATCGAGGTTGGAATCGACGAGAGCGTCGGGCACAAAATCTCCTTTCCGCCGCTGCGTCCCAGCGGCGAGCACGGGCAACTCCGACCCTCGCGGTGTTTTTCTAAGATACCGAACGTTCGGTTATTGAGACGAGCGCGCGATAAAAGTCAACAGCCCCCATTTCATTAGGGTTTATTCATGATCGGAGAAGAACAAAGGCCCGGGATTAGCCCGGGCCTTTGCGTTGATCGGTGACCTGGTCGGCAAACGCTGTTGGCGCCGCGGTCAGCCCGTCGCCGCCAACTCGTTGATGTTGGCCGGCATGTTGCGCACGCGCAGGCGCTTGATGCGCCGCGGGTCCGCCTCGACGATCTCGAACTCCAGGCCGGAGGGATGCTTGAGCAGTTCCCCCCGCCCCGGCACCCGGCCGGCCAGCGACACCACGAGGCCGCCCAGCGTGTCGATGTCCTCGCGCTCCTCCTCGGTCAGCACCGGGCCGACGCGGGCCTCGAAGTCCTCGATGGAGATGCGGGCGTCGGCGATCAGCGAACCGTCCGGACGCTCGACCAGCCGCGGCTGCGCCGCCTCGTCGTGCTCATCCTCGATCTCGCCGACGATCTCCTCGACCAGATCCTCGATGGTGACGAGGCCGTCGATGCCGCCGAACTCGTCCACCACCAGCGCCATGTGCTGGCGCGTCTGGCGCATCTGCAGCAGCAGGTCGAGCACCGGCATGGAGGGGGCGACGATGGAGACGTCGCGCACGATGTCCTTCAGCTCCATCGCCTTCTGGCTGGCGACGCAGGCCAGCACGTCCTTGATGTGCACCATGCCGACGACGTCGTCGAGCGTCTCGCGGTACACCGGCAGGCGGGAGTGCGCCTCGTCGGACATGCGCTGGATGAGGGCGGGCAGCGGGGTGTCCACGTCGATGCCGACGATGTCGGCGCGGGGCACCATCACATCGACCACGGTGCGGTCGCGCAGCTTCAGGATGTTGGCGAGCAGCGTGCGCTCGCCGGCGCCCATGGAGCTTTCGCTCTCGTCGTCGTCTTCGATCAGCTCCTCGATGGTGTCGCGGAGCGTGTTGTCGCCACGGCCCCGGATCGCGGAGCGCAGCCACCCGCGAAACAGGTGGCCCAGCGAATGTTGGTCGTCGGCCCCGTCGTCACGGGGCATTCGACTGTCGGAAGTATCGGTCATCGTCCTGTCGTTGGCGGTTGTCGGAAGTCGGCCATCTATGAGGGTTCCGGGGACGGGCTGGTCGCGTAGGGATCCGGCACGCCGAGCGTACCCAGCACCTCAACCTCCAACCCTTCCATCTCCTCGGCTTCGGCGTCCACCTCGTGATCATACCCGAGCAGATGGAGAACGCCATGCACCACGAGGTGGCATAGGTGATTCGATAGAGTTTTCCCCTGTTCGGAGGATTCCCGCACCAGGGTCTCCCAGGCCAGCACCACGTCGCCCAGCATGATCGGCGCGTCCTCGGCGTCCGGGGTATCGGCCTCGGTCAGCGCGAAGGACAGCACGTTGGTCGGCTTGTCCTTGCCGCGGTAGTCGCGGTTCAGCGTCTGCACCAGCGCGTCGTCGGCGAGAACCACCGACAGCTCGGCCGGCCCGTCCGCCGGGTCCCACACGGCGTTCAGCGCGGCCAGCGCCGCGCGCTCGGCCAGCCACTCGGCGTCCTCCGGCCAGTCGCCGGCCTCGCGGGTAAGGGAAATATCGACTTGAATGACGTCACTCACGACCGCCCCTCCCCGTTGCCGCGCGTCCTGGCGGCGGCCTCGGCGCGGTCGTAGGCCTGGATGATGCGGCTGACCAGCGGATGCCGCACCACGTCGGCGTGGCTGAAGGTGACGAAGCGCACGCCGTCCACGCCCCTGAGGATCTCCAGCGCCTCGCGCAGGCCGGACTTGGTGCCGCTGGGCAGGTCGATCTGCGTGATGTCGCCGGTGATGACCATGCGCCCGCCCTCGCCCAGGCGGGTCAGGAACATCTTCATCTGCATGGGCGTGGTGTTCTGCGCCTCGTCCAGGATGACGAAGGCGTTGCCCAGCGTGCGGCCGCGCATGAAGGCGAGCGGCGCGATCTCGATCTCGCCCGACTCGATGCGCTTCTTCACCTGCTCGGCCGGCAGCATGTCGTGCAGCGCGTCGTACAGCGGGCGCAGGTAAGGATCGACCTTCTCCTTCAGGTCGCCGGGCAGGAAGCCCAGCCGTTCGCCGGCCTCGACGGCCGGGCGCGACAGGACGATGCGGTCGACCTGGCCGGAGATCATCATCGCCACCGCCTGCGCGACGGCCAGATAGGTCTTGCCGGTGCCCGCGGGCCCCAGCCCGAACACCATCTCGCTCTCGGCCAGCGCCTGCAGGTAGGTCGCCTGCATGGGCGAGCGCGGCGTGATGGCACCGCGCCGCCGCGTGCGCACCTGCACCTCGGGCCGCACCATGGAGGCGAGCGCCTGCCCGCGCGCCTCCGCGTCCTCCGGCACGGTGGCCATGCGGATGGCGGCGTCGACCTCGCCGGGGCCGACATCCAGGCCGTTGCGCAGCCGCTCGTACAGCGCCTTCAGCGCGGATTGCGCGGCCTCCGCCGCCTCGGCCGGGCCGGAGACGGTGAGCTGGTTGCCCCGCGAGATCAGCGACACGCCGAGTTGGCGCTCGACCCGCGCCAGATGCTCATCGTGCTGGCCGTAGAGCAACGGCAGCAGCCGGTTGTCCTCGAAACGCAGATCGACGCGATGATCAGGCGTGCCGTTCAAGCGGATACCCCCGCGGAGTGGCCCGTACGCGAGACGTACACACCCGTCTCGACCGTACCGGCAAGGCTGTTGGCGTACGCCGCCTCGATGCGGACGTCGGCGATGGTGCCGACCAGACGCTCCGACGCCTGCACGTACACCGACTGCATGTGCGGGCTGCGGCCCATCAGCTGGCCCGGCCGCTTGCCCGGCCGGTCGAACAGCACCGGCACGGTGCGGCCGACGAAGCCGGCGTTGAAGGCCGCCTGCTGCGCGTCGAGGAGCTGTTGGAGCGCGGCGAGGCGCTCGCTCTTCACCTCCTCGGGCACCTGCCTGGCTTCGGTCGAGGCCGGCGTGCCGGGGCGCGGGCTGTACTTGAAGGAGTACGCCTGGGCATACGTCACGTCGTTGACCAGCCGCAGCGTCTCGGCGAAGTCGGCGTCGCTCTCCCCAGGGAAGCCGACGATGAAGTCGCCGGACAGCGCGAGGTCCGGGTTGGCCGTGCGCAGCTTATCCACGATCGCGCGGTAGTGGTCGGCGGTGTGCTTGCGGTTCATCGCCGCCAGGATGCGGTCGGACCCGGCCTGCACCGGCAGATGCAGGTAGGGCATCAGCTGCGGCACCTCGGCGTGTGCGCGAATCAGGTCGTCCTGCAGGTCGCGCGGGTGCGAGGTGGTGTAGCGGATGCGCGCCAGCCCGTCGATCTCCGCCAACTCGCGGATCAGCCGGGCGAGGCTCCACGTCGAGCCGTCGGCGGCCTCGCCGTGGTAGGCGTTGACGTTCTGGCCCAGCAGGTTGATCTCGCGCGTTCCATTGGCGATCATGCGCTTCGCCTCGGCGAGCACCTGGAAGGCCGGGCGCGAGAACTCGGCGCCGCGGGTGTAGGGCACGACGCAGAAGGTGCAGAACTTGTCGCAGCCCTCCTGCACCGCCAGGAAGGCGGACACCCCCTGCCCGCCGGAATCCTCCGGCAGATGGTCGAACTTGGACTCCGCCGGGAAGTCCGTGTTGAGCACGGCGCCGGCGGCGCGGTGCGCCTTGGCCACCATCTCCGGCAGGGTGTGGTAGGTCTGCGGGCCGAAGACGATGTCGACGAAGGGAGCGCGGGCGACGATCTCCTCGCCCTCCGCCTGGGCGACGCAGCCGGCCACGGCGAGCACCATCCTGTCGCCCTGCCGCGCCTTCTCGTCCTTCATGTGGCGCAGCCGACCGAGTTCCGAGAACACCTTCTCGGCGGCCTTCTCGCGGATGTGGCAGGTGTTGAGGATCACCATGTCGGCGCCGTCCGGTTCGTCCGACGGCGTGTACCCGAGGGGAGCCAGCACGTCCGCCATCCGGGCGGAATCGTACACGTTCATCTGGCAGCCCCAGGTCTTGATGAAGAGCTTCTTACTCAACGCGCCCCTTCCGCGGAAATAGCGAAAAGCGCGCCGGGATCACCGCGGCGCGCGTCCTAGGGTCATATGGTATCGCAAGGGCGGAGAAGCGAGTCAACCGGCGGAGGCTTTATCCCCTCCCCCGCCTCACGCGCTGGCGGAGCCAGCGCTGTCGGCGTCAGGCGGATCGGAGATCCGCCGAGAGCCCGGGGGGAGGGTTAGGGTGGGGGTGCCGTCGAGGATCAGCGCGCCCTCCGCACTGGGACCCTCACCCGGAGCCTTCGGCTCCACCCTCTCCCGGGGCGGGAGAGGGTTGTCCCGCCCGCGCACCGCGCGCTCCACGCCATGCGCCACCGCCCGCTGGCAGTGCTCGGCAAGCGCCTTGCGGCTGGAGAAGGCGTCCAGGGTCACCGGCTCGTGGAAGTCCACCACCACCTCGATCCATCCGGCGCAGAACGCCTGCCAGAGGTGCGGGGCGAGGTCCATGTCGCCGTACCACGCGTAGAACGGCCGGAACGCGAAGCCCATCGGCAGCCCGTCGAGCCGCGTCGCCGTCACGCTGACCGGCTGCACCGTCACCGGCCGGCCGTCGATGCGCGTGCCGGCCACCGCGAACAGCGCCGTCTTGAACGGCAGCGTGCGGTTGCCGTCGCTGGACGTGCCCTCGGGGAACAGGATCAGCGTGTCGCCACCCTCCAGCCGCGCCTTCAGGTCGTCGCGCTGGCGCGCCGCGGTGCTGCGCGCCTTGCGCTCGATGAAGACGGTCTGCTGCAGCTTGGCCAGGAAGCCGAAGCCCGGCCAGCCCGCCACCTCGCTCTTGGCGACGAACGAGCCGCGGATCAGCGATCCCAGCACCGTGATGTCGAGGTAGGAGGAGTGGTTGGACACCACCAGCACCGGCCCCGGTTCGGCCGGCTCGCCGCGCACCACGATGTCGATGCCGACGATGCGGGCGCAGACGGCGTGATAGAAGTGCGGAATCACGAAGCGCATCGGCAGCTTCAACGCCATCACCAGCGCCTGCACAGGGGCCAGCAGCAGCGTCCAGCCCACATAGGCGATCAGGCGGAGGGCCCCAAGCACCGGAGACGTCATGGTGTGGCGCCCCGTATCGCGGTCAAGCGATCTGCGCATCGCGGCTGCGCCGCTCGTAGTGCTTGGAATACTTGTCGGTGATCAGGTCGGTCTTCACCACGATGCTGACGTCCGTGGTGTTGAACTGGTGGTCGATCACCGCGCCGTCGCCGACGTAACCGCCCAGGCGCAGGTAGCCCTTGATGAGCGGGGGCAGCTCGGCCAGCGCGCGCTTCACGTTGATCTGGTCCTGCGGCATCAGCGCCATGTCGACGCGCAGCCCCGGCAGCGCCACCGGGCGCAGCTCCGGCGGCGCCAGATGGTGGTGGTGCAGGTAGGACAGCGGCTCGGCCAGCGCCCGCGGGTCGGTGCCCGGCAGGCTGGCGCAGCCGAACATGATCTCGATGTCGTGGTGGAAGACGTAGGCGGCGATGCCGCGCCACAGCAGCTGCATCGAGCCGCGCGTGCGGTACGCCGCGTCGACGCAGGAGCGGCCCAGCTCCAGCACCTGTCCCGGGTAGGTGATGAACGGCGTGATGTCGTATTCGGCGCTGGAGTAGAAGCGGCCGGCCTTCTCGGCGGCCGGGCGGCGGATCAGGCGGTAGGTGCCGACCACCTTCTCCGGTCCCGTGCCGCGGGCGTGGTCGATGACCAGCAGGTGGTCGCACAGCGCGTCGAACTCGTCGAAGTCGCGCCGGCGCGCCGCCATCTCAGCGGACGGCACGGCGGCCATCTCCTCGTAGAAGACGCGGTAGCGCAGCGCCTGCGCGGCCTCGATCTCGACCGTCGACTCGGCCAGCCGGACCTCCAGCGAGCCCATGCGCAGCTCGTTCGAGCCGTCCTCGGTGCCCTGGTCCGTGCTGTGGTCAGACATGGTGGGATCGCGCCGCTCGCCAAGGGGACAGCCAAAGGGACAAGGGCGCCCCTGCCCCTCGGCCGGACACCCCCGTCCACAGGCATACCATGAAGCGGCGCCTGATGGTCAACCGCTGAGTATGGACGGGGGAAACCGACCCCTCCCGCAGACGCGACGGAACGCGCACCGGCGGCGCGCCGCGGACGGGCCGGCTGGTACCGGGCACCGCGAGGGCACCCGGACGACAGGAACGGAAAACCGCCTCAGGCGACGCTGCGGCGGGCGCGGGTGCCGAGGCCGATCTGCTTGGCCAGCGAGCTGCGCTGGCGGGCGTAGTTCGGGGCGACCATCGGGTAGTCGGCGGGCAGGCCCCAGCGCTCCCGGTACTCTTCCGGCGTCATGTTGTACGCGGTCTTCAGATGGCGCTTCAGCATCTTCAGCTTTTTGCCGTCTTCCAGACACACAATGTAATCCGGCGTAACCGACTTCTTGATCGGCACGGCCGGCTGCGGACGCTCCTCCACGGCCACAGGCTCGGTGCCGACGTTCGACAGGGACTTGTAGACCTGTTCGATCAGCACCGGAAGATCGGTCACGGCCACGGAATTGTTAGAGACGTGTGCGGCCACGATCTCCGTCGTCAGAGACAACAGCGCGTTGGAAGGGGATCCATTGCTCATGTAAGCTTGCTCCACGGCTTGGCGTTCTCCTCCCATATAAAGAGGTTCGCTGCGCTGTGCAATATCCGATCTTTTCCGTAAAGAGGAACCTGTGCAGGAACCAAAGACCGCCAATTACTTCCTCGACATCACGACCGAGGTCTGCCCGTTAACCTTCGTGCGCACCAAGATATTGGTCGAGCGCATGGCGGCGGGCGAGACCCTCGAAGTCCGTCTGAACGCGGGCGAACCCTTGGAGAACGTGCCGCGATCTCTGGCCGAACTCGGTCACGCGGTGCTCGCGGTGGAACCCGAAAACCGAGAGGATCTAAGCGGGCCGCACCGCCTGTGGGTGCGGAAACGTTAATTTCAATTTGGAAACGAATGGCGCAGGACCAGTGCAGCCACGCGTCCTTCCCGGCGTATGTAATACGCCGGGCGGCGGCCCACCTGGGCAAAGCCGCTCTGCGCGTACAGCATGCGCGCGGCGTCGTTGTCTTCGGCAACCTCCAGGAACAGCGCGGTGGCGCCGCGCCGCTCCACCTCGCCGCACACCGCCCGCACCAGCCGGCGGCCCAGCCCACCGCGCCGCGCCTGCGGCAGCACGCCGATGGTCAGGATCTCGGCGTCCTCGCCGACGACGCGGGCCAGCGCACAGCCGACCGGCGCGCCCACCTCGTCCACCGCCAGCAGGCCGAAGCTGCCCGGCTGGCCGAGCAGCGTCTCGACGAAGTCGGCCTCCCAGCGGTCGTCGGGAAAGCACAGCTGCTGCACGGCGGCCAGCACCCGCCCCTCCAGCACGCCGGCGGGCTGGATGCTGGGGGCATCGTCGGGCACGCCGCTCACGCCGCGCCCTTCGGCAGCGTCACGTCCGGCGGGCGCAGGTAGAGCGGCTGCGGCGGCAGCCCCTCGGCCCGTTCCGCGCCCAGCGCCGCCACCACCGCCGCGTCGGGCAGGCCCGGCCCGGCGGCGAAGGTGACGCCGTCCCGCCCCTCCAGCACCGGCCGCAGCAGCGGCACGCCGTCGCCGACCACCAGCAGCGGCCCGGCCGGCAGCCAGCCCGACACCGCGTCCGGCAGCAGCAGCGCCGGCTCGCCCAGCGGGTTCAGATCCGCGTCGAACAGCTGCAGGAAGGGCTCGGCCCGGCGTGAGTCGACGGCGGCCAGCACGGTGCGGCCGCGCCGCTCCGCCTCCGGCACGGCGTGGACCAGCGCCTCGAAGGTGGTCAGCCCGATCACCGGCAGCCCGGCCGCCAGCGCGAAGCCGCGCGCCGCCGCCAGCGAAATGCGCAGGCCGGTGAAGGCCCCCGGCCCGACCGTCACCGCGATGCGGTCGAGGTCGGCGAAGCCCAGCCCCGCATCCGCCAGCACCGCGTCGACCATCGGCACCAGCGCCTCCGCCTGACCGCGCGCCATCGGTTCGGCCCGGCGGGCGGTGATGCGCCCATCGTCCCACAGCGCCACGGAGCAACCCGACGTGGCGGTGTCCAGACCCAGAACCCTCATGCGTCCGTCGTCCCCGTGTTCCAGCCCAATGTCCCAGCGCCCCCACCATAGCGCGCCCGCTTCATCGCAACACTGTTGCATTCACGCATCAGGTCATCGCGCTGCGCGGGTGCGACGGGGAGCGGGCTTGTTCGCGGCCACCCGGTTGTGCCACACCACCGCGGTAGGCCGGCCTCGCGGCCGCCGCCGGGTTCATTGCAGCGATCATGACGTTCCGTCGCGCCGTCTTCACCGCCACCCTCGCCGTCTGGGCCCTGATCGCTCCGCCGGCCGGCCGTGCCGTGGCGGCGGAGGCCAGTGCGGTGGTGTTTGCCTACAACCGCTTCGGCGAGGACCAGTCGCCCGGCAGCAGCATCCGCATCGACCAGTTCGAGGCGCACCTCGACGAGTTGACCACCGGCGGCTACGCCGTGCTGCCGCTGCCGGCCATCCTCGACGCGCTGAAGACCGGCAAGCCGCTGCCCGACCGCGCCGTCGCCATCACGGTGGACGACGCGACGCGCTCCTTCTACACGCAGGCGTGGCCACGGCTGCGCGCCGCGAACCTTCCCTTCACGCTGTTCGTCGCCACCGACCCGGTCGACCGCAACGCCGGCACCCACATGACCTGGGGCGAGCTGCGCCAGCTGCAGGCCGCCGGGGTGACCATCGGCGGCCTCGGTGCCACGACGGAGACGCTGGTCGAGAACACGCCCGAGGAGGCGCGCGCCGAGCTGCGCCGCATGGCCGACCGCCTGAAGGCCGAGCTGGGCCGCGCGCCGGCGCTGTTCGCCTACCCCGAGGGCGAATTCTCGCGCGCCCTGCAGGGGCTGGCCGCCGAGCAGGGCTTCACCGCCGCCTTCGGCCAGCAGTCGGGCGTGCTGTACCCGCGCGCCGACCTGCGCGCCCTGCCGCGCTTCGTGATGAACGAGTCCTACGGCAGCGTCGACCGCTTCCGCCTGGCCGCCAACGCGCTGCCGCTGCCGGTGTCGGACCTGACGCCGGACGACCCGCTGCTGACCGTCAACCCGCCGCCGCTGGGCTTCACCGTGTCGGGCGAGGTCGGCGACCTGTCGCGCCTCGCCTGCTTCGCCGCCGGCCAGGGCCGCACCCGGCTGGAGCGCATCGAGGACCGCGTCGAGGTCCGGATATCGGACCCCTTCCCGCCCGGCCGCGCCCGCGTCAACTGCACCCTGCCCACCCCGGAGGGCCGCTGGCGCTGGTTCGGCGTGCAGTTCGTCATCCCCGACGACGACGAGTAGGCTTCACCCCCCCAAAAAAAGGGCCCGCACACCCTCTGCCGGTGGCGGGCCCTGCGAGTGACGGGCTGCCCGGCCGTTCTGGCCGTGCGGCTCCGTCGTGGTGAACCGTCATGCGCTGCGCAACCGGTCGAGGAAGCGCGCGGTCTCCGTCCGCAGGCCGTGCGTACGGCCGGCCACCGCGTCGGCCGTGCCGAGCACCGCCGCCGTGGCGCTCGCCGCACCGCCCACCGCAGCGCTGACCTCGTCGACGTCCGCCGACATTGCCCGCGCCCCAGTCGCCGCCTGCGTCACCATGCGGGTAATCTCCCGCGTCGTGGCGTCCTGCTCGTGCACCGCGCCGGCGATGGCCGCGGCGATGCGGTCGATCTCGCCGATGCGCTCGCCGATCGAGCGGATGGCCTGCACCGTGTCGCCGGTCGCCGCCTGGATGGCACCGATCTGCTGGGTGATGTCCTCGGTCGCCCGCGCCGTCTGGTTGGCCAAGCTCTTCACCTCGTTGGCCACCACGGCGAAGCCCTTGCCCATCTCGCCGGCCCGCGCCGCCTCGATGGTCGCGTTCAAGGCCAGCAGGTTGGTCTGCGACGCGATGGAGTTGATCAGTTCCACCACCTCGCCGATGCGGTGCGCCGCCTCGGCCAGGCCGGCGACCTTGCGATCGGTGCTGCCGGCCTCGGCGACCGCGGCGGTCGCCATCTGGGCGGAGCGCGCCACCTCGCCGCTGATCGCCGCGATGGAGTGGGCGAGCTGCTCGGCCGCCGCCGCCGCCGACTGCACGTTGGCCGCCGTCTCGCCGGACACCGCCGCCACCGCCGCCACGCGGCCGCCGGCGCCCTGCACCACCTCGGCCACCTCCTTGGCGCGGCTGCGCAGAGCCACGGTGTTCTCGTCCAGGTCGACCACCAGCCCCTCCAGGCTGGACTGGAAGGCGTTCGCCGCCTCGACCAGCGCGGCGTGGCGCTCGGCCTGCGCGGCGGCTTCGGCGCGGACGCGCTCGGCCGACTCGTGCTCGGCGCGCCCGGCGGCCGTGCGGGCCTCGGCCAGCGCGGCGGCGGCGCGGACGAAGGCCTGCTCCAGGCGGACGGTCAGCCACACCAGCACGCCGCACTCCGCCACCACCACCGCGGCGTGCAGCAGCACGCGCAGGACGCTGGCGCCGTCCGGGAACACCGCGTAGGGGAAGACGAAGTTCAGCACCAGGTGGTGCGCCGCCGTGGCCGCCGCGGCGACCAGGATGGTCCGCCAGCAGCAGTAGGCGGCCAGCATGGCGAACACCGCGAAATAGTACATGTGCAGGTCGATCTGCCATGGCCCGGCGGCGCGGTAGACCAGCAGCGACACCATGCCGACCGCCGCCACGGCGATCACCGTGCGGCTGGTCAGCCCCTCCGCATCGGCGCGCCACGCCGCGGTGGCGGCGAGCGCCAGCAGCAGAGCGCCCAGTTCCGCCCCCCAGCCGAGGGTGCCGTTGATCCAGCCGGTCAGCGCGACCAGCGGGATGTGCGCCCACAGCGCCGCCACGAAGAGCCCGCTGGCCCAGCGCCGCAACGAGTCGAGGTCGTCGTTGCTCATGAGGTTGCCTCCCCAGTCGTGGGCCGCGCGCGGGGCAGCCGGCGCCCGTTGCCGAGGCAGCCGGAGGCACCCTCGGCGTTCAGCACCAGCCACGCGCCGGCCTCGTACAGCCGGCCCGCGAAGCCCGTTTGTTCGGAAAAGACGATCCACAGGCCGGCGACGCCGCCCGCGGTCACCAGCCGCCCGTCGGCGGCGGCGATGCGCCCGACGGCCTCACCCGGCGCCACGCCCGGCGGGAACCACGCGGCGACCATGCCGGCCCCCTCCGGCGGTGCCAGCTGCAGGGCCAGCACCGCCCCCAGCGAGCCCGCCAGCAGCAGGGCCGCCGGCCACAGGGTGTTCCGTTTCGCAGACGATGCTCCCATCCGGCGACCCTCCGCCCGGGAACCGCGCCGACACGCGCCGAAAGACCCTCTTAGATTAGGCTTATCTGGTTAAAAGAGAGTGCGACACAGGGTCTGCGCCGAAGGGCGCAGGCGCGGGGCCGCCCTGCGGCGCACGCAACGGAAAAGGGCCCGGCGCGGCGGCGGCGGGCCCTTCGTTTGCATGCGGCCTGGGGCCGGGGTCAGCGCAGCGCGCGGACCTCCTGCACCTCGGGGATGTAGTGGCGCAGCATGTTCTCGATGCCGGCCTTCAGCGTGGCGGTCGAACTGGGGCAGCCCGAGCAGGCGCCCTTCATGTGCAGGTAGACCACGCCCTTCTCGAAGCCGTGGAAGGTGATGTCGCCGCCGTCCTGCGCCACCGCCGGGCGGACGCGGGTGTCGAGCAGCTCCTTGATCTGCTGCACAATCTCGTCGTCGTCCTCGTGGATGGCGTTGTCGTCGGCGTGCTCGCTGAGCAGCACCGGCCGGTTGGCGGTGAAATGCTCCATGATGACGCCGAGGATCGACGGCTTCAGCAGGAACCAGTCCTTGGCGCCGGTCTTGGTGATGGTGATGAAGTCGGCGCCGAGGAACACGCCCTCGATCCCGTCGATCTCGAACAGCTTCTGCGCCAGCGGCGAGCGCGCGGCGTCCTCGCGGCTGGTGAAGTCGGCGGTGCCGCGGCCGAGCACGTCGCGCCCCGGCAGGAACTTGAGGGTGGCCGGATTGGGGGTCTGCTCGGTCTGAATGAACATGGCTCGGGTCCTTGGGCACGGGCCGCGCGGGCGATGACTGGCGGCGTGTGCGAAACTTGGGCAGAATCGGCCGCCAGATCAAGCACCTTGTCGGTGTGGTTATTCGGAATGGTGTATTCCGGGCGGGCAAACAATGGGGCGGCGTTGACCCCGCCGCCGGCCCTCCGTAGCCTCACGCCCGCTTCCTGGAAGGCCTGCCGATGACCGTACCCGCTTCCCGCCCCGCCCCCTACGCCCTCCCTCTCGCCGCTTTCGCCGGAGGCTGGGCGCTGATGATGCTGGAGATCCTCGGCGGGCGGCTGATGGCGCCGCAATACGGCTATTCCGTCTACCAATGGGGGGCGGTGATCGGCGTGGTGCTCGGCTTCATGGCGGCGGGCTACTGGAAAGGCGGCTCGGTCGGCGACGGGCCGGACGCGATCCCGGTGCTGCGCGGCGTGCTGCTGGTCGCGGCGGCGTGGGCGGCGCTGACGCCGTGGCTCGGCCCGGCGGCGCTGGAGCGCACAGCGCCGGCCGACCCGCAGGTGGGGTCGCTGGCCGGGGCGGCGCTGCTGCTCGGCGTGCCGTCCTTCGCGCTGGCCATGGTGTCGCCGATCTGCGCCGGCCGCATCGCCGCGGCGGGGCGCGCCTCGGCGGCCGGGCGGATCTACGCGGTGGGGACGCTGGGCAGCATCGGCGGCACCTTCTTCGCCGCCTTCTTCGCCATCCCGACCATCGGCGTGTCGGCCGGCTACGCCGTGGCGGCGGCGGTCCTGGCGGCGGCCTGCGCGCTTGTCCCCGGCGGGCGTACGTACGCCGCGGGCGCGCTGGTCCTGGCGTTGGGAGCCCTGGGCGCCGTCCACAACGAGGGCCGCGGCTTCGCGCTCTACCGCGAGACGCCGCACAACACCATCTGGGTGCGCGAGACCGCCGAGGAGGTCCGCCTGCACCTCAACCTGCTGTGGGCCACGCAGTCGCGGTTGCGCAAGGACGGCGGGCCGACCGGGCTGTACTACGACGTCTTCCCGGCCGGGCCGGCGCTGGCGGACGGCGCACGCACGCTGGTGCTCGGCGTGGCCGGCGGGGTCGGTCCGATGAACATCCGCCGCGCCTGGCCGGAGTCCGACGTGCTGGGCGTCGAGCTGGACCCGGCGGTGGTCGCGGTGGCGCGGGAAAAGTTCGGCCTGCGCGGCGTGCGCGTCGCGGTCTCCGACGCCCGCCGCTTCGTCGCGGCCGATCCGGAGAAGCACGACCTGATCGTCGTCGACCTCTACAACGGCGCCACCATCCCGTTCTTCACCGCGACCCGCGAGTTCTTCGCGCTGCTGGAGCGGAAACTGGACCGTGGCGGCGTGGTGATGATGAACGTCGCCTCGCCGGCCGACCACGACATCCTGATCGGCCCGCTGGCGGCGACGCTGAAGGCGGCGTTCCCCTCGGTGTTCGTGTCCGACGTCGGCGGCGGCAACTACTTCCTGATCGCCACCAGGGAGGAGCGCACGACGGCCGAGCTGCTGGCCCGCCTCGACCGCGCGCCCCCGGCCGCCCAGGACGCCGCCCGCCGGCTGGCGTGGTCGCTCGCCCCCGCCGACACCGCCGGGCAGCCGGTGCTGACCGACGACAAGAGCGACATCGACCTGCGCAGCATCATCGCGCTTTATGGCGAATGATCAGGTGATCGCGTCCAGCTGCTCGTTCGACAGGCCGCCGGGCACCACGGTCACCGGGATCTGCAGCTTCACCACGCCGCGCCCGGTGAAGTGGGTGATCAGCGGGCCCGGCCCCTCCGGCCCGGTGCTGGCGGCCAGCACCAGGATGGAGATGCGCGGCTCCTCCTGGATCAGCGCGGTCAGCTGGTCGCGCGGGTCGCCCTCGCGGATGTAGAGGATCGGCAGCGTGCCGCCGGTCAGGCCGTTGACCTCGCGCGCCAGTTTCTGGAGCTTCTGCTCCGCCTCGCTGCGCTGCTCCTCGCGCATCAGGTTCTCGACCGCCAGCCAGGACTGCGCCTCGGTCGGCTCCATCACGGTCAGCAACGCCACCCGCCCGCCGGACTTCTTCGCCCGCAGGCAGGCGTAGCGCAGCGCCACCTTCAGCTCGGGGCTGTCGTCCACGACGACCAGGAAGATGCGCTGATGCTCGGGGGAAGGAGCGGAAACGGTCGGTTCGGTCATCACACCCTCCGGAAGACGGTGCCGGCCAGCCAGCCGGCCAGCAGTGCACCCAGCGCCGCCGCCAGGCCGTAGCTGAACGGCTGGCTGCGGGCGAATTCGAACACTTCGGCGCTGAAGCCCACCTTCGACACCACCAGCGGCGTGGTCTGCGCGCTCAGCACGTCGCCGTCGCGGATCAGGAAGACTTCCACGTTGTACAGCCCGGTCGGCACGTTGGCCGGGAAATAGATGTTTGTTCGGAACAGCCGCGCGCCCAGGAAGCTCACCTGCCCGTGCGTCACGCCGTACAGCCCGCCGCGCTGCTTGGTGCGGATCAGCGCCGCGCGGTAGTCGGCCAGCGTGCCCGCCGTCGCCGGCTCCTTCGGCTCCATGCGCAGGTGCTCCAGCCCGATCTGGTGGCGCTCCAGGATCGGGGTGCGGACGAACTGCTCCAGCGGCCGGTTGGTGGCGACCACGTAATAGCTCGGCACCTGGTCGAAGATCACCTTGTCGCGGTTCACCCAGATGCCGGCGACGCGCGACTTGCGGCGCACCGTCGCCGTGGTGCGCGGCCCGGTCACCACCACGGCCACGTCGGCCGGCCCGTCGGTGGAGCCGAACAGCACCACCTCGGTCCCGGTGAAGCCGGTGGTGATGGCGATCAGGTGGCTGGACAGGTCGGCGACCAGCTGCTGCGCCCGGGCGCCCGCCGAGGTAACGATCGCCAGCGCGACCGCCAGCGCCGCCCCGACCAGGGCCGACAGCGCGATGAGTCCGTGGCGTCGCGTCATCCGGGGATCCCGGTGATGACGGAGAACAGGTCCTCCGGCCGCGCGACCAGATCCCAGGCCAGCCGCAGGGCGACCGAGACGACGATCAGCCCCAGCAGCGTGCGCGCCACCTCGCCGCGGATCTTCGAACCGGCGCGGGTGCCGAACTGCGCCCCGACCACGCCGCCGACCAGCAGCAGGAAGGCCAGCATGACGTCCACCGTCTGGTTGGTGGAGGCCTGCAGCAGCGTGGTGACGGCCGTCACGAAGATGATCTGGAACAGCGAGGTGCCGGCCACCAGCGCCACCGGCATGTTCAGCAGGTAGATCATGGCGGGCACCAGCAGGAAGCCGCCACCGATGCCCATGATCGCCACCAGCACGCCGCCGACCGCGCCGATGCCCGCCGGCAGCAGGGCGGAGATGTACAGCTTCGACCTCTGGAAGCGCATCTTCAGCGGCAGGCCGTGCAGCCAGATGTGGTGGTGCAGCTTGCCGCGGGCGAGCTGCGGGCTGCGCCGCCGGATCAGCGCGCGCACGCTCTCCACCAGCATCAGCGAGCCGATGGTGCCCAGCAGCAGGACGTAGGTCAGCGAGATGGTCAGGTCGATCTGCCCCAGCCGCTGCAGCCGTCCGAAGATCCAGACGCCCAGCGTGGTGCCGACCAGGCCGCCGACCAGCATGACGACGCCCATCTTGACGTCGACGTTGTTGCGCCGCCAGTGCGCCAGCACGCCCGACACGCTGGCGGCGATCAGCTGGTTGGCCTGGGTGCCCACCGCGACGGCCGGCGGCACGCCGAGGAAGATCAGCAGCGGCGTCATCAGGAACCCGCCGCCGACGCCGAACAGCCCGGACAGAAAGCCGACCACGGCGCCCAGCAGCAGGATCACCAGGGCGTCGACCGACATCTCGGCGATGGGCAGATAGACTTGCATGGGGAATCCTAACCCATGCGGGGGTTCGGAGAAAGCCCTCCCCCAGCGGAGCTGGGGGAGGGCTCAACCTTACACCACGCCCTTCACCAGATCCTTCAGCGACACCTCCGGCCGGGCGCCGACGTGGCTGATGACCTCGGCGGCGGCGATGGCGCCCAGGCGGCCGCACGCCGCGGGCGAGAGACCGCGCGTGTAGCCGAACAGGAAGCCCGAGGCGTACAGGTCGCCGGCGCCGGTGGTGTCCACCACCTTGGAGACCGGCTCGGCCTTCACCTCGACCGTCTCGCCGCCGGAGACGATCACCGCGCCCTTCTCCGAACGGGTCAGCGCCGCCACCTTGCCCAGCTTCTTGACCGCCGCCAGCGCGTCCTCGAAGCGGTCGGTGCCGTACAGCGCGCCGATCTCGTGCTCGTTGGCGAACAGGATGTCGACGTGCTTCTCCACCAGATCGGCGAACTCCGCATGGTGGCGATGGACGCAGAAGCTGTCGGACAGCGACAGCGACACCTTGCGGCCCGCGGCGTGGGCGATCTCGGCGGCCTTGCGGAAGGCCTCCTTGGCGCGCGGCGGATCCCACAGGTAGCCCTCCAGGTAGGTCACCTGCGAGCCGCGGATGAGAGTCTCGTCGATGTCCTCCGGCCCCAGCTCGACGCAGGCGCCGAGATAGGTGTTCATCGAGCGCTGGGCGTCCGGCGTCACCAGGATCAGGCAGCGCGCGGTGGGAGCGCCCCCCTTCAGCGGCTGGGTGGTGAAGCGCACGCCCGACGCCCGGATGTCGTGCGCGAACACGGTGCCCAGCTGGTCGTCGGCGACCTTGCCGATGTAGGCTCCCTTGCCGCCCAGCGCGGCGAAGCCGGCCATGGTGTTGCCGGCCGAGCCGCCGGAGACCTCGACGCCCGGGCCCATGCGGCCGTACAGCTCCTCGGCGCGGGCGGTGTCGATCAGGGTCATGGCGCCCTTCTCGATGGCGTTGGCGGCGAGGAAGGCGTCGTCGGCATGGGCGATCACGTCGACGATGGCGTTGCCGATGCCGGTGACGTCGAATTCGGCCGAGGCCATGGGGGCTCCTGTGCGTGTTGGACGGTGGAAAAGCGGCCGCGAGTATAGCCGCGCCGCGCGCCCCCACAACCCCCGCCTTGCCCCGGCCCGGCTGCGCGGTTAGAAGTCCAGGCGTCCCCCCGCCCCCAGCGTCCGCTTTGAGGTGTCCATGCTGCGCGCCCTCCTGCTCGGTTTCGGCCAGTTGTTGGACCCCGCCTCGCGCCGCGTGGTGTGGATCAGCGTGCTGGGCGCGGTGCTGTCCTTCGCGGCGCTGCTGGGCGTCGTCGAGTGGGCGCTGACCAGCACCGCGCTGACCAGCTGGTCGTGGGTTGACACCACCATCGACGTGCTGGGCGGCGTGCTGGTGGTGGGGCTGGCGTGGCTGCTGTTCCCGGCGGTGGTGGCGACGCTGGCCAGCTTCCTGCTGGAACAGGTGGTGCGCGCGGTGGAGCGCCGGCACTACCCGCACCTGGGCGAGCCGCTGAAGGCCAGCGTGGCGGCCGAGGTCGGCACCGCGCTGCGCTTCCTGGCCGTGGTGGTGGCGGTGAACCTGGTGGCGCTGCCGCTCTACCTGACGGTGCCGGGCATCAACCTGGTGGTCTACTATGTGGTCAACGGCTACCTGCTGGGGCGGGAGTATTTCGAGATGATCGCCAATCGCCGCCTGCCCCGTCCGGACGCCGCGCTGCTGCGCAAGAGCCGGCCCTTGAAACCTTTTTTGGCCGGCGTGGCGATCGCCTTCCTGTCCACCGTGCCGCTGCTGAACCTTTTCGCGCCGGTGATCGCCAGCGCCTTCATGGTGCACGTGTTCCAGTCCATGAATGGCCCCTTGCGGGCGGCGGGACGCGCATGATACGCCGCTGGATTGACCGACCTTGATCTGACTGACCTGGGGACCAGACGTCATGCTGTTCGGACGAAAGACTCCGCCGACCGCGAACCCGAAGCCCGCCGACGCCGAGCCCGCACCGGCCGCGGCGCCCGAGGCCCCGGTGCCCGCGTCGCCGCAGGTACAGCCGGTCCCCGGCCTGTCGGCGCCCGCCGAACCGGCGCCGGTCCTCCCGCCCGCCGCCCCCATTTCCGCGACGCCCCCTGCGGCCATGCCGTTGCGTTCGCCGTTCTCCGACAAGGGACCCGAGATGAACACCACCCCGCCGAAGCCGCCCGCCGGTCCTTTGAACGCCGGCCCGACCAGCCCCGCCTCCTCCTTCAAGCCGAGCGACATTCCGCGCCGCACGGTGGACCTGCCGGGGGCGGCCGCGCGCAAGCCGGACGGCTACGCCATCCCGACCCCGCCGGCCGCCGCCGTGCCCCCGCCGCCCGTCCCGGCGCCGACCCCGGCCGTCGAGCAGCGCCGCCTGATCGTCGGCCGCGATATCTCGCTGTCGGGCGAGATCGGCTCGTGCGACGTGCTGGTGGTGGAAGGCACGGTGGAGGCCAAGCTGCGCGACGGCCGCTCCATCGAGATCACCGAGAACGGCCTGTTCAAGGGTTCGGTGGAGATCGACGAGGCCGACATCGGCGGCCGCTTCGAGGGCGACATCACGGTGCGCGGCCGCCTGACCGTGCGCTCGACCGGCAAGATCACCGGCGCCATCAAGTACGGCGAGTTGATGGTGGAGGCCGGCGGCCAGCTGATGGGCGACGTCCAGGTCGTCTCCGCCGCCAAGCCCGCCGCCCCCGCGCCGGTCGCCGTGCAGCCGCTCCCCTCCTTCGCCCCGGTGGGCGGCGAGTAAGGACCGGCCGGTTCCGACAGGAAGGCGGGGAGCGGACGCTTCCCGCCTTTTTTGTGTCAGGGCGTTTAAGCGTGTTTAAACGCCGGTGCGGAGCTTCTCTTGACCGTCATCCCTGCGAAGGCGGGGATGACGTCAATGGGCAAGCCGGAAGACCCGGCGGCCTCACGCCACCCACTTCTCCGCGGCCGTGCACAGGTCCGCGATCGGACAGCGGTCACAGTCCGGCTTGCGCGCCTTGCAGACGTAGCGCCCGTGCAGGATCAGCCAGTGGTGGGCGTGGCGCAGGAAGGGCTTCGGGATCGCCTTCAGCAGCCCCGCCTCGACCTGCTCCGGCGTCTTGCCGGGGGCCAGGCCCAGCCGGTTGGAGACGCGGAAGATGTGCGTGTCGACCGCCATCGTCTCCTCGCCGAAGGCGACGTTGAGCACCACGTTGGCGGTCTTGCGCCCCACCCCCGGCAGCTTCTCCAGCGCCTCGCGGTCGCGGGGAACCTCGCCGCCGTGCTCGCGCACCAGGATCTCCGACAGCTTGATGACGTTCTTGGCCTTGGTGTTGAACAGGCCGATCGTCTTGATGTGCTCGCGCAGGCCCTCCTCGCCCAGGTCCAGCATCCCCTGGGGTGTGGTGACGCGCTCGAACAGGGCGCGGGTGGCCTTGTTGACGCCGGCGTCGGTCGCCTGCGCCGACAGCACCACGGCGACCAGCAGCGTGTACGGGTTGACGTAGTCGAGTTCGCTCTTCGGCTCGGGGTTGGCGGCCTGGAGCCGGCGGAACATGTCATTGATGGCGGCGGGCTTCATGGCTGCGACTGTACCGCCGGACGGCGGTGCCGCGCAAACCCGGCGCCGTGAATCCTCTACCTCTTTCGTAAGGGTTGGGTCATAGTCCCATGCCTATGACGAGCATCGCCGATCCCACCTCCGCCGCCCGCGTCTTCTTCGACGCGGTCCTGCACCCGCACCGCAGCCTGGGGCGGACGGGCTTCCTCATCCTCATGGCCGCCGTGGCGGCGGTGAGTTTCGCGGTCAGCCTCGTTTTCTTCCTGCTCGGCGCCTGGCCGGTGGTGGGGTTCTTCGGGATCGACGTGCTGCTGGTGTGGTGGGCGTTCCGCGCCAGCTACCGCTCGGCCCGCCTGTACGAACGCGTGCGCCTGACCGAGGAGGAGCTGACCGTCCAGCGCGTCGCCTGGAAGCAGCCCGACCGCCGCTGGAGCTTCCAGCCCTACTGGCTGCGCGTGCGCATGGACGACCCGCCCGAGCACGAGAGCCAGGTGACGCTCAGCTCGCACGGCCGCACCGTCGTCGTCGGTTCCTTCCTCACCCCGGACGAGCGGCTGGAGTTCGCCACCGCGCTGCAGGACGCCCTGCGCGCGTGGCGCCGCGCCCCGTGTGCGCCCTGCGCGCCGGAAGCCGTCCGCTGATCATCGCAAGAAACGGGTTGGTTCGGCGGTCCGGGAACGCCACTCTCGGGAATGGAACCCGGAGCTTGCCATGACCGACACCGTTGCCCCCCACACCATCGCCAACGACCTCGATGCCCTGCACCACCGCGCGCTCACCCTGTCCATCCGCCACCTGGTGGAGCATTGGCAGGACCAGCCCTCGCTGGAGGAGCTGGCCGGCGTGGCGGGGATCAGCCCGTTCCACTTCCAGCGCCTGTTCACCCGCTGGGTCGGCATCAGCCCGAAGCGCTTCGTGCAGTTCCTGACGCTCGGCCACGCCAAGCGGCTGCTGGCGGAGAACCACAGCGTGCTCGACACCGCGCTGGACGTCGGGCTGTCCGGCCCGTCGCGGCTGCACGACCTGTTCGTCGCGTGCGAGGCGATGACGCCCGGCGAGTACAAGGCCCTGGGCGGCGGGTTGACCATCCGCTGGGGCCTGCACGACTGCCCGTTCGGCACGGCGCTGGTCGCCACCACCGAGCGCGGCGTCTGCTGGCTGAGCTTCGCCGACGAGCCGGACGGCCGTGACGCCATGGCCGAGTTCACCGCCGAGTGGCCGGCAGCAACGCTGGTCGAGGATCCGGACGCGACGCGCCCCACGGCCGCCCGCGCCTTCGGCTGGGACGGCGATGGGTCGGAACCGCTGAAGCTGCTGCTGCGCGGCACCAACTTCCAGATCAAGGTGTGGGAGGCGCTGCTGCGCATCCCCGAGGGGGCGGTGGTGAGCTACGAGGACGTGGCGCGCGCCATCGGCCAGCCGACGGCGATGCGCGCGGTCGGCGCCGCGGTGGGGCGCAACCCGGTGTGCATCCTGATCCCCTGCCACCGGGTGATCCAGAAGTCCGGCGTCATCCACAACTACCGCTACGGCGTGCCGCGCAAACGGGCGCTGCTGGCCTGGGAGCAGGCCCGGGTGAGCGGCGAGGCGGCGTGACGCGCGGGGCGCGTCACAGCCCCAGCACGTCGCGCATCGAGTAGAGCCCCGGCTGCTTGTCCGCCGCCCACAGCGCCGCACGGATCGCGCCCTTGGCGTAGATCTGCCGGCCGGAGGCCTTGTGGGTCAGCTCGATGCGCTCGCCGTCGCCGGCGAAGAACACCGTGTGGTCGCCGATCACGTCGCCGCCGCGCAGCGTCGCGAAGCCGATCTCGCCGCGCGGGCGGGCGCCGGTGATGCCGTCGCGGACCTTCTGCCAGACATTCTCCAGCGCGGTCCCGCGCCCGGCCGCCGCGGCGCGTCCGAGGCCCAGCGCGGTGCCGCTCGGCGCGTCCACCTTGCGGCGGTGGTGCATCTCCAGGATGTCGATGTCGAAGTCCTCGCCCAGCGTGTGCGCCACCTGCTCGACCAGCACGAACAGCAGGTTGACGCCGACCGACATGTTGGGCGCCTGGACGATCGGCGTGTGCGTCGCCGCCGCCGCCACCGCCGCCTGCTGCCCGGCGTTTAGCCCCGTTGTGCCGAGGACGTACGCGGTCTCCCCCTGCGCGGCGAGCGCGGCGTGGCGCTCGGCGGCCTCGGGCGAGGTGAAGTCGATGACGGCGTCGGCCTCGGCGAACAGCACGGCCGGGTCGTCCACCACAGCCACGCCCAGCGCCTCGAGCCCGGCGACCTCGCCGATGTCGCGGCCGACGAAGGGGCCGCCCGGACGCTCGGTACCGCCGGCCACCGTGCAGCCCGGCGTCGCGGCGATCTCGCGCACCAGCATCTGCCCCATCCGCCCCGCGCACCCCACCACACCGATCTTCATGACAGCCTCCGTCGTCTCGCAGCCCGCATCCCTAGCACAGCGAACGGCGCCGCTAAACCCTCTCCCGCCCCGGGAGAGGGAGGGGCCCGCTCGGGACGAGCGGGAGGGTGAGGGTACGTTCAAGGATCCTTGATTTTACCCTCACCCGGCGCCTGCGGCGCCACCACCGGTCGCCCGCAAGTCGGGCGACCGCGCTCCGCCTACGATCGCCTTCGGCGCTCGTTGCCTGCGGCACCGGCTCCACGCTCCCGGGGCGGGAGAGGGTTTTTAACCCCCCAGGCACTCCGTCAAACCCTTGGCCAGGTTGCGCATCAGCGTGAAGTACAGCTCCGGCCCCTCCGGCAGGGCGGCGCCCTCGGGGTCGAGCACGCCGGTGCGGGCCTGGGTGCCCTCGACCACGGTCTTGACCAGCTTCGGCTCGAACTCAGGCTCGGCGAAGACGCAGGTGGCGCCCAGCCCCTTCACCCGGTCGCGGATCACCGACAGCCGCTTGGCCGAGGGCGGCCGGTCCGGGTTCACGGTGATCGAGCCGGCGGCGTTCAGCCCATACCGCTTCTCGAAGTACTGGTAGGCGTCGTGGAACACGACGAAGCGCTTCTCCGCCACCGGCGCCAGCGCCGCCTTCAGCTCGGCGTCCAACGCGTCCAAACGCTGGCCCAACGCCGCGGCGTTGGCCTTGTACTTCCCGGCGTTGGCCTTGTCGCGCGCCGCCAGCGCCACCGCGGCGATCTCGCCGATCTCCTTGGCGTTCATCGGGTCGAGCCAGAGGTGCGGGTTCATCTCGCCGTGGTGGCCCTGGTGCTTGCCGTGGTCGTGCACCTTGCCGTGGGCGTGCGCCTCCCAGGCGCCGCCCTCGCGCGGCTCCAGCACCTGGATGCCAGCGCCGTACATCAGCTCGATCTCCTGCGTCTTCTTCGGCAGGCTGGCGATGGGACGTTCCAGGAACGACTCGAGCGACTCGCTGACCCAGAAGACGATGTCCGCCTCCTTCAACGCCTTGGCGTCGGAGGGCTTCAGCGCGTAGTCGTGCGGCGAGGCGCCGCCGCGCACCAGCACGGCGGGCTCCCCCACCCCCTGCATCACCGCCGCCACCAGCGCGTGGATCGGCTTGATCGAGACGACGACCCTCGGGGCCTCCGCGGCAGCCGGGGCGGCCCAAAGGGCGGAAAAAAGCGCGAAGGATGCGAGCGCGCGGCGCATGGCTGACCTTTCCCTGTGGACAGACGGACGGTTTGGGAGCATGTACTTCAGGCCACACGATGTGACGTTATAACATAACATGTCAACCCACCCGAAGTCGGGACCACTGGTCGAAACGCACGGTCTGACGCTCGTGTTGGGCGGACGGACGGTGCTGAACCGCATCGATCTCACGGTCAACCCGGGCGAGATCGTCACCCTGATCGGCCCGAACGGCGCCGGCAAGACGACGCTGGTGCGCGCCGTGCTGGGCCTCGTGAAGCCCACGGCCGGCGTGGTGAAGCGGATGCCGGGCCTGCGCATCGGCTACATGCCGCAGCGCCTGAACATCGACGCCACGCTGCCGCTGACCGTGCGCCGCTTCCTCGGCCTCTGGCGGCCGGTGGAGAGCACCCGCATGGACCGCGCGCTGGCCGAGGCCGGCGTGGCGCACCTCGCCGGGTCGCCGGTGCAGTCGATCTCCGGCGGCGAGCTGCAGCGCGTGCTGCTGGCCCGCGCCCTGCTGAGCGAGCCGCACCTGCTGGTGCTCGACGAGCCCGACCAGGGCGTCGACGTGCACGGCCAGGCCGAGCTGTTCGACCGCATCGCGGATCTCCGCCGCTCGCACGGCTGCGGCGTGCTGCTGGTCAGCCACGACCTGCACACGGTGATGGCGCGCACCGACAAGGTGGTGTGCCTGAACGGGCACGTCTGCTGCTCCGGCCATCCCGAGGACGTCAGCCGCCACCCGGAATACCACGCGCTGTTCGGCCGGCACGCCGACCAGCTCGCCGTCTACCTGCACCACCACGACCACACGCACGCCACCGACGGCCACGTCCTGCCGGGGTCCGACGGCGACTGCTGCGGCCACGATCATCATCACCACGAACCCGAGGAGGAGCACCGCCATGGATGACTTCATCCTCCGCGCCCTGGCCGCCGGCTGCGGCATCGCGGCGCTGGCCGGGCCGATGGGCTCCTTCGTGGTGTGGCGGCGCATGGCCTATTTCGGCGACACGCTGGCGCACTCGGCGCTGCTCGGCGTGACGCTGGGTTTCCTGCTGGGGGTCGACCCGACACTGGGGGTGATGGGCGTGTGCGTGGTGCTGGCGCTGGTGCTGGTGGCGTTGCAGCAGCGCCGCGCCCTGGCGTCGGACACGGTGCTGGGCATCCTGTCGCACTCGGCGCTGTCGCTGGGCCTGGTGGCGGTGGCGTTCCTGGAGACGCTGCGCGTCGACCTGATCGGCTACCTGTTCGGCGACATCCTGTCGGTGACGGCCGACGACCTGCTGCGCATCTACGCCGGCGGCGCGCTGGCGCTGGCCTTGCTGGCGCTGCTGTGGCGCCGGCTGCTGGCGGTGACGGTGGACGAGGACTTGGCGCGGGTCGAGGGCCTGCCGGTGACGGCGCTGCGCCTCGCCTTCATGCTGCTGATCGCGCTGGTGATCGCGGTGGCGATGAAGATCGTCGGCATCCTGCTGATCACCTCGCTGCTGATCATCCCCGCGGCGGCGGCGCGCCGCTTCTCCCGGACGCCGGAGCAGATGGCGGCATTGGCCGCCGTCTTCGGCATGGCGGCGGTGGCGGCGGGCGTCCTGTCCTCGCTGCGCTGGGACCTGCCGGGCGGCCCCAGCGTGGTGGTCGCGGCGTTCGTGCTGTTCCTGGCCAGCAACCTGGTGCCGGTGCGCAGAGGCTGAATTCCTAGGTCCCCGCCTTGCCCCCGCCCAAACCGCACCGTATGTTGGCAGGATCAGGGAAGGGACAATTCCGAAATGGCCGAACCGCGCCGCGGGCCCCGCGTCGGGCTCTTCGTCACCTGTCTGGTCGATCTGTTCCGGCCGACTGTCGGCTTCGCCGCGGTGAAGCTGCTGGAGGACGCCGGCTGCACCGTCGAGGTGCCGCGCGACCAGACCTGCTGCGGCCAGCCCGCCTACAACGCCGGCGACCGCGCCACCGCCCAGGACCTCGCCCGCCGCACCATCGCCGCGTTCGAGGGGTTCGACCACGTGGTGGTGCCCTCCGGCTCCTGCGCCGGCATGATCCGAAAGCACTACCCGGCGCTGCTCGCCGACGATCCCGCCTGGGCGCCCCGGGCGCAGCACGTGGCGGCGCGCACCCATGAACTCGTGTCCTTCCTGGTGGACGTGCTGGGCGTGACGTGGGTCGACGCGCGCTACGACGACACCATCACCTACCACGACAGCTGCTCCGGCCTGCGCGAGCTGGGCGTCAAGGCGCAGCCCCGCCGGCTGCTCGCCTCCGTCCGCGGCGTGAAGTTCACGGAGCTGCCCGACGCCGAGGTGTGCTGCGGCTTCGGCGGCACCTTCTGCGTCAAGTACCCGGACATCTCCAACCGCATGGTCGAAGACAAGGCGGCGAACGTCGCCTCGACCGGCGCCGGCACGCTGCTGGCCGGCGACGTCGGCTGCCTGCTGAACATCGCCGGCAAGCTGAAGCGCCAGGGCTCGCCCGTGAAGGTCCGCCACGTCGCCGAGGTGCTGTCCGGGCTGGCCGACGAGACGCCGCCCATCGGCGACGCCGCGCGCTGAGGGAGACCGCCATGGAATCCACCGCCCACAGCTTCCCCGAGAACGCCCGGCGCGCGCTGCAGGACGACACGCTGCAGTACATGCTGGCCAAGTCGCGCAGCGGCTTCCAGCTCAGGCGCGCCGCCGCCGCCCAGCGCTTGCCGGAGTTCGAGGCCCTGCGCGACCAGGGCCGCGACCTGAAGAACCACGTCCTCGAACACCTCGACGTCTACCTGGAGATGTTCGAGTCCAAGGTCGTGGAGCGCGGCGGCCACGTCCACTGGTGCCGCACGGCGGAGGAGGCCCGCGAGGCCATCCTCGGCATCTGCCAGAAGGCGGGTGCCAAGACCGTCACCAAGGGCAAGTCGATGATCGCCGAGGAGATCGCGGTCAACGACCACCTGGAGGCGCACGGCCTGATCCCCATCGAGACGGATCTCGGCGAGTACATCATCCAGCTGCGCAAGGAGCCGCCCAGCCACATCATCGCCCCGGCCTTCCACGTCTCGAAGGAGCAGGTGGCCGACGCCTTCCGCGCCGCCCACACCGACCTGCCGCCGGACCGCCCGCTGGAGGAGCCGCGGGAACTCATCACCGAGGCGCGGCTGATGCTGCGCCGCCGCTTCCAGGAGGCCGACGTCGGCATCACCGGCGCCAACTTCCTGGTGGCCGAGACCGGCTCGACGATCATCGTCACCAACGAGGGCAACGGCGACCTGACGCAGACGCTGCCCAAGGTGCACGTGGTGATCGCCTCCATCGACAAGGTGGTGCCGACGCTGGAGGACGTGTCGACCCTGCTGCGCCTGCTGGCGCGCTCGGCGACGGGGCAGGAGTTCTCCGCCTACACCACCTTCTCCACCGGCCCGCGCCGGCCGGGCGACCTGGACGGGCCGGAGGAGTTCCACGTCGTGCTGCTCGACAACGGGCGCTCGGCGCTGCTCGGCACCGAGTTCCAGGAGGTGCTGCGCTGCATCCGCTGCGGCGCCTGCATGAACCACTGCCCGGTCTACGGCTCTGTCGGCGGGCACGCCTACGGCTGGGTCTACCCCGGCCCGGTCGGCGCGGTGATCGACCCGGCGCTGATCGGCATCAAGGAGGCCGGGCACCTGCCCAACGCCTCCACCTTCTGCGGCCGTTGCGAGGCGGTGTGCCCGATGCGCATCCCGCTGCCGAAGATGATGCGGCACTGGCGCGAGAAGGAGTTCGAGGAGAAATTGCAGCCCGCCACCATGCGCCAGGGCCTGGGCGTCTGGGGCTGGTTCGCGCGCCGCCCCGGCTTCTACCACGCGGCGGCGAGGATGACCGCGCGAATGCTG
The DNA here is from genome assembly GCF_003116015.1 of Azospirillum sp. TSO22-1. Classification (GTDB taxonomy): domain Bacteria; phylum Pseudomonadota; class Alphaproteobacteria; order Azospirillales; family Azospirillaceae; genus Azospirillum. The sequence goes on from NZ_LGQZ01000100.1 coordinate 30,588, forward strand.
CGCCGGGCGTCCGGCTCCGACGGCAAGCTCGGCTCCCTGCCCCTGCCGATGCTGAGCGGCTGGACCGAGCACCGCGACCTTCCCGCCCCGGAGGGCCGCACCTTCCAAGAACTCTGGGCCGAACGCCGGGGGAAGAAATGACCGACTCCCGTTCGCAAATCCTCGGCGGCATCGCCAAATCGCTCGGCCGCATCTCCGGCGACGCCCAGCGCGCCGCCGCTCGCGAGCGCATCGCGGCGCATGCCCGAAACCTGATCCCGGCGCGCGCCCAGCTCGATCCCGCCGACCAGGTCCGCCTGTTCGAGCAGATGGCGCTGGAGGTCTCCGCCACCGTTGCCCGCGTGCCGGACCTGGACGCCGTGCCCGACGCCGTCGCCGGGTACCTCGCCGGCCACAATTTGCCGGCCGAGCTGCGCGCCGCGCCCGACCCCGCGCTCGACGCCATCCCCTGGGACCGCCGCCCGACGCTGACCGTCAGCACGGGCCGCGCCCGCGACGCCGACGCGGTGTCGCTGACCGGCGCCTTCGCCGGCATCGCCGAGACCGGCACGCTGATGCTCGTTTCGGGGGCGGAACGTCCGACGACGCTGAATTTCCTGCCCGACACCCACATCGTCGTTTTGAAAGCGGAACAAATTGTCGGCGGCTATGAGGATGCCTGGGACCGGCTGCGCGCCCAGGCCGGGAGCTTCGAGGGCGGCATGCCGCGCACCGTCAACATGGTCACCGGCCCGTCGCGCACCGGCGACATCGAGCAGACCATCCAGCTCGGCGCCCACGGGCCGCGCCGGCTGCACATCGTGCTGGTCGAGGGATGACACGACGACGACGCATCGTCACGCCGGAGGAGCGCGCGCTATGGGCGACCGTCATGCGCGACGCCACGCCCCTGCCCGGCCGCTCGCTGGCCGAGGCGATGACCTCCGCGCCCCCGGAACCGGGGCCGGAATCCGCTGCGCCGCCCGCCGACCTCTCCGACACCCCCCTGCCCGCCCGCGGCACACCGTCGTCGCGCCGCACCTATGTGCACGTCTCGCAGCCGCCGCTGGAACTCGGCCAGCATCCCAACGTCGACGGCCGCACCGCCGACCGGCTGAAGCGCGGCAAGCTGGAGATCGACGGCCGCATCGACCTGCACGGCATGACCCAGGCCCGCGCCCACACCGCGCTGGCCTCCTTCATCCACCGCGCCTGGAACGAGGGCCGGCGCTGCATCCTGGTGATCACCGGCAAGGGCAGCTTCAACGCCGAGGGCGGCGTGCTGAAGCGCGCGGTGCCGCGCTGGCTGGCCGACGCGCCGCTGCGCCCGATGGTGCTGGCGGTGCAGCCCGCCCAGCCGCGCGACGGCGGCGAGGGCGCGCTGTACGTCTTGATCAAACGCCGCCGGGATCGTAAAGACCCGGTGCGATGACACCGTTCGGCGAACGGGTCCGCGCGCTGCGCGACGCCAAGGGCGTGACGCTGAAGCAGATGGCGACGGACCTGCACATATCCTCGGCCTACCTTTCGGCGCTGGAGCACGGCAAGCGCGGCCAGCCCTCGCCCCAGCTCGTCCGCCAGATCTGCGCCTATTTCGGCATCATCTGGGACGAGGCGGAGGAGCTGGAGCGCCTGGCCTCCCTCTCCCACCCGCGCGTCACCGTCGACACCGCCGGCCTCAGCCCCAAGGCCACGGAGTTCGCCAACCGCCTGGCCGAGCGCATCCACGACCTGAACGACACCACCATCGACGGCCTGCTGGCGATCCTCGAGGCCACGCCGTGCTCCCCCGCCGCGGTGGCGCGGCGCAACCGCGCGGCCCGCAGGCGGTAGGACACGCCTGCGCCGGGTTGCCGCAGCCGTGTTGCACGAATGTATAGGGTCCATGCGAACCCGTTTGGCTATAATCTAAGCAATTCCTAACGAACCATCGTCGACCCTGTCGTGGCCATTCCTGCCCTCCCCCCCGACGCCTCCATGGACGCGATGGCCGCGTGCCTGCACGACGGGATGCCGTGCACGCTGTACCGCGCCCTGTTCGAGCAGTCGGCCATGGGCATGGCGGTGGTCGACCCGGCGGGCGTGCTGCGCTCGGTGAACCCGGTGTGCGCCGCCATGCTCGGCCACGCCCCGCGGGATCTCGCCGGCCGGCCGCTGGCCGAGCTGCTGCCGGACGGTGCCGCCGAAACGTTGGAACGCCTGCAGTCCGACACCGCGCCAGCGCCGTTCGAGCGCGCGCTGCGCCACGCGGACGGCACCGTGGTGTGGGCGCTGCTGCGGCCCTCGCCGATCCGCGACGCGGCCGGCGTGGTCAGCGCGGTGATGGTGCTGGTCGAGGACGTCACCGCCCGCCGCAACGCCGCCGACGACCTGCGGCGCAGCGAGGAGGCGCTCGCCCTCTCCGAGGCGCGCAACCGCGCCATCGTCGAGACGGCGGTGGAGGCGATCCTCACCGTCGACACCCGCGGCACCATCATCGGCGCCAACCCCGCGGCCGAGCACATGTTCAGCTCCCCGGCCGAGGAGCTGATCGGCAAGCACATCCACGTGCTGATGCCGAGGGAGGAGGCGGACCGCCACGCCTCCTACATGTACCGCTACCTGACGACGCGCGAGCGGCACGTCATCGGCCGGGGGCGCGAGGTGACCGCCCGGCGCGCCGACGGCAGCCTGTTCCCGGCGTGGCTGTCGCTGAACGAGATCGACCGCCCGGGCTTCCACGTCTTCGTGGCGATGCTCCGCGACATCACCCCCATGAAGAACGCCGAGCTGGCGCTGGTCGAGGCGAAGGAGGCGGCGGAGCTGGCCAACCGCGCCAAGACCGCCTTCCTGTCCAACATGAGCCACGAGCTGCGCACGCCCTTGAACGGCATCCTCGGCTTCGCCGAGGTGATCCAGCAGCAGATGCTGGGTGCCTTGGAGAACCCCGGCTACCTGAACTACGTGGCGGAGATCAAGCGCTCGGGCGAGCTGCTGCTGGCCAACGTCAACGATCTCCTGGACATGGCGACCATCGAGGCCGGCACGCTGGACCTCAACGAGTCGGTGGTCGATTTCCGCGACGTGGCGGTGTCCTGCCTGCGCATGGTGGCCAAACGCGGGGAGCGCGCCAAGCTGAGCGTCGACGCCGACATCGAGACCGAGCTGCCGCCGCTGCTCGCCGACCCGCAGGCGCTCAAGCAGGTGCTGCTGCACCTGCTGTCCAACGCCATCAAGTTCACGCCGGAGGGCGGGCGCGTCGGCCTGTCGGCGCGCGTCGACCCGCACGGCGCCCTGGTGGCGGAGGTGTTCGACAGCGGCATCGGCATCCCCGCCGACCGGCTGGAGACCGTCTTCCAGCCCTTCGTGCAGGGCGAGACCGCGCTGTCGCGCCGCTACGACGGCATCGGGCTCGGCCTCTCCATCGCCAAGTCGCTGGTCGAGAAGCACGGCGGCCGGCTGGAGATCCGCTCGCAGGAGGGCATCGGCACCACCGTGCTGATCCACCTGCCCAGGGAGCGTTTCCTGGCCGACTGGTAGCCCCGAGCCCGGCCGGACGGCGCCAAACGGCGCTCGGCGCCGACTTCCCGGAGGCCTAACCGGCGCCCCGCACCCGCCGCCGGCTGCTCGCCACCCCGGCGATGGCCGACAGCGCGGCGGCGATGCCGACGGCGACAGGCGTTCCCTGCTCCTTCGACAGCACGCCGAAGATCAGCGCCACCGCCGCGGCACCCAGCGTCTGGCCGAGCAGCCGGGCGGTGGACTGGATGCCGCTGGCGCCGCCGCTGCGCTCGCGCGGGGCGGAGGACACCAGCACCTTGTTGTTCGGCGTCTGGAACAGCCCGAAGCCCAGGCCGCACACCAGCATCGGCAGCACCACCTGCCACGACGCGGGCTGCGCCGGCAGCAGCGCCAGCCCGGCCAGCCCGCTCGCCAGCACCGCCAGCCCGGCGGCGCTCAGCAGTCCCGGCTCGTAGCGGTCGGCCAGCCGCCCGGCGATGGGCGCGACCACCGCCACGGCCAGCGGCCACGGCGTCATCAGCAGCCCGGATTCCACCTGCGAGCGGCCGATCACGTCCTCGAAGAAGAAGGGCAGCGCCACGAACGCCATCATCTGCGCCGCAAACGAGCACACCGAGGTCACCACCGAGAAGGCGAAGACCGGCAGCTTGAGCAGGTCGACCGGCAGCAACGGCGCCGTCTGCGACCGCTGGCGGCGCACCAGCGCCACGCCGAACACCAGCGCCCCGGCCAGCTCCGCCGCCACCAGCCAAGTCGGCTGGCTGTGGTCCAGCCCCTTGAACCCGGTGATCAGCAGCCCGAAGGTGGCGGCGTTGAGCAACGCGCTCACCCAGTCGAAGCGCTGCCCCGAGCGCGCCGAATGCGGCAGTGAGCGCGCCGCGATGACCAGCGCCAGCAGCCCGAGCGGCACGTTCACCGCGAACAGCCACTGCCAGGAGCCCAGCGACAGCATCGCCGCCGCGATGGTCGGTCCGGCCGCCGAGGACACCGCGACGATCAGCGCGTTGTTCCCCACCCCGCGGCCGAGCTGGCTCTGCGGGTAGATGTAGCGGACCAGCGCCATGTTGACGCTCATGATGCCGGCGGCACCGAAGCCCTGCAGCACGCGCGCCAGCGTCAGCGTGAGCAGCGAGTCCGACAGCGCGCAGGCGGCGGACGCCGCGGTGAACACCGCCAGCCCGGCCCAGTAGACGCGCCGGTAGCCGACGATGTCGCCCAGCGACGACAGCGGGAACAGCGAGACGGTGACGGCGAGCTGGTAGGCGTTGACCACCCAGATGGCGCCGCTGGCGGTGATCCCTAAGTCCTTCTCGATGGTCGGCAGCGCGATGTTGGCGATCACCCCGTCGAGCACCGCCATGGTCAGCGCCACCGCCATGGTCAGCATCGCCCAGTAGCGCTGCGGCACCGGCAGCCCGTCGCTCACCGGTGCGGCGGGCGGGATGCTGTCGGGGACGGAAAGCGGATCGGGGGTTTCGAGGGAAGATGGGGATCGCATGCTCTGCAATATGGGCGGAACCCACCGCCCCAGTCACGCGAACTCGTCAGGCGTGCGTTGCGCGCCGCTGCCCCCACCCAACCCTCCCCCAGCAGGGCTGGGGGAGGGCTTCGGGTCACTGCCTACAAAATGAACTTCGAGAGATCCGCGTTCTTGGCCAGGCTCCCCACCCGCTCGCGCACCATCGCGGCGTCGACGGTCACCGTGACGCCCGGCGTGTCGGAGGCGGTGAAGCTGACCTCCTCCAGCAGACGCTCCATCACCGTGTGCAGGCGCCGGGCGCCGATGTTCTCGACCGAGCCGTTGATCTCCGCCGCCAGCCGCGCCAGCTCGTCGATGGCGTCGTCGGTGACGTCCAGCGTCACCTCCTCGGTCTTCAGCAGCGCCTTGTACTGCTTGATCAGGCTGGCCTCCGGCTCGGTCAGGATGCGGCGGAAGTCGTCCTGGCTCAGCGGCTTCAGCTCGACGCGGATCGGCAGGCGGCCCTGCAGCTCGGGCAGCAGGTCGGACGGCTTGGCGACGTGGAAGGCGCCCGACGCGATGAACAGGATGTGGTCGGTCTTCACCGTGCCGTGCTTGGTGGCGACGTTGGTGCCCTCGATCAGCGGCAGCAGGTCGCGCTGCACGCCCTCGCGGCTGACGTCGGCACCGCCGCGGTTCTCGGAGCGCGCCGAGATCTTGTCGATCTCGTCCAGGAAGACGATGCCGTTCTGTTCCACCGACTGGATCGCTTCGGAGACCACCTTCTCCTGGTCCAGCAGCTTGTCGGACTCCTCGGCCATCAGCACGCCGTGGCTCTCCGCCACGGTCAGGCGGCGGGTCTTGGTGCGCCCGCCGAAGGCCTTGCCGAACATGTCGTTGAGGTTGAGCATGCCCATCTGCGCCCCCGGCATGCCGGGGATGTCGAAGGTCGGCAGCGCCCCCGCCCCGCTGTCGGCGACCTGCACCTCGATCTCCTTGTCGTTCAGCGAGCCCTCGCGCAGCATCTTGCGGAACTTCTGCCGCGTCTCGGCGCTGGCGTTCTCGCCGCACAGGGCGTCGAGCACCCGCTCCTCGGCGCGCAGCTCGGCCTTGGCGGCGACCTCCTTGCGCAGGCGTTCCCTGGTCAGCGAGATGGCGATCTCGACGAGGTCGCGGACGATCTGCTCGACGTCGCGGCCGACGTAGCCGACCTCGGTGAACTTGGTCGCCTCGACCTTGAGGAACGGCGCCTGGGCGAGCTTGGCCAGCCGGCGGGCGATCTCGGTCTTGCCGACGCCGGTCGGGCCGATCATCAGGATGTTCTTGGGCAGAACCTCCTCGCGCAGGCCCTCCGGCAGCTGCTGGCGGCGCCAGCGGTTGCGCAGCGCGATGGCGACCGCGCGCTTGGCGTCGTTCTGGCCGACGATGTAGCGGTCGAGTTCCGAGACGATCTCGCGGGGGCTGAACGAGGTCATAGGACGATCTTTTCCAGGGTGACGTTCTGGTTGGTGTAGACGCAGATGTCGCCGGCGATCTTCATCGCCTTGCGGGCGATGGCCTCGGCGTCCAGCCCGTCCACGTCGATGAGCGCGCGCGCCGCGGCCAGCGCGTAGGACCCGCCGGAGCCGATGCCGATCAGCCCGTCCTCCGGCTCCAGCACGTCGCCGTTGCCGGTGAGCACGAGCGAGACCGAGGCGTCGGCCACCGCCATCATCGCCTCCAGCCGGCGCAGGTAGCGGTCGGTCCGCCAGTCCTTGGCGAGTTCCACGCAGGCGCGGGTGAGCTGGCCGGGGTGCTGCTCCAGCTTGGCCTCCAGCCGCTCGAACAGGGTGAAGGCGTCGGCGGTGGCGCCGGCGAAGCCGGCCATCACGGCGCCGTTGGCGAGGCGCCGCACCTTGCGCGCGTTGGCCTTCATCACCGTCTGCCCGAAGGAGACCTGGCCGTCGCCAGCCACCACCACCTGCCCGCCCTTGCGGACCGAGAGGATGGTCGTGCCGTGCCACTGGATGGGATCGTGCGAGGAAGTCATAGGACGCCTGACCGGAGAATGGTTGACGGTCTATGTGGGGGGGAGGCCCCCGCCGTCAAGATTGCCGTGCTCCGCTGTCACACCCAGCGCCGCCAGCGCCTCCCCAACCGGCACGAAGCGGCTCAGCCCGCCCTCGCCCCGCCCGGGCAGGGCGACCCCCAGCAGGGTGCCGGTGGCGTCGAGCAGCGGATCGCCCGGCCGCGGCGCCGCCCCCTCCAGATCCGCAAGAATGCCATCGCCCAGCCCGGCCACCATGCCCGTGGCGAAGTCGTTCCCGGCCCCCGTCGCCATGACCGGCTCGCTGACCTCCGCCGGCGTGCCGCGCAGCCGCATCGCCGCCAGCCGCGCCGGCACCCGCACCAGCATCAGCCCGCGCCCGGCGTCGCGCGCCGCCACCATGCCTTCAGCCGCCATGCCGCCGACACGCACCGCCACCGCATCGCCCACCGCCAGCGGCGCCAGCACCAGCGCCGCGCCCTCGGCCGTGCCGACGACCACCCCTACGCCGGCGCCGACGTGCACCAGCCCGTCCCCCGCCCCGCCGCGCGGGGACGCCATGGCACGAATCGGCTCCGCCGCGATGGCCCCCCCTGAAATTGGAGTCGGATCGCGCCGCTCCGGCGGCACCATGCGCCAGCGCTTGCCGTCGGGGGTCTGCGCCCCGCCACCGCGCCCCACCGCCGTGCGGAAGGCGGGTTCGGCGGCCAGCGCCTCGGCGGCGCCGCTGAAGGCGTCCTCGAGCAGCAGGCGGTCGCCCTCCGGCACCCCGTCGTCCTGCCGCGCGTGCCCGGTGGTGGTGGTGCGCAGAGCGACGCGTTGAGCCTCCGGCTCGAACACCGTCCAGTCGATCTTGACGGTGCCGACGCCGCTGACGCCGCGGTCATCGCCGGTCCACCAGCCGCGCCGCCGGCACAGCTCGAGGCGCACCTCGCGCAGCTCGCCGGTGACCACGTAGCGGGCGCGCCGGCGGTCGGTGCCCTCGGTGTACACCGCGCCGGCCACGTCGAAGCCGGCACCCTCGAAGATCTCGGCGAAGCGCTCGTGGAAGGTGTTCTCGCGCCGGAAGCCGAGGCCCGAGGTCCAGAACACCCGCCCGTACGGCCAGGTGCAGTCGATGTCCCAGACGTAGCGGCCGATCTCCATGCCGCGCCGCATCTGGCCGAGGTTCAGCGTGTTGAAGCGGATGGTCTCCGTCGTCCCCTGCGGCACCGGCTGCACCGCCGGCCCGAGCGGCGGGTCACCCCCGGCGCAGCCGGCGAGCAGAAGCAGGGCGAGAACGGCGATGCGCATAAGCGGATATGCACGCTGTGGGTGTGCAATACACTATCTCATGCGTCCGCCGCGTGTCCACAGCAGCAACCGGACAACGCCTCCGGCAACAAGGCCCGCCAGCCCGAGGACGGCCATGCAGAACGCCAGAGCGAACTCCGGAGGCATTTCGCCGATGAGGTTCCCGTCCTCGTCGAAATGTTCGGGCGGCGCGATCACGATGCCGACCATGCCGGCCAGCCCCGCCGCCAGCAGCAGGCCGCACCCCCACCACCAGACCCTGCGCCAGCGTCGCCCTGCCATGCCCGCGATGCTCCGCCTTGCCGCACGCCGGCCAGCGTTCGCCCGCACGCGGGGGCTGTCAAATGGTTTCCCGCGCCCGCACCCATCTTCTGGCATACGCCGTCCCTTCCTGCTAAAACCCGTGGCATGGACACAGCGCAGGTCAGCGGCGCGCGACGCGCCACCATCGAGCGGAACACCAACGAGACCCGCATCCGGGTCGCGGTGAACCTGGACGGCACCGGCGTGTACGACGTGAAGACCGGCATCGGCTTCCTCGACCACATGCTGGAGCAGCTTTCCCGCCACAGCCTGATGGACCTGACGGTCCTGGCCGACGGCGACCTGCACATCGACTTCCACCACACCACCGAGGACACCGGCATCGCCATCGGCCAGGCGGTGGCGAAGGCGCTGGGCGACCGCAAGGGCATCGGCCGCTACGGCCACGCCTACGTGCCGATGGACGAGACGCTGACCCGCGTCGCGCTGGACTTCTCCAACCGCCCCTACCTGGTGTGGAAGGTGGCCTTCAGCCGCGACAAGATCGGCGACATGGACACCGAGCTGTTCCGCGAGTGGTTCCAGGCCTTCGCCGGCTCGTCCGGGCTGACGCTGCACGTCGAGACCCTCTACGGCGAGAACAACCACCACATCGTCGAGAGCTGCTACAAGGCCCTCGCCCGCGCCCTGCGCTCGGCGGTCGAGATCGACCCGCGCAAGGCCGACGCGGTGCCCTCCACCAAGGGCACGCTCGGCGGTTCGCTCTAAGGCCCGCTTTTTCTAAGGACCAAAAGTCTTGTCCACCGTTGCCCTGATCGACTACGGCTCCGGCAACCTGCGCTCCGCCGCCAAGGCGCTGGAGCGCGCCGCCGCGGACGCCGGCCTGTCCACCGACATCCTGGTCACCGCCGACGCCGACGCGGTGCACCGCGCCGACCGCATCGTGCTGCCCGGCGTCGGCGCCTACGGCGACTGCAAGCGCGGCCTGTCGGAGGTCCCCGGCATGCTCGACGCGCTGGAGGAGGCCGTCATCCGGGGCGGCCGTCCCTTCCTCGGCATCTGCGTCGGCATGCAGCTGATGGCCGAGCGCGGCGTCGAGCACGGCGTGCACCAGGGCCTCGGCTGGATCAAGGGCGAGGTGGTGGCGCTGGATCCCGCCGATCCCACGCTCAAGATCCCGCACATGGGCTGGAACGAACTGGACATCGTCCGGCCGCACCCGGTGCTGGCCGGCCTGCCGGCGGGGGCGCACGCCTATTTCGTGCACTCCTACCACATCCGCTGCGCCGACCCGGCCAATGAGCTGGCGCGCGTCGAGTACGGCGGCCCGGTGACCGCGGTGATAGGGCGCGACAACATGGTCGGCACCCAGTTCCACCCGGAGAAGAGCCAGGACGCCGGCCTGACGCTGATCGCCAACTTCCTGCAGTGGCGGCCATGAGCACCACCGTCAGCGTCGACCGCATCGACGAGAAGCTGCGCCCCGCCGACCTCGACGACCTGTGCGACGCCGCCGACGCCGCCATCCGCGACGGCGGCGGCTTCGGCTGGGTCGAGCCGCCGCCGCGCGACGTGATGGAGCGCTACTGGCGCGGCGTGCTGATCGTGCCCGACCGCTTCCTGTTCGTAGCGCGGCTGGACGGCGTCATCGCCGGTTCGGCGCAGCTGGTCCGCCCGCCGCGCAACAACGAGGCGCAGGCGCACGCGTGCCAACTGACCACCGCCTTCGTCGCGCCGTGGGCGCGCGGCCACAAGCTGGCGCGCAGCCTGACCCAGGCGGTGGAGAAGGAAGCCCGCGCCATGGGCTTCGGCATCCTGAACCTCGACGTGCGCGACACCCAGCAGGCGGCCATCGCCATGTACGAAAGTCTGGGTTTCCGCCGCTGGGGCACGCACCCCTACTATGCGCGCGTGGGCGGCCAATTCGTGGCCGGCCATTACTACTTCAAAGACCTCACCGCCTCCGACGAACAGCAGGACGAGACGCCGCGATGATCCTCTACCCCGCCATCGACCTCAAGGACGGCGCCTGCGTTCGCCTGGTGCGCGGCGAGATGAGCCACGCCACCGTCTTCAACACCGACCCGGCCGAGCAGGCGCGCGCCTTCAAGGCGCAGGGGTTCGAGTGGCTGCACCTCGTCGACCTCAACGGCGCCTTCGAGGGCAAGCCGGTCAACGGCGAGGCGGTGGAGCGCATCCTGGGCGCCATCGGCGGCATGCCAGCACAGCTCGGCGGCGGCATCCGCGACCTGAAGACCATCGCGATGTGGCTTGAGAAGGGCATCTCCCGCGTCATCCTCGGCACCGTCGCACTGCGCGAGCCGGAGCTGGTCAAGGAGGCCTGCCGCGAGTTCCCCGGCAAGGTCGCCGTGGGCATCGACGCCCGCGAGGGCTACGTTGCGGTCGCCGGCTGGGCTGAGACTTCCAGCGTCAAGGCGCTCGACCTCGCGCTGAAGTTCGAGGATTCGGGCGTGTCCGCCATCATCTACACCGACATCAACCGCGACGGCGCCATGGGCGGCGTCAACGTCGAGGCGACGGCCGACCTCGCCTTCCACCTGACCACGCCGGTGATCGCGTCGGGCGGCGTCTCCTCCATCGAGGACCTGCAGGCGCTGAAGAAGGAGGAGGGCACGGGCATCGCCGGGGTGATCTGCGGCCGTGCGCTGTACGACGGCCGCATCGACCCGCAGGCGGCACTGGCGCTGTTGTCGGCCCGCGCCGAAGAGGACGCCGACTGATGCTGAAGATGCGCGTCATCCCCTGCCTGGACGTCAAGGACGGCCGGGTGGTCAAGGGGGTCAACTTCGTCGATCTGGTGGACGCCGGCGATCCGGTGGAGCAGGCGCGCGTCTACGACCGCGAGGGGGCGGACGAACTGACCTTCCTCGACATCACCGCCAGCCACGAGAACCGCGAGACCATCTTCGACGTGGTGCGCCGCACCGCCGAGCAGGTGTTCATGCCGCTGACCGTCGGCGGCGGCGTGCGCACGGTGGAGGACATCCGCAAGCTGCTGCTGGCCGGCGCCGACAAGGTCTCGATCAACACCGCCGCCGTGCACCGGCCGGAGTTCGTGCGCGAGGGTGCGGAGAAGTTCGGCAGCCAGTGCATCGTCGTCGCCATCGACGCCAAGCGCACCGGCGACAACAAGTGGGAGGTCTTCACCCACGGCGGCCGCCGCGAGACCGGCCTCGACGCCGTAGCGTGGGCGAAGCGCATGGCCGAATACGGCGCCGGCGAGATCCTGCTGACCTCCATGGACCGCGACGGTACCAAGAGCGGCTTCGACCTCGCGCTGACCCGCGCTGTGGCCGACGCGGTGCGCGTGCCGGTGATCGCGTCCGGCGGCGTCGGCACGCTGGACCACTTGGTGGAGGGCATCCGCGAGGGCCACGCCACGGCGGTGCTGGCGGCGTCGATCTTCCACTTCGGCACCTACACCGTCGGGCAGGCCAAGGCGGCGCTGGCCGACGCCAACATCCCGGTGCGCCCGGCGCGCGGAAAGGCCCTGGCCCATGGCTGACGAGACGGCCACCGCCGAGGTCCTCGACCGGCTCTACGCCACCGTGCTGGCGCGCAAGGGCGCCGATCCGGAGACGTCCTACACCGCCAAGCTGTTTTCCCGCGGCACCCCGAAGATCGCCCAGAAGGTCGGCGAGGAGGCGGTGGAGACCGTCATCGAGGCGGTGCGCGGCGACAAGGCGAAGATCGCCTCGGAATCCGCCGACCTGCTGTACCACCTGCTGGTCCTGTGGGCGAACGAGGGCGTGGCGCCGGCCGACGTCTACACCCTGCTGGCGGCGCGCGAGGGCACTAGCGGCATCGCCGAGAAGAAGGCCCGCAAGGCGGGCTGATTTTTTCATCGTCATCCCCGCGAAGGCGGGGATCCATAACTCCCAGAGCGTGCAGCTTCGAAACCTATGGATCCCCGCCTTCGCGGGGATGACGGCAAAACAAGATCAAGAAACGACGTGGAGAGGAGAGGACCGATGGCCGCGACGTATGATCCGAACAACATCTTCGCCCGCATCCTGCGCGGCGAGATCCCGTGCCGGAAGGTGTTCGAGAACGAGCACGCCCTGGCCTTCAACGACATCAACCCGCAGACGCCGACGCACATCCTGGTGATCCCGAAGGGCGCCTACGTCGACATGGACGACTTCACCGCCAAGGCGTCCGACGCCGAGGTGGCCGGCCTGTTCAAGGCGGTGGGCGAGGTGGCGCGGCAGGCCGGCGTGGTCGAGAACGGCTACCGCACCCTGTCCAACTGCGGCCGCGACGCGCACCAGGAAGTGCCGCACCTGCACATCCACATCTTCGCCGGCCGCGACCTCGGCGGCATGATCGGCAGGGCAAAATAGGCCCTCTCCCGCCTCTCGCGCTGGCGCAGCCAGCGCTGACGGCGTCAGGCGGATCGAAGATCCGCCCAGAGCCCCGGGAGCGTGGAGCCGGTGCCGCAGGCAACGGGCGCCGAAGGCGATCGTAGGCGGAGCGCGGTCGCCCGACTTGC
>NZ_LGQZ01000105.1 GCF_003116015.1 Azospirillum sp. TSO22-1
TCCAGCGCAACGAGACCGAGCTGGTCATCATCGTCACCCCCTACATCGTGCGGCCGGTGAACAACCCCGCCCAGCTCGCGGCGCCGACCGACGGCGTCTCGCCCACCCGGTTCATCGACCGCGTGCTGTTCGGCAAGCTGACCCGCCCCGGGCCCGGAACACCGCCGACGGCCCATCCCAGCCTGGCCGGCCCTGCCGGCTTCATCGTCGAGTGAGGCCCGGCATGCGCACGCTCATCGTTCTGTCTTCCGCGCTGGCGCTGGCCGGCTGTTCCGCCAACCCGACCGAGCGGGTCGACTGGCCGGTGACGGTCGCCCCCGCCGCGGGCAACCCGCAACGGCTCGTGGCGGTGCCGCCGGAGTGCGGCCCGGTGCCGGCCACCGTGCCCGACCTGCACGGCACCTCCTGGCACAACCCGCACCTCGGCCTCGGCTGCGCGCAGGCGCGCAACGCCGCGCTGCAGGTGGAGAACCCGCGCGACCTGCTGTCCGGGCGCCCCACCGGCGCGCCCGACGCCGAGCGCGAGGCGGCGGCCGTCGCGCGCTATCACAAGGGCGAAGAGAAGGACCTGATGCGCAGCGGCACCACCACCTCGGGCGCCGGCGCGGGGAGCAAATGAGATGGCCGGCGTGGTGACGCTCTTCAAAGGCTCCCCCGACGCCCCACTGCACGAGGCGTTCATGGCCTTCGTGTCGGACGAGGAATCCTATCAGGTCGTCCGCGCGGTGGCCGGCGAGATGGGCTGGTCGGGCGCGGTGGTGCAGCGCGGCGGGGCCGGCGACGTGCTGGAGATGCTGGGCGGCGGCATCCCGGCGCCGAAGCTGCTGCTGGTCGACCTGGACGGCACCGCCAACCCGTTCGCCACGGTGGCGCGGCTGGCCTCCATGGCCGGGGGCGACACGCGGCTGGTCGGCCTGGGCGCCGCCAACGACATCGACCTCTACCGCGACCTGATCTCGGCCGGGGCGGCCGACTATCTGGTCAAGCCGCTGCTGCCCGAATCGCTGCACCAGGTCATCCGCTCCGCCTCCCAGGCGCCGAAGCGCACCCAGCAGACGCAGGCCGAGCCGGGACGACTCGTCGTGGTGGTCGGCGTGCGCGGCGGGGTAGGGGCCAGCACGGTGGCGGTCAACACGGCGTGGCTGTCGGCGCACGAGTTCAAGCGCAAGACGGCGCTGCTCGACCTCGACCTGCATTTCGGTACCGACACGCTGGCCCTCGATCTCGAACCCGGTCGCGGCCTGCGCGAGGCGCTGGAGACGCCGAACCGCCTGGACAGCCTGCTGGTCGCCAGCTCGATGGTGAGCGAGAGCGAGCGCCTGTCCGTGCTCGGCGCCGAGGAGCCGGTGGAGGACACCGTGTCCTTCGGCCCGACCGCCGTCGGCGCGCTGCTGGAGGAATTGCGCGGCAACTACGAGCTGGTGGTGGTCGACCTGCCGCGCCACCTGCTGCCGGCCAACCGGGCGGTGCTCGGCTCGGCCGAACAGGTGATCCTGGTCTCCGAGCTGTCGCTGGCCGGCATCCGCGACACGGCGCGGCTGGCGGCGGCGATCAAGGTGCTGGGCGGCCCGGCCTGCGCGGTGGTGGCCAGCCGCGCCGGCGGCTCGCGCAAGCCGCAGGTCGACCGCGCCACCTTCGAGCGCGGCATCCAGGGCAAGATCGCCTTCCTGATCCCGGACGACGAGAAGACCGTTGGCGCCGCCGCCAACCAGGGCAAGGCGGTGGCCGCTCTGTCGCCCGGCTCGGCGGTGGTCAAGGCGTTGCGCGAGCTGACCCGGCAGGTCTCCGGCGCCCCGGCGCCGGCGAAGAAGGGCCTGCTGGGCTGGTTCAAGCGGGACGGCGAGTGATGATCGGCTTCCGCGGAGGCAGCGGCGGCCTGCCGCCCGACGACGCGGCCCTGGAGCGCAGCCTGCCGGCGCTGCGCGAACGCTACCTGCCGGAGCTGGCGAAGCGGCTCGACCCGGCGCGGGCGGCGACGCTGCCGCGCGGCGACGTGGCGCGCGAGGTGAAGACCGGGCTGGTCGAGTTGCTCGCCCGCGACCGCATCCAGCTCAATCTGCTCGACCAGCGCGATCTGGTGACGGTGTGCATCAACGGCCTGCTGGCGCTCCGCCCGGTCAACCAGAGTGAGGTGCTGGCCGCCGTCCGCTCCGTGGTGGTGCCGCTGCCGCTGCGCCGGCCGGAGGAGACCGAGCCGCCTCCCGCTGCGCCGGCCCCCGCCGTGGAGCCCGAGCCCGAGCCGTCGCCGGAACCGGCGGCGCCCGCCGTCACCGGCGGTCAGCCGGAGCTGGCGGCGGTGCTGCGCGCGGTGGGGATCACGCCGGGCGGGCCGAATCCGTTCGCCGCCTCGCCGCTGGGCACCACCTCCCTGTTCCCGCCGGACGCCGAGGAACCGCCGGAGCCTGAGCCCGAGAAGCCGGTGGAAACGCCCGCGGTGCGCATGGCCTCGTCCAACCGGGCGACGGTGGATCAGGCGAAGGACCGCATCCAGCCGCTGCTGCTGACCCGCATCGACACCTCCGCCGCCGCGGCGATGAGCCGGTCGGAGCTGGCCCGCGACGTCGGCGACATCGTCCATGACCTGCTGGTCGAACAGCGCCTCCAGCTCAACCTGACCGAACGGCAGGAACTGGTCGAGCGCACGCTCGACGACATGCTGGGCCTCGGGCCGCTGGAGCCGCTGCTGGTCGATGAGGCGGTCACCGACATCATGGTGAACGGCCCCAAGCAGGTCTACGTCGAGCGCAAGGGCAAGCTGACGCTGACCGACGTGCAGTTCCGCGACAACGCGCACGTCATGGCCATCGCCACGCGCATCGTCACCGCCATCGGCCGGCGCATCGACGAAAGCTCGCCGCTGTGCGACGCCCGCCTCGCCGACGGCAGCCGCGTCAACATCATCATCCCGCCGCTCGCCATCGACGGTCCCAGCATCTCGATCCGCAAGTTCTCCAAGAAGAAGATCACGCTCGACACCATGGCGCGGCAGGAGAACATCTCGGCCGCCATGTGCACGGTGATGAAGATCGCCGCGCGCTGCCGGCTCAACATCCTGATCTCCGGCGGCACCGGCTCGGGCAAGACGACGCTGCTCAACGCCATGTCGCAGCTGATCGACCACACCGAGCGCGTCGTCACCATCGAGGACGCGGCGGAGCTTCAGCTCCAGCAGCCGCACGTGGTGCGTCTGGAGACGCGGCCGCCCAACCTGGAAGGGCACGGCGAGATCACCATGCGCGACCTGGTGAAGAACGCGCTGCGCATGCGCCCCGACCGCATCATCCTGGGCGAGGTGCGCGGGTCCGAGGCGGTGGACATGCTGCAGGCCATGAACACCGGCCACGACGGTTCGCTCGGCACCATCCACGCCAACCGCCCGCGCGAGGCGCTGACCCGCCTGGAGAACATGTTCGGCATGGCCGGGCTGAACATGCCGTCCAAGGCGGTGCGCACGCAGGTCGCCTCGGCGCTCGACCTCATCGTGCAGGTCAGCCGCATGCGCGACGGCGTGCGCCGCGTCACCCACATCAGCGAGGTGGTCGGCATGGAGGGCGACGTCATCACCATGCAGGACCTCTTCACCTTCGAGTTCCAGGGCGAGCGCCCCGACGGCCGCCTGACCGGCGAGTTCAAGTCCACCGGCATCCGTCCGCACTTCCTACCCAAGGCGGCCTATTTCGGCCTCGACAAGGCTTTGCTGGAGGCCATCTGATGGCCGACATCCCCCTCCTGGCGTGGCTGGTCGGCGGCGGGGCGTTCCTGACGATCCTGCTGATCGGGCTGGCCTTCTCCGGCGACGGCGACCGCGACCTCAAGCGCCGAGTCGCCCGCGTCGGCGCGGAAGGGCAGGGGGCGCGCCGCGCCGGCACCGCCAAGGCCGCGTCGTCGCTGCGCCTCGACCAGCAGGACAGCGCCTTCCCGCTGCTGAACCGTCTCATCAAGGCCGCGGTCCCCAACCCGGAGCGCATCCGCGACCGCCTCGCCCGCACCGGGCGGCGGATCCCGCTGGGCCAGTACCTCGCTGCCAACGCGGTGGCCGGCGGTGTGGCGTGGCTGGCGCTGGGCGTCGTCGCCGGATTCCCGGCGGCGCTGTCGCTGGCCGGCGCGGTCATCGTCGGTGTCGGTGCGCCGCATCTCGTGGTCAAGCGGCTGGGCGACCGCCGGGTGGCGCTGTTCATCGGCCAGTTCCCGGACGCCATCGACCTGATCGTGCGCGGCCTGCGTTCCGGCCTGCCGGTGACCGAATCGATCAGCGCGGTGGCGCGCGAGGTGCCGGACCCGCTGGGCGCCGAGTTCCGCCGGATCGCCGACGGCGTGCGCGTCGGCCAGTCGCTGGACGCCGCCATGTGGGAGGTGGCGCGCCGCATCGACACGCCGGAGTTCCGCTTTTTGGTCATCGCCATGGCGATCCAGCGCGAGACCGGCGGCAACCTGGCCGAGACGCTGGGCAACCTGTCCGACCTGCTGCGCAAGCGCCGGCAGATGAAGCTGAAGATCAGCGCGCTGTCCGCCGAGGCGCGGGCCAGCGCCTACATCGTCGGCGCGCTGCCGTTCATCGCCTTCTTCGGCATGGCGGCGACGGTGCCCGGCTACACCGACACGTTCTTCCACGACCCGCGCGGCCTCCTGATGGGCGGCGCCGCGCTGGGCATGATCGCGATCGGCGGGCTGGTCATGTACAAGATGGTGAACTTCGACCTGTGAATCTCGACACCCTCATACCCGGCGTGGCGCCGGCCGACCTCGCCGCCTGGATCTCGGGCGTGGCGGCGTTCGTCGTCGTGCTGCTGGTGTGGAACGCCTTCGTCGAGCGCGACCCGCTGAGCGGCCGGCTCAAGGCGCTGGAGGCGCGGCGGGCGGCGCTGAAGGGCGACCTGTCGCGCACCGTGCGCCGCACCGACCGGCCGGCTGCCCGCATCGGCCTGATGCACGGCGTGGTCGAGCGCTTCCGGCTCTACGGCAGCAGCACCGCGGCCAAGGCGGCCGGCAAGCTGGCGCTGGCCGGTTACCGCTCCAGGGATTCGCTGACCGTCTACCTGTTCGCCAAGGCGATCCTGCCCTTCGCCGGCCTGGGCGCGGCGGCGCTGCTGCTCTTCGGCATGAAGGCGCTGCCGCTGCAGGGCATGCAGGCGATGGGGGTGTGCGTCGGCGCCGGCCTGTTCGGCTCGCTGCTGCCCGACCTCTACCTGAACCGGCTGACGGAGGCGCGCCAGCTCGCCATCCGCCGCGCGCTGCCCGACGCCTTCGACCTGCTGGTCATCTGCGCCGAGGCCGGCCTCAGCCTCGACGCCGCGTTCGAGCGGGTGGCGCGCGAACTCGGTGGGGGTTGCCCGGAGCTGGGCGAGGAGATCAGCCTGACCTCGATCGAGCTCGGCTTCCTGCCCGAGCGCGCCAAGGCGCTGCAGGGGCTGGCGGACCGCGTGCCGCTGCCCGGCGTCCGGGCGCTGGTGACCACGCTCGCGCAGACCGAGCGCTACGGCACCCCGCTGGCCCAGGCGCTCCGCGTGCTGGCGGCGGAGATGCGCAACGAGCGCATGCTGAAGGCCGAGGAGAAGGCCGCCCGGCTGCCGGCGATCATGACGGTGCCGCTGATGGTGTTCATCCTGCCGCCGCTGTTCATCGTCCTGGTCGGCCCGGCGATCCTCAAGACCGTCGACCAGTTCTCGAAGTAACCTTTCCAAGTGATCGGGCGGGTTTCTCCGGCCGCTCCCTTCCGGCGGCGGGCCGGGGGCGCTACAGTCGGCGCCTGTCAGGTCGGGGGCTGGAATGGGCGGCACGTGGCGCGCGGTGATGCTGGGGCTGGCGGTGGCGGGCATGGCGCTCGTCTGGCTTGCCAACGAGCTGGTGCGCCGTGCTGGCGACGACCGCGACACCGTCTTCCTCGCCGTGGCGGCGGCCGGGCTCGGCGTGCTGGCGCTGTGGTGGGTGTTCTCGCGCCTCGTGCGGCATTTCCGCGACCTGGAGCGGCTGGCCTCCGATCTGGCGGCGCTGCGCCATCGCAGCGATCTGCCCGCCGACTGGCAGGCACGCCCCGACGAGGTCGGCCGGGTGGCCGCGGCGCTGGCCGAGCTGTTGCATCGCGAGCGGCGCAGCGGCGGTGGCGGCGGGCGCCTCGCCACCGTGGCGGCGGCGCTGGAGGAACCGGTCCTCGTGCTCAGCGACCTCGGCCGGATCACGCTGCTCAACCCGGCGGCGGCGCGGCTGTTCGGCCCCGGCGTGGCGGTGGGCGTGGACGTCTACGACGTGCTCGACCGCCCGGAGCTGTTCCGCGCCATCGAGCGCGCCCGCGCCGCCGGCCAGCCGGTGTCCGCCACGCTGCACGGTCCCGGTGGGGCGGAACTGCCGTCGCAGGTCGTGGACTTCGGGCTGCAGGCCGGCGTGGCGCTGGTCTTCCCCTTCCATCCGGCGGCCCAGCCGCTGCTGCCCGCCCGCCTTTCGGCAGCCGCGCCCGCGGCGGCCCCGGTCATCGGCGCGGACGAGCCGCTCGCCGCCCTGCCCATGGTGGCGCTGTCGGTCGATCTGGCCGAGGGGCGGGTGGTCGGCGTCGGTACCGTGCGCCTGTCGGGCGCGCGGGTGTTCCGCACCGTCTCCCTCGACGTGCCGGTCAACCCCGGCGAGCCGGCGCCGGGCAGCGCGCGCCCCTTTGCCGCCGCGTGGCCGGTGATCGCCGAGGCGCTGCACCACGCCGTCGTGGTCGGGGTGGACGTGGACGCCGCGCTCGCCGCGCTGCGCATGGAGATGGAGCGGGCGGGCCTGCCGCCGATGGAGGAGCCGCCGGCCCTCGACCTGCGCCGCCTCGCCGTGGCCCTCGATGCGGCGAGCGCCGGCAAGGATCTGATGGCGCTGGCGGCGCATTTCGGCGTGGTGCCGCATCCCGACGGCCCGCACGCGCTGCTCACCGCCGAACTGGCCGCCGCGCTGCTGCGCCGACTGGACGAGCGGGGCGTGAGGACGCTGGGCGCGGCGCGGGTGCTGGCTGGTGGCGCGACACCGGCGCTGCCGTCGGGGTAGGGCGCTTGACCACGGACAGGGTGCACTCCACAATATGCCAATGCTTGACATATGGTGGAGTGCCGTGCCGTGGCGACCAACGTGCACCTGACGCCGGAACTGGAGCGCTTTGCCAGGCAATGCGTCGAAACTGGCCGCTACAACAACGTCAGCGAGGTGGTTCGGTCGGCCTTGCGCATGCTTCAGGACGCGGAACTCCAGCGTGAGCGCTTCATGGCGATGCTGGAGGAAGCCGAGACCGAGGGAGAGCGTGACGGCTTCTTCGAGATCGATGAGGTTGCCGAAGAACTCGACCGCATCATTGAGGATGCCGAGCGCTCCCGGAAATGAAGCCCGCGGTTCTGGCGCCGACCGCGCGACGTGATTTGGCGGATGCCATTGACTGGATTGCCAAAGACAACCCTGCCGCCGCACGCGCCCTGCGCGACGCCGTAATCGCCGCAGTGTCGAGAATCGGGGAGCACCCGCGGATCGGGACCGTTCGCCCGGACTTGGCGAAGGAGCGCATCCGGTTCGTCGTGCTGCGAGGCTTTCCCTACATCCTGGTCTATGCGGCAGACAAGATGCCGCCCCGTATTCTGCGTCTGCTGCACGGAGCCCGCGACCTTCAAGCCGTGCTGCGCGACCTCGACGCCTGACCCCTCACCCCCACTTCGGCCGCCGTCCCCGCTTCAGCGCCTGCACCGCCTCGTCCAGCACCTGCAGGAACTGTGACTTGTCGCGCTGGCTCATCGGCGCGTTGCCGCCCTGCACCTCGCCCATCGCCCGCAGGTCCGCCATCAGCGCCCGGCTGGCCAGCGCCGAGCCGATGGACGCGTTGGTGAACGGCCGCCCCGACGGCCCGATGACCACCGCGCCATTCTTCAGCGCCCGGTCGGCCAAGGGGATGTCCGCGGTGACGACGACGTCGTTCGCCCCCGCCTGTTCGGCGATCCAGTTGTCGGCGGCGTCGAACTCCGATCCCACCACCACCAACTCGGAGATGCACTCGGTGGGCAGGCGCAGTGGACCGTTGCTGACCAGCCAGACCTTCGATCCCGTCCGCCCGGCCACCTTGTAGATTTCCGCCTTGACGGGGCAGGCGTCAGCATCGACGTAGATGTTCAGCACCGCAAATCGTCCTTCCCAGTTATTAAGGGTGGGTTCCCAAGGATGGCCATCATGCGCTAAAACCCTGCGCGGATCGATTCGGCGCCGTGCGCGGCGCTTCGTTTTTTCTCGTGCGAGAGGTCGGAGAGGCGCATGGCGTCCTACCAATACGTCTATGTCATGAAGGGCCTGAGCAAGGTCTATCCCGGCGGCAAGAAGGTGCTGGACAATGTCTGGCTGAGCTTCCTGCCCGGGGCCAAGATCGGCGTCCTCGGCGTCAACGGCGCCGGCAAGTCGACGCTGATGAAGATCATGGCCGGCCTCGACAAGGACTTCTCGGGCGAGTCCTGGGCGGCGCAGGGCGCCAAGGTCGGCTACCTGTCGCAGGAGCCGCAGCTCGACCCCACCAAGACCGTCCAGGAGAACGTCCTGGAGGCGCTGGCCGAGACCAAGGCGCTGATCGACCGCTTCAACGCGGTGTCCGAGGCGATGGGCGACCCCGACGCCGACTTCGACACGCTGATGGCCGAGCAGGCCGAGCTGCAGGAGAAGATCGACCACGCCGACGCCTGGGACCTCGACCGCACGGTCGAGATCGCCATGGACGCGCTGCGCTGCCCGCCGGGCGACGCCGACGTGACCAAGCTGTCGGGCGGCGAGAGGCGCCGCGTGGCGCTGTGCAAGCTGCTGCTGGAAAAGCCCGACCTGCTGCTGCTCGACGAGCCGACCAACCACCTCGACGCCGAATCGGTGGCGTGGCTGGA
The DNA here is from genome assembly GCF_003116015.1 of Azospirillum sp. TSO22-1. Lineage (GTDB taxonomy): Bacteria > Pseudomonadota > Alphaproteobacteria > Azospirillales > Azospirillaceae > Azospirillum. The sequence goes on from NZ_LGQZ01000105.1 coordinate 8,865, forward strand.
GCGGCACCTGCAGGAGTACAAGGGCACCGTCGTGCTGGTCACCCACGACCGCTATTTCCTCGACAACGTCACCGGCTGGATCCTCGAGCTCGACCGCGGCTCGGGCATCCCGTGGGAGGGCAGCTACTCCTCCTGGCTGGAGCAGAAGCAGAAGCGCCTGGAGCAGGAAGGCCGCGCCGAGGAGGCCCGCCAGCGCAAGCTGGACGTCGAGCTGGAGTGGATCCGGCAGAGCCCGCGCGCCCGCCAGGCCAAGTCCAAGGCCCGCATCCAGGCCTATGAGACGCTGCTGGCCGAGAGCGGCAAGGAGCAGACCGGCGAGGCCAAGATCGTCATCCCGGTGCCGCCGCGCCTGGGCAACGTGGTGATCGAGGCGGAGACCATCGGCAAGGGCTTCGGCGACCGCCTGCTGATCGACGGCCTGTCGTTCCGCCTGCCGCCGGGCGGCATCGTCGGCGTCATCGGCCCGAACGGTGCCGGCAAGACCACGCTGTTCCGCATGATCACCGGGCAGGAGACGCCGGACAGCGGCACCTTCCGCGTCGGCGACACGGTGAAGCTCGGCTACGTCGACCAGAGCCGCGACACCCTCAACCCGAACAAGACGGTGTGGGAGGAGATCTCCGACGGCCTCGACATCATGGACCTGGGCAAGCGCACGATGCCGAGCCGGGCCTACGTGTCGTCCTTCAACTTCCGCGGCTCCGACCAGCAGAAGAAGGTCGGCCAGCTGTCGGGCGGCGAGCGCAACCGCGTGCACCTCGCCAAGATGCTGAAATCCGGCGCCAACGTGCTGCTGCTCGACGAGCCGACCAACGACCTCGACGTCGATACGCTGCGCGCGCTGGAGGAATCGCTGGAGAACTTTGCCGGCTGCGCCGTGGTGATCAGCCACGACCGCTGGTTCCTCGACCGCATCGCCACGCACATCCTGGCCTTCGAGGGCGACAGCCACGTCGAGTGGTTCGAAGGCAACTTCCAGGACTACGAGGAGGACAAGAAGCGCCGCCTCGGCGCCGACGCCGTCGAGCCGCACCGCATCAAGTACAAGCCGCTGGTGCGGGCCTGACCGGCAGGGCGGAGCGTTGCATCGGGGGGCTTCGGCCCCCCGAACTTTTTTCAGGGGCAGGAGCATGATCCGCGTCACGCACCGCATTTCGCTGGACGAGAGCGAACTGCACGAGGAATTCGTGCGCGCCTCCGGCCCCGGCGGACAGCACGTCAACAAGACGGAAACCGCCGTCCAGCTGCGCTTCGACGTGCGCAGCTCGCCCAACATCCCGGACGACGTGAAGGCGCGGCTGGCCAAGCTTGCCGGGTCGCGGATGACGCAGGACGGCGTGCTGATCATCCAGGCCGACGGCTACCGCTCGCAGCTGCGCAACCGTGAGGACGCGCTCGAGCGCCTGATCGACCTGATCCGCGACGCCAGCGTGCCGCCCAAGCCGCGCAGGCCCACCAAGCCGACGTTCGGGTCCCAGCAACGGCGCCTGGAAGGCAAGGCCGCCCGCTCGCAGGTGAAGAAGATGCGGGGCAAGCCCGTGGACTGATCACGAGCGTGGTGGGCGGCATCGACCCGCGCCAGCGGCAATTCGACCGGCCGGGTGGAATAGGTGGGGTGCCCCCGGCGTCCCAGTCGTGCCGGTGGATACTCTGCGGCGTCGCGGTCAGGCGATCACGACGATCCACCCTCTCCAACACGGGAGGAACGACGATGATGATCCGAATCCTGCTTGTGGCGGCTCTCCTCGGCTTGGCCGCGTGCAACGGCACAGGTACGGGGGGAGCGGACTCCACGCCGAGCCACGCCGGCGGTGTTGGCGGCGGTGGCGGCGGTGGTGGCGGCGGCGGCGGTGGTGGCGGATACTGAGCGCCCCGCCACGCGGCCGACCGGCTGATTGCGGAGCCGTGCGGAGAGGGCTCTCTTCGGGGCCTCTTCGCACGGCGAACTGGCGGGTCGGCCCGGCCTACAGGTTCGTCGCCCCGCCCGGCGGCGTGTCCGGGCTTGGCGGTCCCAGCGGAGGCGAGCCCGGCGGCACGGCGCGGTTGCGGTCGAGGCGGCGGATGACGATGTCGCCCTCCGGGGTCACCTCCGGCGGGGCGTAGGAGGGAAGCTGGCGAATCCAGCCCTCCAGCGCCTTCAGCAGCAGCTCGACTCCCTGCTTGGCTTGCTCTCCGGGCGCCGGCGCCACCGGGGCGGGCGGGTCGGCGGCGAACGCCGGGGCGGCCAGCAACGACGCCGCGGCGAGCAGAATGAACATCCTGCGCATGGTTTTGCCTCCACGCGGCGGCGGGCCGGCGCCGGCCACCGCTCTCATGAACGCCGGGAGGGTCCGGTTCCATCCCTTGGGCCCGGGGTTCCCCCGGCCGGGGTCCGGCAAAAGTCGTATATACAGCCCTCGGTTATTAAAACGATCCGGACTGCTGATTGCGCCGCGCGGCCGGCTTGGTAAGTCCAATCCTCCCGCACTTCAAATTCTTCTAAAGCAGAGCGCGGACGCGACCGTTTCCCGCGAACCGCCGAGCGCCCACCCGAACGCGCGTTAACCAAGGATTAACTTTGCTGGGATGTCGCTGCATCTTGTCGTATTCGTGTAGACACGTACTAATTGTGTCCGCATCCGCGAGTATGCATTTCTCTCAATAAAGACGATATCCTTCGCCGGTGCTCCGTGCGCAAGACATCGGCGGCGGATCGCCTTGATCGCATTAGAGTATTCCACGATTTCCCTTGATCGGGAAGGGGACCCGTGCCAAGAATTACGTATATTACAAGAGTGAAACGCGTTCATGGCGAAGCTTTAGGGTGTCGACCAATGACCGAAAAGAACGCACGCAAGAGGGGCAGGCGCGGGTCGCCCGAGTCCTGGTCGGTCGATGCACACGTGGGGCAGCGGGTGCGCATGCGCCGCACGCTCCTCGGCTACAGCCAGGAACGGCTTGGGGAGGCCATCGGCCTGACGTTCCAGCAGGTGCAGAAGTACGAGCGCGGTTCGAACCGCATCTCGGCCGGCACGCTGTACCGGTTGAGCCAAGTGCTCGACGTGCCGGTGAATTTCTTCTTCGACGCCTACGACGACCCGCACGCCAAGCCGGGCATGCCCCGTGGCGAGCCGCGGGCGGACGATGACGGCGAGGGCGTGATCAGCCGGCGCGAGGCGCGTCTGCTGCGTCTGTGGCGTGCGGCACCGCCGGCCATCGCCGACGAGATGCTGTCATTGCTGGCCGCGCTGTCGCCGGCGCTGGGCGAGGTGCGCGAGGGCGGCGAGGAGGATCAGGCGGTTTCGGCCAAGCCGGCGCCGTTGCGCATCGTCGACCGCGGCGACAGCGCCGCGTCGCGCCGCAACCGCCGCCGTCACGGCGCCGTGTGGGATCCGGCCGACATCTACCGCGCCAGCAAGACCGAGGCGTAACGCTTCCGGAAAACGAAAAACGCCGGCGGGGCGCTTGCCCGGCCGGCGTTTTTCGTTGAAGAAGCGGCCCCTTACCAGTGGCGGACCGGCCCGACGTCCATGTGCACGAAGCCCGAGCGCGGGTAATAGCCGACGCCCCCGGCCTCCAGCGCCATCGCCTGCTGGGCGACGGCCTTCAGGTTGCGGTCGGGCAGCACCACGTCCACCGCCATGCCGCGGGTGTGATAGCTTTCCTTGGCCACGCCGCGCGACCGGCGGCGCGCCAGCGCGTTGGTCTTGCGCGAGCGGTAGCCGCAGACGACCTTGAACGTCTCGCCGCTGTCCAGCTTCTGGCGCACCTGCCACAGCACGTCGAACAGGCGCGGGTCGGTGCGGCAGACCTGGTGCGCGCGGTGGTCGCGCAGCAGCATGTCCAGCTTGCGCAGCGCTTCCGGCCGGTAGGAACCGTTGGCCCAGTACACGTCGTCGAAATGGTCGCCGGTGTTGACGTTGTGCAGCGCCAGCCGGCGGACCGAGGCGCCCATCAGCGTCGCCGCCTCGGCGGCGGTCGGCGTCAGCAGAACCGGGGGAACCGTGGCCGCCGTCAGGGCGGCGAGACCGAAGCCCAGAAATCCGCGGCGCCCCATGACCGGGGCGGAATCGTCCTCGTCTCTGTGCATGCCCACCCTCATCAATCCCTAGGCGATGAAAAGACGTCCAAGCGATGGCGGACCCAGGCGGATCCCATTTGGATCAATGCCCGTAGCCTAAGAATGCTGGCTCGGGTTAGACCAAAATATTGTGGTCATCCAGGCCGCCTATCCGTATAGGCGAGGGCGGGATTGTTATCAATCAAATTTTGACCAATTCGTCTAGGAAGGCGTAGGCCGGGAGTCATGACGGTTGAGCGCACAGTCCGAACAGCGGATTTGACGCGCGGCGCATCGCATTGTGCACCGCGGCGGTATAGAGTGGACGAATGAAGGGCCGCAGGGCGGCGTGGGTGAGGGTGACGGCATGACGGTAACGGGGGCGATTTCGAGGCTGCTGGTGGCGGCGCTGGTGGTGCCGATGCTGCTGGTTGCGGGCCCGACCCGGGCGCAGGCGCCGCTTCCCGCGACCAGTGTGACGCCGTTCCACGCCCAGCTGGCCGCCTGGGCCGACCGTCTGGACGCCCGCGCCGCCGAACTGGAGGGGCAGCCGGTGCCGCCGGCCACCCGCATCGGCTCCGGTCCGCTGCTGAAGAAGGGCGCCGAGGGCGAACGGGTGGAGCGGCTGGTGCAGCGCCTGATCGAACTGGGCCATCTGCCGCCGGACCTTCGCACCGGCCGGTTCGACGACGCGATCGATGCGGCGGTGCGCGCCTTCCAGGTCGGGCTGGGGCTGAAGGCGGACGGGAAGGTCGGCGGCGGCACGCGGATCGCCCTCGACCGCACGCCGCAGGAGGCGGCCCGCCTGATGCGGCAGAGCGCCCAGGCGATGCGCGCCTTCCGCGAGGCGGCGCCGGAGTCGGTGCTGATCGTCAACCTGCCGAGCCAGGAGACGACGCTGGTCCGCGGCGACCGGCTGGAACTGACCATGCGCTCCATCGTCGGCCGGCCGGAGCGCGAGACGCCGCTGCTCGAGGACCGCATCACCCACATCATCGTCAACCCGACCTGGACGGTGCCGCCGACGGTCCTGAAGAAGGACAAGCTGCCGAACCTGCGCGAGCGCGGCACCACCGGCATCGAGAACGCCATCGTCTACCTGGACGGCGAGCCGGTGCTGCCGGAGACGGTGGACTGGAAGACGGTGACGCCGGGCCGCGTGCGCATCGTGCAGCAGCCGGGTGACTGGAACGCGCTGGGCCGCTTCCGATTCAACCTGACCAACCCGCACAACATCTACCTGCACAGCACCAACGAGCCGCGGCTGTTCGACCGCGACGTCCGCACCATCAGCTCCGGCTGCGTGCGCCTGCAGGACGCGCGCGGGCTGGCCGAGCTTCTGCTGGCCGAGGTCGGCGTCACCCCGCAGAAGATCGACGACCTGCTGGCCAAGGGCGAGCCGCAGTGGATCAAGGTGCGCTCGCTGCCGGTGCGCTTCGTCTACTGGACGGCGACGGTGGCGCCGGATGGCGTCATCCGCCTGCACCCCGACGTCTACGATCTGGGCGAGGAGCGCGCGCCGACCGGCGCCTGACCCGCGCGTCGCGTGTTGCATGACCGTTTCCCCGACACGCGGCCTGGAAGCGGCATGACACCCGGTCCGTTCCTGCGCGCCCTCGATTCGCGTCTGGCGGCGGAGAAGCCGGAACTGGCGCCGATGCTCCGCGCCTACCGCGACGCCGACCGCCTGCTCCGGCGCATGGGCCTGCTGCCGCGCGGCGAGTCGCTGGCGACCCGCGCCCGCTGGTGGCCGCTGATCGTCGTGCTCGGCGCCGAAACGCCGGCCCGGGTGGCCTTCCTCGAGGGCATCCGTCCCGCCGGCGCCGGGCCGTCCGCCGCGCTGTACGTCCACGGCGCGGCGCCCGCCGGCGACCTGCGGATCCCCGCCGGGCTCCCCGACGGCCTCCGCGCCGTGGCGTCCGACAGCCCGCGCCTGCGCGGCCGGCTCCTGCTGGATGTCGCGGGGGACGCCGCGCCGCCCGCCGGGGCGGTGATCGAGCAGGCGGACCTCGTGCTGCTGTTCGCCGACGCGGACCAGCCCGACTCCGAAGCGCTGGTCGAGGCGCTGGCCGCGGCCTCGCGGCGCGCCGACGCCGGCAAGCTGCTCACCGTCCGCTCGGAGGCCGGCCTTGCCGACATCGACGCCCGGCTGGCCGAGGCCGCCGCGGCGTGCGACCGCCGCACCGCCGGCCTGCTCGACGCGGTGGCGGAGGAGGTGGAGGACGAACTGGTGCCCTACCTGCAGGCGGCGCTCGCCCGCTGGCGGCGCGGCGTGCGGCGCGGGGCGCTCGTCTGGACCGCGCTGCTGGCGCTGGTGCTGGGCAGCGCCGTCGCCCTGGCCGGCACCGGCAACGTGCCGGCCTTCGCCGCCTGGCTGGGCGAGGCCGCCGCGGCGGCCGGCGGGGCGCCGGTGCGGCTGCTGGTGCTGGCAGCCGGCGTCGGCGGCCTGTGGCTGGCCGGGCACCAGTGGGTGCGCCGGGTCGTAGCTCAGCGCGTCGCCGCCGAGCTGCCGGCGCGCATGGGAGAGGCCGACCTGAGCCCGCGCCGCGCCTTCCTGCGCGGCACCGGGCCGTTCCGCCGGGGCGTCGCCGGCTGGGGCCGCGGCGCCCGCCGGCGCCTCACCGCCATCCGGGCCGCCATCCACGCCGCGGCGCGGGCCAATCCCTGATCCCCACCCGTTCGTACGCAGACCGCCCATGCGCCATTGCCCTTGCGGTGGGGCGTGCTATAAACGCGCCACTTGGACGTGGAGAAGGACAGTCCTGTGGCGATCGACGCGTCGGTCCTGGTGCTGAACGGGCCGAACCTCAACATGCTGGGCGTGCGCGAACCGCACATCTACGGCTCGCTGACGCTCGACGACCTGGAAGCCGCGTGCCAGGAGCGCGCGGAGCAGCTCGGGCTGACCATCGACTTCCGGCAGTCGAACCACGAGGGCGAGCTGGTCACCTGGATCCAACAGGCCCGCACCGAGCATGACGGCATCGTCATCAACGCCGGCGCCTACACGCACACCTCGGTCGCCATCATGGACGCGCTGATCCTGGCGGAGCTGCCGGTGGTCGAGGTGCACCTCTCCAACATCTTCAAGCGGGAGCCCGTCCGCCACCACTCGTACATCACCGGGGTGGCCAAGGGCATGATCTGCGGCTTCGGGCCGCACGGCTACCTGCTGGCGCTGGACGCCATGCAGCGCATCCTCGGCCGCGACTGAAAAGCACGGGATTTCAAGAGACTATGGCGAACTTCGACATCGACGGCGACCTCATCCGCAAGCTTGCGGACCTGCTGCGCGAGACCGGGCTGAACGAGATCGAGTTCGCCGAGGGCGACAAGAGCCTGCGCGTCTCGCGCGGCGCCCCCGCCGCCTCGGCGCACGTGGTGCACGCGGCCGTCCCGGCGGCGGTCGTGGCGGCGGCTCCGGCCGCCACCCCGGTCAAGGGCGCCGCCCATCCCGGCGCGCTCACCTCGCCGATGGTGGGCACCGCCTATCTGGCGCCGGAGCCGGGTGCCGGCCCCTTCGTCAAGGTCGGCGACACGGTGAAGGCCGGCCAGACCGTCCTCATCATCGAGGCGATGAAGGTGATGAACCCGATCAAGGCGCCGCGCGGCGGCACCGTGACCGAGGTGGCGATCACCGACGGCCAGCCGGTGGAATTCGGCGAAGTCCTCCTGGTCATCGAGTAAGGGAAGGACGCGTCCCTTGGCGATGTTCGAAAAGATCCTGATCGCCAACCGCGGTGAGATTGCGCTTCGCATCCACCGCGCGTGCCGCGAGATGGGCATCCACACGGTGGCGGTGCACTCCACCGCCGACGCTGACGCCATGCACGTGCGCCTCGCCGACGAGAGCGTCTGCATCGGCCCGGCCCCGGCGCGCGAGAGCTACCTCAACATCCCGGCGATCCTGTCGGCGGCGACGATCACCGGCGCGGATGCCATCCACCCGGGCATCGGCTTCCTGTCGGAGAACGCGCAGTTCGCCGAGATGGTGGAGGAGCACGGCTTCACCTTCATCGGCCCGACCGCCGACCACATCCGCATCATGGGCGACAAGGTCACCGCCAAGAAGACGGTGAGCGACCTCGGCCTGCCGGTGGTGCCGGGCTCCGACGGCCCGGTGCCGACCGTCGAGGAGGCGGAGAAGGTCGCCCGCGACATCGGCTATCCGGTGCTGATCAAGGCGGCGGCCGGCGGCGGCGGCAAGGGCATGAAGGTCGCCCGCAACCCCGAGCATCTGCGCGAGGCCTACCAGCTCGCCCGCGGCGAGGCGCGCGCCGCCTTCGGCAACGACGAGGTCTACATCGAGAAGTACCTCGGCCGTCCGCGCCACATCGAGATCCAGCTGCTGGCCGATCTGCACGGCAACGTGGTGCACTTCGGCGAGCGCGACTGCTCGGTGCAGCGGCGCCACCAGAAGGTCATCGAGGAGGCGCCGAGCCCGGCGCTGAACGCCGCCCAGCGTGACTTCATCGGCGAACTGGCGGCGCGCACCACGCGCGGCTTCGGCTACCGCGGCGTCGGCACGATGGAGTTCCTGTTCGAGGACGGGCAGTTCTACTTCATCGAGATGAACACCCGCCTGCAGGTCGAGCACACGATCAGCGAGATGATCACCGGCGTCGATCTGGTGCGCGAGCAGATCCGCGTCGCGGCGGGCGCGCCGCTCGGCTACACCCAGGCGGACATCCGCTTCCAGGGCCACGCCATCGAGTGCCGCGTCAACGCCGAGAACCCGGAGACCTTCGTGCCGTCGCCGGGCAAGATCGACGGCTACCACGCGCCGGGCGGCCTGGGCGTGCGCGTCGATTCGGCGCTGTACGACGGCTACCGGGTGCCGCCGCACTACGACAGCCTGATCTCCAAGCTGGTGGTACACGGCACGACCCGCAACGAGTGCCTGATGCGCCTGCGCCGCGCCATCGAGGAGTACGTGATCGGCGGCGTCGACACGACCCTGCCGCTGCACGAGCGCATCATCGCCGAGCCGGACTTCATCAACGGCGCCTACGACATCCACTGGCTGGAACAGCTGATGGGGATGAGGAAGTAGCCGCCGAAGAACAGGTTTGCGTTCAAAGCCCTCCCCCACCTCCGGTGGGGGAGGGTTGGGTGGGGGCAGCGGCTCTACCGAGACTCCAGAACCACCAGGATCGTCTCCGCCACGCCCATCGGGTTCTCCAGAACCTCGTGATTCCAGAAGCGCAGGATCCGCCAGCCCTGGGCGGTCAGGTACTCCGCCCGTTGGCTGTCGCGCCGAACTGTGTTGGCGTGTCCTTCGCCATCGCATTCGACGGCGGCATGCGCTTCCAAGCAGGCGAAATCCAGCACATAGGGTGGGCCCGGGTGCTGCCGCCGGAACTTCCAGCCACCGACTTGGCGGGCGCGCAATAGATGCCACAGCGCGCGTTCCGCTGGCGTCGGGTCGCGCCGCAGCGTGCGCGCCTTCTCAAGCGTGCTGTCGGGAATTCGTCCCATGCGGATCCTCGGGCAGGCCGCTGCCCCCACCCAACCCTCCCCCGCCGGAGGCGGGGGAGGGCTCGTCTGCTTCACCTACTTCAACACCGCCGTCTTCCCGCAGCGGTCCGCCACGCCCTTGCCGCAGGCGCGCGGGGTGAGATCCTTGTCGAGGCAGACGCGCACCTCGCTGACCTGCCGGCGCTGGCAGACCAGGGCGATCATGTCGGGCTTCAGCCCCGGGTTGGCCTCGACGAACTGCGACTCGACCTGGTCGGCGGGCATCGACAGGCCGTCCTTCGGCGCCGACAGCGCGGCCGGCACCTTCACCTTGCCGGACGCGGCCCGCACTTTGGCGAAATAGTCCGTCGCCGGCAGGCCGGAGCAGGTGCCGTGCGTCTTCCACTCGTGCAGAATCAAACCGACGTCCGGCATGGTGCCGATCATGTCGTCCACCACCGCCTTCGGCACGGTGCGGCCCGAGGCGCAGGAGCGCGGGTAGCCGCCACCGGCGAACTGCGGCCACAGGCCGTGCACCACCCAGCCGAAGCGCTTGCCGGTCGCGCACTGTTCGGTGTCGGCGGCGCGCGATTCCCGCGCGCAGTAGGCCGGCGACCAGGACAGGCTGAGCACGTAGTAGTCGAAGGCGCCGGGCTCTGCCTTGCGCTGCGCCGACGCCGCGCCGGGCGTCAGGGTGATTGCAACCAGGAATAGGGAAAAAGCGGAAGCTGATATCCGCATCGTCGTCTCCGCGATGGAAAGAGCACGCAGTGTTTGAACACCATTGTGCGCCAAAGCCCGCTTCGTGTCACGCCGCCGCGCGCGGCGTTTGGACGGTGGCTTTCGACGGCGCCGCGCGGACCCGGTATACTGCGCGCATGATCGAGCTGAACGCCGAGCTTCTCCTGCGTGCCTACGCGTCGGGCATCTTTCCGATGGCGGAGAGCGCCGACTCGCCGGACCTCTACTGGTTCGACCCGGAACAGCGCGGCATCCTGCCGCTGGACACGTTCCACGTGCCCAAGCGCCTGAGGCGCACGGTGCGCGCCGGTACGTTCGAGCTGCGCTTCGACCACGACTTCCGCGCGGTGATCGAGGCGTGCGCCGAGCCTACCGCGGAGCGGCCGAAGACCTGGATCAACGCCGACATCGTCCGGCTCTACGGCGACCTGCACGACCAGGGCTTCGCCCACTGCGTCGAGACGTGGCGGGACGGGCGGCTGGTCGGTGGGCTGTACGGGGTGTCGCTGGGCACCGCGTTCTTCGGCGAGAGCATGTTCAGCCGCGAGACGGACGCCAGCAAGGTGGCGCTGGTGCATCTGGTGGCGCGGCTGCGGGCCGGCGGCTTCACGCTGCTCGACACCCAGTTCGTGACCGAGCACCTGAACCGCTTCGGCGCCGTCGAGATTCCGCGCGCCGAGTACCGCCGCCGTCTGGCGCGCGCGCTGGGCGGCCGCGGCGTGTTTGGGGGGATCGACCAGGAGCGGGCGGTGGAGGCCCTACTTGGCCAGGCAGGATAGCACCCAGAGATCGTAGATCGGGTGCTCCATGGCCGACAGCGCCGGGCTGGAGGCGAACATCCAGCCGCTGAACACGGATTCCGCCTTGGCGTCCGGCTTGGCCTCGACCACCTCGAAGAAGGCGGCCGACTCCGGCGCCTCGATCGGCGGATTCTCCTTGCAGGCGCGCAGCGTGATCCGCAGGTTGCCGAACGACTTCGTCTCGCCAACGGCGATCTCGAAGGTCGAGGTGCGCGCGGTGACCTTGTCGAGGGTCTGCACGCGGGCGGCCGGGCGGTCCACCATCTGCGATGGCACCGGTGCGGCCGCGGCCGTGCCGGCAAAGGCGAGAAGCGCAACCGCGCAGGCCGCGCGCAGACCGGAAGGCATCGTCACGTCCGTTCGCTGTCGGAAACCGTCCGCGCCTTTATAGCGGAAGCCCGACGCGCGTCCAGACGGACGTTCGCCCGTCCGGGGCTGGCCTGCGTTGCGCTGCCCTGGGTTGGTTTGCCTGGGCGTCGGGTCAGTAGGCGCTGCCGGTGCGTTGCTGCTCCTGGTGCTCTTCCACCTTCTCGACACCGGCGCCGCCCGCGGCGCCCACGCCGGCGCCGACCACCGCGCCCACTGGGCCGCCGACCATAGCGCCGGCCGCCGCGCCACCCAGGCCGCCGGTCGCGGCCTTTTCCTCCATGTTGGCGCCGCACGCCGTCAGCGCCAGGCCGAGCGCCAGGATCGGCAGAGTACGGATCAGCATCGTCTTGACTCCCCATTGTCGTGCGCTCATGCGCGTCGGCGGGGAAACGGCCTGGGATGGTGAGGGTTCCGCCGTGCGTCAGGCCGGCTTGTCGGCGGCGAAGCGCAGGCGGACGTAGTCGGCGGTCCACCGGCCGTCCTCGGCGCGCAGTTCGGGCTCCAGTTCCGCCAGCACCTCGCCGAGGAAGCTCGGACGCTCGGCCGGCGGCAGCGCCTGGGTGAAGCTCTGCGCGAAGGTGGCGAGCCAGCCCGCCATGTCGGTCGGCAGCGGGGTGGGGCGGGGGAAGCGCTCGATGCGGCGGACGTGGAGGCCGGCCGATTCCAGCCGCGCGCGGTAGTCCTCCGGCGTCGGGAAGTACCAGGGATCGACGCGCCGCGCGTCGATGCCGCGGCGTTGCAGCGCGCGGCCCAGCGCGGCGTGGATGGCGCCGACGTTGCCGGCCGCGCCGCACTCGCCGACGAAGCGCCCGCCGGGCTTGAGCGCGCGGCACACCCCGGCGATCACCGCGTCGGGATGCTTCATCCAGTGCAGCGCCGCGTTGGAGAACACCGCGTCGAACTCCTGGCGGAAGGGCAGGGCGTGCGCATCGACGACCCGCGCGTCGAGCCCACGGAGGCGCGCCGCCTCGACCTGTTCGGCGCTGGAGTCGATGCCGACCACGGTGCAGCCGGCGGCCACCAGCGCTTCGGTCAGGCTGCCCTCGCCGCAGCCGATGTCGAGGACGCGCTCGCCCGGTCTTGGCGCCAGCCACTCCACCACGCCCAGCCCCAGCTTCGGCACGAAGCCGGCGTGCTGCATGTAGTGATCGGATTCCCAGCGCTGAACCGTGACGGACACGTTACCCTCTAAAACTATAGTCAAGGCAGGGGCATGCGTCGGCCGTGCCGGACGCGCATGATTCTGACCTCATCGCCATCGATGCGGTAACGAATAATGTATGGCCACACGATCAGCAACTCCCGTCGATCTCCGCTGATCGGCCGTCCGCGTTCGGGGAGTTCGCCAAGGCTCTCACCCGTGACGAGCAGACGTTCAGCCAAGTGCACGGCTGCGTCTGGGTTGAACGCCATGACGTAGGTGTAGATGAGATCGATGTCGCGCAGGGCGGCGGGCGCCCAGATCACCCGCAAGGCGGCGGCTCGTACTGACCTGCAGTCAGCTTCTTGAGCCAGACGCGGACCTTCTCGTGCGGGATTCCCTTGCCGGCCGCCAACTCGGCCTCCGCCTCGAGGAGCGCCTGCTCTTCAAGGTCATGATTTTCGATGTCGAAGATGCTGGCCGGTTCGCCCATGGGGGGAATCTACGCGTGAACGGTGCCGTCGGCAAGGGCACGCGGAGTGGCTCATGCGGATGGGGGCGGGGCAAGGCCCGCCCGTTCCTCACATCTTCGCCGCGCCCGGATCCTTCGGCGCGTCGCCGCCCTTGTTGGTGTTCTGCAGGCTGAAGATGACCTGGCCCAGCAGCTGTTCCAGGCCCGGCACGCTCTGCGTGTACTCGATGCGGCCGCCGGCGGCGATCGTCTGCTCCTCGCCGCCGGGCTCCAGCGACATGTACTTGCCGCCCAGCAGGCTCTCGGACGCCACCACGGCGGCGGTGTCCTTGGGCAGCTTGATGCCGTTGTCGATCTGCATGTGGACAACGGCCTGGAACGACTTGGGGTCGAGCGACAGGCTCTCGACCGAACCAACCTTCACGCCGCTGATGCGCACGTCCGCCCCCGCCGCCAGCCCGTTGATGCTGGAGAAGTTGGCGGACACGGCGTAGCCCTGGACCTTGCGCAGGTCGGCGCTGCGGTAGGCGAAGACCAGGAAGAAGGCGGCGACCACGAGGACGACGCCGCCCAGCACGGTCTCGATGACGTTCCGGCGCATGATGGTTCCTAGCTCGGCCGGCGGCTCAGTTCGGCGTCCACGGCTCGTAGTCGCCGGTGGCGCCCGCCCGCTTGCCGCCCTGCAGCACGTGGCCGGGCGGACGGTAGGCCTGCGCCGAGCCCGACGGGTTCGGCTTCCACTCCTGCTGCCACGCCTTGTGGTACGGGCTCTGGCCCTCGGGCAGCGGCTCCTTGGCCGAGTGGTGCAGCCACGCGTGCCACTCCGGCGGCACCTTGGACGCCTCGGGCTCGCCGTTGTACAGCACCCAGCGGCGCTCGCGCATGCCGGCGCGCGCGTTCTTGGCGCGGTAGTACGTGTTGCCGAAGCGGTCGGTGCCGACCAGCTCGCCCCGGCGCCACGTCAGGAAGCGGATCTGGATGTTGGCCATCCAGGTAATGAGGGAGACTTTTTCGCTCATCGTCGCGGTCGGTGTCGTTTTGCAGGGAGGGCGTAGGCCCAAAGGGAGGGCCCCGGCGAACGGCGCGCACTATGACACCCCGATTGCCGCCCGTCCACTGCCATGCTCCGGTTTTTCAAGCACTCAGGCGAAGCGGCGCTCGGTCAGCAGAAGGCGCAGCGCGAATCCCAGGAACAGCACGCCCGCCACGCCGTCCAGCGCGGTGCGCAGAGCCCGGCTGGTCAGCACCCGGCGCGCCGCCCCGGCGCTCAGCACCGCCACGCCGGCGAGGTAGACGCAGCCCATGCCCCCCAAAATCAGGCCGAGCAGGAAGATCTGCACCCCCACCATGCCGCGCTCCGGCGCCACGAACTGCGGCACGAAGGCGAGGTAGAACAGGATGATCTTCGGATTCAGCAGGTTGGTCAGCAGCGCGTTGGCGAACACCCGCCGCGCGGACGCGGGCGGCGGCGGGTCGACGGGCGCGGCACCTTGCCGGTGCGCCACGGCGACGCTCCACAGCGCCTTGCCGCCGATCCACGCCAGATAGGCGGCGCCGGCGTAGCGCAGCAGGTCGAACAGCGTCGGCGAGGCGGCGATCAGCGCCGACACCCCGGCCGCCGCCAGCACGGCCTGGACCACGTTCCCGGCGGTGATGCCGGCGGTCGCCACCAGCCCGGCGCGCCGCCCCTCGGTCAGCCCGCGCGCCAGCACCAGCAGCGAGTCGGGGCCGGGCGCCAGCACCAGCACGGTGGCGGCGACGAGATAGAGCTGCAGCAGATGCGGGTCGAGCGGCATGGCCGATACCTCGGGAAGGGCGGTGTGGCAGCGACTATAGTTCGCCGCGCCAACCGACACACCCGCGTTGCGCGCAGGGCCGGTCTTCAGTCCGGCCACCTCCGGTGCGTCCACAGCCACTGCTCCGGCCGCTCGCGGATCCAGCTTTCCAGCAGGGCGGTCAGCCGTTCGGTCAGGATCCGGGCGTCGGCGGCGCGGTCGCCGGTGTTCGGCGGGTCCAGCGGCGGGAAGACGGTGATGCGGAAGCGGGCGCCGCCCAGCCGTTCCATGCGGGCCGGCGCGATGGGGATGCCCAGGCGCAGCGCGAACGTCGCCGCCGCCGGCGCGGTCATGGCGTCGCGGCCGAAGAAGCGGACGGGAATGCCGTCGTTCAGCTTCTGGTCGATCAGGATGGCGACGTGCCCGCCCTCCGACAGGAGGCGGACCAGCGTGCGCGCGCCGGCCGGCCCCTTGGGGATGTGCGTCGAGCTGCCGGCGCCGCGCAGCGCGACCAGCAGGTCGCCCACATCCGGGTTGTTCGGCGCCCGGTAGACCAGCGCCAGTTCCAGCCCGTGCTTGCGCGAGGCCACCGGCGGCACCTCCCAGTTGGCGAGGTGGCCGGACACCAGGATGCCGCCGCGGCCGTCGCTGCGCATCGCCTCGAGGATCTCGCCGCCGACCACCTCCGTGTTGCGCTCGGCCAGCGCGTCGAGGTGCGCGTACTCGCCGATGGTGCGGCCGAGGTTGTCCCACATGCCGGTCAGGATCGCGTCGATCCCGGCGGCGGACTTCTCGGGGAAGGCGCGCTCCAGGTTGCGCCGGGCGGTGCGGTGGCTGGGCAGCCGCGGCCCCAGCGTCCGGCCGATGCGGGCGCCGAGGTCGGAGGCGCGCTCCGGCGTCCGTGCGCGGAACATCGCCACGGCGAGGCGCACCAGCGCCGTCTCCAGCGGATGGGCGACGTGGCGGGTCAGCCACTTGACGAGCGGGCTACGCGGCTTCGCCACGGCGTCCTCCCTTGGCGACGAGGCGGTCGAGCAGGGTGTCGAGCGCCGCCGGGTCATCCCATGCCGCCCGCACCGGCAGCACCCGCACGCGGTCGCGCAGCGCCGTCGGCAGGCGGACGGCGTCCTTGGCGGTGGTGACGGGCTCCGCCGCCAGCGCCTCGGCGCGGGCCAGCAGGCGGCGCACCTCGTCCTCGCGGTAGGGGTGGTGGTCGGCGAAGGGGTGCGCCTCGGCCACCCCGGCGCCCAGCGCCCGCAGCGTGTCGAAGAACTTCTCCGGCCGGCCGATGCCGGCGAAGGCAAGCACGCGGCGGCCGGCGAGTTCCGCCTCGTCCGCCTCGATGCGGGCGCGCAGCACGGGCAGCGGCGCCACCCGCGCGGCGACTCCGGCGCGGTCGTCGCCCATCACCACAACGGCGTCGGCGCGGGCGAGGCCGCGCGCCACCGGCTCGCGCAGCGGCCCGGCGGGGACGAGGCGGCCGTTGCCGAACCCGGTGGCGCCGTCCACCACCAGCAGCGACAGGTCCTTGGCGAGGGCGGGGTTCTGGAAACCGTCGTCCATCACGATGGCCTGCGCCCCGGCCGCGGCCGCTGCCCGCGCCCCGGCGGCGCGGTCGCGCGCCACCCAGGTGGGGGCGTGTTCGGCCAGCAGCAGCGCTTCGTCGCCGACGTCGGCGGCGCCGTGCCGGGCCGGATCGACGGCGAGCGGCCCGCGCTCCGCCCCGCCGTGCCCGCGGGTCAGCGCGTGCGCCGCGACGCCGCGCGCCGTGAGCGCCTGCAGGATCGAGACCGCCACCGGCGTCTTCCCGGCGCCGCCGGCCACCAGGTTGCCGATGCACAGCACCGGCACGCCCGCGCGGCGCGGCGTCGTCAACCACATCCGCAGCGCGCCGCCCAGCCCGTACAGCGATCCTGCAGGGGCGAGCAGTCCCGCCAGCGCGCCGGCGGGCCGGTACCAGAAGGCAGGCGTTTTCATGCCGCGGCCTTCACGCCGGCCTGGGCGAGCAGCGGCGCCAGCGCGTCGAGCGCCCGGTCGACGACCCGCCGGTTGTGCTCGGTCACCCGGCGCGCGCCGGTGACCACGGCGGCGCGGGCCTCGCCGTCGGTCAGCAGGCGGGCGACGGTGGCGCGCAACGCCTCCGGATCGGCGACGGCGACGGCGCCGCCCGTAGCCTCCAGCTGGTGGGTGATCTCGGCGAAGTTCCACATGTGCGGGCCGTACACCACCGCGCAGCCGAGCTGCGCCGGCTCCACCGGGTTCTGCCCGCCGTGCGGGATGAAGGAGCCGCCCATGCACACCACCGGCGCCAGCCGGTACAGCAGGCCCAGTTCGCCCATCGTGTCGGCGACGTAGACGGCGTGCCCGGCCTGCGGCAGCGCGCCCTCGGCGCGGCGGGCGGCGCTCAGGCCGCGCGCCTGCATGAGGGCGGCGATGTCCGGGCCGCGGTGCGGGTGGCGCGGCGCCACGATGGTCAGCAGGTCGGGCAGGCGGGCGGTGAGGGCCGCGTGCACCTCGGCGGCGACGGCGTCCTCGCCGGGGTGGGAACTGGCGAACAGCCAGACCGGCCGCTCCTCGCAGGCCTCGCGCAGGGCGGCGAGGTGCGCCGGGTCGGCCGGCGGCGGCTCGGCGGAGAATTTCAGGTTGCCGACGCAGGCGACCCCGGCGGCGCCCAGGGCGCGCAGCCGCTCGGCGTCGCCCTCGGTCTGTGCCAGCACGACGCGGAAGGTCGCCAGCAGGCCGCGCACCAGCCCCGGCGCGTAGCGCCAGCGTGCGAAGGAGCGCGCCGACATCCGCGCGTTGACCAGCGCCGCCGGAATCCCGCGCCGGCGCACGCCGGCCAGCAGGTTCGGCCAGATCTCGGACTCGATCCACAGCACGAGGTCGGGCCGCCAATGATCGAGGAAACGGCCGACGGCATCCGGAAGGTCCACCGGCACGTATTGGTGTATGGCGCGTGCCGGCAGGCGGTGGGCCATCAGCGCCGCCGAGGTGACGGTGCCGGTGGTCAGCAGCACGGTGGCGTCGGGGGTGAGGGCCAGGATGCGGTCGATCAGCACGAGCACCGAGTTCGCCTCGCCCACGCTGGCGGCGTGCACCCACACCAGCGGCCCGGCCGGGCGCGGGCGCACGGCGTGGCCCAGCCGCTCGCCGCCGCGCAGCGGGTCTTCCTTGCCGGCCGCGCGCCGGCGGTCGAGGTAGAGGCGCACCGCCGGCCCGCCGATGTAGGTCAGGCCGCGGTAGAGGGAATGAAGCATGCGGGTATGAGCGACGACGAAAACCACCACCACGGCCGCGGCGGGGTCGCGCGCGGCGGCGGCACCTTAGCACGGGCGCGGCCGGGAATCGAACGGAGGAAAACACAACCGTTCGGCCGTGGGGAAATGCTACCGTATGTGCGTATCGGTTGGCGCGGGGGAGGCTTGATGATCCGGAGGATTGCGACGTACGCGATCGCCGCTGTTCTGACGGCGGCGGCCGGCGCCGGATTCCTCGTCGCCGAACGGACCGAGCACCAGCGCCGCGAGGAGGTGGCGCGGCACGAGGTGCTGCACGACCTGGGTGTCGTCCGCTCGCGGCTCGAGGGGCAGCTCAACGACTCGCTGCTCACCGCCCGCAGCTTCGAGGCGCTGCTGCGTGCTCAGAGCAAGCTGGACGCCGAGACCTTCGACCGCGTCGCCCAGCAGATCCTCACCCCCGACCGCAGCGAGATCCTCAACATCGCCGCCTCGTCGCTCACGGTCATCGAGTTCGCCTACCCCGACAAGCGCGTCATCGGCACCGACTACCGCAATGTTCCCGACCAGTGGGAAGGCGTGCGCAACGCCATCATCCAGCACAAGGGCATCGTCGCCGGGCCGGTGCGGCTGGTGCAGGGCGGTCTGGGCATCGTCAGCCGCACCCCGGTCTTCATCGCCGACGGCCGCAGCGGCGAGAGCTTCGCCGGTCTGGTCAGCGTGGTGATCGACGCGCCGGAGCTGTTCTTCAAGGCCGGGCTGGGCCGCATCCCCAACTACATCGAGGTGGCGATCCGCAACACCGAGGGTGGCGGCGCCGGGCGGGTGTTCTTCGGTCGGCCGGAGCTGTTCGGCCTCGATCCGGTCCGCCTCGACGTGTTCTTCCCCGGCGGGCGCTGGGAGATCGCCGCGGTGCCTATCAACGGCTGGGCGGCGGCGGCGTGGCAGGAGTCCGTGCCCTTCCGCACGCTGGGCGTGGCGTTCCTGGTGCTGGCGGCGGCGGCGCTGTTCGGCGCCGCGTGGTACGCCGACCATCAGTTCCACAGCGCCCGCACCGCCATGGAGAGCGAGCAGCGCTTCCGCCGGCTGGTCGAGACGGTGCCGGTCGCCATCCTGATCCACCGCGACGGCACCATCCTCTACGCCAACGCCGAGGCGGCGCTGCTGCTGGAGGCGGAGAGCCCGGCGGCGCTGCACGGCCTGCCGGTGCTGACCGTGATCGACCCGGCCTTCCACGACGCCGTGCTGCGCCGCATCGCCGTCGCGCACCGCTTCGGCGGCAACCCGATCATGGAGCAGGTCTACCGCACGCTGCGCGGCCAGCCGTTGACCGTCGACGTCTCCAGCACGCTGACCATCCACGACGGCGCGCCCGCGGTGCTGACCGCCGTGCGCGATGTCACCGCGCGCAAGCGGGCGGAGGAGGACCTGCGCGCGCTCAACCAGACGCTGGAAGCCAAGGTGCTCGAGCGCACCTGCGCGCTGGCCGAAGCCGGCGAGCAGCTGCGCCGCGCCAAGGAGCAGGCGGAGGATGCGAACGCCGCCAAATCGCGCTTCCTGGCGCACATGAGCCACGAGCTGCGCACGCCGCTCAACAGCGTCATCGGCTTTTCCGAGGGCATGCGCAGCGGGTTGCTCGGCACGCACTGCTCGGTGCGCTGCACCGGCTATCTCGACCACATCCATCGCGCCGGCTCGCTGCTGCTGGAGCTGATCGACGAGGTGCTCGACATGGCCAAGGTCGAGGCCGGCACCATCGACCTGCAGGAGGACGAGGTGGAGGTGCGCGAACTGGTCGAGGAGAGCCTCGAACTGGTCCGCCGGCGCGCCGGGAGCAGTGGCGTCCACCTCGAACTGGCCATTGCCGACGACCTGCCGTCGATATGCGGCGACTACCGCCGGCTGCGGCAGGTGCTGCTGAACCTGCTGTCCAACGCCGTCAAGTTCACGCCGGAGGACGGCACGGTGTCGCTGAAGGCCGAGCGGCGCTCCGACGGCGGCGTCACGCTGACGGTGGCCGACACCGGCATCGGCATTGCGCCGGAGGACTTGGCCACCGTCTTCGCCCCCTTCGGCCGGGTGGAGAGCGTCCTGCACCGCAACGCCGACGGCACCGGCCTGGGGCTGCCGCTGGCCCGCCAGTTCACCGAACTGCACGGCGGCACGCTGACGCTGGCCAGCGCGCTGGGCGAGGGCACGCGGGTCACCGTGGATCTCCCGGTGGAACGGTCGATCGGCGTCTCCGCGTCCTAGCAAAAATCGTTAAATTCTAGGGAAAACCCGCAAGTCTGCGACCATCTAGCCAATTCCTCCGCCGCGGAGGATTTGGCATAGGGAGTCGTGCGCCGGAGAGCGCGAGAAAAAATACAAAGAAACCGAAGCATTGATTTGGGGGTTCGCGATGGACACCGAGACCGCCGTCACCGTTATTGCCTCTTTGGACCGGGCCGAGCACGTGTTGTCGGAAATCCGGGTGCATCAGCACGATGAGCACGGCTGGAACAGCATCGCCCGCCAGCGCGCCCTGCTCGACGAGGCGCGCTGCCTGCTCGACCGGGCGCACGAGTGCTTGTGAGGGGGGCTTGGATCGGCCTGTCCGTACCCGCCGTGTCCGCCTGAGAGCATGACGTCGGACGCTGCTGTCTACGCCCCTCTCAAATCCGGACAATCTTCTCTTCCGTCATGGCCGGGACAAGCCCGGCCATGACGGTTCGGGAGGAAAAGCTGAAAGTGTGGGGCGAAAGCCCAGGAACGGCTTTCGCCGGCTCACTCGCTCTTCGCGGCGACCTGGACCAGCGCGCCGGGCTTGCGGCCGGGCAGGGGGCAGGGCTTGCCATCGGCGGAGGCGACCATCACGCCGCGCGACGGCTTGCGCGCCGGCAGCACCGTGTCGGGCACCATCTGCAACGCGAAGATGGTCTGGGCCACCGCCTGCTTCGGCTTGTGGCCGGGTCGCACCGTCGGGGCGGCCGCGGGCGCCTGGGCGGTCACCAGACGGATCGCGTCGTGGCCGCCGCGGCCACGCGGAGAGATCGTGAAGCGGGGCTCCGGATCCAGGCGCTTCGCTGCGGCGCCTTCGGGCAGGATGAAGCCGTAGGTCGGGTAGACGCGCTGGCCGAGCTGGCCGGTCGGCTCGTGCCAGACGCGGACCATGGACCAGTCGTTGTTGGCCGATACGTCGATGACGCGCATGCCGCGGCGCAGGCCGCGGGTGTTCAGCCAGGAATGGTCGACCTCGATGGTGCGGCGGTCGATGACGTTGCTGACCAGGGAGACGTGGCCGCGGTTCATGCGGCCGGCGCGCTTGAACACCAGGACCGAGCCGTCGGCCGGCGCGTGGTCGCGGGCGTAGCGGCCCTCGGCACGGTTCCACCACATCCAGGCGTCGCCCTGGATCGTGAAGTCGGAAATGGATCGGACGACGCGGACACAATCCTCCGCATGCGCGGCCGGAGATGCCATGGGGCTCAGGACAAGAAACGCCGCGAGCGAAAGGCGGATTCCCAATCCGTTCGGCCGCATGTTACCCCCTTCCCTTTGTATCCCCTGTTTGGCTGGGTAACACGAGGTGCGGCGAGAGTCTACCCCGATTGATTTATCTGACCAACCAAGCCGGACATAGGCGGTCAAGCCGACCACACCCTTTCTAAGGTTATGCATCATGACTCACGCCGACCCCGCGACCTTCGTCCGCGCCAACACGGCGGTCGCCCCCCCATCGCTGTTGCCGGAGCTGCGCCTGCACCTCGCCACCGAGGTGACGCCGCTGTGGGAGGCGACGGAGGCGACGCTGGCCCGCAACAACCTGCCGCCGCCCTACTGGGCGTTCGCTTGGCCGGGCGGGCAGGCGGTGGCGCGCCATATCCTTGATAACCCTGAAACTGTCCGGGGAAAGCGGGTGCTGGACTTCGCCGCCGGCACCGGCCTGGTGGGCATCGCCTGCGCGCTGGCGGGGGCGGCGTATGTGCGCGCGGCGGAGATCGACGCCTTCGCGCTGGCGGCCATGGAGCTGAATGCGGGGCTCAACGGCGTCGCCCTGGAGGGGGTGAGCGACGACCTCGTCGGCCGCGATCTGCCGGACATCGACGTCGTGCTGGCGGGCGATGTCTGCTACGAGCGCCCGATGGCGGAGCGGGTCACCGCGTGGCTGCGGCGCATCGCCGCGGCGGGCACGCTGGTGGTGCTGGGCGACCCCGGCCGCGCCTACGTGCCCTCCACGGGACTCGAGCTTCTGGGGCGCTACGCCGTGCCGACCTCGCTGGAACTGGAGGACCGCACGCTGCGCGAGACCAACGTCTGGCGCCTGCTGCCGGGCTGATCAGCGGGTCTACGCGTTATTCCCCCGACACGCTGGAGGAGGAGACATGCTGGACCGCATCAAGGCCATGTTCGAGGCCTGGGAGAAGCGCCCGCCCGGGCCGGAACACCGCGACACGCTGCACCTCGCCGCCGCCGTGCTGCTGGTCGAGGCGGCGCGGATGGACGACCGCATCGCGCCGGAGGAGCGCGCCCGCATCGCCGCCCTGGTGCGCGAGCGCTTCGGGCTGGGCGCCGAGGAGGCCGCCGACCTGCTGGCCGCCGCCGAGTCGCAGGCGCGCGGCGTGGCGCCGCACTTCAACTACGTCAGCGTGGTGGTCGAGCGCTGCCCGCCCGAGCAGCGGATGTGGCTCATCGAGATGCTGTGGGAGGTCGCCTACGCCGACGGCGAGTTGCACGCGCTGGAATCGAACCTGCTGCGCCGCATCGGCGGCCTGCTGCACGTCAGCGACGTCGAGGTCGGCGCAGCGCGCAAGCGCGTGCTGAAGCGCATGGGCCTGCCGGAGGGCACGGGGGTGTGGGAGTAGGCGCGTCATTTCCTTGACGCCGCGTCCGCTTCGCCGATGTTAGGGGCCTTCGCATCACCCGGATCGGCGGACGCCCCATGCCCTACACCTCGTTGCGCGACTTCATCGACCGGCTGGAGGCTGCCGGACGGCTCGTCGTCGTCAAGGAGCCGGTCTCCACCATGCTCGAGATGACGGAGATCCAGACCCGCCTGCTGGCCGAGGGCGGGCCGGCGGTGCTGTTCGAGAACGTCATCAAGGCGGACGGCACGCGCTCCGAGATGCCGGTGCTGGTCAACCTGTTCGGCACGGTGGAGCGCGTCGCCTGGGGCATGGACCGCGAGCCGCACGAGCTGCGCGCGGTCGGCGAGACGCTCGCCTTCCTCAAGCAGCCGGAGCCGCCCGGCGGCTTCCGCGAGGCGCTGGAGCTGATCCCGCTGGCCAAGACCGTGCTGTCGATGAAGCCGAAGACCGTCGGCTCGGCGCCCTGCCAGGAGGTGGTGCTGACCGGCGACCAGATCGACCTCGGCCGCCTGCCGGTGCAGAGCTGCTGGCCGGGCGAGCCGGCGCCGCTCATCACCTGGCCGCTGGTGGTCACCAAGGGCCCGACCGGCAAACGCGAGGACGACTTCAACCTCGGCATCTACCGCATGCAGGTGCTGGGGCGGAACAAGACCATCATGCGCTGGCTGAAGCACCGCGGCGGCGCGCAGCACCACCGGCGCTGGGCCGCCTCCGGAAAGACCGAGCCGCTGCCCTGCGCGGTCGTGCTCGGCGCCGATCCCGGCACCATCCTGGCGGCCGTCACGCCGGTTCCGGACACCCTGTCGGAGTACCAGTTCGCCGGCCTGCTGCGCGGCAAGAAGGTGGAACTGGTCGACTGCAAGACCGTCCCCCTCAAGGTCCCGGCGCAGGCGGAGATCGTGCTGGAAGGCCACGTCAGCCTGGACGAGACCGCCGACGAGGGGCCGTACGGCGACCACACCGGCTACTACAACTCGGTCGAGCCGTTCCCGGTGTTCACGGTGACGGCGATGACCATGCGGCGCAACCCGATCTACCTGTCCACCTTCACCGGCCGCCCGCCGGACGAGCCGTCGGTGCTGGGCGAGGCGCTGAACGAGGTGTTCATCCCGCTGCTGACCCAGCAATTCCCGGAGATTGTCGACTTCTGGCTGCCGCCCGAGGGCTGCTCCTACCGCATCGCCGTGGTCAGCATGAGGAAGGCCTACCCCGGCCACGCCAAGCGCGTGATGATGGGCGTGTGGTCGTTCCTGCGGCAGTTCATGTACACGAAGTGGGTGATCGTCGTGGACGACGACATCAACGCCCGCGACTGGAAGGACGTGATGTGGGCGATGTCCACCCGCATGGACCCGGCGCGCGACATCACGGTGATCGAGGGCACGCCCATCGACTACCTGGACTTCGCCAGCCCGGAATCGGGCCTGGGCGGCAAGGTCGGCCTGGACGCCACCAACAAGTGGCCGCCGGAGACCAAGCGCGAATGGGGCGAGAAGATCCGCATGGACCAGGGCGTGGTCGACGAGGTCTCGCGGAAGTGGGCGAGCTACGGGCTGCCGGGAAGCGGGACGCCGATCTGGAAGTGATGAACGGGGGGGCTTGCCCCCACCCCTGCCCCCTCCCCCGCTGACGCAGGGGAGGGGAAATCTCCTCCCCCTGCTAAGCGGGGGGAGGTTGGGAGGGGGGCAAGTGTCGGCGTCACCGCCGCCCGCCCCGCATCATCTCCTCCGACGCGCGCAGTGAGACCTGCGTCAGCCGGGCGCTGACGTCGAACCACGCGCGCACCGCCTCGCCGACCACGCGGCCCTGAAGCTGCGCCAGGTGCAGCGGCGTGTTCATCCGGGCGAACTCCAGCGCCGCGTCGGCGGTGGCCAGCGTCGTCCGGTTCGCCCACTGCGCCCAGGCGACACCGGCCTCGTTGACCGCGCGGGCGGCCACGGAGGGGGCGGCGGAGCCGAACGATTCCATCCGCTCCAGAGCCGGCTGCGCGGTGCGGGTGACGGCGTCGGCGGCGCGGGCGCCGGTCTCCACCAGGGCCTTCGCCGGGCGGGTCACCGCCTCGGCGGTCTCGCGCACGCGGCGGGCCTCCTCGCGCTTGGCCTCCTCGACCTCGGTGCGTCCGGCCTCGACCTTGTCGGCGATGGCCTGCGCCTCCTCGTCGCTCAGCGCCTTCCTCACCGCCGGCAGCAGGTCCTTGCGCTCGTCGCGGACGTGCTGCTGGAACACCCGCTTCAGCTCGGCGAGCTTCTTCGGGAACTCCTCGCCGTCCTTGGGCAGGCGCTCCAGTTCGGCCAGCAGGGCGCGGGCCTGCCTGTTGTCGTTGACCGCGTCGGCGACGAGGTCCCTGGTCTCCTTGTGCTTGCGCAGCACCGGGAAGAGGTGCTGCTCCTCCAGCCGGGCGTGCAGTTCCAGCTCCTCCTTCAGTTTTGCGAACAGCGTCTCGCGGGTCTTCACCGCGCCGTCGCCGGTCTCGGCCAGCTTGCCGAACAGATCGTTGGCCCTGGCCGGGCCGGCCTGGATCATCTGCGTGATGGTCATCGTCACTCCCCATGCGGTTGGCAGTGCGGCGCAACGCGTTCTTGCTGCGCCGCAGCATCGGGAGAACTGATTGTCGGCGAAACAGTTCCGCGTCGGATCATAGTTTCCGTATTGAGAACAATGAGTGGCAAAGAGCGGCGTTTATCGCGATGTGGAAAACCGCTTCAATGCCTTCAACGCCACACGGCACCGATCCACCGCGAACCGAAGGAATTCCACCATGACCGACTCCCGCACCGCCCCGTACGCCGCCCTCCTGCTGCGCGTCTCCCTGGGCGTCCTGTTCCTCGCGCACGGCCTGATGAAGGTCTTCGTCTTCACCGTTCCCGGCACCGTCGCCTTCTTCGAGCAGATCGGCTACCCGGGCTTCTTCGCCTACCTCGTGATTCTCGCCGAGATCGGCGGCGGCCTGCTGCTGGCGCTGGGCGTGCAGACCCGGCTGGTCGCGCTGGCCCTGGCGCCGGTGATGGTCGGCGCCACGCTGCAGCACGCCGGCAACGGCTGGGTGTTCTCCGCGCCGGGCGGCGGCTGGGAGTTCCCGGCGTTCTGGACCGTGCTGCTCGGCGTGCAGGCCCTGCTGGGCGACGGCGCGCTGGCGCTGAAGCTGCCGGTGGTCGAGCGCCTGACCGCCCGTACGGCCGCCTGACCGCAGCCTGGGGTTTCGGAAAATCGTCTTCTGATTGCGGCGGCGTGCGGGTAGGCTCTCGGGCCTTCCGCGCGCCGCGGCGCGTTTCCGCTTCCGAAAAGCCCCATGACCCGGTACCCGAAGCCCTCCGTGCCGCTGCTGGTCGCCGCCACTGCGACCGGGCCGCTGGCGCTCAACATCTTCGTGCCGTCGATGCCCGGCATGGAGCGGGTGTTCGACGCCAGCCACGCGACGGTGCAGCTCACGCTGTCGCTCTACCTGATCGGCGTGGCGCTGGGGCAGCTGCTGTACGGGCCGCTGTCGGACCGCTGGGGGCGGCGGCCGGTGCTGCTCGCCGGGCTCGGCCTCTACGTGGCGGCCAGCCTCGCCTGCGCGCTGGCGCCCTCCATCGGGCTGCTGGTCCTCGGCCGGGCGGCGCAGGCGGTGGGCGGCTGCGCCGGCATGGTCATCGCCCGCGCCATCGTCCGCGACGCCTGGAGCCGCGAGGAGGCCACCCGGGTTCTGGCGCTGGTCATCGCCGGCATGGCGATCGCGCCGATGGTGGCGCCGGCGCTGGGCGGGTTCCTCGACGAGTGGTTCGGCTGGCGCGCCGGCTTCCTGCTGCTGGTCGGCTTCGGCGGGCTGGTGTGGGCGGCGGCGCTGCGCGGCCTGCCCGAGACGCACCGCGACCTCACCCCGCTGCCCGGCCCGACGGCGCTGTGGCAGGCCTACCGCGCGCTGCTCGGGCGGCGGCTGTTCCTCGGCTACTCGCTGGTGGTCGGCTGGATGACCGGCGGCTTCTTCGTGTTCTTGGCGGGCGCGGCGCACGCCATGAGCGTCACGCTGCACCGCCCGCCCAGCGAGTACGGGCTGTACTTCGTCCTGCTGTCGGCCGGCTACATGGGCGGCAACATGGCGGTGTCGCGGCTGGCCGGGCGGGTGCGGCTGGAGGCGCTGGCGTTCGCCGGGCTGCTGCTGTCGGTCGCCGGGCCGCTGGTCATCGGCGGCTTCCTGGCGGCCGGGCACTTCTCGCCGGCGAGCCTGTTCCTGCCGACGGTGCTGCTGTGCGTCGGCAACGGCCTGACCATCCCGGTCGCCATGACCGCCGCCGTCGGCGTCGACCTGCGGCTGGCCGGCACGGCGTCGGGCCTGGTGGGGTTCGTGCAGATGGGGATCGGCGCCGCGGCGTCGGCGGCGACCGGCCTGTTCGAGCCGGGTGACCCCGTGGTGATGGCGGCCGGCATGCTGCTGACCAATCTCGCCGCGCTGGCGGCCTGGGCCTACGCCCGCGGCGGCGGCAGAAGAAAAGGAGGACCGGCGGGGGAGGGGGAATCGGCCGTCCGGCCGGCATAAACCTCTGTCCTCTTCAGCCGGCGGTCCCCATCTGCTAGACACGCTCATGTGACCCACCGGAGACGCTTTTGATGGCCGACGTGCTGAATCTGCTGGAAGACCTCATCCGCAAGGCGCGCGCCGCCGGTGCCGACGCCGCCGACGCGGTGCTGTTCGACAGCGCCTCCCTCTCGCTCAGCCAGCGCCTCGGCAAGCCGGAGAAGCTGGAGCGCTCGGAATCCGGCGACCTCGGCCTGCGGGTGTTCGTCGGCAGGCGGCAGGCCATCGTCTCCTCCACCGACCGCAGCGCCCGCGCGCTGGACGAGTTGGTGGAGCGCGCCGTCGCCATGGCCCGCGTGGTGCCCGAGGATCCGTTCGCCGGCCTCGCCGATCCCGACCAACTGGCGCGCGAGTGGCCGGACCTCGACATCTGCGATCCCGAGGAGCCCGCCCCCGACTCGATGATCGAGCAGGCCCGCATCGCCGAGGAGGCGGCGCGGGCGGTGCCCGGCGTCACCAACTCGGAGGGCGCCGACGCGGGCTGGAGCCGCTCCACCGTCGCCATCGCCGCCTCCAACGGCTTCGCCGGCTCGTACAGCGTGTCGCGCCGCTCGCTGTCGGCGTCGGTGCTGGCCGGCGAGGGCACGGCGATGGAGCGCGACTACGAGTACGACTCCAAGGTCTACGGCGCCGACCTGCGCTCGGCCGCCGACATCGGCCGGGAGGCTGGCGAGAAGGCGGTGCGCCGCCTGAACCCGCGCAAGGTGAAGAGCCAGAAGGTGCCGGTGGTGCTGGACCCGCGCGTGTCGCGCGGCCTGCTCGGCCACCTGACCGGCGCCATCAGCGGCCCGGCGGTGGCGCGCGGCACCAGCTTCCTGAAGGACAGGCTGGGCCAGCAGATCTTCCCGGCCGGCGTCATGGTGGTGGACGACCCGTGGGTCCGCCGCGGCATGCGCTCCCGCCCCTTCGACGCCGAGGGCGTGGCGGTGCGGAAGCGCACCATCATCGAGGACGGCCGGCTGACCACGTGGCTGCTCGACCTGCGCTCGGCCCGGCAGCTCGGGTTGGCCACCACCGGCCACGCGTCGCGCGGCACCTCCGGCCCGCCGGGCCCGTCGCCGTCCAACATCTATCTGGCGGCCGGCGCCCGCTCGCGCGACGCCATCCTCGGCGAGATCAAGGACGGCCTGTACATCACCGAGATGATGGGCATGGGCGTCAACGGCGTCACCGGCGACTACAGCCGCGGCGCCAGCGGCTTCTGGATCGAGAACGGCCGGCTGGCCTACCCGGTCAGCGAGCTGACGGTCGCCAGCAACCTCAAGGAGATGTTCCTCAACCTGGAGGTCGCCAGCGACCTGGAGCTGCGCTACGGCATGGACGCGCCCACCGTGCGCATCGACGGCATGACCGTCGCCGGCATGTAGGCGGCGCTCAGCGCACCACGTTCCGCACGATGTCGCGCACCACGCCGTGCACGGCGTCGAGGATCAGCAGGTCGGCGCCCAGCAGGATGCACTCCAGCCCGCTGCGGCAGGCGGGGACCTGCTGGATCAGCGCGGGCGGTGCCTGCTTCTTGGCGATGCCCGGCGGCAGCGGCTTGCCGCGCGCGACGTTCTTGGCGATGCCGGGCGGCAGCGGGCTGACGCCCACCGGGTTGGCGATGAAGTAGTTCTGAATCACCGTGCGGTCGCCGGTGGTGACGACCACGCTGCCGCCAGGGCCGCCGGCCTCGTCCTTGCCCGGCTTGTTGGCCTTGCCCGGCGGGCCGCCCTGATCCGCGCCCTCCGCCCAGGGCGGGCCGCCGCCCGGACCCGCCTCGTGCGGGTTGCCGTGGCCCTTGCCTTGCCCGCCCTTCTCGGCGAGCGCCGGCCCGGCGGCCAGCGCCACCGCCAGACCCAGTGCCGCGGCGCGGTGTGCGTATCCCGTCATGTCCCTCATCCTCGAACGAGAACCCTCTCCCGTACCTGGGGCTAGAGCGTGCGTCCCGCAACGACGGCGGCCAGCACCACCCAGCCGAACCAGCGGTTCGACTTGAACTTCGCCAGACAGTCGCCCTGGTCGTCGGGATTCCACACCGCGACCTGCCACGCCAGCTGCAGGATGGCCAGCGTCAGCACGGCGCGGAACCCCCAGCCCAGCCCGGCCAGCTGCCCGGCCAGCCCGATGCCCAGCAGCGCCAGCGTGTAGAAGCCGTAGATCCAGATCTTGCTCTGGTCGCCCAGGCGCAGCGCGGTGGATTTGACGCCGATGCGGGCGTCGTCCTCCTTGTCCTGGTGGGCGTAGATGGTGTCGTAGCCGAGCGTCCAGGCGATGCCGCCGGCGTACAGCGCCAGCGCCGGCCATTCCAGCTCGCCGCGCACCGCCGTCCAGCCGACCAGCGCCCCCCAGTTGAAGGCGAGGCCGAGGAACGCCTGCGGCCACCACGTGATGCGCTTCATCAGCGGGTAGGTGAACACCAGCACCAGCGACAGCACGCCCAGCGCGATGGTCGTGGCGTTGAACTGCAGCAGCACCGCCAGCCCGATCAGCAGCTGCAGCACCAGGAAGGCCAGCGCCTGCCGCACGCTGACCCGGCCGGAGGGGATCGGCCGCGCGCGGGTGCGCTCCACCCGGGCGTCGAAGTCGCGGTCGAGGATGTCGTTGACCGTGCAGCCGGCCCCCCGCATCGTCACCGCGCCGACGGCGAACAGCACGAACAGCCACGGGTCCGGCAGTCCCGGCGAGGCCAGCGCCGCGCTCCACCAGCAGGGGAACAGCAGCAGCCACGTGCCGATCGGCCGGTCGAGCCGGGCCAGCAGCAGGTACGGCCGCACGGACGGCGGCGCCCAGCGGTCGATCCAGCCCTGGCGGATGTCGGTGAAGCCGGAGTCCGGCGGCGAGGATGAGGTGCTCATGGGACGGCCAAGGTAGCCAGCCCTGCTCCTGTGAGCAAGGCGGGGGAAAACCCTTGCCGGTTCTTCGAGCGCCCTCGTAAGCTTTTCACCGCCTCGACGCGCAGTCAGGGACGGCATGCTCAATCCACGCCAGCTCGTCTTCCTCGTCGCTGCGGCGCTGCTGCCCGTCGTGCTGTTCACGGCGCTGGTCGTCGCGCACTACAGCGGGGTCGAGCGCACGCTCATCGAGGAGCGGTTGCGCGCCACCGCCGCGACCGCCGCAGCCACCGTGGACCGTCAGCTCGCCCGCGAGGTTGCGGCGGTGCAGACGCTCGCCACCGCGGAGTCGCTGCAGTCCGGCGACTTCGCCGCCTTCGACCACGTGGCGCGCCGCGCGCTGGGCGTCAGCGGCTACTGGCTGTCGGTGATCCTCACCGACGACGCGCACCAGTTGGTGAACACCCGGCTGCCCTTCGGCGCGCCACTGCCGCTGCCGGCCTTCCCCGAGCAGCTGCGGGAGGTCATGCGCAGCAGCCGCACCATCGTCAGCGGCCTGGTGCGGCTGCCGGAGCGGATCGCGGAGCCGGTGGTCAACATCCGCGTGCCGGTCAGCGTCGGCGGGCAGCTCCGCTACACGCTGGTGGTGGCGTTGCCGGCCTGGACGTTCCACACGGTGCTGGGCGAGCACCCGACCATGCCCGGCGGCGGGCTGCTGCTGCTCGACCGCGACAACCGGGTGATCGCCCACACGCTGTCGCGCGACCAGTACGACCCCTTCATCGGCAGCCTTCCCACGCCGTTGCAGCTCGCCGGGATCACCCAGGGCCACGCGGGCAGCTTCGAGGCGGAGGCGCTCGACGGCACGCCGGTGTTCGGCGTCTACGCCACCGCGCCGCTGTCCGGCTGGAAGGTGCTGGTCGGCACGCCCCGCGCCACCATCCAGGAGATCCTGCGGCAGGCCCGGTGGGCGCTGTACGGCGGCGGCGCGCTGGCGCTGGGGCTCGCCGCGCTCCTCGCGCAGGTGATGATCCGCTCCTTTACCCGCCGCCAGCTGGCCGAGCGGCGGCTCGCCGACCTCCAGGCCGAGAAGGCGGCCGAGCGGCGGCTGGGCGACATCGCCGCCAACTTCCCCGGCGTGATCTTCCGCCGCGTCCTGCGCCCCGACGGCACCGTCGCCTACCCGTACCTCAGCGACGCGTCCGAGTGGGCGCTGGGGCTGGAGCCGGGCGTGGCGCGGCGCGGGCCCGCCGACACCGACGCCGTGACGGCCCGGATGACGCCGGAGACCGCGGAGGCCTGGGCCGAGGCGATGGCCCGCACCGCCCGCACGCTGGAGTCCATGCGCCTGGAGGGCGAGCTGCGCACCACCGACGGCGTCCTGCGCCGGCTGCGCACGCACGCCACCACCACCCGGCTGGCGGACGGGACCGTGGTGTGGGACGGCGTGGTGCTCGACGTCACCGACCTGCACGAGGCGGAGCGCGCCCGGCGCGAGCACGCCGAGCGGCTGGACTTCGCGCTCGACTGCGCCAACGCCGGGCTGTGGGACTGGGACGTGGCCACCGACCGCATCACCTGGTCGAACAGCGAGTGGCGGCTGTTCGGCTATCCCGTCCCCGAAGGGGAGCCGACGCGCGAGCATCTCGAGCGTCGCCTGCACCCCGACGACCGCGAGCGCTTCTGGACCGAGACGAACGCCTCGGTGGCGGCGGTGACGTCCTTCGCCAGCGAGTTCCGCGTCGTCGATCCCGACGGGCGGGTGCGCTGGTTGGCGGCCATCGGCCGGACCTTCGCCGACGCCTCGGGCCGGACGGTGCGGATGACCGGCCTCAACCTCGACGTCACCGACCGCCACGCCATCGAGGACGCGCTGCGCGACGCCAAGGACGAGGCGGAGCGCGCCAACGTCAGCAAGTCCAAGTTCCTCGCCGCCGCCAGCCACGACCTGCGCCAGCCGGTGCAGTCGCTGCTGTTCTTCATCCATGTCCTGGGCGAGCGTCTGGCCGGGCACGAGGCGCAGCCGCTGGTCGGCACCATGCACCAGGCGCTGGACGCGCTGAAGGGCCTGCTCGACGGCATCCTCGACCTGTCGAAGCTGGACGCCGGAGTGATCGCGCCGCAGGTGGCGCCGTTCGCGCTCGGCCCGCTGCTAGAGCGGCTGGAGGCGGAATATGCACCACGCTTCGCCGCCAAGCGGCTCGACCTGACGGTGGTGCCTTGCGCGCTGAGCACCGACAGCGACCCGACGCTGCTCGGCCGCATCCTCGGCAACCTGATCGAGAACGCGTTGAAGTACACCGAGCGCGGCGGCGTCCTGGTCGGTTGCCGGCAGCGCGGCGGCGTGCTGCGGGTGGAGGTGTGGGACACCGGCATCGGCATTCCGCCGGAACGGCTGGAGGACATCTTCGACGAGTTCGTGCAGGTGGACAACCCGGCGCGCGACCGCGCGCAGGGACTCGGCCTCGGCCTCGCTATCGTCAAGCGGCT
Organism: Azospirillum sp. TSO22-1; assembly: GCF_003116015.1. GTDB lineage: Bacteria > Pseudomonadota > Alphaproteobacteria > Azospirillales > Azospirillaceae > Azospirillum. Next base: position 41,600 of record NZ_LGQZ01000105.1, read on the forward strand.
GGCCCGGCTGCTCGGCCACCGGCTGGACGTGCGCTCGCGGCCCGGCCACGGCTCGGTCTTCGCGGTGGAGGTGCCGCTCAGCGCCGCCGTGCTGCGCACCGATCCGCCGGCACCGCCGTCCTCCACCGGGACCGCCTCAGGCGCGTTGACGGTGATCATCGACGACGACGCGATCGTCCTCCAGGGCCTGCGCGCGATGCTGGAGACCTGGGGCTGCGTGGTGATCGACGCGCCCGACGCCGCCACCGCGCTGCGCCGCGCCGAGGCGTACGGCAGCGGCCCGGACGTGGTGATCGCCGATTTCCGCCTGCGCGAGGGCCACACCGGCGTGGAGGCCATCGCCGCGCTGCGCCGGGTGTACGGGGCGGAGCTGCCGGGCATCCTGCTGACCGGCGACACCGCCCCGGCGCTCCAGGCGGAGGCCACCGGCCGCGGCCTCGTCACGCTGCACAAGCCGGTCCCGCCGGCCGATCTGCGCCGCCTGCTCTGCGAACTCCTCAGAACGCCACCGGTATCGACCGGGCACGAATAGGACATGCGAATGACGGAACGGAAGCCGCTGCCCCGCGGCGTGTGGGCGCTCGGCCTGGTCAGCCTGCTGATGGACCTCTCGTCGGAGATGATCCACAGCCTGCTGCCGGTCTTTCTGGTGAGCGTGCTGGGGGCCAGCGCGCTGTCGGTGGGCATCATCGAGGGCATCGCCGAGGCGACCTCATCCATAGTCAAGCTGTTCTCCGGCACGCTCAGCGACCGCATCGGCCGGCGCAAGCCGCTGGCGTTGCTCGGCTATGGCATGGCGGCGGTCACCAAGCCGCTGTTCCCGCTGGCCTCCTCCGTCTCGATGGTGCTGGCGGCGCGCTTCGTCGACCGGGTGGGCAAGGGCATCCGCGGCGCCCCGCGCGACGCCCTGGTCGCCGACCTCACCCCGCCGGAGCAGCGCGGCGCCGCCTACGGCCTGCGGCAGGCCCTCGACACGGTGGGGGCGGTGCTGGGGCCGCTGGCGGCGATGGCGCTGATGGCGCTGTCGTCGGACGACGTGCGGCTGGTGTTCTGGGTGGCGGCGCTGCCCGCCGTGCTGTGCGTCGCGGTTCTGGCGCTGGGCGTGCGCGAGCCGCCGGGCATCCCCAAGGCGCGCGCCCTCCACCCGATCTGGACGCGCGCCGGGCTGGCCGGGCTGGGCCGGCCGTTCTGGGCGCTGGTCGCGGTGGCCGTGGTGATGACGCTGGCGCGCTTTTCCGAGGCGTTCCTGGTGCTGCGCGCGCAGGACGCGGGCTTGGCGTTGGCGTTGGTGCCGGCGGTGATGGTGGCGATGAACGTCACCTACACGCTGACCGCCTATCCGGTGGGGGCGCTGTCCGACCGCATTGGCCGGCACGGGCTGCTGCTCGCCGGATTCGCCGTGCTGATCCTCAGCGACGCGGCGCTGGCGCTGGCCGACGGGCCGCTGCTGGTGCTCCTGGGGGCGGCACTGTGGGGCGTGCACATGGGAATGACGCAGGGCCTGCTGTCCGCTCTGGTCGCCGACGGCGCCCCGGCCGACCGCCGCGGCACGGCGTTCGGCGTGTTCAATCTGGTGACCGGGGTGGCGCTGCTGGCCGCCAGCGTGCTGGCCGGCGCCTTGTGGAGCGCGATCGGCCCGGCGGCGACGTTCTGGGCGGGCGCGGGATTCTCGGCCGCCGCGCTGTTGGGGCTGTTGCTGGTGCGGCGGGGTTTTCCCCTATAATCCGGCACCCGCTGCCCGAGGACCCACGATGACCGACGCCCCCCGCACCCGCCTG
>NZ_LGQZ01000120.1 GCF_003116015.1 Azospirillum sp. TSO22-1
TGTGCACCGCCACGCAGCCGGCGCTGGCGAAGGGCGCCCCGCTGGACTTCGGCCTGCCGTCCATCCCCCCCATCGTCGCCGAGCCCGCCCGCCTGCACCGCGCCATGCGGCGGGTGCGGGTGGAGTACGCCGGCCCGCTGGACGACGAGGCGCTGGCCGACCGGCTGACCGACGCGCCGCAGGCGCTGTGCGTGGTCGACACCCGGATGCACGCCGCCGATCTGTTCCGGTTGCTCGTGGCGCGCGGGGTGGAGGGCGTGCGCCATCTCTCCGCCGCCATGTGCGCCGAGCACCGCACCGCCGTGCTGGACGCCATCCGCGCCGACCTGAAGGACGGGCGGCCGTGCCGGGTGGTGTCGACGCAGCTGGTCGAGGCGGGGGTGGACGTCAGCTTTCCACTGGTGCTGCGCGCCATGGCCGGGCTGGACTCGGTGGCGCAGAGCGCCGGCCGCTGCAACCGCCATGGCGAGATGGAGGGCGACCTGGGCACCGTGGTGGTGTTCGACACGGACCGCGCGCTGAGGCTGGCCGACCTCAACCGCCGCCGCGACACCGCGCGCGAGGTGATGGCCGGCCGCGACTGGGACGAGGCGCTGAACCCCGATGTGCTGGAGGCATACTTCAAGGCGCTCTACGCCACCGGCCGGCGCTTGCGCCGGGTCGATGGCGGCGACCCGTTCGACGCGTGCGGGGCGTGGGCGGCGTTCGACAAGGCGAGCGTGAAGAGCCTTCCCTTCCGGGCGGTGGCCGAGCGCTTCCGCCTGATCGACGACGACCAGCTGCCGGTCATCACCCCCTATACCGACGAAGCCCGCGGCTTGGCCGCCGCGCTGCGCACCAGCGAGCGGCCGGCCGGCTTGGCGCGCAAGCTCCAGCGCCACACGGTGTCGCTGCCGCGCTCGCGCGTGGCGCGGCTGCTGGTGGCGGAGATGGTGAAGATGGTGGGGGTGGAGCGGCAGTTCCTGCTGCTGGTGGACGGCAGCGCCTACGATGACGACCTGGGGCTGATGGCGCGGGATCCGCGGGAGCGGGGGGAGGAAGAGAACATTGTTTAACGATCGCGATTGACGAGCCGTGTGCTCTACGGGGTGGTGGCGGTGACGCGATCCATCATTGATCCCATTACCTACTGTCATCCCCGCTTTTGCGGGGATGACGAAAAAGGAAAGTGCGGGTACATCAGCCCCGTCGAAAAATCCCGCATCGGTTGACAATCCGAAATTTCCCGATCAGCCTGAATTGTCCAGCGCACCCGCCGGAGGGGTCTTTCTATGTCCCAGGGCATACGCGTTCACGTCTGGGGCGAGCGCGCCCTGTTCTCCCGCCCGGAGATGAAGGCGGAGAGGGTGTCCTATGACGTCATCACCCCGTCGGCGGCGCGCGGCATCCTGGAAGCCATCCACTGGAAGCCGGCGATCCGCTGGGTGATCGACCGCATCCACGTGCTCAAGCCCATCCGCTTCGACACCGTGCGGCGCAACGAGGTGGGCTCCAAGGCCTCCTACGCCACGGCGCGCCAGGGCATGGCCGGCGGCGCGCTGCCCGAGCTGTTCGCCGACGAGGAACGCCAGCAGCGCGCCAGCGTCCTGCTGCGCGACGTCGGCTACGTCATCGAGGCGCACTTCGAGATGACCTCGCGCGCCGGGCCGCAGGACAGCCCGGGCAAGCACCTGGACATGGCGCGCCGCCGCATCGCCCGGGGGCAGTGCGTCTGGCAGCCTTGCCTCGGCTGCCGCGAGTTTCCGGCGTGGTTCGAGCCGGCCGAGGGACCGGTCGCGGTGCATGACGGCCTGCGCGGCACCCGCGACCTCGGCTGGATGCTGCACGACATCGACTTCGGCGACGGCATGACGCCGCGCTTCTTCCGCGCCACCATGGTGGACGGCGTCATCGACGTGCCGCCGCTCTCCGGCGCGGGAGGCTGAGCGATGATCGTCGCCGAACTCTTCCGCACCTACGAGCGGCTGCGCGACGCGGGCGAACTGCCGCCCTACGGCTTCTCGAACGAGAAGGTGACGGGTTGCGTCGTGCTGACGCCGGACGGCGGCGTTCACCGCGTCGAGGACCTGCGCCAGGACGTCGCCGCCGGCAAAAGGACGGTGAAACGCCCCTCGCTGCTCGACGTGCCGCAGCCGCCGAAGCGCACGGTGGCGATCCTGTCCGGCTTCCTGTGCGATTCCGCCGCCTACCTGTTCGGCTGGGCCGAGGGCGACCGGCGCGCCCGCGCGCTGGAGCAGTTCGCCGCCTCGCGCACCCGGCACGAGGCCGTGCTGGACGGCATCGACCATCCCGCCGCCCGCGCGGTGCTCGCCTTCTTCCGCACCTGGGAGCCGGGCGCCGAGCCGCCGGCCTCCGACCCGGAGGTCCTCGCCGGCTGGCTGGCCTTCCGCCTGATGCACGAGCACGACTGCGTCCACGACGTGCCGGAGATCCGCGCCGCCTGGGAGCGCACGCTGCTGGCCGAGGAGGAGGGGGCGGTCACCGGCCAGTGCCTCGCCACCGGCGAGCAGGGGCAGCCGATCGCCCGCATCCATCCGGCGGTGAAGGGCGTGCCGGGCGCGCAGTCCAGCGGCGCGGCGTTGGTGTCGTTCAACGACGACGCCTACACCTCCTACGGCAAGACGCAGAACTTCAACGCGCCGATGTCGACCCGCGTGGCGCACGGCTACACCGCGGCGCTGAACCACCTGCTGGCACAGCGCGGCACGCGTCACATGGTGGTGGGCGACGTCTCGGTGGTGTTCTGGACCGACCGCCGCACGCGGTTCGAGGAGGACGTCGGCCTCGTCTTCGGCCGCGCCGACCGGCCGGAGGACGCCGACACGCTGACGGCGGTCGGCGCCGCGCTGGACCGCCTCGCCAAGGGCCGGCACGGTGTGATGCCGGAGGAGCTGGACGCGCGCTTCCTCGTGCTCGGCCTGTCGGGCAACGCGGCGCGGCTGGCGGTGCGCTTCTGGGTCGCCGACGGGCTGGGCGTCATGGCCGACCGTCTGGCGCAGCACTTCCGGGACCTCGACCTGGTCACCCAGTGGGACAACCAGCCGCGCTACCCCACGGTCTGGGCACTCGCCAACGAGACCAAGGCCAAGTACCGCCGCGACGGTGACCACGCCCGCCCCGACCCCAACGACAAGGGGCTGGCGAAGCTGCAGGGCGACCTGCTGCGCGCGGTGCTGAGCGGCACCCGCTATCCGGAGAGCCTGCTGGCCGTTCTGCTCGACCGGCTGCGCGCCGACCGCACCGTCAACCACCCGCGCATGGCGCTGCTGAAGGCGGTGCTGGTGCGCCGCCGGCGAACCAACGCGGCTTTGGCCGGCCTGTCTGAAGCCGGCCTGTCTGAAGAAGGGGAGGGCCTCGTGAGCCTCGATCCGAACCGCACCGACGTGGGCTACCGCCTGGGCCGGCTGTTCGCGGTGCTGGAGCGCATCCAGCAGGCCGCCGCCGACGGCCGCGACCTCAACGCCACCATCCGCGACAAGCACGTCGGTGCCGCGTCCTCGACGCCGCGCGCGGCGTTCCCGTTCCTGCTCGACCTCGCCCAGAAGCACCTGAAGAAGGTGCGCGGCGGCAAACCGGGGCTCGCCCGCGTGCTGGACATCGCCTTGCAGGAGATCCAGGAGCCGCTGCGGGGCTTCCCGGCGACGCTCGACCTGGAGCAGCGCGGGCTGTTCTTCCTCGGCTATTACCACGAGCGCGCCGACCGCAAGACCGGCAAGGCCGCCGATCCCACCCTTGATCCCGTCGAACCCCTCCCCGTTCCGGAGTGAGCCGCCATGGGCATCCACGAGTCCCGCATCGAGTTCGTCTACCTGTTCGACGTGCGCAACGGCAACCCGAACGGCGACCCCGACGCCGGCAACATGCCGCGCCTCGACCCCGAGACCGGCAAGGGGCTGGTCACCGACGTCTGCCTGAAGCGCAAGGTCCGCAACCTCATCGAGCTGACCCGCGGCAACCAGGCCGGCTACGACATCTACGTGCGCGAGAAGGCGGTGCTGAACCTCCAGCACGGCCGTGCCTACGAGGGCACCGGCCTGAAGCCGGAGCCGCGCAAGCTGCCCAAGGGCGACGGCGCCGCGGCGGTGACGCAGTGGATGTGCCGGACGTTCTTCGACGTGCGCACCTTCGGCGCGGTGATGACCACCGAGATCAACTGCGGCCAGGTGCGCGGCCCCGTGCAGTTGACCTTCGCCGAGAGCATCGACCCCATCGTGCCGACCGAGGTGTCGGTCACCCGCATGGCGGTGACCACCGAGGCCGAGGCCGAGAAGCAGTCGGGCGACAACCGCACCATGGGCCGCAAGTACATCGTCCCCTACGGCCTGTACCGGGCGCACGGCTTCGTCTCGCCGCATCTGGCGAAGCAGAGCGGCTTCTCCGACGCCGACCTGGAGGCGTTCTTCCAGGCGCTGGTGCTGATGTTCGACCACGACCGCTCGGCCGCGCGCGGCGAGATGGCGGCGCGCCGGCTGATCGTCTTCCGCCACCGTTCGCCGCTTGGCGAGGCGCCGGCGCACAAGCTGTTCGACCGGGTCACGGTGAAGCGGAAGAACACGGTGGCGGTCGGGCGGTCGTACGACGACTACGACGTCGCCATCGACCGCGACGGCCTGCCCGACGGCGTGGAGATCGACGAGCGGCTGTAGCGCCGTGGACGCTGCCGATCCGGATGCCGCCCTGGCGCCGCTGTCGGCGTTGCAGCACCTCGCCTTCTGCCCGCGCCAGTGCGCGCTGATCCACCTGGAGGGCGCCTGGGCGGAGAACGCGCTGACCGCCGAGGGCCGCGTGCTGCACGAGCGGGTGGACGAGGCGCCCGGCGAGAGCCGGCGCAGCGTGCGCGTCGCCCGCGGCGTGGCGTTGCGCAGCCGGCGGCTGGGGCTGATCGGCAAGGCCGACGTGGTGGAGTTCCACGCCCGCCGCGGCGGCCCGCCGGTGCCCTATCCGGTCGAGTACAAGCGCGGCAAGCCGAAACCGTTTGACGCCGACCGCGTGCAGCTCTGTGCCCAGGCGCTGTGCCTGGAGGAGATGCTGGACACCCCGGTGCCGCGCGGCGCGCTGTTCTACGGCCAGCCGCGCCGCCGCGAGGAGGTCGTCTTGGACGACTCCCTGCGGGCGCGCACCGAGGCGGCCGCGGCCGGCCTGCACGCGCTGCTCGCCGCCGGTGTCACGCCGCCGCCCGAGCCGGGGCCGAAGTGCCACTCCTGCTCGCTGGAGCCGTTCTGCCTGCCGGGCGTCGCCGCCGGCCGCTCGGCCGCCGCGTGGCTCGCCCGCGCGCTGAAGGAGGATGCGCCGTGAAGCGCCTGCTCAACACGCTCTACGTCACCACGCCCGGCAGCTACCTGTCCAAGGAGGGCGAGGCCATCGAGGTGCGGCGCGAGGACGGCACCCGCACCCTGGTGCCGCTGCTGGCGCTGGAGGGCGTGCTGGCGTTCGGTGCGGTGGGCGCCAGCCCCTACATCCTCGGCCACTGCGCCGAGCGCGGCGTGTCGGTCGGCTTCCTGACCGAGAACGGGCGCTTCCTGGCCCGCATCGAGGGGCCGGTGTCCGGCAACGTGCTGCTGCGCCGGGCACAGTACCGCGCCTCCGAAGACCCGGAGCGGGCGGCGGCGGTGACGCGCAGCCTGCTGGCCGGCAAGCTGGCCAACCAGCGCACCGTGGTGCGCCGCCACCGCCGCGACCACGACGATCCCAGCGGCGCGCTCGCCGCGGCGGAGGAAACGCTGAGCCGGGCGCTGACCCAGCTCGACCGCGTGCTCGACCCGGCGGGCGAGGTCGACCGGCTGCGCGGCGTGGAGGGCGACGCGGCCGCCGCCTACTTCGCGGCGTTCGGCGCCATGGTCCGGCGCGACGGCGAGGAATGGCGCGTGTGCGGGCGCAGCCGCCGCCCGCCGCTCGACCGGGTGAACTGCCTGTTGTCCTTCGCCTACACGCTGCTGACCCATGACGTGCGCGGCGCGCTGGAGGCGGTGGGGCTGGACCCGCAGGTGGGGTTCCTGCACGCCGACCGGCCGGGCCGGCCGTCGCTGGCGCTCGACTTGGTGGAGGAGTTCCGCGCGCCTTTCGCCGACCGGCTGGTGCTGACGCTGATCAACCGGCAGGAGCTGGCGGCGGACGACTTCGAGATTGGCGAGACCGGTGCGGTGACGCTGACCGGCGATGCCCGCAAGGCGGTGCTGGTCGCCTACCAGAAGCGCAAGAAGGAGGAGCTGACGCACCCCTTCCTGGCGGAGAAGCTGCCGTTCGGCCTGATGTGGCACGCGCAGGCGCGCCTGCTGGCGCGGCACCTGCGCGGCGACCTGGACGCTTATCCGCCGTTCCTGTGGAAGTGAGGGGAGGGAGGGGTGCTGGTGCTCGTCTGCTACGACGTGTCGACCGAGACCCTCGGCGGCAAGCGGCGGCTGCGCCGGGTGGCGAGGGCGTGCCAGGACCATGGCGTGCGCGTCCAGTTCTCGGTGTTCGAGTGCACGGTGGACCCGGCGCAGTGGACGGCGTTGCGGGCGCGGCTGATGGAGATCATCGACCCGAAGACCGACAGCCTGCGCTTCTACCTGCTGGGCTCCTCGGCCCGGCACAAGGTGGAGCACGTCGGCACCCGCCCGCCGACCGACCTGGACGAGCCGCTGATCCTGTGACGCGGTCCCCGCGCGGCGCGAACCCCAAGCGGCCATGATTTGCCGGGAGGGTTCGCGTGGGGAATATGTCCTGTCCCGATGGGCCATTTTTCGGGCTTGGGTCCGTTCAGCTTCGCATTTATCGGTTGCGACGCCGCAGGTTCTCGCGAACAGCGCCGTTCTCGCTGTACGCCCAAGCTCTTATACTCGGGGGGGTCGCTCCCCGCGCGGGAGCGTGGATTGAAACTCATTCGCGCTGTGGGGTGTCAAGGTGCCGGAGGGGTCGCTCCCCGCGCGGGAGCGTGGATTGAAACACACCTGCGTTGCTGAGAAACTGGCGCACCGACTGTCGCTCCCCGCGCGGGAGCGTGGATTGAAACATCCGCCGGCAAGAGGCCGCAGACGCCCGCAACGGTCGCTCCCCGCGCGGGAGCGTGGATTGAAACCACATGATGGCGGCGCTCGCGGAGTTCGAGCGCGTCGCTCCCCGCGCGGGAGCGTGGATTGAAACACCGCCCTGGCGGCGGATGAGTGCCACGCGCTGTCGCTCCCCGCGCGGGAGCGTGGATTGAAACGAGTCCGTGATGGGCGACATCGACAAGGTCGTCGTCGCTCCCCGCGCGGGAGCGTGGATTGAAACACCAGGAAACCGGCCTGCGTCCGGAGTCCTGCCATCGCTCCCCGCGCGGGAGCGTGGATTGAAACATGCCGAGCACTTGGCCGACGCCCCAGCTCGCCGTCGCTCCCCGCGCGGGAGCGTGGATTGAAACGCCGTCGGCGACCCGGTCAAGCCCTCGGACATCGTCGCTCCCCGCGCGGGAGCGTGGATTGAAACTGGATCCAGACGAAGGGCTATCCGGACACCTACCGTCGCTCCCCGCGCGGGAGCGTGGATTGAAACCAGCGCCTGTAGCGGACGCTCGATGACGGCCTGACTGTCGCTCCCCGCGCGGGAGCGTGGATTGAAACATCCGCTGGTACGAGCGCGGGGCTAAGCGCGAGCGTCGCTCCCCGCGCGGGAGCGTGGATTGAAACCTGGACCTGCGCATTCCTGGCGCCGCAGCGCTCGTCGCTCCCCGCGCGGGAGCGTGGATTGAAACTGGTGCAAGGCGGTGCTCCGCCTCTGGAGGGAGTCGCTCCCCGCGCGGGAGCGTGGATTGAAACGCCACCGAGCCGGGCGACGCGCCGGCCAACACCGGCGCTCCCCGCGCGGGAGCGTGGATTGAAACTTCAGCGCGGTGAGAACGTTGGCATCGCCCGTGAGGCGCTCCCCCCACGGGAGCGTGGATTGAAACGACGCCAGCGCCATTTCCACGGGAACGCAGGGCGAACAAATCGGCCGTTTCGTGTTGTCAGCCGTGTTCCCCGGACCAATTTGGAACGGATGCGAACGCTAGGAATTCCAACGGTTTCGTTGGTTCCATGCCGCAACGGGAGGGAACACATCTGGAGGGTGCCGGACCCCTTGGAAACCGAGAGTTTCCAAGGGGTCCGTATGGCTGGGGCGCCAGGATTCGAACCTGGGAATGGCGGTACCAAAAACCGCTGCCTTACCGCTTGGCGACGCCCCAATCCTGGGAAGGGTCGGGACCTTAACCGCAAATCCCGCGGCGTGCAACCCGCGGGAACGGCCTACCGCCCTTCGCGGCGCCACGCCACGATCATCGCCCCCAACGCCAGCAGCAGCACCATCGCCACCGGCAGCAGCGGCACATCCGACACCCCGGTCACCACGAAGTCGCCGTTGGCGCGCAGCCCGATCCAGCCGGAGCCGCTCTGCGCCCGGTCGGCCTTGGTGCGGCGGACGTCCACGGCGCCGTCGGCGATCCACTGCACACCGCCGTCCGTCGCCTGCGCCACCGGCTTCACCTTGTCGGGCGTTGAGCGTACGTCGGCCAGCTCCGGCGGGTTGACGGCGCCGACCACCGCCAGCGCGGTGCGCTCGCCGTCGGTGATGCGGTAGATGCCGGGCTCGCCGGCGATCACCGTGGCGGCGGCGCGGCCGGTCTTGTCGTCGGCCATCTCCAGCGTGCGCGTCTCGTCCGACGGCGTGGTCAGCGTCACCGAACGCGGGTCGGGCTCCAGCGAGCGGCGCTCCACCGTGATCCGGTTGCCGTCCACCCGGGCGCGCAGGTCGTTCTCCTCGAGCTCCGGCTCCTTCATCAGCCAGTGGGCGAGGCGTCGCAGCAGCTCCGCCTGCGGGCCGCCGCCCTCGAAGCCGCGGCTCCACAGCCACATCTGGTCGGACGCGATCTGCGCCACCCGGCCCTCGCCGACGCGGTTCAGCACGATCAGCGGCGTGCCCTGCGCGCCGTTCATCACCACCGACCCGCCCTTCGAGGTCACCTCCACCTGATGGAACCAGCGGCCCCAGGTCGGCTCGCCGTCGGCACGGTCGCCGGGCAGGCCGGAGGTCACCGGGTGGCGGCGGCCGAGCTCGGTCACCGTCGGGCGGAAGGGCTGGTCGAAGGTGGTGCCGGTCGGCTCGGCCGGCAGCACGCCGCCCAAGGGCGTGCGGGCCAGCGACAGGGCGCCGGCGAAGCCCTGGCCGGAGGCCTCCAGCAAGGCGCCGCCCTTCTCGACGTAGCGGGCGATGTTCTCCAGGTACATCTGCGGCAGCACGCCGCGCCGGCGGTAGCGGTCGAAGATGATCAGGTCGAACTCGTCGAGCTTGATCTCGAACAGCTCGCGGATCGGGAAGGCGATCAGCGACAGCTCGCGGATCGGCGTGCCATCCTGCTTCTCCGGCGGGCGCAGGATGGTGAAGTGGACGAGGTCCACCGCCGGGTCGACCTTCAAGAGGTTGCGCCAGGTGCGCTCGCCGGCGTGCGGCTCGCCCGACACCAGCAGCACGCGCAGCCGGTCGCGCACGCCGTTCACCACCACCGCGGTCCGGTTGTTGGCGAGCGTCAGTTCCTGCCTGGCGGCCTCGACCTCCATCTCCAGCACGTTCTGGCCGCCGTGCGTGACCGGCACGTCGATGTGGAAGTCGCGGCCCACCGGCACCTGGAACTGCCGCGGCGTGCCGCCGTCCTGGCGCAGCGTCACCAGCGCGCTGGGCGACTGCGCCCTGGGCATGTCGTCGACGCGGATCACCAGCTCCACCGGCTTGCCCACCAGCCCGTAGGCGGGGGCCTGCACGATGGCGAGGCGGCGGTCGCCCTCGTCGCGGTTGCCGGTCAGCAGCGTGTGCACCGGGCCGCCCTCGGCCAGCTTGGCGGTGTTCTCCGGCACGTCGTGGATCTGGCCGTCGGTGATCAGCACCGCCCCGGCGCTGCGGCGGCGCGGCACGTCGGCCATGGCGCGGTTCAGCGCGTCGAACAGGCGCGTCTCGTTGATCGCCGAGGCGCCGGACTCGCCGGCCCCGGCGCGCACCACGCGCACCTCCAGGTCGTCGAAGCGCTTCAGCCTGTCGGTCAGCTCGGCCAGCGCGCGCTCGGCCCGCGCCTTGCGCTCGCCGACGTTCTGGCTGGGCGATTCATCGACGACGACGACCGCCACATCCTTGATCGGCTCGCGCTTCTCGTGCACCAGCGACGGGTTGACCAGCGCCAGCGCCAGCACCGCTAGAGCCAGGAGGCGCAGCAGCGCGCCGCGGGCGCGGCGGACCAGACCGAGCAGCGCCACCAGCGCCGCCACCGCGAACAGCGGGATCAGCCAGTCCCAGGGCAGCAGCGGGTTGACGACGATGGAGTTGCCGCCGGACAGCAGGTCGGTCATTGGCCCAGCCTCTCCAGGATGGCCGGGACGTGCACCTGGTCGGCCTTGTAGTTGCCGGTCAGCGCGTACATCACGAGGTTGACGCCGAAGCGGAAGGCCATCTCGCGCTGACGCTCGCCGCCCGGCGCCACGGCAAAGCGCGGCTGTCCGCGGCCGTCCACCGCCCAGGCGGCGGCGTAGTCGTTGGAGCCGATCAGCACCGGCGAGACGCCGTCGTTGGCGCGGCCCTCGCGCGCCTCCACCCAGACGTCGCCGCCGGCGGTGCGGCCGGGGAAGTCCTGCATCAGATAGAACGCCTTGGTCAGCACGTGGTCGGGCGGCACCGGCGCCAGCGGCGGGATGTCGAGCCCCTGGGCGAGACGCTGCAGGGCGAGGCCGCCCTGGCCGGACCCGGGGCCGAGCGCGGTGGCCTGGTCGCGGGTGTCGAACAGGATGGTGCCGCCGTTCTTCAGGTACTCGTTGATGCGCGAGCGGGCGTGGTCGCTCAGCGGCCGGGCGTTCGGCGTCACCGGCCAGTAGAGCAGGGGGTAGAAGGCCAGCTCGTCCACCTCGACATCGACGCCCTGGGTGCCGGCGGCCTCCACCGCGGTGCGGCGGTTCAGCACCTCGACCAGCCCGTCGAGGCCGGCGCGGGCAACCTCATCGACGTTTGCGTCGCCGGTGCGGACGTGCGCGAGGTAGGTCTCGGCGGTCACCTTGGTGTTGTGCATGTCGTCGGCGCGCGCCGTGCCGTACGGGAACGCCATGGCGAGCAGCAGCGCCGCGGCGGCGGCTCCGGCCCGGCGCGGGCGCGCCCAGCGGCCGAGCAGCCCGCGCAGCGCCAGCGCAATCAGCAGATCGAGGATGGTCAGCGCCATGGCGATCCCCAGCAGCCCCGGCTTCAGCGCCACCTCGCCGCGCTGGGCGTAGCCCTCCACGGCGACGCCGGCCGGCAGGGGGCCGAGCGGCTCGATCTTCGTCAGCCCGGCGGTGAGGTTGAGGGCGCGGCGGGCCTCCTCGGTGCCGTAGAATCCCGGCGGATGGCGCGGGCCGATCGCCTCCGGCTTGAAGGCGTCGCCGGGGATCGGGAACGCGGTCGGCGGCGGCGGGATCAGCCGGCCATAGCCGTCCAGCACCTCCAGCGGCTCCAGCGTCGCGGCGCTGGCGGCGCCCGCCACGCCCTCGCTCAGGCCGGCCAGCCGGCGCAGCATCTCGACGAACAGGCCGGACAGCGACAGGTTGGACCAGTCCGGGCTGGCGGTGGTGTGCACCAGCACGATCCAGCCGGCGCCGCGCTTCTCCGAGGTGACCAGCGGCGTGCCGTCGGCCAGCCGCGCCCAGGTGCGGTCGGCGAGGTCCACCGACGGCTCGGCCAGCACCTGCCGCTGCACCAGCACGTCATCGGGCACCTTCAGGCCGTAGAACGGGCTCTTCTCGCCGAAGGGCTGGAGCTTGGCCGGTTCGGACCAGGACAGCGCGCCGCCCAGCGTGCGGTCGCCCAGGCGCAGACGCACCGGCACCAGCTGGTCGGCGTTCTGCGCCAGCCGCGGGCCGGCGAAGCGCAGCAGCAGGCCGCCCTTCTTCACCCACGCCTCGATGGCCTGCGCCTCCTCGCCGGACAGCGCGCCGACGTCGGAGAGGATGAGCACGGCCAGTTCGCGCTTCATCAGGTCGCCGATCGCGCCGCGGCGCACCTCGTTGTAGGGGGCCAGCGCGCGGTCCAGGTAGTGCAGGTCGGACAATAGCGGCTGGTTCTCGCCGGCCGGGCGGCCGGACACCAAGCCGACCGGCCGGCGGCGCCAGCGCTCGTCCAGCAGCACGGTGGCGCCGGCGGTGGTCTCGCCCTCGATGCGCAGGCTGGCGGCCTCGTTGCGCAGCTCGACGGGGACGTCCAGGCGCAGCTCGCGGCTGGCCTGCCCGGCGTCGAAGGCGACGGTCTCGCGGGTCAGCAGCCGGCCGTCGGCGGCGCCGAGGCGGACGGTCACCGGCTCCGGCCGGCTGGGGTCGGCGCGCACGAGGCGGGTGACCAGCGCCGTGCCCTCGGGTGCCGGGGGCAGCAGCAGGTGCGGCGGGCGGGCGGCGGAATCGTCCAGCACCTCGACGGAGCCGAGCCGCTGCAGCGCGGAGGCGAGGTCGCGGGCATACCGGTCGCCGACGCCGTCGGCCAGCCAGACGCTGTGCAGCGTGCCATTCGGGCGGAGTGTGCGCACCGCCTCCAGCGCCGCGGCGCGGTTGGTCGGCCAGGGGTGCGGCTCCAGGGCCTGGATCAGCCGGCGCGCCTCGACCGGCGGCAGCGGCGCGCTGGCGGCGATCTTGTCGCCGGCGGCGGGCGGCGCGGTGGCGAGCACGATGACCTGGCGGGACTGGCGCTCGGCCTGGCCGACCACCTCCTCCATGGCGCGGCGGCGGCTCGGCCAGTCGCGGGCGGCGGCCCAGCCGTTGTCCACCACCAGCACCAGCGGGCCGCTGCCGGGCAGGGCGGCGCGCGGGTTCAGCAGCGGGCCGGACAGCGCCAGGATGACCAGCGCGGCGATGATCAGGCGCAGCAGCAGCAGCCACCAGGGCGTGCGCGCCGGCGTCTCCTCGCGCGCCACGAGGTCGCGCAGCAGGCGGATCGCCGGGAAGCGCACGAGGCGCGGCGCCGGCGGGGTGACGCGCAGCAGCCACCACAGCACCGGCAGCACCAGCAGCGCTGACAGCACCCACGGGGTGGCGAAGGCGAAGGACCCGAGACCGAGCATGTGTCTCCAAACTCTGCGCGAACGTTGCTAACCCGATCCCCCTCTCCCCAACCCCTCTCCCGCGGGGGGAGAGGGGCTTTTCCCGCTGTCCCCCCTCTCCCCTTGCGGGAGAGGGGCCGGGGGAGAGGGGGCAAAACGAACCCTCACACCGCCTCCTGCGCCAGCGCACCCCACAGCGCCAGCAGCGCGGTTTGCGGCGGTCGGTCGGTGCGGTGCACGGCGAAGGTCCAGCCGGCGGCGCGCGCCAGCGCGGCCAGGCCCTCCTGCTGCGCCCGCAGCCGTTCCAGATAGGCCGCGCGCACCGCCTCGACGCGCGGCACCAGCAGTTCCTCCTCGCCCTCGAACCCGGCGAACTCCACGCGGCCGTCGAAGGGCAGCGTCTCCTCGGCCGGGTCGAGCACCTGGAGGAGATGGCCGCGCAACCCCCGCCCGGACAGACCGGACACGGTGGCGTGGATCTCGGTGAGGGGCGACAGCAGGTCGCCGAACAGCACCACCTGGGCGTGCCGCGGCAGCGGCTCGACGCGCGGCAGTCCATCGGCGCGCGGCGTCGCCTGGGGATCGCTGAGCAGGTTGGCGAGCCGGTTGAGCGTGTGCTTGCCGTGGTCCGGCCGCACGCCGGAGTTCAGCAGCGCCACCCGCTCGCCGCCGCGGATCAGCAGCACGGAGGTCGCCAGCAGCAGCAGGTCAGCGCGCTCGCGCTTGGTCGGCAGCTCGGGGCTGGAGCGGTATTCCATGGAGCCGGAACGGTCGCGCCACAGCCAGACGCTCTGCGCCGCCTCCCACTCGTTCTCGCGGACGAACACCGGCTGCGTCTTGGCCGACTGCCGCCAGTCGATCATCTGCGGCGCGTCGCCGGGCTGGTAGCGGCGGAACTGCCAGAAGGTCTCGCCCAGGCCGACGCGGCGCCGGCCGTGCACGCCCTGCGCCACGGTGGAGGCCACCCGCTCGGCGGCGACCAGCAGCGGCGGCAGGCGGGCGGCCAGCGTCTCGGCGCGCTGCTGCGCGCGCAGCGCGTTGACCGTGAGCGAGGGCCGCGTCGTCGCCATCACAGCAGCGGCGCGCACAGGCGATCGATGACGTCGTCGATGGTGACGCCGTCGGCGCGCGCCGCGAAGTTCAGCGCCATGCGGTGGCGCAGGATCGGCTTGGCGAGCGCCACCACGTCGTCCAGCGACGGCGACAGCCGGCCGTCCAGCACCGCCTGCGCGCGGGCCGCCAGCATCAGCGATTGGCTGGCGCGCGGCCCCGGCCCCCAGGCGACGTGGGTGCGCACCTCGGGGATGTCCGACGTCTCCGGCCGGCCGGCGCGCACGAGGTCGAGGATGCCCTCCACCACGCTCTCGCCGATCGGGATGCGGCGCACCAGGCGCTGGGCGGCCTGGAGGTCGGTGGGGGTGAGCACGGTCACCGCCTTCTCGGCATCGACGCCGGTGGTGGCGATCATCATGCGCCGCTCGGCGTCGCGGTCGGGGTAGCTGACGTCGATCTGCATGAGGAAGCGGTCGAGCTGCGCCTCGGGCAGCGGGTAGGTGCCCTCCTGCTCCAGCGGGTTCTGGGTGGCCAGCACGTGGAACGGCTGCGGCAGCGGGTGGTAGTGGCCGGCCACCGACACCCGGTGCTCCTGCATCGCCTGCAGCAGCGCCGACTGGGTGCGCGGGCTGGCGCGGTTGATCTCGTCCGCCATCAGCAACTGGCTGAACACCGGGCCCGGGATGAAGCGGAAGGAGCGCCGGCCGGTCTCCGACTCCTCCAGCACCTCGGAGCCGAGGATGTCCGCCGGCATCAGGTCGGGCGTGCACTGGATGCGCTTCTCGGCGAGGCCGAGCACGGTGCCCAGCGTCTCCACCAGCCGCGTCTTGGCGAGGCCGGGGACGCCGATCAAAAGAACGTGACCGCCGGCCAGCAACGTGACCAGGGTCAGGTTGACGACCTCCTGCTGGCCGAAGATGATGCGGCCGATGCGGTCGCGCACCAGCTGCAGCCGGCCGCCGAGGGTCTCCACCTCGGCCAGGAGCTGCTGCGGGTTTTCCGGGGTCGGCGCTGGGAGGATGGCGTCGGTGGCGCTCACGGGGCACTCTCCCTGTTAAAATCCAGCCTCGCCGACCTATGTGACGAGTGTGGCGAAATTACGTTGCGCAAATCGGACGGCCCGGAAACCAGTGGGCGGGCGCTGCCGTCAGGAACAAGGTCGGGGGCGAGATGCAGGATGACAAGCCGAATGTGAACGCAAAGCCCCCGTCTTCGGTCGAATTACCCCCGATGGTGCCCCTGGTTGCGGGGGAGCAGCGCTTCGACATCCGCATCGCCCGCGACGGCACCTGGTACCACGAGGGCGACCCGATCAGGCGGATCGAGCTGTCCAAGCTGTTCGCCAGCGTGCTGCGGCGGGACGAGGCCGGCGACTATTGGCTGGTGACACCCGCGGAGCGCGGGCGCATAGTCGTCGACGACGTCCCGTTCGTCGCCGTGGAGATGACGGCGCGCGGCAGCGGCGAGGAGCAGGTCCTCGCGTTCCGCACCAACCTCGACGACTGGGTGGAGGCCGGCCCGGATCATCCGATCCGGGTGGCGCACGATCTGGAGACCGGGGAACCGACCCCGTACATCGCTATAAGAATGGGGTTGGAGGCGCGCATCGCCCGGTCCGTCTATTACGACATGGTGAACCACTGCGCGACGACGAACGGCCCCGAAGGGAAGGAGGCTGAGGTGGGCGTATGGAGCAACGGACGCTTCTTCGTGCTGGGCAGGCTGTCCGGCGCGTGACACCCGTCGATATCCGCAAACGCTTCTCGGAAAGCCATGACCCGCTCCGCGATCCTGATGCGGTGCGCGGCGACCATGATCTGAACCCGGGCTTCCGGCTGCCGCGCGACCGGCTGCGCGAGGCCGCCGTGCTGGTGCCGTTGGTCGACCGGCCGGAGGGGCTGACCGTGCTGTTCACCCAGCGCACCGCGCACCTCAGCGCGCACGCCGGGCAGATCAGCTTCCCCGGCGGCCGGCGCGAGACCGCCGACACCTCGCCCGAGGACACCGCGCTGCGCGAGACCGAGGAGGAGGTCGGCATCGCCCGCGACCACGTCGAGGTGGTCGGGCGGCTGGACACCTACCTGACGCGCACCGGGTTCCGGGTGACGCCGGTGGTCGGGCTGCTGAAGCCGCCCTTCGCGGTCTCCCCGGACCCGACCGAGGTGGACGAGGTGTTCGAGGTGCCGCTGACCGTCATCCTCGGCCCGGCGATGCCGGAGCGGCACAGCCGCGAGTTCATGGGGCAGCAGCGGTATTTCTACGCGTTCCCCTACGAGCAGCGCTACATCTGGGGCGCTACCGCCGGCATGCTGGTGAATCTGCGCGACGTGCTGGCCGAGGCGCGGTGAGCCGGCTGGAAACGCGCGCTGCCGCGGGCTAGGTTGACCGGATGCAGCCCGCCGGACGCCTCGACCCTCCCCCCTGGATGACCGCCCCGGAGACGCGCGCGGTGATCGACGCCCTGCGCGCCGGGAGCGCCGACGCGCGCTTCGTCGGCGGCTGCGTGCGCGACACCTGGCTGAAGCGCCCGGTCAAGGACATCGACATCGCCACCCACGCCCCGCCGGAGGCGGTGCTGCGCATCCTCGAGGACGCCGGCATCCGCGCCATCCCCACCGGCATCGCGCACGGCACGGTGACCGCGGTCATCGGGCGCGAGCATTTCGAGATCACCACGCTGCGCCGCGACGTCGAGAATTTCGGCCGGCACGCGCGGGTCGAGTTCACCGACGACTGGAAGGAGGACGCGGCCCGGCGCGACTTCACCATGAACGCGCTGTCCTGCACGCCGGACGGCACGGTGTACGACCCGTTCGGCGGGCTGAAGGACATGGCGGCGGGGCGGGTGCGCTTCGTCGGCGACGCGCGCCAGCGCCTGCACGAGGACGTGCTGCGCCTGCTGCGCTTCTTCCGCTTCCACGCGCATTACGGCCGCGGCGCGCCGGACCCGGAGGCGCTGGCCGCCTGCCGCGGCATGGCCGACCGCCTGCCCACCCTGTCCGGCGAGCGCTTGCAGGGGGAGATCCTGCGCTTGCTCACTGCGGCGGGCGCGGCGGACGTCTGGCACCTGATGATCGACCAGGGCGTGATGGCGCACCTGCTGCCCGCGGCGACCAACGTGGCCCGGCTGTCGCGGATGGTCGAGGTGCAGCACGACCTGGACGAAGCTCCGGACTCGCTGCTGCGGCTGGCCGCGGCGTTGGACACCGACCGGGCCGGGGCGCTGACGGCGGCGGAGACGCTGAAGCTGTCCAACGCCGACCGCGACCGGCTGGCGTCCATGGTCGAGCCCAAGGTGGCGGTGTCGCTGCACGACGACCGTCCGGCGCAGCGGCGCGCACTCTACCGACTGGGCGACGCCAGGCTGTACCGCGACCTCGTGCGGCTGGAGGCGGCCGAGGCGCCGGGGCCGGTGTCGCTCGGCCACGTCAGGGAGGTGCTGGCGACGGCGGAGGACCTGCCGGATCTGCGCTTCCCGCTGTCCGGCCGCGACGCGCTGGCGCTGGGCGCCAGGCCCGGGCGGCACGTCGGCGAGGCGTTGCGCGACGTGGAGTCGTGGTGGAGCGGGCAGGACTTCCGGCCGGGGCGGGAGGCGTGTCTGGAGGAGTTGAAGCGTCGGCTTGGATAACCTGTCACCCCCACCCCAACCCTCCCCCGCTGGGCGGGGGAGGGGGCTTGGGCTTTTCTCCCTCCCCTGCCCAGCGGGGGAGGGAGGGGACCCAGGCGAAGCCTGGGGAGGGTGGGGGCAAGTGTTGGGGCGCCTACGGCCACTTGACCTCTGGCGGCAGGCTCATCAGGATCGCCTCGGTGTTCCCGCCGGTCTTCAGCCCGAAGGTCGTTCCGCGGTCGTACAGCAGGTTGAACTCCACGTAGCGCCCGCGCTTGACCAGCAGCGCGTCCCGCTGTTCCGCCGTCCAGGGCTCGTTCATCCAGCGCCGGACGATCTTCGGGTAGGCGTCCAGGAACGCCAGCCCGACGTCCCTGGTGAAGGCGAAGTCCCGCTCCCAGTCGCCGGTGTTCAGGCTGTCGTAGAAGATGCCGCCCACCCCGCGCGCCTCGCCGCGGTGCGGCAGGTAGAAATAGCGGTCGCACCACTCCTTGTACTGCGCATAGCACGCCGGGTCGTGCCGGTCGCAGGCACCCTGCAGCGCGCCGTGGAACGCCGCGGTGTCGGCCTCTTCTGGAAAGGTCGGGGTCAGGTCGGCGCCGCCGCCGAACCAGCCGGTGGTGGTGACGATGTGGCGCGTGTTCATGTGCGTCGCCGGCACCAGCGGCGAGCGCAGGTGCGCCACCAGGCTGATGCCCGAGGCCCAGAACCGGCCGTCCTCCGCGGCACCCGGGATGCTCTTGCGGAACTCCTCGCTGAAGGTGCCGTGCACGGTCGAGACGTTGACGCCCACCTTCTCGAACACCCGGCCGTGCAGGAGCGACATCACGCCGCCGCCGCCCTCGCCACCGCCCCCATTTTCTCCATAGGGGTCCGGCCGGTCCCACGCCTTGCGCACGAAGCGGCCGGGCGGCAGGTCGGCGTGCGTGCCGGTCAGGTCGTCCTCGATCCGCTCGAACTCGGCGCAGATCCGGTCGCGCAGGTCCTCGAACCAGGCGCGGGCGCGGGTCTTGGTGTCGGGGCGGTCGATGCTCATGGGGTCTCCGGAAAGGCGCCGGTCTGGCGCAGGGCTTCGCCAACAACCATGGCGGCGGCGAGCGCCACATTCAACGAGCGCGCCGGCGGGCGCAGCGGAATCACCACCCGCGCGTCCATGATGCCGTGCACCTCCTCCGGCACGCCGGCGCTCTCGCGGCCCAGCACCAGCAGGTCGTCGGGGCGGAAGGCGAAGGCCGTGTAGGGCACCGCGGCGCGCGTGGTCAGCAGCACGAGTCGCCCCGGATTCCGCCCGCGCAGGAAGCTCGACCACGACACGTGGCGGGTCAGGTCGAGCCGGTCAAGGTAGTCCATGCCGGCCCGGCGCAGCCGCCGGTCGTCGAGGATGAAGCCGCACGGTTCGACCAGATCCATCGCCACGCCGAGCCCGGCGGCCAAGCGCATCAACGTCCCGGTGTTTTGCGGAATGTCGGGTTCGAAAAGTACGAGTCGCATGGGTTTCCCGGAATTGGATCATGTTTCTCTGATGCTGCAACGCAACGCGCGACAACGTGTCCGAAGACTAGGCCTTTTCAACGGCGCTCCGCGACGGTATACCGCACCCCCAAAGGCAGGGGCGGTCCGCCGTTCGTCAGTCATGCCCGTGGGCGTGAGGGGTGAAGGGCGGGTGGCCCGCAACATGCTAAAGCACCCTCCGCGAATTCACCCGGCGCTCCCCCGCGCTGCGCAGTCTTGAGGAGAAAGACGCTAATGGCTGAGACCACGCATCCGTCCGGCACGGGTGCCCATGGGGCCCCCGGCGGCGACGACGGTACGTCCCGCCGTGATTTCCTGTACCTTGCCACCGGTGCGGTCGGAGCCGTCGGCGTCGCCGCGGCCGCCTGGCCGTTCATCGACAGCATGAACCCGGCCGCCGACACCCTGGCGCTCGCCTCCATCGAGGTAGACCTGGCCCCGGTGGCCGAGGGCCAGTCGATCACCGTCACCTGGCGCGGCAAGCCGGTCTTCGTCCGCCACCGCACGGCGAAGGAGATCGACGAGGCCAAGAAGGTCAACCTGTCCGAGCTGCGCGACCCGGCCCCGGACGACAAGCGCGTCCAGAAGCCGGAGTGGCTGATCCTGGTCGGCGTCTGCACGCACCTGGGCTGCGTGCCGCTGGGCCAGAAGCCGACCGATCCGCGCGGCGACTACGACGGCTGGTTCTGCCCCTGCCACGGGTCGCACTACGACACCGCGGGCCGCATCCGCAAGGGTCCGGCGCCGGCCAACCTGGTGGTGCCGCAGTACGCCTTCCTCAGCGACAACCGCATCCGGCTCGGCTAAGCGGCCCAAGGTCTCGGGAGACTCCCATTATGGCTCAGGCTCACGCCTCGAACTTCAAGAACCCCGTGGTGAAGTGGATCGACAGCCGGCTGCCGATCTTCACGATGCTGCACCACGAGTACAACGAATACCCGATGCCCAAGAACGTCAACTATCTGTGGGCGTTCGGGGCGATTGCCGGCATCATGCTGGTGATCATGATCGCGACCGGCCTCGTGCTGGCCATGCAGTATGCCGCGAACACGGCGATCGCCTTCGATTCGGTCGAGCGCATCATGCGCGACGTGAACTACGGCTGGCTGCTGCGCTACGTGCACGCCAACGGCGCGTCGTTCTT
This sequence comes from Azospirillum sp. TSO22-1, assembly GCF_003116015.1. Taxonomy (GTDB): domain Bacteria; phylum Pseudomonadota; class Alphaproteobacteria; order Azospirillales; family Azospirillaceae; genus Azospirillum. The sequence continues at coordinate 20,347 of NZ_LGQZ01000120.1, forward strand.
CTTCATCGCCGTCTACCTGCACATGTTCCGCGGTCTCTACTACGGTTCCTACAAGGCGCCGCGCGAGATCCTGTGGATCATCGGCGTGGTGATCTTCCTCCTCATGATGGCGACCGCCTTCATGGGCTACGTGCTTCCCTGGGGCCAGATGAGCTTCTGGGGCGCCACCGTGATCACCAACCTGTTCTCGGCGTTCCCGATCGTCGGCGACCCGATCGTCACCTGGCTGTGGGGCGGCTTCTCGGTCGATAACCCGACGCTGAACCGCTTCTTCGCGCTGCACTTCCTGCTGCCGTTCGTGATCCTCGGCGTGGTCATTCTGCACACGGCGGCGCTGCACATCTGCGGCTCGAACAACCCGCTGGGCATCGACCCGAAGGGCCCGCAGGACACCGTCCCCTTCAACCCGTACATCACGGTGAAGGACCTGTTCGCGGTGGTCGTGTTCCTGATCGTGTACGCGATCTTCGTCTTCTTCATGCCGAACTACATGGGCCACCCGGACAACTACATTCCGGCCAACCCGCTGGTGACGCCGGCGCACATCGTGCCGGAGTGGTACTTCCTGCCGTTCTACGCCATCCTGCGCGCCATCCCGGACAAGCTGGGCGGCGTGCTGGCCATGTTCGGCGCCATCGCCGTGCTGGTGGTTCTGCCGTGGCTCGACACCTCGAAGGTGCGCAGCTGCAAGTTCCGGCCGATCTACCGCCAGTTCTTCTGGGTGCTGGCGCTCGACGCGCTGGTGCTCGGCTACGCCGGCGCCATGCCGGCCGAGGGCCACTGGCTGCTGATCGCCCGCATCGGCACCGCGTACTACTTCTTCCACTTCCTGATCCTGCTGCCGGTCCTCGGCAAGCTGGAGCGTCCGTCGCCGATGCCGGCCAGCATCAGCGAACCCGTTCTGAAGGGCGGTGGCCGGGTTGCGGCCGGTGCCCATGCCAAGCCGATGGAGAAGGCCTGATGCGCGCCCTGAAGACTGTCATCCTCTCGGCCGCGGTGGCTCTCGGGCTCGGCGGTTCGGCGCTCGCCTCGGAAGGCGTGAAGCTCCCGACGCAGAGCTGGGGCCACTCCGGCGTGTTCGGCACCATCGACAAGGCGTCGGCGCAGCGCGGCTTCCAGATCTACAAGGAAGTCTGCTCGGCCTGCCACTCGATGAAGCTGGTCCCGATCCGCACCCTGACCGGCATCGGCTTCAAGGACGACGAGCTGAAGGCGCTGGCCGCGACCTACGAGGTCCAGGCCGGCCCGAACGACAACGGCGAGATGTTCATGCGTCCGGGCATCCCGGCCGACCGCTTCCCGTCGCCGTTCGCCAACGACAACGCCGCCCGCGCGTCCAACAACGGCGCGCTGCCGCCGGACCTGTCGCTGGTCGCCAAGGCCCGCGTCGGCGGTGAGGACTACCTCTACGCGTTCCTCACCGGCTTCGAGGACTCGGCCCCCGAGGGCGTCAACCTGATGCCGGGGATGAACTACAACAAGTACTTCCCGGGCCACCAGGTCGGCATGCCGAACATCCTGCAGCCGGACGGCGTGCAGTACGCCGACGGCACCAAGGCCACGGTCGAGCAGCAGGCCAAGGACATCGCCACGTTCCTCACCTTCGTCGCCGAGCCGAAGCTCGACGAGCGCAAGCAGATGGGCGTGAAGGTGATCCTGTTCCTGATCGTCCTCGCCGGCCTGATGTACGCGACCAAGCGCCAGATGTGGGCCAAGCTCCACTGAGCGGCGTCCGCATCGCGGAAAAGCACTGGACAGGGCGCCCCCGGGCGCCCTGTTCTGTTATGGGCCGATGGAATGGGGAGACAGCAGCATGGCGGATCCGCTGATCGATGAGATCGTCGAGTACTGGTTCGGCGAGGATGTGAAGCCCTACTGGTTTGCGCCGACGCCGAGCTTCGACCGGCAGGTCGCCGACATGCTGCGGGAGCCGTACGGGCGCGCCGCGGCGGGTGCACTCGACCCGTGGCTGGGCGACGTGGACGGCTGCCTGGCGCTGTGCATCCTGCTCGACCAGGTGCCGCGCAACGTCTTCCGCGGCACGCCGCAGGCCTTCGCCACCGACGAGAAGGCCCTCGCCGTCGCCCGGCATGTCATCAAGAATGAATTCGACCTGGAGTGCACGCCGGAGGAGCGGCTGTTCCTCTACCTGCCCTTCGAGCACCACGAGGACCTGGACAGCCAGCGCCTGTCGGTCCGGCTGATCCGCGAGCGCGTCCAGGCGCCGGAACTCATCGAGTGGGCCGAACGGCACCTCGCGGTGATCGAGCGCTTCGGCCGCTTCCCCCACCGCAACGCCATCCTGGCGCGCGAGAGCACGGCGGAGGAGGTGGAGTTCCTCAAGCAGCCGGGGGCGGCGTTCTGAGTATTTTCCCTCCCCCATCCCCGATGGGGGAGGGAGGGACCCGCGCAGCGGGAGGGTGGGGGCTACGGCCTTCCCGACAAGCCGCTGCCCCCACCCAACCCTCCCCCAGCGGGGGCTGGGGGAGGGCAAAAGGCGCCTACACCGCCTCCAGCACCATGGCGATGCCCATGCCGCCGCCGATGCATTGCGTCGCGACGGCGTGGCGGCCGCCGGTGCGCTTGAGCAGTTGCGCCGCCTTGCCGACCAGCCGGCCGCCGGTGGCGCCCAGCGGGTGGCCGATGGCGATGGCGCCGCCGTCGATGTTCAGCTTCTCTTGCGCGATCCCCAGGTCGCGGGCGCAGGCGATGGCCTGGGAGGCGAAGGCCTCGTTCATCTCCACCACGTCCACGTCGGCCATAGTGATGCCGGCGCGTGTCAAGGCCTTGCGCGTCGATTCGATGGGTCCCAGCCCCATCACCCCCGGCTCGCAGCCGGACACCGCGAAGCTCTTCACCCGCGCCAGCACCACCAGCCCGTGCCGGCGCGCGAAATGCTCGGTGCACACCAGCAGCGCCGTCGCTCCGTCGGTGGTGGGCGACGAGGTGCCGGCGGTCACCGTGCCGTTCTCCAGGAAGGCCGGCTTCAACCCGGCCAGCTTCTCCAGGGAGGTCTCGCGCACGCAGCCGTCCTCGGTGACGGTGCGGCCCTCGACGGCGATGGGGGTGATCTCCGCCGCCATGCGGCCCTCGCGCCGCGCCGCCAGCGCCTTGGTCTGGCTCCACAGGCCGAAGGCGTCCTGCTCCTCGCGGGTGATGCCGTACTGCTGCGCGACGCGCTCGGCGGTCAGGCCGACGCTGATGTAGTCATCGACCTCCGGCTTGCTCCAGGTGGGGTTGGGCAGGACGTTGAAGCCCATCATCGGCACCCGCGACATGCACTCGGTGCCGCCGCAGAGGAAGGCCTCGCCGCAGCCGGTGGCGATCATGCCGGCCGCCACCTGCACCGCCTGGATCGACGAGCCGCACCAGCGGTTAATGGTGGCTCCCGCCACGCTGCGCGGCAGCCCGGCCAGCATGCCGACGACGCGACCGATGTTGAGGCCCTGCTCGCCCTCCGGGAAGGCGCAGCCCCACAGCACGTCCTCGATTTCGTCAGCCGGGATCGGGAAGCGCTCCAGCAGCGCGCGGATCACCGCGGCGCCGAGGTCGTCGGGGCGCATGCCGGCCAGCTCGCCCTTGCGCGCGAAGGTGAAGGGCGACCGGACGTAGCCGGCGATGACGGCGGAACTCATCTCACGCTGCTCCCTGCATGGTGCTCTGGTTGGCGTACAGCGCCTCGATCTCCGCGCCGTACTTCGTTTGGATGTTGGAGCGGCGCACCTTCATGGTGGCCGTCACCTCGTCGTCGTCGTGGTCCAGCTCCTTGGTCAGCAGGTGGAAGCGCCTGATGTGCGCCACCTGGGCCAGCGTGGCGTTGGCAGCGTCGATCTCCCGCTGCACCAACTCGCGCACCGCCGGGTTCTCGGCGAGGCTGCGGAAGTGGGTGTAGGGGATGCCGTGCTCCTCCGCCCATTTGCCGACCGTCTCCAGGTCGATCTGGATCAGCGCCGAGACGAACTTGCGCGCCTCGCCGATGACGATGCATTCCTTGACGTAGGGGCTGGCCTTGACGGCGTTCTCGATCTCCGACGGGCTGAGGTTCTTGCCGCCGGCGGTGATCATGATGTCCTTCAGGCGGTCGACGACGCGGAACTGCCCGTCCACCACCTCCACCACGTCGCCGGTGTGCAGCCAGCCGTCGCGGATGCTCTGCGCCGTCGCCTCCGGGCTCTTGTAGTAGCCCTCGAACACCGTGCCGCCGCGGATCAGCAGCTCGCCATGTTCGCCCACCCTGGCCTCGGCGCCGAGGATGGCCGGGCCGACGCAGCCGGGCACCAGCTTGTCCAGGTACTGGCCGGTGACCATGCCCGCCGTTTCGGTCAGGCCGTAGACCTCGACCAGCGGCACCCCCAGCGTGCGGAAGAAGCGCACGATCTTCGGCGCGATGGGCGCTGCTCCGGTCAGCGCCACATGGGCGCGGCGCAGGCCGATGCTGTTCAGCAGCGCCCGGAACACCAGCAGGTACCAGAACCCGTAGACCAGCCGCGCGCCGGGGGGACGGCGGGCCGGGATGGTCTCCGCCCACGGCTCGCAGGCGGCCATGGCGCGCTCGAACAGCCAGCGGCGGATGCCGCCGGCTTCGGCCATCTTGATGTGGATGGCGGAGTGCAGCTTCTCCCAGATGCGCGGCACGCCGAGGAACTGGCTCGGCGCCACCTCGCGCAGATCCTCCTGCACGGTGCGGATGGACTCGCCGAAGTTCACCACGGAGCCGAGATAGAGCGGCGCGAAGGTGGTCAGCATCTGCTCCGCGACGTGGCAGAGCGGCAGGTAGGACAGGTGCGTGGTGCGCGGCGTCAGGCCCAGCCGCTCGATCATCCCCGGCGCGATGGCGCGCAGGTTGCGGTAGCTGAGCATCGCCCCCTTGGGCTTGCCGGTGGAGCCCGAGGTGTAGACCATCAGCGCGAGGTCCTCCAGGCGCTGGGCGTCCAGCAACGTGTCGGCGCGGGTGGGATGCTGCGCCTCGTAGTCGGCGCCAAGGCGCTCGACCTCGTCGAAGGAGACGATGCGGTCGCGCGGGTAGTGGCGCAGGCCCTTCATGTCGATGACGACGATGCGCCGGAGCTGCGGCAGTTGGTCCAGCGCCTCCAGCACCTTGTCGGTCTGCTCCTGGTCCTCGCAGACGACGAACGACGCGTCGGCGTGGCCCAGCACGTAGGCGACCTCGTTGGACGGGCTGGTCGAGTAGACGCCGACCGGCACCGCCCGCACCACCCCGCAGCCGAGCTGGGCGAACACCCACTCCTGCCGGTTCTCCGCGATGATGCCGACGTGCCCGCCCTCGGGCAGGCCGAGCGCCAGCAGGCCCAGCCCGAAATGCCGGGCGCGCTGGTAATAGTCCGCCCAGGTCACCGGGTTCCAGATGCCGAAGTCCTTCTGGCGCAGCGCGAGGCCCTGCGGGTTGCTGCGCGCGTGCTGGCGCAGCATCTGCGGCAGGGTGAGGTCGGGGAGGGTCATGACAGCCACCGCTTGCGCCGCTTGTAGTGCTTGATGTCGCGGTAGCTCTTCGCCCCGCCCTCGTGCCCGCCGAGGCCCAGGTAGAACTCGCGCACGTCCTGGTCGCGGGTCAGCCGCTCGACCGGGCCGTCGATGACGATGCGCCCGGTCTCCATGATGTAGCCGTAGGAGGCCACCGCGAAGGCCACCGCGGCGTTCTGCTCGACCAGCAGCATCGACACCCGCTGCTCGGCGTTGATGCGGGCGATGATGGCGAAGATCTCCTCGACCAGCTTGGGGCTCAGCCCCAGCGACGGCTCGTCCAGCAGGATCAGCTGCGGCTCGGCCACCAGCGCGCGGCCGATGGCGAGCATCTGCTGCTCGCCCCCCGACAGGTAGCCGGCCCGCACGCCGCGCCGCGTGTGCAGGTTGGGGAAGTACTCGTAGACCAGCTCGAACCGCGCCGCCGCCGAACCGGACTTGCCGTCGCGGGCATAGGTGGCGGCGGTCAGGTTCTCCTCGACGGTCAGCTCGTCGAAGATGCGCCGGCCCTCCATGACGTGGAACAGGCCGGCGCGCACCAGCTCGTGCGGACGCTTGGCGGCGGTCTCGGTCCCGGCGAAGCGGATGTGCCCGGCGCTGACCGCGCCGTTCTCCAGGGCCAGCAGGTTGGAGATCGCCTTCAGCGTCGTCGACTTGCCCGCCCCGTTGGAGCCGAGGAGGGCGACGATCTCCCCCCTGGGCACCGCCAGCGACAGGCCGCGGAGCACCTGGATGGTCTTCTTGTAGATGACCTCGACGTTGTTGACCTCGAGGATCGGCTCCGCGGCCATGGCCTTACTGCTCCAGCTTGATCCAGTCGGAGGCGGGAACCATCAGCTTCTTCTGCACGTCGGCCTTGTAGATGCGCCCCACCGGGATCGAGTTGCCGGGCACCGAGATCGGAACGCCGATGATGCCGCCGGTGTCGAAGTCCTTGATGGAGTTCAGCGCCGCCTTAAGGGTCTTGCCGGTCAGCGGCTCGCCCTTGTCGAGCGTGCGCTTGGCCGCCTCGACCATCAGCATGGCGGTGAGGAAGCCCTGCATGTACGGCGTGGACTGGTACTCGGGCCGCATCTGCCGGATCTTCGCCAGCATCGGCGCGTTGCCGTCCTCGTCGTAGTAGTAGCGGTAGGGCATCACGCCCATGAAGCCGTCGGCCAGCTCGCCCATCTTCTGGACCATGGAGTTGTCCATGCTCCAGAACGTGCCCATGAACTTGCTGGTCATGCCCATCTGCTTGGCCTGGGCGATGAACTCCGGGATCGGCGCCATCACGTAGCCGTGGAAGATGGTGTAGTCCGGCGCGGAGCGGCGCAGCTTCAGCACCTCGGTGGAGACATCGACGCTGCCCGGCGGGGTGACGATCTTCTCGACCACCTTGAGGCCCAGCTCGACCGCCTTCTTCTCGGAGGTGGCGATGGGGTCGCGGCCGAACTCGGTGTCGGAGTTGACGAAGGCGACCTTGGCGCCCGGCTTCTCCTTGGCGATGTAGCGCAGCAGGATGCCGAACATCTCCGTGTAGTCCGGGCCGGCCATGAACTGCAGGGGATACTTCTTTGGGTCGTTCAGCTCGGTGGCGAAGGAGGCGCCGGCCATGATCATCTGGCCCGAACGCTCCAGCTCGGGGTTGATGGTCTTGGAGAAGGCGGTGGAGTCGCCGTAGTAGAGGTTCGGCTTGTCCTGCGCGACGATCTTGTTGAACACCGCGACCGAGGCGTCGACCTTGTAGGCGGTGTCCTCGAAGGCGAAGCGCACCTTGCGGCCCTTCACGCCGCCGGCGTCGTTGACGATCTTCAGGTAGTCGCTGATGCCCGCCTGGATGCCGATCCCGGCGAAGGCGAACACGCCGGTCATCGGGATGGAGCCGCCCAGCACGATGTCGTCGGCGGCCTTGGCGGGAACCGCCGCCGCCATGCCGGCCGCGAGTGCCAGCGCACCCAGCCCGCGTCTCGAAAGCCTCAGCATCTCGTGTCCTCCCCATTTATTGTCATGTCTTGAACGGCCACAGGTGGAAGAAGCGCCGGGTGCGCCGCCACATCTCGGTCAGGCCCTGCGGCTCGAAGACCAGGAAGCCGACGATCAGCGCGCCGAACACCACCGTGCGCACCGGCGACAGCACCACCGCCGCCTCGGGCCAGAACGGGCTGACCACCCCGACGCCGAGCTTCAGCAGTTCCGGCACCAGGGTCATGAACACCGCGCCCAGGATGCCGCCGAGGATCGTTCCCATGCCGCCGACGATGATCGCCGCCAGGAAGAAGATCGACATCAGCAGCGGGAAGCTCTCCGGCGTCACCACGCGGAAGAAGTAGGCCCACAGGCCCCCGGCCACCCCGGCGTAGAAGGACGACAGCGCGAAGCTGGTGAGCTTGGTGCGCAAGAGCGGGATGCCCAGCACCTCGGCCGAGATGTCGCGGTCGCGCACGGCGATGAAGGCGCGCCCGACCCGGGTGCGGAACAGGTTGGCCGCCCCCAGCAGCATCAGCACCGCCAGCGGCACGATCACCCAATAGAGCTTGAACGGCGTGTCCAGGTCGATGCCGAACAGCCGCGCCGGCGGCACGTTGATGCCGCTGACGCCCTTCGTCACGCTCGTCCAGTTGGCGAAGACGAAGTGCAGGATGAAGGACGCGGCGATGGTCGAGATGGCGAGGTACAGCCCCTTCACCCGCAGGCTGGGGATGCCGAACACCATGCCGACCGCCGCCGCCATGCACCCGCCGAGCAGCAGGTTGAGCAGGAACGGCGTGCCCAGCCGTGCCTCCAGCACCGCCACCGTGTAGGCGCCCACCCCCATGAACGCCGCCTGCCCCAGGCTGACCAGCCCGGTGTAGCCGGTCAGGATGTTGAGGCCGGTCGCGCTGATCACGTTGATGGCGGCGAGGCACGCAAGGTACGCCCAGTACTGATTGACCGTGAACGGAAACAGGGCGAGCGCCAGCAGCAGCACCGCGAACCACGCGCGCTGCACCGCGCTGTCGAACAGCGCCTCGTCGGTGGCGTAGCTCTCTTTGGCGGAGGCGATGCGCATGCCCTACAGCCTCTCGATCTCGTGGGTGCCGAACAGGCCGTAGGGGCGCACCATCAGCACCGCGATCAGCAGCGTGAAGGTGGCGAGCAGCTTGTACTCACCGCCGAGGTAGATGCCGGCCAGCGCCTCGACCAGCCCGATCAGCAGCCCGCCGACCAGCGCGCCCGGCACGCTGTCCAGCCCGCCGACGATGACCACCACCAGCACCGACAGCCCGAACACGCCCATGGTGGAGGAGATGCCGCCGATGGCTCCCACTAGAATTCCCGCCCCCGCGGCGACCATGCAGGCGACCACCCAGGCCAGCGAGAACACGCCCGGCACGTTGATGCCCATGGAATAGGCTGCGGCCTGGTCGTTGGCGGTGGCGCGCAGGGCGACGCCGCCGCGCCAGAAGCGGAACAGCAGGACGAACACGGCGATCACCACCGCGGCGACCAGGAAGGAGTAGGCGATCTTCGGCGCCAGGAACGCCTCGCCGATGAAGACGGGGGCGTTCGGCATGAACTCCGGCAGGCGGTGCGGGTCGGCGGTCCAGACGATCTCGACGATGCCGATCAGCACGCTGCCCAACCCGACCGTGACCATGAAGACCGAGATCGGGCTCTCGCCCAGCATCGGCCGGATCACCGTCCGCTCGACCACCGCGCCGAACAGCCCGGCCACCGCCAGCGCCCCCAGCGCCGCCGCCCACCACGGCAGCGCCCAGCCGGCCGCCAGCCCGAAGAAGGCGTAGGCACCCAGCATCAGGATCTCGCCGATGGCGAGGTTTACCACGCGCGTCGCCTTGTAGATGACGACGAAAGCCAGCGCGGTCAGCGCGTACAGCCCGCCGGTGCCCAGGCCGGCGAGGCTGACCTCGAACAGGAGGAGCCAGTCGGTTTCCATCAGGCACCCTTATGCGGCCCTCCCCCCGCTCCGCGGGGGGAGGGCAAAGATGAAATTTCCGCATCACGCCACCTTCCGCGCGTCGGCACCCAGTTTCGCTCGCAAATCGTCCACGTTCCCCGAGCCGAGGTACGCCGCCGCCACCTGCGGGTCGGCCTGCACGTCGCGCGGCAGCCCCTGCGCGATCACCTGCCCGAAGTTCAGCACCACCACATGGTCGGAGATGTCCATCACCATGCCCATGTCGTGCTCGACCATCAGCACGGTGACGCCCCATTCCTCGCGCACGTCGAGGATGAAGCGGGCCATGTCCTCGGTCTCCTCGCGGTTCATGCCGGCGACCGGCTCGTCGAGCATCAGCACCTTCGGCCGCATGGCCAGCGCGCGGGCCAGCTCGACCCGCTTCTGCAACCCGTAGGGCAAGGAGCCCACGGGGGCCTTGCGGATGTGGTCGATCTCCAGGAAGTCGATGATCCGTTCCTCGACGTCGCGGCGCAGTTCCATCTCCTCGCGCCGGGCGCGGCCGAGGTAGAACAGCGCGTCCAGCACGCCGGTCCGCATGTGCGCGTGGCGGCCGAGCTTGATGTTGTCCAGCACGGTCATGCCGCGGAACAGCGCGATGTTCTGGAAGGTGCGGGCGAGGCCCAGTTTCGCCCGCTTCGGCGGCGCCAGCCGTTCGATGCTCTGCCCCTCGAAGCGCACCGAGCCCTGTGGCCGGTAGAAGCCGGAGATCGAGTTGAACAGCGAGGTCTTGCCCGCCCCGTTCGGCCCGATGACCGAGGTGATGGAGCCGCGCGCCACCGGGAACGTCACGCCGCTCAAGGCCCGCACGCCGCCGAAGGCGAGGGTGAGGGCGTCCACCTCCAGGATCGGCGTGCCGTCACCGGCCATCGAATCGCGCCCCCCGCTTTTCGAAGAACGCCGCGATGCCCTCGCGGAAGTCGGCGGTGCCGGCCAGCGCCGCGAAGCTCTCCTCCTCGGCGGCGAGTTGGTCGGCGAAGCCCGCGGTGCCGGAGCGGTACAGCAGCCCCTTGATCCGCCCGTACGCCGCCGTCGGGCCGTTCGCCAGCCGCAGCGCCAGCGCGTCGGTCTCCGCCGCCAATTCGGCGGCCGGCACCACCCGGTTGACCAGCCCGAGGCGCAACGCCTCCGCCGCGTCGATGGTCTCGGCCAGCAGCGCGATCTCCATGGCCTTGCGCAGGCCGACCAGCCGCGGGAGATAGTAGCTGCCCGAGCCGTCCGGCGAGGCGCCGATGCGGGCGTAGGCGAGCGTGAACTTGGCGTCGTCCGCGGCGAGGCACAGATCCGTCGCCATCGCGAGGCTCATCCCCGCCCCGGCCACCGGGCCGTGCACCGAGGCGAGCACCGGGATGGGAAGCCGCTGCATCAGTTGCAGCGCCTCGTGCAGCGGGCCGATGATGGCGCGGGCGGTGTCGGCGCCGTGCTCCGGGTCGGCGCGGAAGCGGCCGAGATCGCCGCCGGCCATGAAGCCGCGGCCATTGCCGGAGACCACCAGCACACGGGCGTCGGGATCGTCGGCGACGGCGCGCACGGCGGCCAGGAAGGCCTGCGCCGTCGCCTCGTCGAGCGCGTTGAGAACGGCCGGCCGGTTCAGCCGCAGCCGCGCAACGGCGCCGTCGCGGTCCAGCAGGACCGGCGCGCTGTCGTTGGACACTCTCTCCTCCCTGCTCCCATTCTGTCCGCGTTGCGGAATGTGGGTTTATCCGACAAAGCTAAAGGGCGGGGAGGAAGATTGTCAATACGCCCACGGATGGGGTCCAGGGCGATCACCTGAAGGATCGACGTCCCGAAATGCCCCTCTCCCCTTGAGGGAGAGGGGTTTGGGGAGAGGGGGATTACCGCCGACAGGCGGGAAAGGAACTCTTTTACGGCCTGCCGGCCGCTCTACCCCTCACCCCAACCCCTCTCCCTCAAGGGGAGAGGGGCTTTCAAGCGATTGCCACGGATGGGGCGGGCCTACGCCGGCTCGTCCTCCGCCGACTTGCCGGTGCCGGCGGGGCCCAGCGGCGGGATGCCGCGCTTCAGGCCACGCTTCAGGATGGTCTCCCAGGCCTCCTCGGCCGTGTCGACGATGTCGAAGCGGTCGAGGTCGATAGGGCTGATCATGCCGTGGCGGGACAGCGCGTCGAAGTTGACGATCTCGTTCCAGAACGCCGTGCCGACCAGCACGATGGGCAGTCGGGTCGCCTTGTTGGTGTTCTGCAGGTTGAGGATCTCGAACGCCTCGTCCAGCGTGCCGAAGCCGCCGGGGAAGACCGCCAGCGCGTTGGCGCGCATCGCCAGATGCATCTTGCGGATGGCGAAGTAGTGGAAGCGGAAGGTGAGATCCGGCGTGCTGTAGGGGTTCGGGTGCTCCTCGAACGGCAGCACGATGTTGTAGCCGATGCTGGGCGCCCCGGCCTCACTGGCGCCGCGGTTGGCGGCCTCCATCAGGCCCGGCCCGCCGCCGGTGGCGATGACGTTGTCCCGCATCCCGTTCTCATCCGGGGCCAGCGCGCCGCCCTTCTCCGAGACGAGGCGGGCGAAGCGGCGCGCCTCCTCGTACCAGGCGACCTGTTCGGTGCGCAGCTCGGCCAGCCGCGTCTCCTCCGGCGTGCGGGCGTTGGCGCGCAGCTCCGCCGCCTTCTCGGGCGAGGGCACGCGGGCGCTGCCGAACACGACGATGGTGGAGCGCACGCCCCAGGCCTGCATGATCTCTTCGGGCTTGGAGTATTCCAGCATGAAGCGCACGCCGCGCATCGACGGGCTCAGCAGGAAGTCGCGGTCTTCGAAGGCGAGACGGAAACTGGACGAGTGGTGGTTCGGTCGGGGGCTGTCGGGCATTCTTTTCCTTTGCGGCGGCTCGGCGCTCTCGCGCGGGACCGCCCCGGCCGCGGGGCCGGGGCGTCCTTCGGTGCCGCCCGTCAGTTCACGGGTGTCAGCGCTGGGCCAGCGGCACGACCGAGCGCGGCGTGGCGCCGGTGTAGAGCTGGCGGGGACGGCCGATCTTCTGCTGCGGGTCCTCGATCATCTCCTTCCACTGCGAGATCCAGCCGACGGTGCGCGCCAGCGCGAACAGCACGGTGAACATGCTGGTCGGGAAGCCCATCGCCTTCAGGATGATGCCCGAGTAGAAGTCGACGTTCGGGTACAGCTTCTTCTCGACGAAGTACTCGTCCTCCAGTGCGATCTTCTCCAGCTTCATGGCGATGTCGAGCAGCGGCTCGTCCTTGATGCCCAGCTCGCCGAGCACCTCGTAGCACAGCTCGCGCATGATCTTGGCGCGCGGGTCGTAGTTCTTGTAGACGCGGTGGCCGAAGCCCATCAGGCGGAACGGGTCGTTCTTGTCCTTGGCGCGCTTGACGAACTCCGGGATGCGATCGGCCGAGCCGATCTCCTCCAGCATCTTCAGCACCGCCTCGTTGGCGCCGCCGTGCGCCGGGCCCCACAGCGCGGTGATGCCCGACGCGATGCAGGCGAACGGGTTGGCGTGCGACGAGCCGGCGAGGCGCACGGTCGAGGTCGACGCGTTCTGCTCGTGATCGGCGTGCAGGATGAGGATCTTGTCCAGCGCCTTCGCCAGGGTCGGGTTGACCTTGTACGGCTCGAACGGCGTGGCGAAGGTCATGTACAGGAAGTTCTCGGCGTAGCCGAGGTCGTTGCGCGGGTACATGAAGGGCTGGCCGACCGAATACTTGTAGGCCATGGCGGCCATGGTCGGGATCTTGGCGATCAGCCGGTGCGACGTGATCATCCGGTGGACCGGATTGGTGAAGTCGGTCGAGTCGTGGTAGAACGCCGACAGGGCGCCTGCGACGCCGCACATCACCGCCATCGGGTGCGCGTCGCGGCGGAAGCCGCTGTAGAAGCGGATCAGCTGCTCGTGCACCATGGTGTGGTAGGTGATGGTGCGCTCGAAGTCCGCCTTCTGCTGGGCGTCCGGCAGCTCGCCGTTCAGCAGAAGGTAGCAGACCTCCAGATAATCGCAGTGCTCCGCCAGGTCCTGGATCGGGTAGCCGCGGTGCAGCAGCACGCCCTCGTCGCCGTCGATGTAGGTGATGGCGGACTCGCAGCTGGCCGTCGAGGTGAAGCCGGGATCGAAGGTGAAGTAGCCGGATTCGGCGTAGAGCTTGCGGATGTCGATGGTGCGCGGGCCCGTAGCACCTTCCAGCAGAGGCAGTTTGAACGTGCGTCCGGTGGTGTCGTCGGTCACCGTCACCGTGCCGACCTGTCGGACGGGGGCATGCCCCGGCATTGTGGTCTTGGGCTCCATGCGTCGCTCCTGCCGTGTTGTTGTGGCGTTATGGTTGTCCGGCCCTTGAGGTGACGTGTGCGCACCGCACCATCCCGTCAATGGCGTACTGCGGATTCTCACGCCGGGGAGTCGGGCGTCAAGCGGTTCGGCGTCCTCGCTCCGGGGCGGATGCGCCCACACGCCAACTGTGGTTGTCAACCGCAGGGTGGGCGTTGAATACTGGCGTACGGTTCTCACCCCCTGGGGCGTCCATGTCCTATCGCGTTCTGGTTGCCGACGACCACCCGCTGATGCGGACCGCGCTGCGGCAGACCATCGCCCAGGCGCTGGGCGAGGCCGAGGTCGCCGAGGCCGCCCGGTTCGAGCAGATCGCCCCGCTGCTGGAGGGGCCGGAGCCGACCGACATCATCATCCTCGACCTGCACATGCCGGGCATGAGCGGCTTCATCGGCCTGATGATGCTGCGCGCCGACCATCCGGCGATCCCGGTGCTGGTGGTCTCGGCGTCGGAGGACCACGCGACGATCCGGCGCGCCATCGACTGCGGCGCCTCCGGCTTCGTGCCGAAGTCGGCGCCCAACACCGAGATCGGCGAGGCGATCCGCGCCGTGCTGGACGGCGAGATCTGGATGCCGACGGTGGAGGCGGTGGACGACTCGACCGACGCCGACCCGGAACAGCGCATGGCCGCCCTGACGCCGAAGGAGCTGCGCGTGCTGGCCGGCATCGCCGAGGGCAAGCTGAACAAGCAGATCGCCTACGAGATGACGATCTCCGAGAAGACGGTGAAGGCGCACGTCACCACCATCCTGCGCAAGATGGGTGTGCTGACCCGCACCCAGGCGGCGGTGATCGCCAGCCAGTTGGCCCTCACCGCCCCGCCGCCGCCGGTGGAGTGACCCCCCTTACCGCCGCCGCACCAGCGACAGCGTCTCGGCGCCGTAGGCGAACTCCGGCGCGTCGGCCAGCTCGCGGGCGGTCAGGTCGATGCTGACCTCCATCGGGTGCCGCTGGCCGCGCTCCGGAACCCGCTGCGCCGCGCCCACCCGCAGGGCCGAGGCCGGCACCGCGTAGACCCGCGTGCCGATGCCAAGGAAGCCGCCCTGCGCCAGCACGATGCTGTCGATGCGGCCGTCCGGCCCGCCCAGGACGAAGTCGCGGATCTCGCCGGCGGGCTCGCCGTCCCTGGTGACGACGCTCTTGCCGATCAGCGACTGCGCCTCGGCGGCGGTCAGCGGGCGCTGCGCCGCCGGAGCGACGCGCGGCAGCCCGCGCCCGTCGGGCGGCAGCATGGTCAGCGGCTGCGGCTGCTGGGCCGCTGCGAGGCCCGCGATGAGCAGGGCTCCCATGAGGAGGAATGGGGCCGGCGGAACGAGTCGAAGCGAACGCATGGGCACCCTCCGGTGACGGATCGCGCCCAAGCAACAACCCGCCGGTCCGGCGCGGGTTCCCTTACCGGCGCTTGAGGAGGAAGACCGCCTGCTCGCCCAGGAGGTTGGCGAGGCGCCCGTGCTTGTGCGACACCACGCGGTCGGCGCGGTCGAGGATCATGGTGCGCTCGATGCTCACCCCGCACCGCCGGCACAGGTCGACGAAGTCGGCGATGGTGCAGAAGTGGATGTTCGGCGTTTCCCACCACTGGTAGCCCAGCCGCTGGGTCACCGGCATGCGCCCCTGCAGCAGCAGCTGCAGGCGGATGCGCCAGTAGCCGAAGTTGGGGAACGACACGATGGCGTATTTGCCGATGCGCACCAGCTGCTCCAGCACCGCGCGCGGCTCGCGCATGGCCTGCAGCGTCTGGCCCAGCACCACGTAGTCGAAGGCGCCCGAGGGATAGTCCTTCAGGTCGGTTTCGGCGTCGCCCTGGATCACCGACAGGCCCTGCTTCACGCAGCGGTGCACGCCGTCCATGCTCAGCTCGATGCCGCGGCCGTCGACGTTCTTCTCGTGCGTCAGGTGGTAGAGCAACTGGCCGTCGCCGCAGCCGATGTCCAGGAGGCGCGAGCCCGGCTCCACCATGTCCGCCACCAGCCGCAGGTCGATGCGGATGTCGGCGGGGCGGCCGGTGCCGTTGAGCGCGGAGGCGGGGCGGTCGTCGAGGACGGTCACGGGCAAGCTCTCAAAGGCGGGGCCTCAGGCGGTGCGGGCGTGGCGGCGCGCGGTCAGGCCGCGGTGCTCGGCGCAGCCCTCCAGGAAGCCGCGGATGACCTGGTGGAACTCCGGCTCGTCGAGCAGGAAGGCGTCGTGCCCCTTGTCGGTCTCCACCTCGACGAAGCTGACGTTGGCCGCCGCGGCGTTCAGCGCGTGCACGACGGCGCGTGACTCGCGGGTCGGGAACAGCCAGTCGCTGGAGAAGCTGACCAGGCAGAAGCGCACCGGCGTCGGCTTGCCGTTGGGGAGGAACGCGTTGACCAGCGCCCCGCCGTGGTCCGCCGCCAGGTCGAAATAGTCCATGGCGCGCGTGATGTAGAGGTAGGAGTTGGCGTCGAACCGCTCGACGAAGCTGATGCCCTGGTGGCGCAGGTAGCTCTCCACCTGGAAATCGGCGTCGAAGCCGTAGGTGACGGTGGTGCGGTCCTGCAGGTTGCGGCCGAACTTGCGGTGCAGCGCCGTCTCCGACAGGTAGGTGATGTGCGCCGCCATGCGCGCCACCGCCAGCCCGCGCTGCGGCCGCCGGTCCTGGTTCAGGTAGTCGCCGCCGGCCCATTCCGGGTCGGCCATGATGGCTTGGCGGCCGACCTCGTGAAAGGCGATGTTCTGCGCCGAATGGATGGACGCGGTGGCGATGGGAATCGCCGCGTACACCGCCTCCGGGTACGACACCGCCCATTGCAGCACCTGCATGCCGCCCATGGAGCCGCCGATGACGGCGAACAGCTGTTCGATCCCCAGGTGGTCGATCAGCAGCTTCTGCGCGCGCACCATGTCGGCGATGGTGATGACCGGGAAGTTCAGTCCGTACGGACGGCCGGTCGCCGGGTCGGCCTCCGCCGGGCCGGTCGAGCCCATGCAGCCGCCGATGACGTTCGAGCAGATGACGAAGTAGCGATCGGTGTCCACCGGCTTGCCGGGGCCGATCATCTGCTCCCACCAGCCGGCCTTGCCGGTGACGGGGTGGCGGTCGAGGACGTAGTGGTCGCCGGTCAGCGCATGGCAGACCAGCACCGCGTTCGAGCGGTCGGCGTTGAGCGTGCCGTAGGTCTGGTAGGCCACCGTGAACGGGCCGAGGTCGAGCCCGCTGTCGAGCGGCATCGGCCGGTCGGCGCCCAGCCGGACGCGTTTTCCGGGCAGGCCCGCCGTGTCGATCGGGGCGGTCGCGGAGGGCTTGGAGGCGGACATCGGGGGCGCAAAAAGCCTGTTCCGGAGCGGGAGCGTAGACGTACCGACCAAGGTCCGAAGGTGTCAACGTTTTCTTTGATTTTAGCGGCTTCGCAGACTACTACTATCCGGCTTTGCCAGACATGGTTCCCGCTCCGATGCCGCCCTCGAAAGCCCCCCTGGAAGACCTGCGCCGCGAGATCGACCAGATCGACAACCAGTTGCACGACCTGCTGATGCGGCGCGCCCAGGTGGTCGAGCGCATCGGCGCGGCCAAGGGCCCCGGCGGCATCTTCCTGCGCCCCGGGCGCGAGGCGGTGATCCTGCGCCGCCTGATGGCACGCCACACCGGCTCCTTCCCGGCCGGCGTCGTGGTGCGCATATGGCGCGAGATGATCTCGGCGCTGACCCGCCTGCAGGGGCCGTTCGCCGTCGCGGTGTACGCGCCGGAGGACCGCCGCGGCTTCTGGGACGTGGCGCGCGACCATTTCGGCAGCTTCGTGCCGATGACCGCGGTCAACTCGCCGGTCGCCGCCGTGCGCGCGGTGTCCGAGGGCACGGCGACGGTGGGCATCGTTCCCTATCCGGCCGAGGACGACGCCGATCCGTGGTGGCGCTTCCTGGTGTCGGGCGACGTGCGCACGCCGCGTGTGGTGGCCCGCCTGCCGTTCGGCGGCCGCGGCAACGCCCGCGGCGAGGACCGCGACGCGCTGGCCATCGGGCTTATCCCGCACGAGCCGACCGGCGACGACCGCACGCTGCTCGGCATCGAGCTGGGCGGCGACCTCAGCCGCGGCCGTTTCAAGGACATGCTGGAATCGGTCGGCCTGCCGGCGGTGGGCTTCTGCACCTGGCACGCGCGCGACCTGCACGGCGCGTCGGTGCATCTGGTGGAAGTCGCCGACTTCGTCGACCCGCAGGACCCGCGGCTGAGCGCCCTGGTCGAGCGCCTGGGCGACATCCCGGCCCGCGTCAACACCATCGGCGGCTACGCGGTGCCGCTGAGGCTTCCTTAAGTCTTTCCCCTGTTCGTCATCCCCGCGAAAGCGGGGATCCAGAGCACCTTGCAAGGCCTCGGCGTTGCCGCGTTTCCTGGATCCCCGCTTTCGCGGGGATGACGGTGAAAGGGAATTCGTCCTTCAACCACCTGCTGCAGCGGATTTCGACATGAGCACGCCGATTGCGCCGGTGCCCCGTCCGGGCATCATGGACATTGCCCCCTACATCGGCGGCGAGGCCGCCGGGACGATCCGCCTCGCCTCCAACGAGGGCGCCCTGGGGCCGAGCCCCAAGGCCATGGAGGCCTACACGCGGGTGGCCGGCAGCATCCACCGCTACCCCGACGGCGGCTCGACCGAGCTGCGCGAGGCGCTGGCCAAGCGTTTCAACCTGGACGCCGGCCGCATCGTCTGCGGCGCCGGCTCGGACGAGCTGATCGGCCTGCTGGTGCGCGCCTACGCCGGTGTCGGCGACGAGGTGCTGTACAGCCAGCACGGCTTCCTGATGTACCCGATCGCCGCCAAGTCGGTGGGCGCCACCCCCGTCGCGGCGCCGGAGACCGACCTGAAGACCGACGTCGACGCCATGCTGGCGCGCGTCACGCCGCGCACCAAGATCGTCTTCGTCGCCAACCCGAACAACCCGACCGGCTCCCACCTGACCGGCGAGGAGCTGGCCCGCCTTCACGCCGGCCTGCCGCCGACCGCGCTGCTGGTTATCGACGCCGCCTACGCCGAGTTCGCGCCGCCGGGCGGCGACTATTCCTCGGGCGTCGAGCTGGTGGAGAAGCACGCCAACGTCGTGATGACGCGCACCTTCTCCAAGATCTTCGCGCTGGGCTCGCTGCGGCTCGGCTGGTCGTACTCCTCGGCGCCGGTGGCCGACGTGCTGAACCGGGTGCGCGGTCCGTTCAACGTCTCCGGCGCCGCCCAGGCGGCCGGCGTCGCGGCGCTGGAGGACGGCGAGTTCCTGGAGCGTGCCCGCGCCCACAACGAGGGCTGCCGGACTTGGTTCGTCGGCGAGCTGAAGGCGCTGGGCCTGACCGTGCACCCGAGCATCGCCAACTTCGTGCTGGTGTCCTTCCAGGGGCAGAAGCCCGGCAAGGACGACGCCGAGGCGGCGCGGCAGTTCCTCAAGGACCGCAGCATCCTGGTGCGCCAGATGAACGCCTACGGCCTGCCCGACTGCCTGCGCATCACCATCGGCACCGACGAGGAGATGCGCGCCGTGGTGGACGCGCTGAAGGGCTTTCTGGCGGGGGGGTGACCTGCAAAAGCCCTCCCCCGCCTCCGGCAGGGGCGTAGAGCCGATGCCGGAGGCAACGAGCGCCGAAGGCGATCGTAGGCGGAGCGCGGTCGCCCGACTTGCGGGCGACCGGTGGTTGGGTGGGGGCAGCAACGCGCCCAAGAATCAATGCCTGCCAGTTCCGCCGCTGCCCCCACCTTCCTACGCCTGTGGCGTGGGCCCCTTCCTCCCCCAGCGGGGCTGGGGGAGGGGTTTTATCGCTTGCCGGCGTAGCTGAAACGTGTTAGGATGAAAATCCTCAAAGGGCGTCGGTGTGCCCGCACCTCGGGAAGGCGTACTGAACAGCCCCTGCACACTGTTCCATAGTGTTCCATTCCGTTCCACAGGCCCCCCGCGCGGCAAATAAGCCGTGGCCCCCCGCGGCTCTGGTGCTGTAAAACCCCACGACCTTCCGGACAGCCGCGCCAGGGCCCCGCACCATGACCAACGCCTCCGCTCCGCTCTTCGACCGCGTCGCCATCATCGGCATCGGGCTGATCGGCTCGTCGCTGGCGCGTGCGGTCAAGGAATATGGGCTGGCGCGCAGCGTCGTCGGCAGCGACCGCAGCGAGGCGGTGTGCGCCAAGGCGCTGGAGCTGGGCTTCCTCGACGCCGCCACGCCCGACCTTGGCGAGGTGGTCGCCGCGGCCGACCTCGTGGTGCTGTGCGTGCCGGTCGGCGCCTGCGCCGAGGTGGCGGAGCGCATGGCGCCGCACCTGAGGGCCGGCGCCATCGTCAGCGACGTCGGCTCGGTGAAGATGGCGGTGCTGCGCGACGTCAGCCCGCACCTGCCCGAGGGCGTGCACATCGTCCCCGGCCACCCGGTGGCGGGCACCGAGCATTCCGGGCCGGAGGCCGGTTTCGCCACGCTGTTCCAGGGCCGCTGGTGCATCCTCACCCCGCCGCCCGGCGCCCCGGAGGCGGTGGTGGAGAAAGTGGCCGAGCTGTGGCGCCGCTGCGGCTCGAAGCTGGAGATCATGGAGCCGGCGCACCACGACCGCGTGCTGGCGATCACCTCGCACCTGCCGCACCTGATCGCCTACACCATCGTCGGCACCGCCTCCGACCTGGAGGAGGACACCAAGTCCGAGGTCATCAAGTTCTCGGCCGGCGGCTTCCGCGATTTCACGCGCATCGCCGCGTCCGACCCGATCATGTGGCGCGACGTCTTCCTCAACAACCGCGAGGCGGTGCTGGAGATCCTCCAGCGCTTCACCGAGGATCTGACCGCGCTGCAGCGCGCCATCCGCTGGGGCGAGGGCGACACGCTGCAGGAGACCTTCACCAAGACGCGCGCCATCCGGCGCGGGATCATCGACGCCAAGCAGGCGTAAGGTATTGCCCCCACCCCATCCCTCCCCCGCTTCGCAGGGGAGGGGGCGGAGCGGCGGAGTTCCCTCCCCTGCGGCAGCGGGGGAGGGTTAGGGTGGGGGCAAGTGGCGGCTCACCACTGGATCGCCGGCACCGCCGCGACCTTCAGCGGGCCGACGAAGACGCCGCGGTACTGGATGGTCACCGGCGCCTTGATGACCGGCTCGCCGTCCTCGTCGGGGCGGGCCAGCATGCCGACCACGCTGCGGGCGATGTTCATCTCGTTGGGCTTCAGCTGGTCCTTCAGCGCGGTCAGCGCCTGCGCCGCGCCGCGCACCTCGGCCGTCATCGCCGCCTGCGGCTGCAAATCCTTGTCCAGCGCCAGCGTGCCGTTCAGCGCCAGCTTCAGCGGCCCCCAGTGCAGTGCAGCGGAATCCACCGCCACCGTGCCGCCGCCCTGGCTCCAGGCGGCCAGCGCCTCGGGCTGGATCTGCGGCGGCCGGCCCTGCACCCGCAGCGCCACCGCCAGCCGGTGCACCACGCTGCCCAGGCCCGCCGGCGGTGCGCCGGGAAGCTGCATGTCGGTCACCGTCAGCGTGGCGCCCAGGCCGGTCTGCTGCGGGTCGGCCGGCGGCTCCGGCGGCTGGGTCAGCGTCAGCTCCAGCCCGGCGGCGGTGAACACCGGCTGGCCGGGCAACTCGGGCGCCAGCGCCGCGCCAGGGAAGGTCAGACGCCCCTCCAGCGGCGTGCCGGTGCTCGACATCGTCAGGTAGCCGGCGCCGCCGTGCCGCGCCGCCAGCTCCACCGGCGGGCCGGCGTTGGGGTTGAGGCGCAGGCGCTGCTCGCCAGGCAGGCTCAGCTCGATGCGCGCCGGGTCCCACAGCGGCGCCTCAGCGACGATGGCCGGGCCGCGCCAGTCGATGCCGCGCGCCGCCACCCGCCCGTCGGAGGCGCTGGCGCGCACCAGCAGCGGGAAGCCGCCGACCTTGAGGTCCCTGTACTCCACCGTGGCGCCCTGGGCGCGCTGGGTCTCGGCCCAGGCGTGCAGCCCGCGCTCCACCGTGCCGGCGACGATCCACCACGCCGCGCACCACGCGGCGAGGAGCGCGGCGGCGATGACCGAGGCGGCGATGGTCAGGCGCTTCCGCAGGGGCTTGGAGAGGAGCATCGGTGGTATGTCCGGACTGTGACGGGCGTGTTATAGCTCCCATATGGTGTGCGTGCTAGGCTCGACCCCGAGCCTTCTGCGACCTGCGACGCCATGCTGCTCGACACGCGTTTCTCCCCTTCCCCTTGTAAGCCGGCCCCCTGCAAGCCGGCCTCCGCCTGGGCCGCTGATATTCCGGTCGCCGCGGACGCGGAGCTGTGGGTGTTCGCCTACGGCTCGCTGATGTGGAATCCGGGGTTCCCGTACCTGGAGCACCACATGGCGGTGCTGCACGGCTACCACCGGCGCTTCTGCGTCGCCTCGCACCGCTACCGCGGCACGCCGGAGCGGCCGGGGCTGGTGCTCGGCCTCGACCGCGGCGGCTCGTGCCGCGGCATGGCCTTCCGGGTGGCGGCGGAGCACGCGGCGGCGACGCTCGACTGCCTGTGGGAGCGGGAGATGATCAACCGCACCTACCGCCCGCGGCTGCTGCCGGTCCACCTCGGCTGCGGGCGGCGGGTGACCGAAGCCTGCACCTTCGTGGTCGACCGCGAGCACTCGCAGTACTGCCCCTGCCTGGACGAGGCGGAGATGGTCGAGCGTATCGCCTGCTGCGCCGGTGAGCGCGGCCCCAACATCGAGTACCTGACCAACACCGTCGAGCACCTGGAGCAGCTGGGCATCCACGACGCCCGGCTGGCGGCGCTGCTGCGCGCGGTGAAGCGGCGCGTCGCCTGACGCGCTATATAGGGGGGATGCTCCGCATCCTCCCCGCCCTCGCGGCGTTCCTCATGGCCTGGCCCGCGCTGGCGGCCGGCGTGCACCACGACCTCGACGTCACGCTCGATCCGCCCGCGCGGCGGCTGGAGGTGCGCGACCGGCTGAGCCTGCCGCCCGGCCCGCAGACCCTGGTCCTGGCGCCGGAGCTGACCGTCGCCGAGGCCACGGCGGGCGGCAAGCCGCTGCCCTTCGAGCGGCGCGGCATGGCGCTGACGCTGACCGTGCCGGCGGGCGGCGAGGTGACGCTGC
>NZ_LGQZ01000025.1 GCF_003116015.1 Azospirillum sp. TSO22-1
CGGCCTTCGCCAAGGACGGCACGGTGACCGCCGGCAACGCCTCGGGCATCAACGACGGCGCCGCCGCGCTGGTGCTGATGAGCGCCGACAACGCCGCCAAGCGCGGCGTCGCGCCGCTCGCCCGCATCGTCGCCTGGGCGACCGCCGGCGTCGATCCGGCGATCATGGGTACGGGTCCGATCCCGGCCTCCCGCCTCGCCCTGCAGAAGGCCGGCTGGAAGATCGAGGACCTCGACCTGATCGAGGCGAACGAGGCGTTCGCCGCCCAGGCCCTGGCGGTCAACAAGGACCTCGGCTGGGACACCTCGAAGGTGAACGTCAACGGCGGCGCCATCGCGCTCGGCCATCCGGTCGGCGCCTCGGGTGCCCGCGTGCTGACCACGCTGCTGTTCGAGATGCAGAAGCGCGACGCCAAGAAGGGCCTCGCCACGCTGTGCATCGGCGGCGGCATGGGCATCGCCCTCTGCGTCCAGCGCGACTGATCCGGGGTACGGGCCGTTTCTGAGGGGGAACGGCCCGTTTCCCTTTCCGGTTAAGACAAGAAACGAAAACCGACAAACTTTACGACGGGGGAGCAGAAATGGCTCGAGTTGCAGTAGTCACCGGTGGTACGCGCGGCATTGGCGAGGCGATCTCGGTCGCCCTGAAGGCGGCGGGCTACATCGTCGCCGCCAACTATGCCGGCAACGACGAGCGCGCCAAGGAGTTCTCGGCGCGCACGGGCATTGCCGTCTTCAAGTTCGACGTCTCCGACTTCGAGGCGTGCAAGGCCGGCATCGAGAAGGTCACCGCCGAGCTGGGCCCGGTCGACGTGCTGATCAACAACGCCGGCATCACCCGTGACGGCGTCATGCACCGGATGACCTACCAGCAGTGGGAGGAGGTGATCCACACCAACCTCTCGTCCTGCTTCAACATGTGCCGCAACGTCATCGACGGCATGCGCGAGCGCGGCTTCGGCCGCATCGTCAACATCGGCTCGGTGAACGGCCAGGCCGGCCAGTACGGCCAGGTCAACTACGCCGCCGCCAAGTCGGGCATCCACGGCTTCACCAAGGCGCTCGCTCAGGAGAGCGCGGCCAAGGGCATCACCGTGAACGCCATCGCGCCGGGCTACATCGACACCGACATGGTGCGCGCGGTGCCGGCCCACGTGCTCGAGAAGATCGTTGCCCGCATCCCGGTCGGTCGCCTCGGCCGCGCCGACGAGATCGCCAAGGCGGTGCTCTACCTCGTGGACGACGAGAACGGCTTCATGACCGGCTCGACCCTGTCGGTCAACGGTGGCCAGCACATGTACTAAGAGCCGGCTTCCGGCTGAAACGCGAAAGGCCTCGTCCTTCGGGACGGGGCCTTTTCCGTTTGCGCGCTCCGGGCAAAATCCCGCGATGTAGGGATTCACCACAGAGACACAGAGGCACAGAGGCACAGAGGCACAGAGATAATATTTTCTGTGTTTCTCTGTGTCTCTGTGTTTTTTGCCTTCAAAGCGTGGATTTGCGGTGCCGGGGAACCTCACGGCCGCAGCTTGTAGATCTCCGCTCGCTTGTGGTCGTCCGTCACCACGGCGCAGCCGCCGAGCGCCGGGCCGACCGGCAGCTCGCCGAAGGCGGCCACCGCGCCCTCGTCCTTCAGCCGGCCGACGAACCCCGCCTCGCGGCCACGGGCCACCCAGGCGAAGCCCAGCCACGTCGGCCGCACCGGTTCGCCGCCGGCCCGCACCATGGCGGTGAAGGCCGCGTCGTCCGGCGTGCCCGGCGGGAAGACGGCGAGGACCAGCCCGTCCGTCTCCTCCGGCAGCGCCGCCTGCCGCAGCGACACCGTCATCAGTCCCAGCCACACCGCCACCACCACCCCGAAGAAGGTGAGGGCGAAGCCGTGGCCCAATCCCGTGGGGCCGATGGGCGATGTGGGCTGCATGGCCATCGACTTAGGCGCGCGCCTCGGCGTTCGCCAGGGACGGCGCCGGCTGTTCGGCGATCGGCCAGTGCACGATGGCGGCGAACATCGCCAGCGCCACGCTCAGCCACCACACCACGTCGTAGGAGCCGGTGCGCTCGTACAGCACGCCGCCCAGCCAGACGCCGATGAAGGCGCCGACCTGATGGCTGAAGAAGGCGAAGCCGTAGAGCATGCCCAGGTACCGCGTGCCGAACATCAGCGCCACGAGGCCGGAGGTCGGCGGCACCGTGGACAGCCACAGCAGGCCCATCACCGCGGCGTAGACGATCACCGACGCCGGCGTGACCGGCAGCAGCAGGAACACCGCCGTCGCCACGCCGCGGAAGAAGTAGTTGGCGACCAGCAGGGTGCGCCGGCTCATCTTGCCGCCCAGCACGCCCGAGGTGTAGGAGCCCGCCACGTTGAACAGCCCGATCAGCGCCAGCGCCCAGGCGGCCAGCCCCGGGCTGATGCCGGCGGCGGTCAGGTAGGGCGGCAGGTGCGTGGTGACGAAGGCGAGCTGGAAGCCGCACACGAAGAAGCCGGTGACCAGCAGCACGTAGCTGCGGTGGCGGAACGCCTGCCGGATCGCCTCGGCGAAGCCGACGTTGGCGCCGGTCACCGCGACCTTGGAGTTGTGGGCGGCGCCGGAGCCGATGAAGGCGCTGGCCAGCAGCGGCACCAGCAGCATCGAGGCGCCCAGCAGCAGCAGGGCCGTCTGCCACCCGTAGCCGGCGATGAAGGCCTGCCCCATGGGGGCGAACAGGAACTGCCCCATGGAGCCCGCCGCGGTGGCGATGCCCATGGACCAGGACCGCTTCTCGGCCGGCACCAGCCGGCTGAAGCCGGCGATGACGATGCCGAACGAGGCGCCGGCGAGGCCCAGGCCGATCAGCACGCCGGCCGCCAGATGCAGCGTCAGCTGCGTATCGGCCACCGACATCAGGGCGAGGCCCGCCGCGTACAGCAGGCCGCCGCCGGCCAGCACCGGCGCCGGGCCGTAGCGGTCGGCGAGCGCGCCGGCGAAGGGGCCGCCGGCTCCCCACAGGATGTTCTGGATCGCCATGGCCAAACCGAACACGTCGCGGCCCCAGCCGCGCGTCTCGGTCAGTGGGCCGATGAACAGGCCCATGCTGGAGCGCGGCCCGAAGGCCAGCATGGCGATCAGGCAGCCGCAGACGATGATGATGGCCGGCGTGCGCCAACCGGACGCGCGGTCGGCCACGGGGGTGCTGGTGCTCATATCCGTAAATCCCTCCCGCCGGGGCCTGCGAACGGGTCCGGCTTGTTGCCCGCGATCCTACGTGGGGTTCGCGGCTTCCGCCAATTCATAATGGGAAAGTGAATTATTCCGCTGCGGAATGTACGAGGCCCAGCGGCTGCGGGGCGAGCCGGCGCAGCAGGCTGCGCTCCAGCCCGTCGAACACGCGGTCGAGCCGGCCGCTGTGCCGCGCCCGCACCAGCCACACCCCGACGGTCAGCCGGAATCCGTCCACCGCCACCGGGCGCAGCCGTGCCGCCAGCGGCGTTCCCTCCACCAGCCGCAGCGGCCCGGTGCCGAAGCCGACGCCGCGGGCGGCCAGGTTGAGCAGCAGCTCCTGGTCGAAGGATTCGACGGCCACGTTGAGGCGCAGCCCGGCGCGGTGCAGCGTCTCCGTCAGCGTGGTGCGGTAGCGGCAGCCCTCGGGCTGCAGCACCCAGCCGACCGCGTTCATGGCGGCCAGCGAGCCGCGCGTGCGGGCGACGAGATCCGGCGCACCGACGACGCTGATCTCCTCCTGGGAGAGGCGGCGGCCCTGCAGTTCCGCCCGCGGCCGGCCGTCCTCGGCGGTCAGCACCAGCGCGCCGTCCAGCGCGCCGCCGTCGAGCTGGTCGAGCAGCGCGTTGCTCCAGTCCGAGCTGAGCCGCACGGTGAGTCCGGGGAAGGAGCTCCGCACGTCGTCCAGCGCGTCGCCGCTCAGCAGCCGCGACAGCACGTGGGTGGCGCCCAGGCGCAGAATGCCGGCCGGCTGCCCGCTGCCGGCGAACGCCTCGCCCAGCCCGTCCACCGCCTCCAGCACGCGCCTGGCGTGCGCCAGCGCGGTCTCGCCGTCGCGGGTCAGCGCCAGCGGCTTGCTCTGCCGGTCGAACAGGGTGGCGCCGACCTCGGCCTCCAGGCGCTGGATCAGGCGCGACACGGCCGACTGGGTGAGGTGCAGGCGGTTCGCCGCCTCCTGCACCGACTGCGCCTCGGCCACCGCCACGAAGGTGCGGATCTCGTTGAGCTTCATGGCGGCACTCCCCGGTCGGTGGGCTCCCGGGGAATGACGTTAATCGTAATCCTGGTCCTGCGCCAGTTCGTCGGCCAGCTCGCCCGCCAGCTCGGCGAACAGGCCGGCGTCGACGGTCAGGCCGCGCTGCTCGCAGATGCGCACGAAGATGCGCCAGGCGTGCAGGATCGCCACGTCCAGCACCGCCTCGTCGGCCTCCTCGCTGTGGCTGTCCTTGATGGCGCGCTCCTGGAGCGTGGCCACGACGTCGTGCTCGGCGGCTTGAAGCACCGCTTCCATGGCGCGCTTGTGGAGGTCCGACATGGCGTTCGTCCGTTGGTCCGTTTGAAATAAGCTTTGGCTTCCGCGCCGGCTCGTCCATGCTGGCAAGCCGGGGAACCCCGGAAGGGGCCTTCATAGAGACCCCCTCCACCGGAAGCAACACCGACGCGCATGACCGAGACCGTTACCGACCGTTCGGCCCGCGAATACCCCGACCGTCCGTGGGTGGGCGTCGGCGTCATCGTCTGGAAGGGTGACCGCCTGCTGCTGATCCGCCGCGGCCGGGCGCCGCGCCTCGGCCAGTGGAGCATCCCCGGCGGCGCCCAGCACATCGGCGAGACCGTGTTCGCGGCGGCGGCGCGCGAGGTGCTGGAGGAGACCGGGCTGACCGTCCGCCCCACCCACGTGGTCACCGTGGTGGACGCCATCACCCGCGACGCCGCGGACGCCGTGCACTACCACTACACGCTGGTCGAGGTCGCGGCGGACTGGCAGGCCGGCGAGGCGGCGGCCATGGACGACGCGCTGGAGGTGCGCTGGGCGACGGTGGAGGAGGCGGTGGGCCTCGTCCCCTGGGAGGAGACCGACAAGGTCATCCGGCTGGCGGCGTCCCAGCGTTCCCAATCTTCATGTTCCGGGAAATGAAATCCGGCACGTCGACGGCGGCCAGCGGCCGGGAGAAATGGTAGCCCTGGATGCGGTCGCAGCGGTAGGCGCGCAGGAACAGCAGCTGCTCGGCGGTCTCCACTCCCTCGGCGATGACCTGGAGGCCGAGCGCGTGCGCCAGCGCCACGATGGCGTGCACGATGGCGGCGGCGTCGCGGTCCTCGACCATCGCCTCGACGAAGTGCTTGTCGATCTTCAGCGCCTCCACCGGCACTTTGCGCAGCAGCGCCAGCGACGAATAGCCGGTGCCGAAATCGTCCAGCACCAGCCGCACCCCAGCGCCGCGCAGCTCCAGCAGGCTCTGCCGCGCCGTGTCGCCGCCCTGGAACAGCACGGTCTCGGTCAGCTCCAGCTTCAGGTTGGCGGCCGGCAACCCGGTCTCGGTCAGCACGCCCAGCACGGTACGGGCCAGGGCAGGGTCCTCCAGCTGGCGCGAGGACAGGTTCACCGCCACCGGCACGTCGGCCAGCCCCGCCCGCAGCCAGCCGGCGGTCGTCTCGCAGGCGCGCCGCAGCACCCAGTCGCCGAGGATGTGGATGCCGTCGCCGGCCTCGGCCATCGGCACGAAGACGTCCGGCGGCACCACCGTGCCGTCGGGCAGGCGCCAGCGCACCAGCGCCTCGAACCCGGTCAGCCGGCCGGTGTGGGCGTCGGCCTGCGGCTGGTAGGCGAGCCACAGCTCGTCGCGCGCGACGGCTTCGCGCAGCCGGTCGGCGAACGCGGCGGCGACATCCCCGTCCGGCGGAACGCCCCCGGGCAACGGGCCGAGGAGGCCCGCCTCCGTCAACGCCTTGATGCCCGCCGCCATGACACCTCCTGGTCCCACCCTGGCTATAACAGCCGGAATAGGAGTTTGTTAACCATAAATCCGGGGTAGTTAAGCCGGATTCGATTGGTTACGGAAGCGTTAACGGCGTTGGGCATGGTGACAAGAATGGGGGTGGAATCGAAAAGGGCGCCGCCCCTAGCGGAGCGGCGCCCTTCCAGCGGGAAAATCCCGGACCGTCAGACGTTGAAGCGGAAGTGGAAGATGTCGCCGTCCTGGACGACGTACTCCTTGCCTTCCTGGCGCATCTTGCCGGCGTCCTTGGCGCCCTGCTCGCCGCCCAGGGTGACGAAGCTGTCGTAGTCGATGGTCTCGGCGCGGATGAAGCCGCGCTCGAAGTCGGTGTGGATGACGCCCGCGGCTTCCGGCGCCTTGGCGCCGCGGCGCACGGTCCAGGCGCGCGCCTCCTTCGGGCCGACGGTGAAGAAGGTGATGAGGTCGAGCAGCTTGAACCCGGCGCGGATCAGGCGGTTCAGGCCGGTCTCCTCCAGGCCCATGGAGGACAGGAACTCCTGCTTCTCCTCCGGGTCGGCCAGCTGCGCCACCTCGGACTCGATGGCGGCGGAGATGACGACCATGCCGGCGTTCTCCGCCTCGGCCTTCTTCGCCACCAGGGCGGAGAAGCTGTTGCCGGTGGCGGCCGAGGCCTCCTCGACGTTGCAGACGTACAGCACCGGCTTGGCCGTCAGCAGCATGAACTGCTTGAAGACCGGCAGTTCCTCGGCGTCCAGCTCGACCACGCGGGCCGGCTTGCCGTCCTGCAGGACCTTCAGCGCGCGCTCCATCAGGTCGGCCTTGACCTTGGCGTCCTTGTCGCCGCCCTTGGCCTTCTTTTGGAGGTTGGTGATCTGGCGCTCCAGGCTCTCCATGTCGGCGAGCATCAGCTCGGTCTCGACCACCTCGGCGTCGCGCAGCGGATCGACGTTGCCCTCCACGTGGGTGACGTCGTCGTCCTCGAAGCAGCGCAGCACATGGACGATGGCGTCCACCTCGCGGATGTTGGCGAGGAACTGGTTGCCCAGGCCCTCACCCTTCGAGGCGCCGCGGATCAGGCCGGCGATGTCCACGAACTCCAGCTGGGTCGGGATGATCTTCTGCGACTTGGAGATCGCCGCGAGCTTCTCCAACCGCGGGTCGGGCACGCCGACGCGGCCGACGTTCGGCTCCTTGGTGCAGAAGGGGAAGTTGGCCGCCTCCGCCGCCTGGGTGGCGGTCAGCGCGTTGAACAGGGTCGACTTGCCGACGTTGGGCAGGCCGACGATGCCGCAGTTGAAACCCATGGGAGATTCTTCGGTTCGCTCGGTGTCCGGGACGCGCGCTTTATCCTACGTGCGGGTGCAAAGCGCAAACGCGAAGTGGGGTTGGTGCGCCGCTTGATCAAAATCAAAGCCGCCGCGGCGGGTTCGCGCGACCATCCGGGGAAATTCCCCGGTGTCGCTGTGAAAACATGCCGGGCTTGTACATCAGGAGGTTCTCATGAGCGTGCGCGTCTCCGTCGGTTGCGTCCTGTCCCTTGCCGCCGCGCTTGTGGTGTGGAGTGGGCCGGCGCCGGCCCAGACCGTTTCGCTGACGCCGAACTGCGTCGATGCGAAGGAGTTCAACTGCACGCTGGCCGACCTGCGCGGCAAGGACTTCTCCAACGTCAAGGCGCCGGAGGCGAACTTCGAGGCGGCGCGGCTGGACGGCGCCAAGTTCCGCGGCGCCGACCTGCGCAGGGCCAACTTCCAGGTGGCGATCGCGCCGGAGGTCGACCTGTCCGGCGCCGACCTGGAGAACGCCCCGGCCTTCGCCACCTACATGAAGGACGCCAATCTGGCGGGCGCCAACCTGAAGGGCGTCAACTTCACCCGCGCGACGCTGGCCGGCGCCAACCTCAAGGGCGCCAACCTGGAGGGGGCGGTGCTGGTCGGCACGCGGCTCGGCGGCGCCATCTGGACGGACGGCCGGGTGTGCGCGGCGGAGTCGATCGGGGAATGCAAGTAGGCCCGGTCGGGGCGCAGCCGTCACTTCGGCGGCTGCGTCGCCAGGGTCACCTTGTTCATGAAGTTCTCGGGCTGGCCCTGGACCAGCAGCGGGAAGCTGGCGGCGCAGGCGTCGATCAGCGGCTCCAGCCAGGTCTGGTCGGCCTTGGCGAAGTCGTGCAGCACGTAGTTGGAGACGGCGTTCTTGTCGCCGGGGTGGCCGATGCCCAGGCGCACCCGCCAGTACTCCTTGCCGATGTGCGCGTCCATCGAGCGCAGGCCGTTGTGCCCGCCATGGCCGCCGCCCTTCTTGACGCGGATGCGGCCGGGCGGCAGGTCGAGTTCGTCGTGGAAGACGACGACCTGCTCGGGCTTCAGCTTGAAGAACTGGAGCGCGGCGCCGACCGACTGGCCGGACAGGTTCATATAGGTGAGGGGTTCGAGCGCCAGCACCTTGTCGCCGGCGGCGGTGCCTTCGCAGGTCTGGCCCTGGAAGCGCTTCTTCCACGGCGAGAAGCCGTGGCGGCGGGCGATCTCCTCGACCGCCATGAAACCGATGTTGTGCCGGTTGCGCGCGTACTCCGCGCCGGGATTGCCGAGTCCGACCAGCAGCAGCATGGTGATTTCCGGATGGGGTCAAGGGGCCTCGCGGCCCCTTGCAGGAGAGCGCGAGAGGGCGGCGCCCTCTCGCAGGCCCTTCTTTAGGACGCGGCAGTCTCGCCCTCGGCGGCCTCGGACTTCAGGCCCGACGGCGCGGCGATGGTGGCGATGGTGAAGTCGCGGTCGATGGTCGGCTTAACGCCCTCCGGCAGCTTGACGGAGGAGATGTGGATCGAATCGCCGACGTCGAAGCCCTCGCACGACACGGTGATGTGCTCGGGGATGTTGTCGGCGACGGCGGTCACCTCGATCTCGTGGCGGACGATGTTCAGCACGCCGCCCTTCTTGAGGCCGGCCGACTTGTCCTGGTTCACGAACTCGACCGGTACCATGACGGTGATGCGGGTGTCGCCCGACACGCGCAGGAAGTCCACGTGCAGCGCAACGTCGCTGACCGGGTGGAACTGCACGTCGCGCGGCAGCACGCGGTGCGTGGCGCCATCGACGGTCACGTCGAACAGGTGCGTGAAGAAGCCCGGCTGGTGCAGGATGCGGGTGAAGCCGCGCAGGTCCAGCGAAATGGTGAGCGGGGCCTGCTTGTTGCCGTAGATCACGGCAGGGATGCGGCCGTCGCGGCGGGTCTGGCGGGCGGTCCCCTTGCCGGCCCGCTCACGCACCTCGGCGGCGAGCGCGATAACCTGAGTCATGGTGTGCTCCTCAACGGAAAAAGGCGCCCGCCTCCAGGGGTGCGGACGCATGAGCCGCGGTGTTTACGCCCCACGCGGTGAAACGTCAAGGGGCAGGGGCGTCGCGCCACGCCGCCAGCAGCTCGGACTGCAGGCCGCGCGCGCGGGCGAGCCACGCCCGCGCCTCCGGCGGTATCTCGGCGACGCGGCGGTCCATGGCGGCGTCGAGGGCGGCGCGGGCGCGGTCGTCCCCGGCATAGTAGACGAAGCCGAGGCTGCGGCCCGAGGCGGTGCGCAGCCAGCCGGCGAGGCCCTTGGCGTAGGCCAGCGTGCCGGACTTGGCGCGCACGCCGGGCAGCGGCCCGCCTTCGTCGTCGCCGGCCAGCAGCGCGGCCAGCAGCTCGCCGCCGAGCGTCAGGACCGCCGCCGTCTGCCGCGCCGTCATCCGCGAGCCCGACGTCAGGCCGGAGTGGTTGAGCAGCCGGAAGCCGGTCCAGTCCACGTCCGGCCGCTGCGCGCGGAGCCAGCCGGCCAGCAGCGCGGCCGAGCCCGCCAGCGTGGCGACGTTGGCGTCGAGCGTGCGCGCCGCCGCCAGTCCGATGAGTTCGGCCGACAGGTTGTTGGAGTGCTTCAGCACCCGTGCCGCCAGCTCGGCCAGCGGCGGGCTCTCGTGCATCACCAGCAGGCGGGCCTCGGGCGGCAGCTGGCCGGCGGACGGGCGGGGGAGCGCGATGCCGCGCTCGGCGGCCATGGCGTGCACCACTGCGGCGGTCATGGCGCCCGGCCGCGCCACCGGCAGCCAGACGCGGGCGGGGGCGCCCCGGTGCGGCGCCAGTTGCCAGCGCTCGCCGCCGCGGTCGGGCAGGGGGGCGACCAGCACCGTGTCCGGCAGGGCGGAGGCGGGCACCACCTCGACGCCGATGCCGTCCACCGGGTGGCGGCCGATGTCGGAAACGCTCCACACGCCGGCCTCCACCGCGCCGCCGGGCAGGCGCCGCCACGCCAGCTGCACCCGGTTGAAGTTCAGCGACAGCGCGCCGAGGCCGGTGTTGTAGCCGGCGGTGCGCGGCTGGCCGGCGTCGATCTCCGGCAGTTCGGGCAGCGCCGAGGCGTCGTGGAGGAAGCGGCCCGCCACCCGCCGCACGCCCTTCTCGATCAAGCCGTCGAGCATCGCCGCCACGTCCTCGCCGACCAGCGACGGGTCGCCGCCGCCCTTGAGGATCAGGTTGCCGCGCAGCGTACCCTCCACCACGGCGCCGGTCCCGTGCAGGCCGGTGGTGAAGCGGTGGCCGGGGCCGAGCAGCGCCAGCGCCGCCACCACGGTCGGCAGCTTGGCGACCGAGGCCGGGGCGAAGGGGCGGTCGGCCAGCCGCGCGTCCAGCACGCGCCCGTCGGCGGGATCGAACAGCAGCCAGCCGGCCTCCGAGGCCGGGCCGAGGCGGGCGGCGGGGTCGGCCCCCTTCGCCGCGGCCAGCAGCGGCAGCAGCAAAGGCGTGGCGAGCAGCCGGCGGCGGGACAGGGAGCGCGTCGTCATGAGGCGGAAGCTTGCGTTGCGATCCGGCGCAATGCCATAAAATTAGTGAGAGAAGTCTCCGCATCTGGGCACGCCGGCATGATCCCCCCGAAACGCGCGTACCGCTACGAGGTTGTCGTCGAGTTGGGCGGACGGCCGAACATCGACGGCGTGTTCGACGACGAGAAGCTGGCGATGGAGCGGGCGAAGTACCTGCTCACCCTTGCCAAGTACCAGATCATCCGGGTCGTCAAGGTCAACAAGGACGGCAAGGAAGAGACGCTGTTCGAGAAGGCCATCGCCGGTGGCGGCAAGGTCACCACCATCTCGCACATCGAAGAGGCGGCGTTCTGCAAGGACGTGCTGGAGGTCTTCTCGTTCCAGAGCCGGATGACGCTGCTGCGCCTGTTCCGCGCCTACTGCGACGAGCAGACGGTGATCCCGGCCGAGCAGCTGCACCGCTATTTCCCGCTCCGCTACTTCGAGCGCGAGGCGACGCTGTTCAACCCCGGCATCAGCCGCCTCGCCACGCTGCAGGCGCCGGTCGCCGGCGTCAAGGTGTTCGACCGCCAGGACCAGATCCTCCGCATGTTCAAGGATCTGAAGGACCTGGCGCAGAACGCCGACGTGCTGAAGCCGTTCGACGGGACGCTGCTGCAGCTGGGTGTCGCCGGCCTGCTGTCGCAGGCGCGCAACGACCGCCCGGCGGAGGAGCTGGACCGCATCGTCACCCACGCCTTCGCCAGCGCGCTGGAGGAGGCCCGCGACTGGGGCGAGAAGCTGTCGGGAATCCTGCGCTTCAACGTCGAGGGCGACCCGGAGACGGTCACCATCGTCGACCAGCTGCTGTGCGAGACCATCGACGGGCGCGAGCCGGTGAGGGCGCTGATCGGCTACGCGCCCGACCTCGCCACCGCGTTGCAGGCGCTGCTGGCGACGCTGCGCGGCGACCTCGACGACCGGCTGCCGCACACCGAGCCGCTGCTCGACCTCTCCAACGCCGTCGCGGCCGGCGGCTTCACGCACGTCCGCGAGGCGCTGCTGCGCCGGGTGCGTGGCGGCATCGAGGGCAAGAACCCGCTGACCCGCCAGGGCGGCGACGCCAAGGCGTTCCAGACCATCGTCGACCAGCTCGCCGCCTTCGACGGCTTCATGGGCGGGCCGGAGATGGCGTCGGCGCTGATGAAGCGCGCCAAGATCGCCTGGGGGGCGGAGCACCGCGACATGCCCTTCGAGGAGGCGGTGATGCGGCTCTCCAACCGCCTCGGCTCGGCGGCGGCGCGCATCGGCTTCCTGCTCGATCTGGCGGCCAGCGAGTTCGGGCGGCGGCGCATGACCTATCTGGTCGAGCAGGTCGCCAACATGTTCGCCCGCGTCCGCTCGGCCCGCGAGCTGGCGCCGGCCGGCGCCTCGCTGGAGGAGGTGCGCGCCGGCCTCGGCCACCGGCTGCGCAACGCCGGCATCCCGCGCATGCTGGCCGACGGGCTGGTCGCCAAGATCGCCACCATCCCGGACGAGGAGCGCGTGATCGTCCCGCTGATCCAGGAGGAGGTGACGGTCGACCTCTCCACGCCGAAGATCGTCGTGCCGAAGCTGGTGGTGAACCACAAGGGCAACCGCCACGTGCTGCCCGACGAGGGGACGGAGCTGTTCGTCGGCCGCTCGCGCGAGTGCCAACTGATGATCGAGGTGCCCTCGGCGTCGCGCCGCCACGCGCGCTTCGCGGTGGAGGGGGTGAACTTCGTCGTCTCCGACCTCAGCCGCAACGGCACCCGCCTGATCCTCGAGGAGGGGGAGGCGCGCGTGCTGATGAACGGCGAGACGGCGGTGCTCTCCGGCAAGGGCGAGATCGTCATCGGCGCGAAGGACGCCGGCGAGAAGCCGGCGACGATCCATTGGGAGGTGCGGCGGTAGCCTATTCCGCCACCATCCCCATCTCCGCCATGCGGTAGCGGTTGCGCCCGCCGCGCTTCGCCTCGTACAGCGCCTGGTCGGCGAGGTCGAGCAGCTCGTCGGGCGGGTGGTCGTCCGGCGGCACGGTGCCGGCGCAGCCCAGGCTGATCGTCACGTGGCCGGCCGTCGGCGAGGCGGCGTGCGGGATGGCCTCCGTCTCGACGGCGGCGCGCAGGCGCTCGGCGACGCGGGCGGCGCCCCCGGCGTCGGTTTCGGGCAGCAGGCAGACGAACTCCTCGCCGCCGAAGCGCGCCACCAGGTCGCCGGGGCGCATCACGTGCTCGCTCAGCAGGCGCGACACCGCGCGCAGGCAATCGTCGCCGGACTGGTGGCCGTAGCGGTCGTTGAAGGCCTTGAAGTGGTCGACGTCCAGCATGATGACCGACAGCGGCAGCTTCGAACGGCCACAGCGCCGCCATTCCAGCGCCAGCACCTCGTCGAAGCGGCGGCGGTTGGGGATGCCGGTCAACCCGTCGAGGAAGGAGAGCTGGCGCAGCAGGTCGGTCTGCCGCTTCAGCAGGATGTGGTTGCGCACGCGGGCCTGCACGATGGGCGGGCTGATCGGCTTGGTGATGAAGTCGATGGCGCCGACCTCCAGCCCGCGCGTCTCGTCCTCCACCTCGCCGCGCGCCGAGATGAAGATGACGGGGATGTCGGCTGTGGCCGGGTTCTCCTTGATGCGCGTGCACACCTCGAAGCCGTCCATGCCCGGCATCATGATGTCGAGCAGAACGAGGTCGGGCAGGCGCGCCTGCACCAGTTCCAGCGCCTTGTCGCCGTTGGTGGCGAAGTAGATCTCGTACTCGTCGCGCAGGATGCGGCTCAGCACGTGGACGTTGCTGGGCACGTCATCGACGATCAGGATCTTGGCGCGGGTGTCGGGCATCTCGGGCTCACGCGGCCGGAGGGAAGGCGGGGAGGACGACGTGCAGTTCGTCCGCCAGCCGGCGGACAAGGCCCTGCGCCTTGGCGAAGTCCAGCGAATCGACGGCGGCGGTGATCGCCTCCACCCGGCCGGTTCCGGCGCGCGCCCCCAGCGGGCCGGCCAGCGCCAGCCATTCCTCGGCGGCGGCGAAATTGTTGTCGGCCAGCAGTCCGTCCAGCCGGGCCAGCGCCGCGCCCAGCGGCCCGGCGTCGGCCGGCGCTGGCGCCGGCGGATTGGCGGGGGCCTGGGCCTGGAGGTGCGCGGTCTCCAGCACGGCGGCGAGCTCGCGGTGCAGCTCGGGCAGAGTGGCCTGCGCGGCGGCGCGTTCGCCGCGGCCGGCGGCGATCTGCACGGCGTCGGCGATCGCCGACAGGCGGCGGGCGCCCAGGCTGCCGGACATGCTCTTGAGGTCGTGCGCCAGCTTGCGTGCGTCGCCGAGGCGCTCCTCGGCCAGCGCGTCGCCGACCGCGTCGCCGATGCCGGCGTGCGCGGCGGCGAAGCCCTGCAGGATGCGCTGGAACAGCTCGGCGTCGCCGTCCACGCGGCGCATGGCGTCGGCCATGTCGATGCCGGACGGCGCGGCAGGGGCGGCGGGGACGGGCGTCGGCAGGGCGGCGGGTGGCAGCGAGACGGCGCCGCCGGTCCAGCGCAGCAGCGTGTCGATGAGCTGCGGCGGGTCGAGCGGCTTGGCGACGTGGTCGTTCATGCCGGCCTCGATGCAGTGCTCACGGTCGCTGGGCAGCACGCTGGCGGTGATGGCGATGATCGGCAGGTGGGCGAAGCGTGGCTCGGCCCGCAGCGTCCGGGTGGCGGCGAAGCCGTCGAGGCGCGGCATCTGCACGTCCATCAGCACGGCGTCGAACGGCGCGTCCGACGCCCGCACCAGGTCGATCGCCTGTTGGCCGTCGCCGGCCACGGTGACGGCGGCACCGGCGCGCTCCAGGATCTCGCGGGCCACCTGCTGGCCGATGGCGTTGTCCTCGGCCAGCAGCAGGCGCTTGCCGGCCAGCGGCCGGGCCGGCAGGGTGACGGGTGCCGGCGCGCATGGGGCGCTGCCGTCCGGGCTGAGCGCATAGGCGTTGGCGATCGCGTCGAGCAGGACGGACCCGGTGACCGGCTTGACGATGATGCCGTCGAGGCCGAGGTCGATCACCCGCTGCACCGCCTGCTCCTGGCCGAAGGCGGTGACGACGATGATGATCGGGCCGGTCAGCGTGTGGTCGGAGCGGATGCGCTGGCTGGCCTCGATGCCGTCCATGCCGGGCATGCGCCAGTCCATCAGCACCACCTCGTACGGCTCGCCGGCCGCCGCGGCGTGCGACAACTCGTCGATCGCCGCCTCGGCGGAGGGGGCCGTGGCGGCGCTCCAGCCGAAGCCGCGGATCAGCGAGGCGAGGCTCTCGCGCGCCGTGTCGTTGTCGTCGACCACCAGGACGCGCAGGTTGCGCGGCAGCGTCCGCGCGCGGACGGGCCGCGCCAGCGGCTGGGCCGGGCGGTCGAACACCGCGGTGAAGCGGAAGTCGCTGCCCACGCCGGGTTCGCTGGTCACGCCCATGGCGCCGCCCATCATGCCGACCAGGCGGGTGCAGATCGCCAGCCCCAGCCCGGTGCCGCCGTAGCGCCGGGTGGTCGAGCTGTCGGCCTGGCTGAAGGCAGCGAACAGGGCGCGCTGCTGGTCCGGCGCGATGCCGATGCCGGTGTCGCGGATGGAGAAGGCCAGCGTGGCGCGCTCCGCCGTCACCTCCGCAGCCTCCACGGTGACGACCACCTCGCCCTTCTCGGTGAACTTGATGGCGTTGCCGGCGAGGTTGATGAGCACCTGCTGGAGGCGCAGCGGGTCGCCGATCAGTTCCAGCGGCACCTCCGGCTTCACCAGGAACAGCACCTCGATGTCCTTCTCGCGCGCCGCCGTCGACACGATGGTGGCGAGGTTGTCGAGCAGCTCGTCGAGGCGGAAGTCGGCGTGCTCCAGTTCCATCTTGCCGGCCTCGACCTTGGAGAAGTCGAGGATGTCGTTGAGGATGCCGAGCAGCGACTGCGCCGAGCCGCGGATCTTCTGCGCGTAGTCCTTCTGCCGGGGCGACAGCTCGGTCTGCTGCAGCAGATGGACGAGGCCGAGGATGGCGTTCATCGGCGTGCGGATCTCGTGGCTCATGTTGGCCAGGAACTCGCTCTTCGCCCGGCTCGCCGCCTCGGCCGCGGTCTTGGCCTCCAGCAGCGCCTGCTCGCCCGCCTTGCGCTCGGTGACGTCGGAGAAATAGACGACGATGCCTTCCGCCGACGGCGTGCAGGTGCCCTCGTACCACGCCTCGTGCGGGGGGTAGAAGATGGTGTCGATGACCTCCGCCTGCGCGTCCATGGCGTGGCGGAAGTGCGCTTCGATGGGGGTGCCGAGCGTCGCCGGGAACGCGTCCCAGAACACCGCGCCGGACAGGTCGCGGCTCTGGGCGAGGCGGTCCCGCGCACGCTGGTTCATGTAGACGACGCGCCAGTCGCGGTCGAGCGAGAGGATGAAGTCGGAGGTGCTCTCCAGCACCTCGGCCAGCCGCTCGCCGGCGCGGCGGGCCTCGCGCTCGGCCGTCTCGGCGTCGCGGCGGGCGGCGTCCAGCTCGCGCTCGCGGGTGGCGAGGTTGCGCGCCATGCCGTTGAAGGTCTCGGCCAGGGCGACGATCTCGTGCGGCGCGCCGCTGGTCTCCACCGCCTCGACGGTCCGGCCGGCGCCGATCCGCTCGGCGGCGTCGCACAGCCGCTGCATCCAGCGCAGCACCGAGCGGCGCACCAGCAGCCACACCGCCAGGAAGCCGACCAGCGCCGCCAGCGCCGCCACCGCCAGCCCGTTCAGCATCTCACCGCGCGCCTGCGCCCAGATCCGATCCATCGGCAGGCCGACCGTGAAGGTCTTGTCGGTGCCGGGGATGCGCCGGTAGCTCCAGATGCGATCCCGTCCGTCGGCGCCGACCGCCTCGAACGTGCCGCTTTCCGTGGAAATCATCGTCCGCACGTGCGGGAAGGAGCCGAAGTTCTTGCCGATCCAGCCTTCGGGATCGGGCTGGCGGGCGATCACGGTTCCCTCGCCGTCGATTACGGTGATGCGCACGTCCTCCTGCCGGGTGACGGCGATCAGATCCTCGTACCAGGTCAGGTCGATGTTGGCGCCGACCAGGGCGGTCACCCGGCCCTGGTCGACGATGGGGTGCACCGCCACCATCATCCGCCGGCCGGACAGCTTGCCGACGATGAAGCCGCTGAGCTGGAACTCGCGGCTGGCCATGGCCTTCTGGAAATAGGCACGGTCGCCGATGTCGAGGCCGAAGCCGGTGCCGGTGTTGTCGCAGATCACCCGGCCGTCTGGCCCGGCGACCCACAGCCCGGCCGCCCAGGTCTGCTGCCCGGCGATCGGCTTAAGAAGGTTCACGCAGGCCTGCGGCGCGGCGGCGGCGCCATGGATCTCCGGCACGATGGCCAGCACGCCGAGCAGCGTGCGCGCGTCGCCGATCACCGCCTGCTGGCGGCGCACGCCCTCGTCGGTCAGGTGGGCGGCGAAGTCGACGGCGGCGGCGCGGCGCTGCGCCACGTCCTCGTTCAGGTGGTACACCGACGCCGCCAGCGGCAGCGCCAGCGCGCCCAGCACGATGGCCAGCATACGGCCGCGCAGGCTGTCGAAGCGCACGGCGCGCGGGAGGCGGGAAGCGAAGCTGAGCGGCATGACGTGCGCGGAAGTGGGCGAGCGGACGGGGGATATTACCCCGTCCGGGCGGTTCGCGCTCGGCTTATGTCGGCGTGGACAAAATTTGCCTCGAATGGTGCATGCCTGCAGCGGACGGTGCTGCCGCCTAGAAGAACCGCGCCAGGTTGCCGCGGATGCGCTCCAGCACCGGCATCACCTCGGCCGGGACCTCGAAGGTCTGGCCGGTGATGGTCTCGTAGGCGTGGATGTAGACCGCGGCGGTGTCCAGCACCAGCTGGTCGGGGATTTCCGGGATCGGGTCCTTGTACGGGTCGCAGCGCTGGCTGACCCAGGTGCGCACGAAGTCCTTGTCGAAGCTCTCCGGCCGCTGGCCAGCCTGAAGGCGCTCCGCGTAGCTGCCGGCCATCCAGTAGCGGCTGCTGTCGGGCGTGTGGATCTCGTCGGCCAGGATGACGTTGCCGTCCTCGTCCACGCCGAACTCGTACTTGGTGTCGACCAGGATGAGGCCGTGCTGGGCGGCGATCTCGCGGCCGCGGGCGAACAGTTTCAGCGCCACGTCGGAGACGCGCTCCCACTGTTCCTTCGGCAGCAGGCCCTGCTCGACGATCTCCTTCGGCGACAGCGGCGTGTCGTGGCTGCCCAGTTCGGCCTTGGTGGTGGGGGTGATGATGGTCTCGGGCAGCTTCTGGTGCTCGTGCATGCCGTCGGGCAGGCGCACGCCGTACATCGCGCGCTGGCCGGCCTTGTACATCGACCAGATCGAGGTCGAGGTGGTGCCGGTCAGGTAGTCGCGCACGACGATTTCGACCGGCAGGATCTTCAGGCGCTTGGCGATCACCACG
Organism: Azospirillum sp. TSO22-1; assembly: GCF_003116015.1. GTDB lineage: Bacteria > Pseudomonadota > Alphaproteobacteria > Azospirillales > Azospirillaceae > Azospirillum. The sequence goes on from NZ_LGQZ01000025.1 coordinate 18,133, forward strand.
TTGGGGTCCGGATACTCCAGCACGTGGTTGGCGACGATGTCCTTCGTCCGCTCGAACCAGAAGCGGGCGGTCTGCGTCAGCACCTGGCCCTTGAAGGGGATGCAGGTGAGGATGATGTCGAAGGCGCTCAGCCGGTCGGTGGCGACGATGATCCGCCGGCCGTCCGGCAGGTCGTAGTTGTCGCGCACCTTGCCGGCGTAATGGTTCGGCAGTTCGGGGATGGTGCCGTCCGTCAGCACGTTGTGCAGGTGCGGGGCCAGCGAGCGCGCGTCGATCATCGGAAAATGCCTAGCCGGAAAGAGGGGGCCGAAAGCCGGCATGTAGCACAGGACGCGCCGGGCGAACAGGGCCGAGCATCGGCTATCGAATTCGGGAATGGGGGTAGGGGAATCCCGGAATCGGCAAGCGACGCCCGGCCGTTCGGGCCGCAATCGCCCGGAATCCCTCTGGCATGCCCCCTGCAATGGCCCGCGGCGGATCATGCAAGGAGGTGCCAGCGTGCACACCAAGGACGAAGCCCCGCGGTGCGACGGCGCGGGGGAGCGCAACGGGATCGGCGTGGTTCTCGCGGTCTGTGCGTTCGCGCTGTTCGGCTTCGCGCTCGTCGAGCGCACCGATGCCTTCCCGCGCTTCAGCCAGCCGGCGGGCTGCGCCACGGCGGCCAGCCTGAAGGCGCCGGACGGCCTGGCGCAGGCGCGCGCGCAGGGCGCCTTCATCCGCGTGCTGCCGTCGGCGGTGCAGCGCGGCGGCGTCGATCCGAAGCGCGGCGGGCAGATGCTGCTGACGGTGTCGGTCGAGGTGGTGAAGGCCGGCTGCCCGACGGTGCGGGCCGACGGCCGGTTCGACGCGGCGTTCGAGATGGTGGACGGGGTGCCGAAGATCACCCGCGTCGTCGAGCGCGTCGCCGGCGTGCCGCTGGGCACCGCCGCGGTCGTGGCGAACAAGTAGGCGACCGGCCAATCAGCGCCGGGCCGTCAGCATCGCGGCGACCGCCTTGCGCAGTTCCACCGCGACCACCGGCTTGTGCAGCATCCGGATGCCGCTGGCGCGCGCCTCGGCGAGGCGTTCCGGCGCGGTGTCGCCGGTGATCATCGCCGCCGGCGGGCGGACGCCGAAGTGTTCCTCGATGCTGCGGATCGCCTGGATGCCGGTCTCGCCGTCGCGCAGGCGGTAGTCGGCGAGGATGGCGTCCGGCGCGCGGCGGCGCTCCTCCATCCGCTGCACCGCCTCGCCGATGGAGCCGGCGGCGACCACCGTGTGGCCCCAGGACTCCAGCATCGCCTTCAGGCCCAGCCGGATCAGCGCCTCGTCATCGACCACCAGCAGCAGCCCGTGCGGCTCGCCCCCGTTGGCCGGACGCCCGGGGGTGGGGGCGTTGGGCGTGCAGGGCTCGGCCAGCGGCAGCTCGACGCTGAACACCGAGCCGTGTTCGGGCCAGGAGCGCACCTCGATTCCGTGGCCGAGCAGCCGGCTGAGCCGCTTCACCACCGCCAGCCCGAGGCCGAGGCCCTTGCCGCGGTCGCGCTCCGGGTTGCCGAGCTGGAAGAACTCCTCGAAGATCTCGGCCTGCTTGTCCGGCTCGATGCCGATGCCGGTGTCGTAGACCTCGATCCGCAGACGGCCGCCGCGTTGCCGCCCGCCGACCACCACGCCGCCGCGGCGGGTGTAACGCAGCGCGTTCTCGATCAGGTTGCGCAGGATGCGCTCCAGCAGCGTCGGGTCGCTGACCACCGTGGCCCGCGAGCGCACCACCCGGAAACGCAGCCCGAGCGCCGCCGCGCGCGGTCCGTACTCGGCCGCCAGACGGTCGAACAGCTCGGCCAGCGGCATGGCGACCGGCTGCGGCTCGATCAGGCCGGCGTCGAGGCGCGAGATGTCCAGCAGGCTGTCGAGCAGCAGGCGCAACGCGTCCAGCGAGCGGTCCATGGCGTCCAGCGCGGCGCCGGCGGCCGGCTCCTGCCCCAGCCGCTCCTTCAGCACCTCCATGAACAGCAGCAGCGACTGCACCGGCTGGCGCAGGTCGTGGCTGGCGGCGGCGAGGAAGCGGGTCTTGGCATGGTCGGCGCGCTCGGCGTTCTCCTTGGCGGCGGCCAGCGCCTGCTCCATGGCGCGCCGGCGCTCGATGTCGCGGCCGACCGCCTGCACCTCGCTGAAACGCCCGGCGCCGTCGAACACCGCGTAGCCCTCCCAGGCGAACCAGCGCGGACCGTCGATGGTCAGCATGCGGTTCTCCAGCGCGGCGCGCGGGTACGGCGGCGCCATGATGCGCGCCAGCGCGTCGCTGGCGGCGGCGATGCTGTCGGGATGCACGAAGTCGGTCCAGGGGCGGCCGCGGAGCGCGCCCGCGGTGGTGCCGAACAGGCGCGCCGTGGTGTCGTTGGCGAAGCTCAGCGTGCCGTCGGCGGCGAGGCGCAGCACCATGTCCGACTGCGATTCCACCAGCCCGCGGTAGCGCGCCTCGCTGGCCCGCAGCGCCTCCTCGGCGGCACGGCGCGCGGCGCGCAGCCGCTCGCGCTCCTCCAGGCCGGCGGCCATCTCGTTGAAGATGTGGGCGAGGCGCCGGGTCTCCGGCGTGCCGGCGCGGGTTTCCGCGCGCGCAGCGAGGTCGCCGTCGCGCCAGCGCGCCGCCGCCTCGCCCAGCGCGTCCAGCGGCCGCACGATCAGGCGCCGGCCGCCGATCCCCGCTGCCAGTGCCGTCGCCAGCAGCCCGGCGGCGAGCAGCACCAGGCTCCAGCGCGTCGCCTCGTTGATCGGCGCGAGCCGCGCCTCCTTGTCGAGGCCGACGGCGAGGAAGACATCGCCCAGCCCGGCCACCGCCGGCGAATAGGCGAAGATGCGCTGCTGGTCGTCCAACCCCGGAAGCTCGGCCAGCCCCGGCCCGGCGGCGTGCAGGAGCGTGGCCAGCTCCGGGCTCAACAGCTTGCCGCGCCACCCCGCGGCGCTCGCGGTGACGGCCAGGATGGTGCCGTTGCGGTCGGCCAGCACCACGCAGGTGTTGGGGGGCAGCCGCTTGACGGTCAGCGCCTCGCCCAGCCAGTCCAGGTCGATGGTGAAGGTGACGACGCCGGCGATCGTGCCCAGCCGGTCGGTGTAGGGGACCGCGAAGGGCCACACCTGCCGGTCGATCGGCAGCCCGTTCACATAGTTGCCGACGGCGAAGGCGCCGCTCTCGAACGCCCGGTGGACATGGGGAAGGTGGGCGATGGGCACATGCATGGCACGGGTGTCGCTGGCGCAGCGGACGACGCCCAGATCGTCGGTGATGTCCAGCGTGCCCATGCGGAAGGGCAGCGGCATGCGGTCCAGCAGTTGCTGGCATTCGGCCATGTCGCCACCGCGCACGGACTCGCTGACGGCCACCGTGTCGACCAGCTGGCGCACACCCTCCACGATGCGCGTCTGTTCGGCCAGGAGCAGGTCGCGCAGCTGTTGGGCCTCGGCGTTGATCTCGGCCATCCGTGTCCGGCGCAGCTCCACCACCGTGTAGGCGCCCAGCGCGATGGCGGGCAGCACCGCCAGGAGAACCAGCAGGAACAGCCGCTGGAACAGAGTCAATTCATTCGCCCTCTAATGAATGCGCCGGACGTTCTGCCCAATCCGCATGCAATCCGTCAACCGGCGCATGGCCGTCCTGCCGTTTTCGGTCCGTTCAGGTGCGGGGGCCGTTGCGCTCGCCGTAGGCCGCCGCCACCTCGCCGACCGCCATGACGGTCGAGCAGATGCCCGTGAGCACCAGCGCCAGCGCTGCCGCCGCCGGGAAGTCCGACCCGCTCTCCGACACCATGCTGTACAGCTGCAGCGGCAGGATGGTTAGCCGTGTGCCGACCAGCGCCAGCGCCGTGCCGTAGGCCCCGAACACCACCGCCGCCACCAGGCAGAAGGCGGTCAGCGCCGTGGTGCGCACCTGCGGCAGCAGGACGTGCAGCAGCGCCTCGCGCGGGGTGGCGCCCAGCGATTCCGCGGCGGCGAGCTGGGTGCGGTCGAAGTTGACCAGCACCGGCAGCATCAGCATCACCACCCGCGGGATCAGGTAGTAGGAGGTGGCGAAGGCCAGCCCCTGCGGGCTGTACAGGATGCCGGCGAACCACGCCGGATCGACGCCCAGCAGCCCCAGCAACTGCGTGACCAGCCCCGCCCGGCCGTAGGCGAGGATGAACCCGTACGCCACGATCAGGCCGGAGAAGGTCAGCGGCAGGGCGATGAGGAACGACAGCAGCGCCCGCCAGCGCGGCCCGATCCGCGACAGGTGCAGCGCCACGCAGAACCCCACCACCAGCGACGCCGTCGCCGCCACCAGGGTCAGCACGGCGCTGCCGCCCAGGCTGCGCAGGAACATCGGGTTGGCGAATACCCGGCGAAAGGAGCCGGGGTCGCTCAGCGCGTCCCAGGCGACGGTGGCCAGCGGCAGCGCGAAGAACAGCAGCAGCACGGCCACGCCGGGCGATGCCAGCGTCAGCAGCAGGCGGCGTGGCCGCAGCGACTGCGTTCTCTTCACGGGGCTTTTTCCTTATCACCCGCCCATCATTGACCAATCGCCACCTTGGCCCAGCCGGAGTCGATCTCGCCCTTCTTGGCGGCGGCGGCGCGGACGTCCAGCGGGTGCACCTGCGGGGCGGGCGGCAGCTTGTCGGCCACACTGTCCGGCAGCTTGACGCCCGGCACCGACGGGCGCACGTAGCCCTGCGCGAAGATGCCCTGGCCGAACTCGGTCATGATGAAGTTCAGCCACAGCTTGCCGGCGTTCGGGTTGGGGGCGTTCTTCACCAGACTGATGCCGTAGGGGGCGGCGACCGACGCCTCCCTGGGGATGACCACGGCGACGGCGTCGCCCAGGCCGTCCACGTACTTGGCCTTCAGGCCGTCGTTCTCGTAACTGATCCAGATCGGGATCTCGCCCTTGACGAACTGGGCGTACGGCGTGGTGCCGACGACGCGGAGCACGTTGCCCGACTTGTGCAGCTTGCCCAGGTAGTCGATGCCCGGCTGCACGTTGGTCATGTCGCCGCCGGCCGCGTAGTTGGCGGCGAAGGACAGCACCTGCCCGACGCCGGTCGAGCGCGGGTCGAGGTAGACGACCGAGTTCTTGTGCTCGGGCTTCAGCAGGTCGGCCCAGGACTGCGGCACCTCCTTGACCAGCTTCGTGTTGACCACGAAGGCGATGGTCAGGGAGTGGATGGTGAACCACTTGCCCTCGGGGTCGCGGAACACGTCGGGCAGCTTGTCGAAGTTCACCGGCTTGAACGGCGCCACCACGTCCTTCGCCATGGCGTCCACCGCCGAGGCGGCGAAGTAGTAGGCGGTGTCCGCCTGCGGGCGGTTGCGTGCCTTGTCCAGCGCCACCACCGTGGCCGCCGAGCCGAGGTCGTTGTAGGTGATCTCGACGTTCGGGTAGCGCTTCTTGAAGGCCGCGAACTGCGCCGCCCAGTTGGCCCAGGTCGGGCCGGTGTCGAAGGAGACGACCATGCCTTCCTTCGACGCGGCCTCGTAGAGGTCCTTCTCACCCGGGTACAGCTCGGGCGAGTCGGCGGCGGTCTGCGCCAGGGCGGCGCCGGCCAGACAGAACAGCGCGCCGATCGCCGCCGCCGCGGTCCGCAAGAGTTTCATGGCCGTCCTCCTTCGGGGTTGTCGGTGTTATCGGTTGCCTGGAATGATGTGGACGCTCTCCGCGGGAACATGAACGGCCCGGACGTCGCCGGGCTGCGCCGTCTCCGCGACCAGCACGCCGCCGGCGACCGACAGGTCGAAGCGGCGGACGGATCCCAGGAAACGGTCCTGCACGATGCTCCCGGCGAAGCCGTTCACTCCATCCGGCGGCGCGCCGAGGCGCACCCGTTCCGGGCGAATAAGTATCGTAACAGCTATTCCGGGAGGAAGCCCGTGCGGCATTGTGGCCAATCGGCCGATCGGCGTATCGACGCTGTCCGGGCCGGCCGCCGTGCCGTCCAGCAGGTTGGCGTGCCCGACGAAGGCCGCCACCGCGCGCGACGCCGGACGCTCGTACAGCTCACGCGGCGGGGCGATCTGCTCGATGCGGCCGGCGCGCATGACGACGACGCGGTCGGCGATGGACAGCGCCTCCTCCTGGTCGTGGGTGACGTGCAGGGTGGCGATGCCCTCGTCGCGCTGCAGGCGGCGGATCTCGTCGCGCATGCCGATGCGCAGCGCGGCGTCCAGCGCCGACAGCGGCTCGTCGAGCAGCAGGGCGTGCGGGCTGAACACCAGCGCGCGCGCCAGCGCCACGCGCTGCTGCTGACCGCCCGACAGCTCCGGCGGCCAGCGCTCGGCCAGTGCCGACAGGCCGACCCGCTCCAGCATCGCCAACGCCCGCCGCCGCCGCTCGCCGATCACCATTCCGCGCACCTTGAGCGGGTAGGCGACGTTCTCCCACGCCGCCATGTGCGGGAACAGCGCGTAGGTCTGAAACACCACCCCCAGGTTGCGCTCGCGTGCCGGCACGCCGGTGACGTCGACGCCGTCCAGCAGCACCGCGCCCTCTTGCGGTTCCAGGAAGCCGGCGATCAGGCGCAGCAGGGTGGACTTGCCGCAGCCGCTCGGCCCGATGACCGCGACCAACTCGCCGGGGGCGATGGCAAGGTCGATGCCGCTGACCGCCGCGGCGGCGGTGCCGGGGTAGGCGAAGCCGACGCCGCGCAGCTCGATGACCGGGGTGCTCATTGCGCGTGCCTCCCGGTGGCGCGGTGGGCGGTCAGCGCGCCGGCGGCCGACGCGGTGAGCGCCAGGGCCAGCAGGATCACCGTCGCCGCGCAGGCGAAGCCGGTGGCGCCGTAGAAGGCCTGCAGCAGCACGACCGGGTACGGCCGCGTCAGGAACCCGGCAACAAGGTTGGACAGCTGGAACTCCCCGATCGACAGTGCCGCCACCATGATCAACCCCGACGCCAGGCTGTGCCGCAGGCTGGGCATCACGATCTCGGCCAGCGTGCGCAGCGGCCCGGCGCCCAGCGATTCGGCGGCGGTTTCCAGCTCGGCGAGGCGCAGGTGGCGCATGTCGCCGACCAGCGTCTGCAGCAGGTAGGGCAGGGTGAGCACCACGTGCCCGCCGACCAGCACGCCGGCGCTGCCGAGGAAGGGCAGGGTGTCGCTGGAGAACACCAGCACGAAGCCGAAGGCCAGCACGATGGGCGGCACCGCGATGGGCAGCAGGTAGAGGATGCGCGCCGCCGCCCGCACTCCGCGCGACGCGGCGCCGTAGATGGCGTAGGCCAGCGGCAGACCGATCAGCGCGTCGATGACGCAGGTCGCGGCGCACACGCGCAAGCTGACCCAGAAGGCGCGCTGGAAGCTGCCATCCGTGTAGACGGCTTCGTACCACCGGTCGGTAAAACCGGAGGGTAGCATGCTGTTCAACCATACGTCGCCGAAGGAGCCGACGATCAGCAGAAGAATCGGCAGGAACAGATAGGCGAGGTAGACCCCTGTAATCCAGGCCATTGTGGCTCCGCTGGCGCGTTTGGTGCGCTTCGTGTTGCGTCTCCTAAAGCGAGCATACGGCAGTAGTTGCCACCGACAAAAGCCTTCTTAGGGCGGAGGGCGCACGCCGGTGGTGCATGTGCTCGTCCGACGGACGATGTTTGATGCGGATCATGGACCCGGCGGCGGCGCCGTGCGACAAGCACGGCCATGAAGTATGTCGAGGAATTCCGTGACGCCGCGCTTGCCCGCGGCTTGGCCGGGGCGATCCGCCGCGCGGCCGATCCGGCGCGCCGTTACCACATCATGGAATTCTGCGGCGGCCACACCCACGCCATCGCCCGCTACGGCATCCCCGACCTGCTTCCGCCGAACGTGCGGTTGATCCATGGGCCTGGCTGCCCGGTCTGCGTGTTGCCGGTGGGGCGAATCGACGACGCGATCAGCATCGCCCGGCGGCCCGGCGCGATTCTCTGCACCTACGGCGACGTGATGCGCGTCCCGGCGTCGGGGCGCATGAGCCTGATCAAGGCGAAGGCGGAGGGCGCCGACGTCCGCATGGTGCTGTCCACCACCGACGCGCTGAGGATCGCCGAGGCCAACCCGGGGCGGGAAGTCGTGTTCTTCGCCATCGGCTTCGAGACCACGACGCCGCCCACCGCGGTGGCGCTGCAACTGGCCAGGGCGAAGGGCATCGCCAATTTCTCGGTGTTCTGCAACCACGTGCTGACCCCGGCGGCGATCTCCAACATCCTGGAGAGCCCGGAGGTGCGCGAACTGGGCACGGTGCCGCTGGACGCCTTCATCGGGCCGGCGCACGTTTCGACCATCATCGGCAGCCGCCCCTACGAGTACTTCGCCGAGGAGTACCGGAAGCCGGTGGTGGTCGCCGGGTTCGAGCCGCTGGACGTCATGCAGGCGATCCTGATGCTGGTCACCCAGATCAACGAGGACCGGGCGGAGGTGGAGAACCAGTTCATCCGCGCCGTCACCCGCGACGGCAACCGCAAGGCGCAGGCGCTGGTCGCCGACGTGTTCGAGCTGCGCCGGTCGTTCGAGTGGCGCGGCCTCGGCCTCGTGCCGTACAGCGCGCTGAGGATCAAGGAGGCCTACGCCGCCTGGGACGCCGAGCGGCGCTTCGCCATCCCCAACGCCATGGTGCCCGACCACAAGGCCTGCGCCTGCGGCGCCATCCTGCGCGGGCTGAAGCGGCCGACCGACTGCAAGCTGTTCGGCACCGCCTGCACGCCGGAGAGCCCGATGGGCTCCTGCATGGTGTCGGCCGAGGGGGCGTGCGCGGCGCACTACACCTACGGCCGGTTCCGCGACCACACGGCGGTGGCCTGATGCGCATCCTGCTCCTCGTCCACGCCTTCAACAGCTTGGCGCAGCGCCTGTACGTAGACCTCGCCGAGCGCGGCCACACGCTGTCCATCGAGTTCGACGTCAACGACGGCGTGACCGCCGAAGCGGTGGAGCGCTTTCGTCCTGACCTGCTGCTGGCGCCGTTCCTCAAGCGCGCGATCCCCGAGGCGGTGTGGCGCCGGCTGCCCTGTCTGGTCGTCCACCCCGGCCCGCCGGGCGACCGCGGCCCGTCGTCGCTGGATTGGGCGGTGCTGGAGGGCGCTGCGGAGTGGGGCGTCACCGTCCTGCAGGCCAACGGGGAGTTCGACGCCGGCGACGTTTGGGCGTCACGCGCGTTCCCGATGCGCGCCGCGCCGAAGGCCAGCCTGTACCGCCGCGAGGTGACCGAGGCGGCCGTCGAGGCCGTGCTGGAGGCGCTGGAGCGTCTGGAGCGCGGCGAGTCCCCGACGCCCGTCGATCCGGCGCTCGTCCGGACACGCCCGCCGATGCGGCAGGCCGACCGGGCCATCGACTGGAGCCGTGACGCCACCGCCACCGTGCTGCGCAAGATCCGCAGTGGCGACGGCGTTCCCGGCGTGCGCGACGGCGGTCTCGGCCTGTTCGACGCCCATCCGGAGAGCCGACTGAAGGGCGTCCCCGGCGCGTGGCTGGCGCGATGGCAAGGCGCAGTGTGCCGGGCCACGGTGGACGGCGCGGTGTGGATCGGCGCGATGAAGGCACGCTCACCGGGGCCGCACGCGCCGACGCTGAAGCTGCCGGCATCGATGGTGCTGGCCGCCGACCTGCCGGAGGTGCAAGGCGATCATCGCGACCTCTGGTACGAGGAAGCCGACGGCGTCGGGTACCTGTATTTCCCGTTCACCAACGGCGCCATGAGCGCGGAGCAGTGCGCGCGCCTGCTGACGGCCTACCAGGAGGCGTGCAGGCGCGACACCCGCGTGCTGGTGCTGATGGGCGGCGAGGATTTCTGGAGCAACGGCATCCACCTCAACGTCATCGAGGCGGCCCCCAGCCCCGCTGACGAGTCCTGGCGCACCATCAACGCCATCGACGACGTGGCCCGCGCTGTGCTGACCACCACGGACAAGCTCACCGTCTCGGCGTTGTCCGGCAACGCCGGGGCGGGCGGGGTCTTCCTGGCGCTGGCGGCCGATCAGGTGTGGGCGCGCGGCGGCGTGGTGCTCAACCCGCACTACAAGGGCATGGGCAACCTGTACGGCTCCGAGTACTGGACCTACGTGCTGCCCCGCCGCGTCGGCGAGGAGCGCGCCCGCGCCGTTACCGAGGCGCGCCTACCCATGGGCATGCCGGAGGCGCGGCGCCTCGCCCTCGTGGACGCGGCGTTCGGCGTGTGCGTTGCCAACTTCCGCGCCGAGGTGGTGGAGCGCGCCCGCGCATTGGCGGCCGACCCGGCCCTGCCGGCGCTGCTCGCCGACAAGCGCGCCCGCCGCGCCGCCGACGAGGCCGCCAAGCCGCTGGAGCAATACCGCGCCGAGGAACTGGAGCGCATGCGCTTCAACTTCTACGGCTTCGACCCGAGCTACCACGTCGCGCGGTACAACTTCGTCTTCAAGGTGCCGAAGTCGCGCACGCCGCTGTACCTGGCGGCGCATCGGCGCACGTGCCCCCACCCCTGACCCCTCCCCCGCTTCGCAGGGGAGGGGAACTCCGCCGCCAGCCGTGAAAGCCCTCCCCCGCCCAGCGGGGGAGGGTTAGGGTGGGGGTTATCGTTCGACGGGTTTGAGCCCGCGCGCGTACTGCTTCGCCCGCTCGCGGTAGACCAGCGCCGGCCCGGCCAGCCGCGCGAGGTCGTCGTCGCCGACCTGCCGCATGATCTTGCCGGGCATGCCCATGACCACCGAGCCGTCGGGGATCACCTTGCCCTCGGCGATCAGCGCGTGCGCGCCGATCAGGCAGTTGCGGCCGATCTTCGCGCCGTTGAGGACCGTGGCGCCGATGCCGATCAGCGTGCCGTCGCCGATGGTGCAGCCGTGCAGCATCGCCTGATGCCCGACCGTCACGTTCTTTCCCATGGTCAGGGGAAAGCCCGGATCGACGTGCAGCACCGCGTTGTCCTGCACGTTGCTGCCTTCGCCGATCAGGATGCGTTCCGCCTCGGCGCGCAGCACGGCGCCCCACCACACCGACGCCTCGTCCTCCAGCACCACGTCGCCGACCAGCGCGGCGTTGGGCGCCGCCCAGCTCGACGCCGCGAGCTGCGGCGCCTTTCCGTCGATCTCGTAGAGCACCCCGACCCTCCCTTATGGTGTCGTCAGCGGATGACCACCACGATCAGCCGCTTCGGTCCGTGCACACCATAAGCCAAGGTCTGCTCGATGTCGGCGGTCTTCGACGGGCCGGAGATCAGCAGGGCGTTGGTCGGCATGCCTTCCGCCCAGCGGTTCTCGGTCATCACCTGCCAGAAGGTGTCGTACAGCGCATCCGCCTTCAGCAGGGCGATGTGGATGTGCGGTACGAGCGACAGCAGGCGCGGCTCGTCGGCGCTCGGCCACAGCACGAGGCTGCCGGTGTCGGCGATGGCGCCCAGGGTCTGGGTGATGCCGGCGTCGATGCCGGTGAACATCTCCTCCTTGAACTCGTCCACCGGGCGGTCGTAGCGCACCAGTTCCGGCCCGCCGTCGGCCCACGAGGACTCGAGCCGCGCGCCGGCCTCGGTTGCGGGGGCATAGAGCACGGTCTTGGCCCCGGCATCCTTCAGGAAGGCCTGGACCACCGCCGGCCAGTCCTGTTCGGTGGCGTCCACGAACTCGGTGTGGACGGCCTCCATCATGCGCTTGACGCGCTCCAGCCGTTCGGCGGGGCCCCAGCGCTTCTCCCGCAGCACGGTGAAGTCGGAGGCCACCGTCTCCACCGGGTGGGCGTCGCGGCTGGCGCGGAGGGAGGCGAGGATCGAGCTACGGGCGTCAGACATCGGGAATCCCCCGGTCGCGGGCGAGATCGTGCAGCGTGCGGCCGGCGAAGCGAGGCTTGGCGCGCACGCTGGTCCATTCCTTGAGAAGTGGCAGCGAGGCCGGCGCGGCGTTGCCGACCGCCGACAGCACCGTCGTCGCCATCCGGTAGGCGGTCGGCGAGGAGAAGGTGGCGGCCCAGCCCTTCCACACCAACGCCTCGGCCTTCGAGGCCTGGGCGCCGGCGTCCTTCACCGCGGGGCCGGGGTGCACGGCTTCCTCGCGCAGGCGGTTCATCAGCCCGGCGATGGGAATCTGCACCGGGCAGATCTCGACGCAGGCGTTGCACATGGTGCAGGCGTGCGGCATGGCCCCGCGCTTGTCGAGGCCTTCCATCTGCGGCACCAGGATCTTGCCGATCGGGCCGGGGTAGGGCGCCTGGTAGGCGTGGCCGCCGACACGGGTGTAGACCGGACAGTGGTTCATGCAGGCGCCGCAGCGGATGCAGCGCAGCGTGTGGCGCAGCTCCTCGTCGGCGTAGATCTTTGAGCGGCCGTTGTCGAGGATCACCAGATGGATCTCGCGCGGGCCGTCCTTCTCGCCGTCCTTGCGCGGGCTGGTGATCATGTTGACGTAGGTGGTGATCGGCTGCGCGGTGGCCGAGCGGGTGAGCAGGCTCAGCACCGGCGGCACGTCCTCCAGCTTCTCGACCACCTTCTCCAGGCCCATGACGGCGATGTGCACCGGCGGCACGGTGGTGACCATGCGCCCGTTGCCCTCGTTCTCGACGAGGCAGAGCGTGCCGGTCTCCGCCACCGCGGCGTTGACGCCCGAGATGCCGACGTCGGCGTTCATGAACTTCTTGCGCAGCACCCGGCGGGCGAGGCCGGTCAGCTGGTCCACGTCCTCGGTGTATTCCGCCTCCTTGATCTTGTCGCGGAACAGCTGGGCGATCTGCTTGGTGTTCTTGTGGATCGCCGGCATGATGATGTGCGAGGGCATCTCGTGGTCGAGCTGGATGATGTACTCGCCCAGGTCCGCCTCGATCGCCTCGATGCCGTGCTTCTCCAGGAAGGCGTTGAGGTGCATCTCCTCGGAGACCATGGACTTGCCCTTGACCGCCAGCTTGGCGTTCACGCGCAGCATGATCTCCAGGACGATGGCGTTCGCCTCGTCGGTGGTGGAGGCCCAGTGGACGGTGATGCCGTTCCGGGTGCAGTTCTCCTCCAGCTTCTCCAGCAGTTCCGGCAGCTTCGACAGCGCGCGCAGGCGCACCGAGGCGCCCAGCGCCCGCATGCTGTGCCACTCCGCGCTGTCGGCGAACTGCGCGGCGCGCTTGGACATCAGGCCGTCCATGGCGCGGCGGAAGTTGGCGCGCAGCTGCGGGTCCTGCAGCGCGGCGCGCGACGCCTTCCCGAAGTCGATCTCAGCGTGTGCCATGGGTCCGCTCCAGCAGGAATTCGGCGATGTGCTTGCCCTGGACCGGCTTGCGGCCGGCCTCGAGCGCGCCGTTGATGTTCATCAGGCAGCCGCAGTCGCCCGACACCACCGCTTTGGCGCCCGTGCCCTCGATGTCCGCCACCTTGTCCTCGACCATGGCGGCGGAGATCTCCGGGTGGCGCACGGCGAAGGTGCCGCCGAAGCCGCAGCACTCCTTCTCGCGCTTCAGCTCCACCAGCTCGACGTTGGCGAGCTGGCGCAGCAGCGCCTTCGGCTCGTCCGTCACGCCCATCTCGCGCTGGGCGTGGCAGGAGGCGTGCCAGGTGACGCGCACCGGCTCCCCCTTGTCCTCCAGCCGGACCTTCAGGACGTTGGCCAGGAACTGCGTCAGCTCGAACACCCGGCCGGCGACGGCCGTGGCGCGCGCCTCCTCCGGCGTGCCCTTGAACAGGTCCGGCCAGTGCGTCTTCATCATGCCGGCGCACGAGCCCGAGGGGACCACCACCGGCCAGTCCTCGGTGAACAGCGCCAGCTGGGCGCGCGCCACCTTCAGCGCCTCGTCCTTGTAGCCGGAGTTGTAGGCGGGCTGGCCGCAGCAGCTCTGCCCCTGCGGGAAGACGACGCGGATGCCCTCCCGCTGCAACAGCTCGATGCCGGCCATGCCGGCCTGCGGGTAGAACAGGTCGACCAGGCAGGTGCCGAAGAAATAGACGGTCGTGGGACGTGTGGCGTCCATGGGGCGTTTCCTCCTGTCCCGCTTTTAGAACGCGGGTTCCGCGGCGCGGGCCGCTTGTGCCTCGGGGACCTTCGCCGTCGTGCAGGCGTCCACGAGGTAGACGATGGAACGGTACGGCATGCCGGAGTGATGCGCCAAGCCGATCTCGCAGGTCCGGCTGGTCGAATAGCCGGCTTTTCCGTCCTGCGGCACGCCGGCCTTCAGGTGGCGCAGCGCGTGGGCGTTGAGATCGGGCTGGGTGAAGCCCTTGTCGCCGGCGAAGCCGCAGCACCCCACCCCGTCCGGCACCACCACCTGCTCGGCGCACTTCGCGGCCACGGCCTGCAGCTTGCCCTCCAGGCCCATCCGCCGCAGCGAGCAGGCGAGGTGCAGCACCGCGGGCTCGCTGCGCTTGGTGAAGTCCAGGCGGTCGAGCAGGTGGTCGTGGATGAACTCCACCAGATCCAGCACCTTCAGCCCGTCCTCGGCGAGGTGGCGCTTCAGGCGGAAGGCGCAGGGGCTGGTGTCGATGACCACCGGCAGGTGGCCGTCGTTGCTGGCGGCGCGGATGGCGGCCACCATCTCGTCGGCCTTGGCGTCGGCTTCCTGGGCGAAGCCCTTGCTCTCCAGCGCCATGCCGCAGCACAGGCCGGACAGGCCCTCGGGGTAGAGCACGCGGAAGCCGGCCTTGCGGAACAGCCCCTCGACCTTCTGCGGCAGCGGCGTCTTCTCGGGATCGTCGGCGGCCGGGCCCATGGTGCGGCTGGAGCAGCTCGGCACGTACACCACGGCCGGGCCGCCGCCGGCCGCCGGCCCCGGCACGAAGTTCAGCGGCGTGGGCAGCGAGCGCGGCACGTGCGGCAGGCGGTCGCCGGACAGGCGGCGCAGCGCCCCGGCGGTGGCGGTCACGGCGTCGTTGCCCACGACCTTGCGGGCGAGGTCGGCGATCTTCAGGCCGGTGCGGGCGACGCCCAGCGCGGTCTCGAAGTGCTCGGCGGCGAAGCGGCCGAGGCGGCGCTGCGCCGGCGTGGCGCGCCGGCCGCGCAGCGCCTTGATGAGCAGTCCCGTCTCGATGCCGACCGGGCAGGCGGTGGAGCACAGGCCGCAGGCCGCGCAGGTATCGATGCCCTGGTGGTCGTAGGCAGCGTGCAGCGCCTCCCGCCGCGCCTGCTCGCCGCTGCCGGACAGCCGGGCGATCTCGCGCCAGCCGGCGATGCGCTGGCGCGGGCTGAGCGTGAAGGTGTGCGACGGGCAGGTCGGCTCGCAGAAGCCGCACTCGATGCACTTGTCGACCAGCGGATCGGCCGCCGGCAGCGACTTCAAGTGCTTGAGGTGCGCCTCCGGGTCGTCGTTGAGGATGACACCGGGGTTCAGCAGCCCGTGCGGGTCGAGGAGCGCCTTGATCTCCTTCATCAGGCCGTAGGCCTGGGCGCCCCACTCCATCTCGACGAAGGGGGCCATGTTGCGGCCCGTCCCGTGCTCGGCCTTCAGCGAGCCTTCGTAGGTGTTCACCACCATGGCGGCCACCGCGTCCATGAAGCGGCGGTAGCGGTCGACCTCGGCGTCGGTGTCGAAGGCCTGCGTGAAGACGAAGTGCAGGTTCCCCTCCAGCGCGTGGCCGAAGATGATCGCCTCGTGATAGCCGTAGTGCTCGAACAGGTGCTGCAGCTCGACCGTGGCCTCGGCGAGGCGGTCGATGGGGAAGGCGACGTCCTCGATGATCACCGTGGTGCCGGTCTTGCGCACGGCGCCAACCGCCGGGAACAGGCCCTTGCGGATCTTCCAGTACTTTTCGCACTCCGCCGGGTCGGTGCTGAATTCGGCGGGGTGCAGCAGCGTGCAGCCCGCCAGCACCGCGTTGATCGCGGTGATGTTGCCGGTCAGCGCGGCGGCGTCCGCGGCGCGGGTCTCGACCAGCAGGCAGGCGGCGCGCTCGTCCAGGCCGCGGATCACTGCCGGCATGCCGGGCTTGCCCTGCACCGAGTGCAGCGCGGCGCGGTCCATCAGTTCCACCGCATCGACCGGCGCCGCCTTCAGCAGCGCCACGGCGCGGCAGGCCTCGGCGATGTCGGGGAAGAGCAGCAGCGCGCTCGCCTTGTCGGCGTACTCGGGCACCGTGCGGTAGGTGATCTCGGCGATGAAGCCCAGCGTGCCTTCCGAGCCGATCATCAGGTGCTGGAGGATCTCGAACGGGTCTTCGAAATCGACCAGCGCGTTCAGGCTGTAGCCGGTGGTGTTCTTGATGGCGAACTTGCGGTGAATGCGGGCGGCGAGGTCCGCGTCGGCGCGGGTGCGCTCGCCCAGGTCGCGCAGCGTCGCCAGCAGCGGGCCGTGGCTCTTCCCGAAGGCGGCGCGGCTGGCCGCGTCGCCGGTGTCCAGCAGCGTGCCGTCGGCCAGCAGCAGGCGCATGGAGGCCAGCGTGCGGTAGCTGTTCTGCGCCGTGCCGCAGCACATGCCGCTGGAGTTGTTGGCGGCGATGCCGCCGATCTTGGCGGTGGCGATGGAGGCCGGGTCGGGGCCGATCTTGCGGCCGAAGGGGGCGAGCTTGCGGTTCGCCTCGGCGCCGATGATGCCGGGCTGCAGCGTGACCGTCGCGGCGCCCGGCGGGATCGTGCAGCCGCGCCAACCCTCGCCCAGCAGGACGAGCACGCTGTCGCTGACCGCCTGTCCGGACAGGCTGGTGCCGGCGGCGCGGAAGGTGACCGGGGTGCCGAGCGCGCGGGCGTGGTGCAGTAGGCGCGCCACCTCGTCCTCGTTCTGCACCACGGCGACGATCTTCGGGATCAGGCGGTAGAAGCTGGCGTCGGTGCCGTAGGCCAGCGTGCGCAGCGGATCGACGATCAGGCGCTCGGCCGGGATGAACGCGCGGAGATCGGCGTGCAGGCGGTCGTAGGGCGTGGGCAGCATCGGTTTCCTCCGGATCGCTGGGCTTTGGCGGCGGCCTTGTTGCCGCCCCGCGGGCGGCCGGCATCTCGTGTGCCACGGCTGGGATCAGTGGATAACCTCTTTGCCCAAATGAGGCAATGGTAAAATCAATTGACCAACGATCTGCGCCGTGGACAACTTGCGCCCGCGCCTGTTGGGCGTGGAACGACGAGGGGGTGGGCCATGGAGTCCGATCCGCTGACAGACCTGCTGCGCCGGCATCCGGAAGCGGCCTTCGACTATCTGGAGTTCCGCAACGCCGTCGCCGGTGCGGCGGCCTACCACGCCGCCAGACGCGCCACCGAGCATGACCGGCGGGCCATCGCCGCCTGCCTGGAGCGCATGGTGGCGGCGCACGAGAAGGAAGACCCGATGGAGGAGGCGGAAGCCGACATCGACTTCCACCGCGCCACCTACGAGGCGACGCACAACGTGGTGATGCAGACCGTCATGCACGGGCTGTCCGACCTGATGCGGGCGGACGTCTTCTTCAGCCGGCGCAAGCTGTACGGCTACAAGGGGGTGCGTCACCTGCTGCTGCATCAGCACCTGGCCATCGGCGAGGCCATCCTGGCCGGCGACGCCGAGCGGGCGCGGGACGCCGCGACCCAGCACATCGGCTACGCGCGGGGAGCGCTGGAGGAGATCGAGAAGGCCGAGGCGCGGCTGGAGGTGTCGCTGCGCCGCATGGGCCGCGGCGATCTGGTGGCCGGGCCGCGGCGGCGGGGCTGAAAAACGGGGCCTGAAAACGGATCGGCCCGGCCCGCGAGGTTGTCGCGGACCGGGCCGGCCGTCGAGGACGTAGAGGACTTACCGGCTTACGGGATCATCCACGGCACGATGTAGGCCTGGATGGCGGTGATCACGCCGATGATCGCCACGAAGAACAGGCTGTGCTTGACGGTGAAGCGGAACAGCTCCGACTCCCGGCCGACCAGCCCGACCGCCGCGCAGGCCACCGCGATGGACTGCGGGGAGATCATCTTGCCGGTCACGCCGCCGGTGGTGTTGGCGGCCACCATCAGCGTGTCGGACACGCCGACCTGCTGCGCCGTCGTCGCCTGCAGGCCGCAGAACAGCGCGTTGGACGAGGTGTCGGACCCGGTCAGGAACACGCCCAGCCAGCCCAGCACCGGCGAGAAGAACGGGAACAGCGCGCCCGTGCCGGCCAGCAGCAGTGCCAGCGTGGTGGACAGGCCCGAGTAGTTGGCGATGAAGGCGAAGGCCAGCACCATGCCGATCGAGTAGATCGGGCGCTTCAGCTCGTTCAGCGTCTCGCCGAAGGTCTTCAGGCCCTCCGCCGGGCGCATCTTCAGCATGACCATGGTGACGATGGCCGAGATGAGGATGGCGGTGCCGGTGGCCGACAGCAGGTCCAGCTTGTAGACCGCCTCGTACGGCTTGGGCGAGGCGACGATCGGGGCGGCCTTCAGCACCAGCTTGTCCAGCCCGGCGACCGGGAAGTACAGCACGGTGTCGGCCAGCGCGCCGCCCTTGGCGAACAGCGCCTTGAAGGGCTTCAAGCTCCAGATCGTGACGATCACGGTGAGGATCAGGAAGGGCGACCACGCCTTGGCGATCTCGCCGCCGGTGTAGCCGCGGGTGGCGGCGAACTCGCTGCTGGCCATGGCGCCGACCGAGGCCGGGACCGGCGTGGCGAGCGGCGAATGAGAGAAGCGGAACACCGCCTTCGGCTTCCAGACCTTCAGGAACAGCGTGATGCTGACCAGGCTGACCAGGGCGGAGGTGATGTCCGGCAGTTCGGGGCCGATGAAGTTGGCGGTGAAGTACTGCGTCACGGCGAAGGTGCCGCCGGCCACCAGGATGGCGGGCCACGTCTCGCGGACACCCTTCCAGCCGTCCATGATCATGATGATCCAGAACGGGACGAACACCGACAGCAGCGGCAGCTGGCGGCCGGCCATGGCGCCGATCTTGAACGGGTCCAGCCCGGTGACCTGGCCGGCGACGATGATCGGAATGCCCATGGCGCCGAACGCCACCGGGGCGGTGTTGGCGATCAGGCAGAGGCCGGCGGCGTACAGCGGGTTGAAGCCCAGGCCGACCAGCAGCGCCGCGGTGATCGCCACCGGCGCGCCGAAGCCGGCGGCACCCTCGAGGAAGGCGCCGAACGAGAAGCCGACCATCAGCATCTGCAGGCGCTGGTCCTCGGTGATCGACACCACCGACGAGCGGATGATCTCGAACTGCCCGGTCTTCACCGTGATCTTGTAGAGGAACACGGCGGCGACGATGATCCAGGCGATCGGCCACAGGCCGTACAGGAAGCCGTAGCCGGCCGAGGCGAACGCCATGCCGACCGGCATCTTGTAGAACAGCACCGCCACCGCCAGCGAAATCGCCACGGTGATCGTGCCGGCGATGTGGCCCTTCATGCGAAGAACCGTCAGCGCCACGAAGAAGAAAATGATCGGCAGAGCGGCGACGAACGCTGAGAGCCACAGATTGCCGGCCGGGTCGTAGACTTGCGTCCAGGTCTGCATGTTTCCTACCTATGTTTGTGTTCTGTACGGCATTTGCACGGCGTGCCGCCGCGCGCCGGGGCGCGGGCGGTGGCCGGGGTGTCTGGAAACATGCCTTCCCAGGACCCGGCGTATGGTCAAAAGATCTGACCACGAACGGCGATACGGATACAATGTGTTCCCAACGATTGCAATCTGGAAAATTATGCTCACATCATTCCGGATTGGGTGCATTTATGTCGCCAGGCCCGAAGCCCGCGGTGTGTGACATTTTCCGCGTTGCCAACAGGGCCGGGGTTTGTAGGATCGGGCGGCGCGGATGCGCGGACGTGACGGGGACGGGTGCAGGCGATGAAGGCGGATTCCATCAAACCGGCGAAGCTGGCGGACACGGTGGCCGAGCACCTGGAACGCCTGATCCTGGAAGGCGCGCTGCGCCCGGGCGAGCGCCTGCTGGCCGAGCGCGAGCTGGCCGGCAAGCTGGACATCTCACGCCCCAGCCTGCGCGACGCGCTGGCCAAGCTGGTCGAGCGCGGCGTGCTCACCACCGACCAGAACGGCGCGTGCTACGTGGCGGAGACGCTGGGCGCCACCTTCCGCGACCCGCTGACCCGGCTGATGCGCGAGAACCCCGAGGCGACCTTCGACTACCTGGAGTTCCGCAGCACGGTGGAGGGCTCGGCCGCCTACTACGCCGCCAAGCGCGCCAACGCGGTGGACCGCGAGGCGATCAAGGAGTGCTTCGACCGCATGGTCGCTGAGCACGGCAACGACGATTCCAGCGAGGAGGCGGACGCCGACGCCGACTTCCACCTGGCGGTCTACGAGGCGACGCACAACGTCGTGATGCTGCACATCATGCGGAGCCTGTCGGAGCTGCTGCGCAACGACATCTTCTACAACCGCGCCAAGCTGTACGAGCGCAAGGGCGTGCGCGACCTGCTGCTCGACCAGCACCGCGCGGTGTACGAGGCGGTGATGGACGGCGACCCGGAACGCGCCCGCGCCGCTGCCGAGCATCACATCACCTACATCAACGCCGCCCTCCAGGAGATCCGCGACGCCGAGGCGCGGCTGGAGGTCTCGCTGCGCCGCATGGGCCGCGGCGACCTGGTGGACATCGGCGGGCGGCGGCGGAAGGGGTAGCTTGCGACCCTCTCACGGAAGAGTCGACGCGCCGCACTCAGGTCCCTAAGATCCCCCGCCGCAGGGAGCTTACGGGAGGCCGCGCGTGGCTAAGAGGGACGACGGACAGGGGGGCGACCGCTTCCAGGGCACGCTGGCCGATCGGCTGGCGCGGCTGTGGCGCGCCGAGGACCCGCGCTTCGACGAGCTGCTGGACGAGGTGCTCGACGGCGGCCGGCAGGCGGTGATCGAGGCGGCGCTGGGCAAGCTGCGCGAAGGCGAGCACATGCCCTTCATGGACGACGTCGAGACGCTGGCCGAGATCGTCGAGCGCACCGGCGAGGACGGCGAGCGGCTGTCCACCAGCCTGTACTGGTTCGTCGCCGAGGTGGACGGCGACGCCCACACCCCGCCGCCGGCCGCGCAGATCGAGGAGGCCTTCAGCTCGGTGGACCTGCTGAAGCCGGGCGAGCGGGTGCGCCTGCTGCCGGTGTGGCTGGACCCCGAGCAGCTCTCCTACCTGGAGGCGACCGACCGCCGGGCGCTGCTGCGCCGGATGCTGGCGTCCTTCGACGCGGCGGTGCGCTTCGCCGCCGACCAGGAGGTCACCGCCGAGACCGACGAGGGGCCGCGCCTGCTGGCGCTGGTCGGCCTGTTCGACGAGGTCGTCGAGGACGGCGCCGAGGACGAGGACTGGGACGACGAGGAGAGTTCCGAGGAGGTCGAGCGCATCGGCGCCGCTGTCGACACCTTCTCGGCCGGCGTGGCGCGGGCGGACTCGCGCATCGTGCGCTGCCGGCCGGTCGGCGGGTTGACCGACCTGCTGGAGTTCGTCGCCGAGGAGCCCTGGGACGAGGCCGCCGACCTGGAGGACCTGGAGCGCTTCATCGACGTGGCGCTGGCCGAGGTCAGCGACGGCCTGCTCGACGCCGAGGTGCGCTGGACCCCCGGCGCGCTGGAGGTGGGGCTGAGCGGCTCGGACGGCCGCTGGGTGGACAGCGCCACCTTCGAGGTGCCGGAGACCCAGCTGCCCGCCGCCATCGACACGCTGAAGCGGCTGTGCCGGTCGGTGCGGCCGGCGAACGGGCCGTCGGGGACGGCGTAAGGGAACGGTCCTCTCAGATCGGAAAGCTCACCGCCGCCGTGGTTCCCGCGGCGTCGGAGTCGGTCGACAGCGTGTCGCCCAGCTGCGAAGCCAGTGCCTCGGCCAGCATCAGGCCGTCGTCCGACGTGGTGTCGAAGCCGGCGGGCAGCGCGCGGCCGTTGTCCTCCACCACCAGCCGGGCGCGGGTGTCGCTCGCCTTGGTGACCATCACCTGGATCCAGCCCTGCTCGGGGAAGGCGTGGTGCAGGCTGTTCGACACCAGCTCGGCGATGATCAGGCCGAGCGGCATCGCCTCGTACAGGCCGACGGCCACCGGCTCGGCCTTCACCGTGATCGGGATGTTGGCGAGCCCGCCCGGCGTGCCGGCCTTCACCACCTCGCACAGCGTCTCGACGTAGCGGCCGAGGTCGACGTGGGTGCCGGCGCCGGACTCGTGGAGCTGGCGGTAGAGGATCGCCAGCGCCTCGATGCGCACCATGGTCTGCTCGTAGGCGACGCGGGCGTCCGGGTCGCGGATGCGGCCGGCCTGCAGCTTCAGCAGGCTGATGACCAGCTGCAGGCTGTTCTTGGCGCGGTGCTGCAGCTCGCGCAGCTCGGCTTCCAGCTCGCGGATGCGCGCGCCCGCATCCTCGGCCGACGTCGCCGGCGCGGCGGCGCGGTCCGGCGGCAGGTGGGGCGGGTACGGCGTCGAAGGCATCGCGATGGACCTGTGGCTGCGCGAACCGCGGTTCGCTTTCACATCAACTGCGGTCAATTTATGCACTTGCGGCCAGTATCGGGGAGGCTCAGAAGAAGTAGCCCTGTCGGTATAAGCGGGAGGGCAAGGAGAACAAACCCTATGATTTTAAAGGCATAGCCGAAAGGCCCCGGTGCGCGCCGGCCTCACCCGAAGGGGTGGGTACGCCCCGCCTGGAACGGATCTTGCCAGCGCCGGGGTAGCGCGGACGCCGTAGGCGGGAAAAGGCGTTTGCATGCCGTGGTTGCTGTGCTTGAGTGGCGCCATGATCCGGATTCCATCGCTCCTGCCCCGGCGCCGCGCTGCGGCGCTGCTGATCGGCATGCTCGCCGCGGGCGCCTGCGCCGATCCCTCGGGCGGCGCCGAACGCCGGGCCGCCTCCCACCCGATGCCTTTGACGCGCGAGGCCCCCGAGCCTGAGCGCATCGGCGCCTTCGAGTTCCGCGGCGCGGTCGAGCTGTCGGGCGACCCCGCGGTCGGTGGCCTGTCCGGTCTGGCGATCACCGATGGTGGGCGGCAGTTCGTGGCCGTCGAGGACGTTGGCCGGGTGGTGCTCGGCCGCCTGCGGCACGAGAACGGCCGCCTCGTCGGCGTCGCCGACCTGCGGGTGAAGGGCCTGCCCGGCATCGGACCGCGCCACGGCCGGGCGCGCGAGAACGATTCCGAGGAGATCGTCGCGCTGCCGGACGGCGGCTGGCTGATCTCGTTCGAGGGGCGCCACCGCATCCTGCGCTACCCGCCGGGCTTCGACGGCGAGCCGACGCCGCTGCCGCTCGCCGTGGGAATGGCGGACCTGCCGCTCAACGGCGGGATGGAGGCGCTGACCCGGCTGCCCGATGGCCGCCTGCTGGCGCTGGCCGAAGGGCCGGACGACGGTGTGCCGGAGCGTCGGGCGTGGATCTCCCGCGTGCCGCTCAAAGGGGCGGGCGACTGGGGTGCCTTGACCTACCGCGCCGCGCCGGGCTTCCGCCCGACCGGCGCCACGGCGCTGCCCAACGGCGACGTGCTGGTGCTGGAGCGCTACTTCTCGATGCTGGGCGGACTGGCGGCGCGCATCGCGCGGGTGCCCGGCACGGCGCTGGTGCCGGGCGCGGTGGTCGAGGGCGAGGAACTCGCCCGCATCCAGCCGCCGCTGCTGCTCGACAACTACGAGGGCATCGCCGCCGTTCCCGGCCCGGCCGGGGAGACGCTGGTCTACGTCGTCTCCGACGACAACTTCAACACCACGCTGCAGCGGACCTACCTGCTGCTGCTGGCGCTGCCCGACCGCCCGCTGGCGCAGGCGCCCGGCCGTTAGCGCCGCACCGCGGCGGTGGAATAGACCTCGGCGGTGGTGTGCTGCATGGTGCCGAGCACCATCGACGCGCCGACGGCGATCACGACGGCCGCGGCGAATCCGAAGAACATCGCCTTCATGTCATTCCTCCCGTTTGCGGGCGCCGTCTTCGGCAACCCTTGTCCAAAGAGGTAGAGCGGTGGTCCTGATCCCGCCAGGGGCGGGCCAAGCGAATGGCTTCACCTTTTGCCCGGCTGCCCTTTGGGCGCTCGCCGCTAATGCAGCACTGGCTTGCTGTCGATGGACACGATCGCCACCGTCGCGCCCTCGTCCATTTCCTTCACGAAGGCGTACGACACTTCATTGCCGGTGATTTTTTTCCACCGATTGGGCGCCCCGACAAAGCTGAAGCCGGTCAAGACTAGGAACGACATCGCGTCTTCGAGCGACTTGAATCGCATCGCCTCCATGTCTTTCCCCCTTTGGGCGCTGGCGTTCCTTCCCCTTTGCTCATTGCACCAGAAATAACTTATAACAGTAAACTATCCTTTCGAAGATTCGTTCGGCTCTTTTTCATATGCGTGTTCGCTAATTTTGCGGTGCGGACGAGGTCCGGCGCCGCTCCGGCTCAGCCCATGAGGGGAATTCGTCAGGGACCGGTCGCCTGCCGCAGGTAGGCGATGAGGTCGGCGCGCTGCCGGGCGTCGTCGATCCGCTGCAGCGGCATCTTGCTGCCGGGGGTGAGCGTGTCCGGCCCCACCTCGAACAGGCGCGAGACGGTGTCCTCCGTCCACACGATGCCGCTGTTCTTCAGCGAGGCGGAGTAGCGGTAGCCCTCCACCGAGCCGGCCTTGCGGCCGAACAGGCCCCACAGCGTCGGGCCGGCGCGGCGGCCGCCGTCGGGGGTCAGCGTGTGGCACACCGCGCAGGCGCGGAACAGCGTCTGCCCGGCGGTCGGGTCGCCCGCCGCCGGCGGGTCCGCAGTGGCGGGGGGCCCCGCCGCCCCGACGAA
>NZ_LGQZ01000004.1 GCF_003116015.1 Azospirillum sp. TSO22-1
CCCCCATGACCCCGCCGATCATCAGGACGGCGCCGTCGGCAATCCGGGAGACGGCGTCGACCAGCTTGACCACTTTCTTCATGACCGATCCTTGTTCACGCACTTGTCCACCCAGGCTGTGCCCATGCGGGTTCCTATGCGTTCGATGCTGTTCGCGGCGTCCTGCCGCCTCGCGCCGCTGCCCGCTGCGGAGAGCCACGGCGAGAAGGCCGTGGTGACGATCCCTCCGACCATCAGGATGGGCGGCCTGAGACCCGCGACGTCGAACCGACTGTTGTTGTTGCTCATGAGATGGCCTTACGGGCGGCCGGGCGAAGCGTCCGTGCTTCGCCCGCACCGCGTCCGGTAGTTCAGGCGATCCTGTCCGGGATCTCCAGATCCAGCAGCGCCGACGCCAGGCACTTGCCGTGGGCATCGAGGGCCAGCGAGCGGGTCACGCCGCCACCCAACGCGTTGCGCATCACGAAGTTCAGGGCGCCGATGCTGGGGATCGTGTGGCGGATGACCTCGCCGTGCACGACCTCGGAGAAGTGCTCCCTCACCCGTGCCGGCGTGACGTACGCTTCGATCAGCGGGTAGTCCTTCTCGTCGAAAGCGATCACCGAGATGTTGGAGATGTCGCCCTTGTCGCCGGTGCGCGAGTGGGCAATGTCACGGAGCTTCATCTCAAGCCTCCACGTAGTCGACGGCGGGCTTCGCCAGGTTGCGGGGGAGGAGCGCCGACAGCATGGCGACGACTTCCTTGGCCGACTTGGTGGCGCCGCCACCGCTCGCCGGGCCATTGGTGTAGAGGGTCTCCACCTCGTTGCCGACGCGCACCGCCTCCTTGAGGGAATCGGTCCGGCCGGTGACCCGCACGCGCACCTCGTACGGCTCGCAGCCGCTGACGGTGGAGAGGCGGTCGCCATGGATGGAGTCGATGCCGATCAGGTCAAAGCGCAGTTCAGTTGTCTTCACGCCCATCAGTTTCAGCCGCTCGCGGACGATCTCCAGCGCCAGCCGGCCGCGCGCCACCGCACCCGGCCCGGCGTAGGAGATCTGCCCCTCGCCGATGTAGCTGTCGATGTAGCCGACCGAAACCTTGAGCGTCTCGGGCTTGGCGCGCCCGGTGCCACCGGCGACCCGCACCCGGTCCGGACCGATCTGCTCGAAGCGGACGCGTGAGAAGTCCGCCACCACGTCGGGCGTGAAGTAGGTGGTCGGGTCGTGGATCTCGTAGAGGAGCTGCTCCTTGCAGGTGGCGGTGGTCACCGCCCCGCCGGAGCCCTCGACCTTGGTGATGACGGCACTGCCGTCCTCGGACACCTCGGCGATGGGGAAGCCGAGGCGGGCGAGATCGGCCACGTCCTTCACGCCGGGGTCGGCGAAGTAGCCGCCGGTGATCTGCCCGGCGCACTCCAGCAGGTGGCCGACGACGGTCCCCTTGCCGAGCCGGTCCCAGTCGTCCATGGCCCAGCCGAACTCGTGGATCTGCGGCGCCAGGAACAGTGCCGGATCGGCGACGCGGCCGGTGATGATGACGTCGGCGCCGTCCTTCAGCGCCTCGACGATGGGCGCGGCGCCGAGGTAGGCGTTGGCGGAGACCAGCTTGTTGGCCATCGTCGAGACCGGGGCGCCCGTCTCCTCGATGCGCTGGTCGCCGGCCTTCAGGACCTCCAGCACGTCGTCACCGGACACGGCGGCGATCTTCAGGTTCCGCAGACCGAACGACTGGGCGATCTCCTTGATCTTGGCCGCACCGGCGACCGGATTCGCGGCGCCCATGTTGGTGATGATCTTGATGCCCTTGTCGTGGCAGAGGCGCAGCACGGCGTGCATGCGGTCGGCCAACAGCGGGTCGTAGCCCTTGGTCGGATCCTTGAGCTTGGTCTGCTGGGCGATGGCGATGGTGCGCTCGGCCAGGCACTCGAAGACGAGGTACTGGATGTCACCCTTCTCGGCCAACTCGACCGCCGGCTCGATGCGGTCGCCCGAGTAGCCGGCGCCCGATCCGATGCGAATGGTTTTCATGGTGTGCTCCTGTTTCGGGACGTCGCGGCAGTCAGAAGGGGATGACGCCAAGGATGGCGGCAGTGATGGTCATGACCACGGACGCGGCGAAGAGGTAGGGGATGGAGAACTTCTGGTGCTCGCCCAGACCAATGCCGCACAGGCCGACGACGAGGAAGGTGGCGGGGGTGAGCGGGCTGACCGGGAAGCCGACCGTCATCTGGCCGAGCACGGACGCCTGGGCGATCTGGATCGGGTTGCCGCCCAACGTCTTATAGACCTCGGCCACCACCGGCATCATGCCGAAGAAGGAGTCCGGGTCGAACAGCAGGCTCAGCGGCATGGAGATGATGCCCAGCGCGAAGGGGATGTGCTGCGCCATCTCCGGCGGGACGAAGGCGACGGCGGACTGCGCCATGGCGGAGAGCATCTTGGTGCCGCTCATGATGCCGGTGAACACGCCGGCCGCCAGCAGAATGCTCGCCATCATCAGCGCCGCCTTGGCGTGCGCATCGACGCGTTCCTTCTGCATCTTGACGTCGGGGTAGTTGATCATCAGCGCCAGCACGGTGCCGATCATGAACATCACCACCGGATCGACCACGCCTTCGATCATGATGCCCATGATGACGAGGGTGAGGATCAGGTTGACCCAGAACAGCTTCGGACGGCGGATCTTGAGCTGCTCCGGCGTCAGCACCCGCGGGGCCGGGCCGGCTGGAGCCGTCTCGGCGGCCCCCATGGCGCCGACCGAGCGGGCTTCGCCGGAGGCCAGCGTGGCGCCGGACAGACCGAGGCGGCGCTCCTCGCGCTTGCCGAGCACGTAGGCGACGATGAAGATGAACACCAGACCGACGCCCTGCACGGCGATCAGCGGGTTGAAGATGTCGGTCACCGGCACCTTGAGCGCGGCCGCCGAGCGGATCATCGGGCCGGTCCAGGGCAGGAAGTTCACGCCAGCCGCCATGGACACGCACAGCGCCAGGATGCGCTTGTCCATGCCAAGGCGCTCGAAGAGCGGCAGCATGGCCGGAATGGTGATCAGGAAGCAGACCGCGCCCGAGCCATCGAGGTGGATCAGCAGCGCCAGCAGCGTGGCACCGACGGTGATCCGCGCCGGCTTGGTGCCGACGACGCGCAGGATGCGGTCGATGATTGGGTCCATCATGCCGGCGTCGGTGACGATGCCGAAGAAGATGATGGCGAAGACGAACATGCCGGCGGTCGGCGAGATCGCCCGGATGCCGTCGATGATGAACTTGCTCGTGCCGAGGCCGAAGCCGCCGACCAGGGCGGCGATGATCGGGATGGCGATCAGCGCCACCAGCGGCGACATCTTGTTGGACATGATGACCACCAGCAGCACGATGATGGTGGCCAGTCCGAGTAAGGCTAGCATGATACCTCCGCAATCTCTTGGGCGATTTTATTTCTTTTCTTTGACGCAGGGGCTTCGATTGATCGGATGGCCGTCAATCGGGCACTCGGCAAATCCCTCCCGCATCCGGAATTACTCCGGAACGCCTCTGGAACCTTTTGTCTCTTGCCGATGCTGTGGCCGATGGTGGAGCGATTGACTGCGAGGTGTCTCGTTTGCTCCGGATCGAACCAGCGTCCTTGGTTGACATTGTACGGGCTGATAACGAGATAGGGGAAATGAATTTGTTGTATCACGGTAATCTGATTCTGTTATGAAAGGCGCGCCATGCTTCAAGGCGTTCGGCACATCAAGGCTTTCCTCGCCGTCGCGCGGCTCGGCAGCTTCACGCGGGCGGCGGCGGAAGTGAACGTTTCCCAGCCGGCGCTGACCGTGCAGATCCGCCAGTTGGAGGAATCGCTCGGTGTCCGCCTCTTCGACCGCAACAAGCGGGAGGTCGTGCTGACACAGGCTGGTCGCGACCTGCTGGCGCCGCTCCAGCGCGTGCTCCTCGACCTTGAGGCAGTCATGAACGCCAGCCAGGATCTGGCTGGGCTGCGCCGTGGCACGGTGGCGGTCGCGACGCTGCCGTCGGTCGCCGCCGGCTTGCTGCCGATCGCCATCCGCCGCTTCATGGCCGACCATCCGAACATCGACGTGAACGTCAGCGACGTGGTCGCCGAGCGGATCGTTCAACTCGTCAAAGCGGAGGAGGTGGATTTCGGGATCGGCACCCGGGTGGGACCGGACCGCGACGTCGAGGTGGTCGACTTCCTGTCCGATCGGATGTGCGCGTTCTTTCCCGAGGACCATCCCCTGTCTGGACGGTGCCCGCTGCTGTTGAAAGACGTCGCCGCCTTCCCGCTGATCCTCACCGCGCGGGGCACCAGCGTGCGCACGCTGGTCGAGCGAACTCTGGAGAAGGAGGGACTGGAGATCAGCTTGGCGTGCGAGGCGAACTACATGTCGACGGCAGTCGGCATGGTGCGCGCTGGGCTAGGGGTATCCGTGCTGCCAGAGTCGGCGGTCGAAGCGGCGTCCTGCGAGGGCGTCAGAGTCGAGCCGATCCAGACCCCCGGCTTGACCCGCAAGATCGGCTTCATCCGCAAGACCAACCGCGCCCTCTCACCGGCAGCAGAGCGGTTTGTGCAACTGCTGAAGGAGGTGGCCTGGGAACCTCTCGCTCACTTCTCCAGCTCTGGAATGAAGGCGCGGAAAGGTGATCCTATACATGGAGCCTCAGCCTTTTCTGAGGAGGTGCCTGATAGACACCAGGACGAATGAGGGTCTGGTTTTGGCGCAAAGCAGACCATCAAGGGGCTTCGGAGGCGGCGCGCCGGGATATTGCCCAAGCACATCCGGCGGCGAAAAGAAATGGGCGAAGCCTCCCGGCCCCGCCCGTTCTCATTTTATGCGACCCAAGTCTCACTTTATGGGTCACACCACAACACACCACACACAATCAGATCACTACACGTCCAGGTTCGCCACCTTCAGCGCGTTTTCCTGGATGAACTCGCGGCGTGGCTCCACCACGTCGCCCATCAGGGTGGAGAAGACCTCCTCCGCCTGGTCGGCGTGGTTGACGCGCACCTGCAGCAGCGAGCGCTTCGTCGGGTCCAGCGTCGTCTCCCAGAGCTGGTCCGGGTTCATCTCGCCCAGGCCCTTGTAGCGCTGGATGGTGACGCCGCGGCGGCCCAGTTCCATCACCGCGTCGAACAGCGCCATCGGGCCGGTCACCGGGCGCAGCTCCTTCTGCTTCTCGAAGGCGCGGCTCGGCTGCTCGAACGAACGCTTGAGGTCGGCGGCCATGGCGTCGAGCTTGCGGGCCTCGGCGCTCTTCAGCAGGTCGCCGTCCAGGCGGTGGCGGTGGGTGACGCCGCGACGGGTGCGGATCAGGATGTAGCCGCCATCGTGCAGCGCCTCGCCGCGCCAGCCCCCCTCGCCGTCCTGGGCGTTGAGGCGGGCGGCGATCACGCCCGCCACCTCGGCCGCCTTGACGGCGTCGTTGGCCAGCGCCGTGGACAGGCCGCCGACGATGGCCGCCTGCTCGATCACCGCGAGGTTGCCGGCCTTGCGGGCCAGCGTGTCGATGTGGTGGCGGCCGGAGCGCGCCTTCTCCACCAGGTCGCGCAGCGGATCGCCGTGCAGGATGGTGCCGTCGGGCAGCGTCACCGACAGGTCGCCCAGCGCCGCCTCGATCAGGAACTCCTCCAGCGCGCGGTCGTCCTTCAGGTACCGCTCCTTGGCGTTGCCGCGCTTGATGCGGTAGAGCGGCGGCTGCGCGATGTACAGGTAGCCGCGGTCGATCAGCTCCGGCATCTGGCGGAAGAAGAAGGTCAGCAGCAGCGTGCGGATGTGGCTGCCGTCCACGTCCGCGTCGGTCATGATGATGATCTTGTGGTAGCGCGCCTTGTCCGGGTTGAACTCGTCGCGGCCGATGCCGGTGCCCAGCGCGGCGATCAGCGTGCCGATCTCCGCAGACCCCAGCATCTTGTCGAAGCGCGCCCGCTCGACGTTCAGGATCTTGCCGCGCAGCGGCAGGATCGCCTGGAACTGGCGTGAGCGCCCCTGCTTGGCCGAGCCGCCCGCCGAGTCGCCCTCGACGATGAACAGCTCCGACCCCGCCGGGTCGCGCTCCTGACAATCCGCCAGCTTGCCTGGCAGCGAGGCCATGTCGAGCGCACCCTTGCGCCGCGTCAGCTCGCGCGCCTTGCGCGCCGCCTCGCGGGCCGCGGCGGCCTCGACCACCTTCTGCACGACGCGCTTGGCGTCGGCCGGGTGCTCCTCGAAATACTGCGCCAGCTGCTCGTAGACGATCGCCTCGACCACCGGGCGGACCTCGGACGAGACGAGCTTATCCTTGGTCTGGCTGGAGAATTTCGGATCCGGAACCTTCACCGAGAGGACGCAGGTCAACCCCTCGCGGGCGTCGTCGCCCGACAGGTTGACCTTCTCCTTCTTGGCGATGCCGGATTCGTTGGCGTAGTTGTTGATCGCCCGCGTCAGCGCCGCGCGGAAGCCCGCGAGGTGCGTGCCGCCGTCCTTCTGCGGGATGTTGTTGGTGAAGCAGAGCGTCGTCTCGTGGTAGCTGTCGTTCCACTGGAGCGAGCATTCCACGGTGACCACGCCGCCGTGCTCCGTCGGGCGCTCGGCCTTCACGCTGATGGCCGGCTTGTGCAGCGCCACCTTCGAGCGGTCCAGCCAGCCGACGAACGCTTCCAATCCGCCTTCGTAATGAAGGTCGTGGACCTTGGGTTCGACGCCGCGGGCGTCGGTCAGCACGAGGCGCACGCCGGAGTTCAGGAAGGCCAGCTCGCGCAGCCGGTGCTCCAGCGTCGCAAAGTCGAACTCGGTGTTCGAGAAGGTCTCCTTGGAGGGCAGGAAGGTGACTTCCGTGCCGCTCAGCACCTTGTCCCCATCCAGCACCGGCGCCGCGCCCGTGTCGGCCAGCGGGGCGTCGGGCACGCCGTGGCGGAAGCGCATCTCCCAGGCCCGGCCGCCGCGCCAGATGCGCAGGTCCAGCGTCTCCGACAGCGCGTTCACCACCGAGACGCCAACGCCGTGCAGGCCGCCCGACACCTTGTAGGAGTTCTGGTTGAACTTGCCGCCGGCGTGCAGCTGGGTCATCACGACCTCGGCCGCCGACACGCCCTCTTCCGGATGGATGTCGGTGGGGATGCCGCGCCCGTTGTCGCGCACCGTGACCGATCCGTCGGCGTTCAGCGTCACCTGCACCGCGTCGCAGTAGCCGGCCAGCGCCTCGTCGATGGCGTTGTCCACGACCTCGTAGACCATGTGGTGCAGGCCCGAGCCGTCGTCGGTGTCGCCGATGTACATGCCGGGACGCTTGCGCACGGCATCGAGACCACGCAGGACGGTGATCGACTCGGCGCCGTATTCCTCCTGCGGGAGGACGGGTTTCAGTGCTTCTTGTGCCATGGCTCGGTTATAACAGAGGTCGTGCGGAATATGGTGCGTCGCGGTGCGATTCGCCGCATTTTTTTGGGCTTCTACCCCGGTCTGACGTGCGCGTCTTCGACGCGGAAGCGGCAGGCGTCGTCGCCCAGGGGATCGAACACGGACGCGTCGGTGCCGGTCATCCAGGCCTGGCTGCCCAGCGCCAGGATTTCCCCGAACAGCGCCTCCCGGCGGCCGGCGTCGAGGTGCGCGGCGACCTCGTCCAGCAGCAGCAGAGGCGCCGCCCCGCGCTCGGCGGCCAGCAGGCGGGCGTTGGCCAGAACGATGGCGATCAGCAGCGCCTTCTGCTCCCCGGTCGAGCAGAGGGCGGCCGGCATGTCCTTGGCGTGATGGCGGACCGCCAGGTCGCTCTTGTGCGGACCAACCGACGCACCACCCGTTTCGGAATCGATACGGCGACCGGCGCGCAGCGCGTCGCGCAGCGCGTCCTCGGCGGCCAGCGCCGGGCCGTCGTTCAGCCAGGCCTCCACCGCGCCCTCCACCGCGAGGTCGGCGCCGGGGAACGGCCCCACGGCGCGCGCGCAGGCGGAGCGCAGGCGCTGCACCACGTCACGGCGCGCCGCGGCGACGGCGATGCCGGCGGTCACCATCTGGTCCTCCAGCCCCGACAGCCAGCCGTCGTCGAAGCGGCCGTCGCGCAGCAGCCGGGCGCGCTCGCGCAGCGCATGCTCGTAGCGCGACAGCCGGCCGGCGTGCGCCGGGTCGAAGCCGAAAACGAGACGGTCGAGGAAGCGGCGGCGGCCGCTGGAGCCCTCCAGGAACAGGCGGTCCATCTGCGGCGTCAGCCAGACCACGGCGACGTGCTCGGCCAGCGCGGTCTGGCCCTTCACCGGATGGTCGTCGATGCGCACGACGCGGCGGTCGCCCTCATGGTGGGCGTCCTTGCCGGTGCCGATCTCGACCGGCCCCAGCGGCGTGCGCACGGTGGCCGCCACCGCCCAGCCCTCGCCGGGGGCGGAGCCGATGCGCTGCACCTCCGCCAGCTTGGCGCCGCGCAGGCCTCGGCCGGGGGCGAGGAAGCTGACGGCCTCCAGCAGGTTGGTCTTGCCGGCACCGTTCGGGCCGATCAGGGCGACGGGGCGGTAGTCGGGCTCCAGGCGCGCGTGCTCATAGCCGCGGAAACGCGTCAGCGTCAGACGCGTGACCGCCAGGGCCTCGGCCGCCGTCACTTCCTGAATCCGTCTCGCTTCGAGCAATGGTCCGTTCCGTTGGGCCCGCTCCACCGCCTGAATCGGTGCGGGAATGCACGCTGTGGACGATGGAAACACAGAGACACGGAGACACAGAGGACCACGGAGAAGAAAGATCTCTGTGCCTCTGTGCCTCTGTGGTTCATCCCCTCCACACCGAGGATTTCCCGATCGGCAGTGCCGCGAGCCGTCAGACGCGCATCGGCATCAACACGTACAGCGCCGTGCCGTCGGCGACGTCGCGGACGATGGTGGGCGACGCCGCGTCCGCCATGGTGAAGCGGGCGCCCTCGCCCTCGATTTGTTGAGTGATGTCCAACAGATAGCGAGAGTTGAAGCCGATTTCCAGGGGGGTGTCCTGGTAATTGACCTCCAGCTCCTCGGTGGCGCTGCCGGCCTCGGGGCTGGTCGCCGACAGGGTCAGCGTGCCGCGGCTGACGGCCAGCTTCACCGCCCGGCTCTTCTCGGTCGAAATGGTCGCCACGCGGTCCACCGCGGCGGCGAACAGGCGGGCGTCGACCTCCAGCACCTTGTCGTTGCCGACGGGGATGACGCGCTCGTAGTCGGGGAAGGTGCCGTCGATCAGCTTCGACGTCACGATGATCTGATCGAAGGCGAAACGGATCTTGTTCTCCGACAGCGAGATCTCGATGCGGTCGGCCGCCTCGTCGATCAGCTTGCGGATCTCCATGACCGTCTTGCGCGGCACGATGACGCCGGGGATGCCGTCGGCGCCGGCCGGCAGCGGCATCTCGACCCGCGCCAGCCGGTGGCCGTCGGTGGCGACGGCGCGCAGCACCGGGATGTCGCCAGTGTCCGCCGCGGTGCGCGCGGCGTGCACGTAGATGCCGTTGAGGTAGTAGCGCGTCTCCTCGGTGGAGATGGCGAAGCGGGTGCGGTCGATCAGCGCGCGCAGGTCGGCGGCGGCCAAGCCGAAGCTGTGCTTCAGCTCGCCGCCGGAGAGCTGCGGGAAGTCCTCCACCGGCAGGCAGGACAGCTTGAACTGCGACCGGCCGGAGCGCAGCGTCAGGATCGAGCCGTCGCCCGACACGTCCAACTCCACCTGGCTGCCGTCGGGCAGCTTGCGCACGATGTCGTACAGCGTGTGCGCCGGGGCGGTGGTGCCGCCGGGGCGGCCGATCGAGGCGGGGACGGTCTCCACCATCTCCAGGTCCATGTCGGTGGCGGCCAGCGACAGCTCGCCCTCCTTGGCGCGCAGCAGGACGTTGGAAAGGATCGGAATGGTGTTGCGGCGTTCCACCACGCTCTGCACGTGACCAAGGGACCGAAGCAGGGCTGCACGTTCGATGATGATGTTCATGCGGGTCGTCTGTCTCAGGCGGGTCCGGAGGTGGCGATTCGCCGGTTGCGTGGCCCCGTTCCGGCCCGGAAAGCCGGGTCGGAGCGGGCGCGCATGATACCACAACGCGCGGTTTGCCGAACCAAATTCGTCGCGAAAGGGGTGCCCGCGGCGCGCGGCATCACCCCAGCCGCGCCTCGTACAGCCGCAGCAGCGCGACGAGGTCGGCGCTCTGCCAGTGCCGCGAACGGCCAAGCTCGGTGCGGATGGCGGCGATCAGGCGGTCGATGACGAAGCGCTCCTCCGGCGTGATCTCCGCCGCCCCGTCCAGGTAATGCCGCACCACCCGCTGCAACCCCTGGCTGACCGCGCTCACCCACGGCGTCACGTCGGCGCCCAGGGCACCCAGCAGGCGGTTGATGCGCACGATGTGCTGCATGCGGGCCGGCAGCGCCTCGTCGTCGTCCTCGGCCTTGGTGGCCTGGATGAAGGCGATGCCGGCCTCCTCTACGATGCGGCCGCGGGCGGCGGTGATCTCCGGGCTGGCGTAGCCGACGCCGCCCAGCGTGGCGCCCCAGGCCCAGACGAACTCCAGCAGCCACACCACGTCGTCGTGGTCGGGCGACGGGGCGTTGCGGGCCGCCGCCGCGGTGCGCGTGCGATCGACCACCACCGGCAGCACGGTGGAGGTGAGCAGACGCGTCACCTCGCCCAGCAGGCCGCGCACCCGCGGGCCGATCAGCCGCGTCGCCATCAGGCCGCCGGCGTTGAGCGCGTTCAGCGACTGGTCGAAGCGCCGCCGCGCCTCGTCCAGCGTCTCGCGCACCGGGCGGGAGAGGGACAGCGCGTGCCCGTCCACACCACTCCCCGGACCGCCCATATCGCCGAACACCGCGCGGATCAGGTCGGTCATCGCCGAGCAGCTGGCCGAGAAGTGGCCGAACAGCGCCTGGTGCAGCGGGTGGCTGTCGCTGACCGCCGGGCCGCCGTACTCCCGCACGTAGCGCAGCACCACGTCGTAGCGGCGCTTGACGTTGAGCGCCAGCAGGGGCGGCAGCCAGACGACGGGGTCGTCGATGTCGCGGTTCGGGCAGGCCATGCGCATGCCGCGCATGAAGCCGACGACGATCGCCGCCTGCCCGTCCACCTCCGCCGCGGCGCCGTCGCCGCCGGCCGGCGTGTCGGACAGGTCCTGCCGCATGCGCTCCATCATTGGCAGGATCGCCTCGTTCTCCTCCAGCACGGAGCGGACGAAGGCGAGCTGCGTCACGTCGATCGGCGCCTTCCAGGTCAGGTGCGGGCTGCGCTGGCGGGCGTCGCGCAGCGCCTCGCGGTTGGCGACGATCAGGAACTCCTCGGCGGTGCGGCGGGTCCTCAGCGCGTGCACGAGGAAATGCACCGCCTCGTCGCGCATGATGGCGCGCATCGCCAGCGCGTCCGGCGACACCAGCACGCGGTCGAGCAAGTCCTCCTGCGACATCGCGTCGAGGCGCTCCTGCACCCGCATGGCGGTGTCCGGGAAGGCGAAACGGCTCAGCGCGTGCCACAGGCCGCCCATGTCGACGCGCTGGATCAGGCCGGGGATCGGGTCGCGGGCGCGGTAGAGGATCGGGTCGTCGACCAGCAGCGGCTCGAACAGGCTGGTGAACAGGCGGCGCGCCTTGAAGGGGCGGAGCTTGTTGAACTGCTCCACCAGCGCGTCGCGCAGGGTCTGGGCGCGCGCGCTGTTCTGCGCGTTGGTGCCCTCGATCTCGTCGATGACGGCGCGGAGCGCATGCTTCGGCACGCGGCTGACCAGCTCGTCCACCTGCCTGCGCAGATGGTCGTGGTGGCCCCCCTGCCCGTCTTCCGGCCGTTTGGTCATCCGCTCCCGAAGATCGTCGCGCGGCATGGCGTCCGCCGTGTCCCAACAATTATCCAGTCTGATTATTATTCACCCGCCCGGCGCGCAAGAGGTGCGAGACGTTTCGTCGCAACCTGATGGTAATACCGAGTAATAGACATATTGGGTTGTGCCGACCTCCACACCGGCGCATAGTTTTCGTAGCGCTTTTCCGAAGAACACCTTAGTCTTCGAACCATTGCGTGCCGCACGTGGAGAAGACCCATGACCATGACGAACCTGGTTTGGGACGACTCGGCCAGCCTCGCCATTCCCGAGATCGACGAGGAACACCGCACGCTCTACCGCGTCTACAACGCGATCCGCCGGTCGCTGGAGCGCGAGGACGGCGCGATCGACCTGAAGGGCGTGTGCGCGGAGCTCTTGTCCTTCACCCGCGACCACTTCGCGCGGGAGGAGGCGCTGATGGCGGCGCACGGCTATCCCGACCTGGAGGCGCACCGCAAGCTGCACGCCACCTTCCTGCAGCAGATCGAGGATATCTGGACCTTCGTGCGCACCGGCGCCGAGCCGGACGATTACCTGGCCCGCTTCCTGGTGCTGGGCTTCATCGGCAAGTGGATCAAGATGCACACGCTGGTCGTCGACCGGAAGTTCGGCGAGTGGGTGCGGCTGCACGTCCGGAAGGACATGGCGGGCTGACGGTCAGCCCGCCTCCGCCTGCGCCTTCAGCCCGTCCCGGTAGCTCGGGTGCTTCAGCGCGTAGCCGAGCTTCGTCTTGATGCGCTCGTTCTTCACGCGGCGGTTGTCGGCCCAGAAGCTCCTGGCCATCTCCGACAGCTCGGCCTTGTCGTAGGGCACCAGCGGCGGCGGCTCCACACCCAGCAGCTCGGCGGCGTAGCGGATGACCTCCTGCGGCTCGGCCGGCTCGTCGTCGCAGACGTTGTAGACGGCGCCGGGGTTCATGGTCGCCATGGAGGCGCGCAGCACTCCGGCGATGTCCTCCACATGGATGCGGCCGAACAGGTGGCCGGGCTTGTCGATTCGCTTGGCCTCGCCGGCGCGCAGCTGGTCGATGGCGCTGCGGCCGGGGCCGTATATGCCGGGCAGGCGGAACACGTGCAGCGGCACCCCGTACTGGCGGTAGAGGTTGAGCCAGCCCTTCTCCGCCTCGACCCGGCGCCTGGAGCGGTCGCTGGTCGGCCGCAGCCAGGAGGCCTCGCTCACCCACTCCCCCCCGGAGTCGCCGTAGACGCCGGTGGTGGAGAGATAGCCGGCCCACTCCAGGCTGATCAGGTCGGCGATGTCCTGGCCGTGCGCCGCCAGCACCGGGTCGCCCTTGCGGTCGGGCGGAATGCTGAGCAGCAGGTGGGTGGCGTCCTTCAGCACCGCCCTGGCGTCGGGCAGCGGGTGCTCGCGGTCGAAGACGTGGGCCTCGTAGCCCAGGGCCTCCAACTCGGCGCGCTTCTCCGCGGTCTGGCAGGTGCCGGCGATCCGCCAGCCTTCGGCCGCCAGCTGACGGGCGAGCACCCCGGCGGTGTAGCCGAGGCCGAAGACGAACAGGCGGGGAGCGGTCATGGACGGGCCTTCACGGTCTTGCGCGCAAACGCGCGATGCCCGAGTGTAGGGCGACCATGATCCGACGCAACCTCTTCTCTTCGCTCGTCATCCTGCCCTTCCTGCTGACCGGCCCGGCGCTCGCCGCCGACGCCGAGTTGCAGGAGTGCCTGACGCTCGCCGAGGCGCAGCCCGACGCGGCGCTGGAGCGCGCCGCCGGCTGGCAGGCCAGGGGCGGCGGCACGCCGGCCCGGCTGTGCCACGCGCTGGCGCTGTTCCACCGCGGCGACTTCGCCGAGGCCGGCCGGCATCTGGAGGACATCGCCACGGAGCTGGGGCAGAAGGACCCGCGGGCCGGCGCCGCCGTGCTCGGCCGGGCCGGCTGGGCGTGGCTGCGCGCCGGCGACAGCGCGCGGGCGGAGCGGCTCTACACCGCGGCGCTGGAGCGCCAGCCCGGCGACGCCGACCTGCTGGTCGACCGCGCCATCGCGCGCGCCGAGGGCGAGCGCTACTGGGACGCCATCGATGACCTGAACGCAGTGCTCGCCAAGGACCCGGCGCGGGCCGACGCGTGGCTCTACCGCGCCGCCGCACACAAGGCGCTGAGCAACACCCGGCAGGCGCTGGCCGACGTGGCGCAGGCGCTGGAGCTGAAGCCCGGCGACCCGGAGGCGCTGCTGCTGCGCGGCAACGTCAAGGCGCTGGCCGGCGACGCCAAAGGCGCGCGCGACGACTGGAAGCTGGTCGAACGCGTCGCCCCGGACTCCGGCCCGGCCCGCGTCGCGCGCGGGAACCTCGCCGGGCTGGAACGGTCCGGGGGGGCCAAGTAGGCTCAGCGGCGCCCGGAGACGAGGTGCCAGAGCACCAGCGCCGGAAAGCCGATGGCGATCAGCGCCAGCAGCCCCATGGCGAAGGACGCGCTCCAGGCGAAGACGTAGGCGAGGGGGCCGGTGACGCCGCTCGCCTTGCCGACCAGCGAAACGAAGATGTCGCTGGACAGCGGCAGTAGGCACACCAGCGCGAAGGCGATGAAGCCGAGGGTGCCCTTCGAGGGGCCGGCGGGCATGTCGGTGCCGCTCATGTCGACGGTCTGCACGGTCATGGAAACTCCCGAGGATGCGATTGTTCGTTTTGTACGTTGTCGCAAGACACTTGACCGAAATCAAGAAATGCCGTTGACCGAAGTCAAGGCAAAACGCCGCGCCCCATGGGTGAGGATCGGCGCCTCAATCGTGGAAATGGGAGTGAACCTGGGGCAAGGCAAGCGGGGGAATGTTTGTGGATGAGAGGCGCTTCATTGCGTTTTGATTGATGAACGTCAATTGCCAAGCGGCCGGTGACGTTCTCGCTCTGCCCCCCACCCCATCCCTCCCCCGCCCAGCGGGGGAGGGATGGGGTGGGGGCCCGACGCCGGCACGTCCCTGGTCAGAAATCCAGATCCGCGTAGTGCCGCGGCGGCGGGCAGCCCGGGATGGTGTCGGCCAGCAGCGGCCGGAAGCTCGGGCGCGACTTGATGCGGGCGTACCAGTCCTTGGCCTCCGGCACCTCGTCCCACGGCACGTCGCCGATGTAGTCCACGCAGCTCAGCGCCGCCGCCGCGGCGAGGTCGGCCAGCGTGAAGCTCGGCCCCGCCAGCCACGCCCGGCGCTCGGCCAGGAAGGCGATGTAGTCGAGGTGGTAGTGGATGTTGGCCAGGCCGGCGCGGATCGCCGGGGCGTAGGGGTGGCCCTGGCTGGAGATGCGCTTGATCAGCTTCTCGCCCACGAGGTTCTCGATCACCTCGCGGTCGAACTTGCGCAGATACCACGCCGCGATCCGCCGCACCTCGGCGCGACCGACCACCTCAGGCGGCAGCAGCGGGATGCTGGGGTAGGCCTCCTCCAGGTACTCGATCACCGTCCAGCCGTCGGCGATCACCGTGCCGTCATCCTCGACGAGCACCGGCACCTCCCCGGCGGGGTTGAGCGCCAGGAAGTCGGTGCGCCGCTCCCACGGCTTTTCGACGACGGCGTCGAACTCCAGGCCCTTTTCGGCCAGCGACAGACGCGTCAGACGCGCGATCGGGGAGAGGGGATGATGGTAAAGGGTCCGCATGCCGGGCCGGACTGTAGCGCAAGCAACCGCCGGAAAACACCCCGCTTTCGCGGTGGCTCAATCGGCCTTGCGATAGAGGACGTGGGCCTCGCGGCCGTCGTTGGCGCCCGGCACCGGAACCCAGCCGTTGTGCTCGTAGAAGGCCCGCGCCGCGGCGTTGCGGGCGGCGCAGGTCAGCTGCGCGGTGCCGCGCAGTTCCGCCAGCGCCTCGCGCAGCAGCAGCGTGCCGATGCCGCGCTGCTGCCAGAGCGGGTCGATGAACAGGGTATGGATGAAGCGCTCGGGCAGGTCGATGGAGACGAAGCCGACGACCTGCCCGTCCACCTCGGCGACGATGACCAGTTCGTCCTCGACGCAGTCGTAGTAGTCGTCCAGACCGAAACGATCGGCAGGCTGCCAGGGGAAGGCCTTGCGCCGGGCCTCCAGGAAGATTCGCGCGCAGCGTGCGCCGTCGGCCGGCGTGGCGCGCCGCATCTCGATCCGTAAGCCGTTGGCGAACGGCATCCTGCCCGCTCCTTCCGTCGCCCGTGATCCAACCGCCCCATCAACCGTTCCGGGTCGATATTATTCCGTCACGAAGCCGTTGGATAGGGCGGTGAGGACACAGCCGGACGCGAAAACGGCGGCCCGAAGAGGTCTTCGGGCCGCCGTCTTTTCACATGTGCGTGATCCGGCGCTTACTCTGCCGCCGCCGGCGCCGCGGCGGTGACGGGCACCTCCAGGCGGCTCAGCATCTCCTTCGGCACGATCTGCCAGAACTTCGGCAGGGCGCGCTCCCAGTCGTTGAGGATCTGGGCGGCGAAGCGGCTGTCCGTCTCCTCGACATGCTCCTCGATCAGGCGCTTGAGCTGGTCCTCGTAGTGCGCCACCTCGACGCGCTGGAAGATGATGCTCTCGTCGTTGACCGACAGCGGGAAGCTGCCGTTCTCGTCGTAGACGTAGGCCATGCCCCCGGTCATGCCGGCGCCGAAGTTGTCGCCGACCGCGCCGAGGATGACCGCCGTGCCGCCGGTCATGTACTCGCAGCCGTTGGAGCCGCAGCCCTCGACCACCACGGCCGCGCCCGAGTTGCGCACCGCGAACCGCTCTCCGGCCTGGCCCGCGGCGAACAGCTTGCCGGCCGTCGCACCGTAGAGGACCGTGTTGCCGATGATCGTGTTCTTGTTGGTCTCCAGCGGCGAGGAGGTGGTCGGCCGCACCACGATGGTGCCGCCGGACAGGCCCTTGCCGACGTAGTCGTTGGCG
Source organism: Azospirillum sp. TSO22-1 (assembly GCF_003116015.1). GTDB lineage: Bacteria > Pseudomonadota > Alphaproteobacteria > Azospirillales > Azospirillaceae > Azospirillum. Next base: position 16,617 of record NZ_LGQZ01000004.1, read on the forward strand.
TCGCCCATCACCTCCAGCTTGATGCCCTGCACCGCGAAGGCGCCCAAGGACTGGCCGGCGGTGCCGCGCAGGCGCACCGTGATGTGGCCCGGCTGCAGGCCGAACATGCCGAACTTGCGGGTCACCATCGAGGACAGCCGCGTGCCGATGGCGCGCTGCGTGTTCCGCGCGTTGTAGGCGAGCTGCATCTTCTCGCCCTCCTCGAACAGGGGCCGTGCGTCCGCGACGATGCGGGCGTCCAGCGTGTCCGGCACCTCGTTGCGGCCCTGCATGGTGCAGTAGCGCGCGTTCTCGCCCGGATCGACCTGCGCCAGCAGCGGGTTGAGGTCGAGGTCGTCGAGGTGCGCGGCGCCGCGGCTGACCTGATGCAGCAGGTCGGTGCGGCCGATCACCTCGTTGAGCGAGCGGAAGCCGAGCGAGGCCAGGATCTCGCGCACCTCCTCGGCCAGGAAGGTGAACAGGTTGACCACCTTCTCCGGCGTGCCGGTGAACTTCTCGCGCAGCTTCGGGTCCTGCACGCACACGCCCACCGGACAGGTGTTCGAGTGGCACTGGCGGACCATGATGCAGCCCATGGCGATCAGCGAGGCCGTTCCGATACCGAATTCTTCCGCGCCCAGCATGGCGGCGACGACGATGTCGCGGCCGGTCTTCAGGCCGCCGTCGGTGCGCAGCCGCACGCGGTGGCGCAGCTTGTTCAGCGTCAGGACCTGATGCACCTCCGACAGGCCCATCTCCCACGGAGCACCCGCGAACTTGATGGACGTCTGCGGCGAGGCGCCGGTGCCGCCGGAGTGGCCGGAGATCAGGATCACGTCGGCGTTGGCCTTGGCCACGCCCGCCGCGATCGTTCCGATTCCGGAACGGCTGACCAGCTTCACCGTGACCTTGGCCTCGGGGTTGATCTGCTTCAGGTCGTAGATGAGCTGCGCCAGATCCTCGATCGAGTAGATGTCGTGGTGCGGCGGCGGGCTGATCAGCATCACGCCGGGCGTCGCGTGCCGCAGCTTGGCGATCATCTCCGTCACCTTGAAGCCGGGCAGCTGGCCGCCCTCGCCGGGCTTGGCGCCCTGGGCGACCTTGATCTCCAGCTCACGGCACTGGTTGAGGTACTCGGCCGTCACGCCGAAGCGGCCCGAGGCCACCTGCTTGATCGCCGAGTTCCAGTTGTCGCCGTTCTTGTCCGGGCGGAAGCGCGCCGGATCCTCGCCGCCCTCGCCGCTGTCCGACTTGGCGCCGATGCGGTTCATGGCGACGTTCAGCGTGCCGTGCGCCTCGGGGCTCAGCGCGCCCAGCGACATGCCCGGGGTGATGAAGCGCTTGCGGATGGCGGTGATCGACTCGACCTCGTCCACCGGGACCGGCGCCTTCAGCTTGCGGAACTCCAGCAGGTCGCGCAGCTGCATCGGCGGCCGCTTGTGGACCATCTCCGAGTACTTCTTGAAGGTCGAGTAGCTGTCGTCCTGCACCGCCTGCTGCAGCGTGTGGATGACGCCGCCCTCCCAGCCGTGCCGGTCGCCCGACTTGCGGAAGCGGTAGAAGCCGCCGACGGGCAGCGCGATGGCCTCCTGGTCGTAGGCGATGGCGTGCTGCTCCAGCACCTTCTTCTGGATGCCGGTCAGGCCGATGCCGGAGATGCGGCTGACCATGGCCGGGAAGTGCTCGGCGATCAGCGCGCGCGACAGGCCGATGGACTCGAAGTTGCAGCCGCCGCGGTAGCTGCTGATGATCGAGATGCCCATCTTGGACATGATCTTCAGCAGGCCCTCGTCAATCGCCTTCTTGAAGCGGACCAGGCAGGTCTCCAGGGCGATGTCGCCGAACAGACCGCGGCGCTGGCGGTCGGCGATGCTCTCCTGGGCGAGGTAGGCGTTCACCGTGGTGGCGCCGACGCCGATCAGCACCGCGAAATAGTGCGTGTCGATGCACTCGGCCGAGCGGACGTTCAGCGAGGTGAAGGTGCGCAGGTTGTTGCGCACGAGGTGCGTGTGCACCGCGCCGGTGGCCAGGATCATCGGGATGGCGGCGCGCCTGGCGTCCATCGCCTCGTCGGTGAGGATGACGTGGTTGGCGCCGCCGCGCACGGCGTCCTCGCTCTCCTGGCGGATGCGCTTCAGCGCGTCCTTCAGCGCGTCGGGGCCGCCGTCCACCGCGAAGGTGCAGTCGATCTCGGCGACGTTGCCGGCCATATAGGCGTGCATGGCGCGGAACTCGGCGGTGGTCAGCACCGGCGATTCCAGCTGCAGCAGGCGCGTCTGGCTCTCGTCCTCGTCGAGGATGTTGCCAAGGTTGCCCAGGCGCGTCTTCAGGCTCATCACCCGGCGCTCGCGCAAGGAGTCGATGGGCGGGTTGGTGACCTGGGAGAAGTTCTGGCGGAAGAAGTGGTGCAGGCCGCGGTACTTCTCCGACAGCACGGCGATCGGGCTGTCGTCGCCCATCGAGCCCACGGCCTCCTTGGCGTCCTCGACCATCGGGTGGAGGATCAGTTCCAGGTCTTCCATGGTGATGCCGAACGCCATCTGGCGCTGGCGCAGCTCGGCCTTCTCCAGGTCGGCCGGCTCGCCCTGCTGCGAGGCCTTCTTGACCAGCTCGTCCAGGTGCGTGGTGTTCTTGACCCAGTTGCCCCACGGCTTCTGGGCGGACAGCAGGTCCTTGATGCCGGTGTCGGAGTAGAGCTTGCCGGCCACCAGATCGACGGCGATCATCTGCCCCGGGCCGAGGCGGCCCTTCTCCTTCACCTGCGTCTCGTCGATCTTCACCATGCCCGTCTCCGAGCCGGCGATGATCAGGCCGTCGCTGGTGATGGTGTAGCGCATCGGGCGCAGGCCGTTGCGGTCCATGCCGCCGACCACCCAGCGGCCGTCGGTCATCGCCAGCGCGGCCGGGCCGTCCCACGGCTCCATGACCGAGTTGCAGTAGCCGATCAGCGCCTTGTGCGTCTCCGGCGTGGTGGAGGAGCTGGTCAGCGCCTGCGGCACCAGCATCATCTTGACCATCGGGGCCGAGCGGCCGGCGCGCACCAGCACCTCGAACACGGTGTCCAGCGCGCCGGAGTCGGACAGGCCGACGCCGATCACCGGCTTGATGTCGGCCATGTGGGCGCCGAACACCGGATGCTCCATCCGGGTCTCGTGCGCCTTCATCCAGTTGACGTTGCCCTTCAGCGTGTTGATCTCGCCGTTGTGGGCGAGCATGCGGAACGGCTGCGCCAGCGGCCACGTCGGGAACGTGTTGGTCGAATAGCGCTGGTGGTAGATGGCGAAGTTCGACTCGAAGCGCTCGTCCGTCAGGTCGGGGTAGAAGGTCGACAGCTGCTCGGCCAGGAACATGCCCTTGTAGATGAGCGAGCGCGCGGACAGCGTGCAGATGTAGAAGTCGTTGATCTGCTCGGCCCGCACCGCCTTCTCGATGCGGCGACGGATGACGTAGAGGTCGAGTTCGAACTGCTCGTCCGACACGCCCTTGCTGTTTCCGACGATGATCTGCTCGATCTCCGGCCGGGTGGCGTTGGCCTTCTCGCCGATGATGTCGACGTTGATCGGCACCTGACGCCAGCCATAGATGTAGTAGCCGAAGTTCAGGATCTCGGTCTCGACGATGCAGCGGCAGGCCTCCTGCGCGTCGAGCGAGACGCGCGGCAGGAAGACCTGGCCGACGGCGAGGTTGTTCTCCGGCGGCGTGTGGCCGATGACGCGGACGTGGTCCTTGAAGAACTTCTGCGGCACCTGGACGTGGATGCCGGCGCCGTCGCCGGTCTTGCCGTCGGCGTCCACGGCGCCGCGGTGCCAGACCGCCTTCAGGGCCTCGATGCCTTTCTCGACCACCGAACGGCGGGGCTTGCCGTCGATCGCGGCGATGAAGCCGACGCCGCAGGCGTCGTGCTCCTCGACGATGTCGGCCAGGTTGGCCGCGGTCAGCCGCTCCACGTTGGCGCGGTACTCGGCGACGAACTGCTCACCCTGGTTCAGCATCTCGGTCATCGGTGGACCCTTTCAGTCGTAAGATCGCGAGGGGCAGCGCCCCTCGGCCAAACCGGGGGCGCGGACGCCCCCGGAACCCTTGGATTGGTGCGCGGGAGCGGTCCCGCGCTTATTCCGCCGCTTCGGCGTAGGCCTCGGTCTTCGCCTTGACGTAGGCGTGGATCGAGTCCGCCGCGTCGCGGCCGTCGCGGATCGCCCACACCACCAGCGAGGCGCCGCGCACGATGTCGCCGGCGCCGAACACGCCGTCGACGCTCGTCATCTTGGTGCGGGCGTCGGCGGTCACCGTGCCCCAACGCGTCACCTTCAGGCCCGGCTCGTCGAACAGGTCCGGCAGGTTCTCCGGGTCGAAGCCCAGCGCCTTGATGACGATGTCGGCCTCGATGGTGAACTCCGACCCCTCGATCACCTGCGGCGTCTGGCGGCCGGTGGCGTCGGCGACGCCCAGGTGGATGCGCACGGCGCGCACGCCGCTCACATTGCCCTCGCCCACGAAGGCTTCGGGCGCGGCCTGCCAGATGAACTCGACGCCCTCCTCCTCGGCGTGCGCGACCTCGCGCTGCGAGCCGGGCATGTTCTTGCGGTCGCGGCGATAGAGACACTTCACCGAGGTGGCGCCCTGGCGGATGGCGGTGCGCACGCAGTCCATGGCGGTGTCACCGCCGCCGACCACCACGACGTTCTTGCCGGCGGCGTTCAGCGAGCCGTCGTCGTAGGCCGGCACCGCGTCGCCCAGGTCCTTGCGGTTGGAGGTGGTCAGGTACTCCAGCGCCGGCACGATGTTGCCCAGCGCGGCGCCCGGCGCGTCGAGGTCGCGCGCCTTGTAGACGCCGGTGGCGATCAGCACGGCGGCGTGCTTGCGGCGCAGGTCGGCGAGCGTGGCGTCGCGGCCGACCTCGAAGTTGGCGTGGAAGGTGACGCCGGCGTCGGCCAGCAGCTGGACGCGGCGCTGCACCACGTCCTTCTCCAGCTTGAAGCCGGGGATGCCGTAGACCAGCAGGCCGCCCATGCGGTCGTAGCGGTCGTAGACGTGCACCTCGTAGCCCTTGGCGCGCAGCTCCTCGGCGGCGGCGAGGCCGGCCGGCCCGGCGCCGATGATGCCGACCGACGCACCCAGCTCGCGGGACGGCGTGCGCGGCTTGACCCAGCCCTGCTCCCAGGCGGTGTCGTTGATGTAGCGCTCGACCGAGCCGATGGTGACGGCGCCGTGGGTGGACTGCTCGATGACGCAGTTGCCCTCGCACAGGCGGTCCTGCGGGCAGATGCGGCCGCAGATCTCCGGCAGGTTGTTGGTGGCCTGGGATGCTTCGTAGGCCTCTTCCAGCCGGCCCTCGGCGGTCAGCTTCAGCCAGTCCGGGATGTTGTTCTGCACCGGGCAGTGCACCTGGCAGAACGGCACGCCGCATTGCGAGCAGCGGTTGGCCTGCTCGGTGGCGCGCTGGTCGGTGAAGCGGGCGTAGATCTCGCGGAAGTCCTTGCGGCGCTCCTCGGCGGTGCGCTTGTCGGGCATGCGCTGTGCCGTGTGCACAAAGCCCAACATCTTCTGCTTCGCCATGACGCCTGCTCCTCGCGCTCGGCGCGGCAGCCCTACCCCTTGTGGGGATTCGCTGCCGCGGTGGAAATCATCGACCGCGGACAGCGCGGTCGCATCGTCATATACCTTACGGGCGCGGGACTCGCGAGCAAAAAATGGACGATAGGTAACTAATACTGACCTATTTGCAACATAGCTGAATCGCGACCATTGCACCACCCGGAATCGGGTCGGGAATTAGTACCGATCCGGACCTATCGCTCTCTTTGGGGTACCGAGCCATCCCCCATCGCCATCCGGGGGACCGGCTGCTATACAGCCACGGTCCCGGCGGCCCCAGCCTGCGGGACGCCCCATCCGCGACCCTGCCGAGCACCCACACCCATGTTCCGCGACTATCTGGATGCCGCCATCCTCGGCCTCGTCGAGGGGCTGACCGAGTTCCTGCCGGTCTCCTCGACCGGGCACATCATCCTGTTCGACGACCTGCTGGGCTTCAACGGCCCGCCCGGGCACGTGTTCGACGTGGTGGTGCAGCTGGGCGCCATCCTGGCGGTCTGCGTCGTCTATTTCAGCCGGCTGTGGAAGGTTGCGGTCGGCTTGAAGGACGACCCGCGGGCATGGCGCTTCACCATCGCGGTGCTGCTCGCCTTCCTGCCGTCGGCGGTGCTGGGCTTCCTGCTGCACGGCTTCATCAAGTCGGTGCTGTTCAACACCACGGTGGTCTGCGTCTCGCTGATCGTCGGCGGCATCGCCATCCTGATCGTCGAGCGCTTCGTGCCGACGCCGCGCTACCACGAGGTGGAGCGCTTCACCGCGCCCCTGGCGCTGAAGATCGGCCTGTTCCAGTGCCTGGCGCTGGTGCCCGGCGTGTCGCGCTCGGGCGCCACCATCCTCGGCGCGTTGCTGCTGGGGGTGGACCGCCGTACCGCCGCCGAGTTCTCCTTCTTCCTGGCGATCCCGACGATGTTCGGCGCCACCGTCTACGACCTCTACAAGAACTGGAGCCACATGAGCAGCGACGGCGCCGCGCTGATCGCGGTGGGCTTCGCGGTGGCCTTCGTCTCGGCCATCGTGGTGATCAAGGCGTTCGTCAATTTCATCGGCCGCTACGGCTTCGCCCCGTTCGGCTGGTACCGCATCGCCATAGGCGCGCTGATCCTGGGGATGATCTATCTCTGACCACCCTCCGGCGCGAACAGAGCCGCCAGATCGGCGGCGCTGTGGACCGGCGCCCGGTACTCCATGAGGTCGCCGCGCGCGACCCGTTCCTCGATGGCGTCCAGCGCCGCCGGCACGTCCTCGAACGGCACGCCGGCCATGTCGTACAATGAATAGCGCCACCACCGCGCGGCCAGCAGCCGCTCGACCACGGCGTCAGGAAAGCGCCGGCGCAGCGGCCTGGCCGGCGTGCCGGCCACGACGGTGTAGGGCTCCACATCCTTGACCACCACGGAGCGGGCGCCGATCACCGCCCCGTCGCCGATGCGCACGCCGGAGCGGATGAACACCCCCTGCCCGATCCACACGTCGTTGCCGATCTCGGTGATCGGGCAGGCGCCGTCGAAGGGACGCCGCAGCCCGCCGGTCACCGCAGGGCCGCCGTCGCCGCAGAACGTGTGCCACTCATGGATCTGCGGGTAGTAGGTGAGGCGCGACGTGCTCAGCCAGTCGGTGGGGTGGTTGTGCGTCCCGATCGTCACCCCGGCAGCGATGGAGACGTAGCGGCCGACCCGCACGTTCCCCATGGTGCCGCCGCCGGCCAGCGACGCGAAGGCGCCGACCTGCACCAGCGAGCCCGGGGCCAGCGAGGGCTGCGTCGAGCCCGGCGCCTCGAACCAGCTGTCCGCGTCCAGCGACAGGTCGCCGCGCGCCGAGAAGATCTTGAGGCCGAACGGCTGAAGCCTGGCGGCGGCCGACTGGCCGAAGGCGATCGTGACGAGACTCATGAAGGAAGCTCCCGGCCATGCTGACGGTCGGGAGGAGTAGCGCGCGGCCGCATGGCCGGGTTCTGCCATTGCCGTGACAAGAAAAAGCCCCGGCCGTGTGGCCGGGGCTTTCCGTCAGCTTTCCGTGAGGGGCGAGGTGCCCGCCCGCTCAGCCCGGGTACTTCTCGTGCGCGTCGACGTCGCGGGTCAGCGTGTGGGTGCGTCCGCCGACGATGAAGCGGAACAGGTAGGTCGGCAGGATCACCTCCGGCGCCGCCGGGGTGATGCCGAGCTGCTCGAAGCCGGGCTCGCGGCCGGAGCAGACGTTGTCCGCCTTCAGCAACTCGACCTGGTCGCGGGTCAGCAGCGGGGCGACGAGGGGCACCTTCTCCAGGATGCCGCCCAGCGTCTCCGACAGGCGCCAGGGGATCGGCAGGAGGAAGCGGCCGGGGCGTTCGATCACCTTCAGCATGAGCTGCATCAGCTCCTTGAAGGTGTAGGTGTTCGGGCCGCCCAGCTCGAAGACGCGGCCCTTGGCGTCGTCGCGCTCGACCGCCGCGACGATGGCGTCGGCGAGGTCGTTGACGCCCACCGGCTGGAAGCGGGTCTTGCCGCCGCCGACCAGCGGCAGCACCGGCGACAGCTGCGCCATCGCGGCGAACTTGTTGAAGAAGCGGTCCTCGGGGCCGAAGACGATGCTGGGGCGCAGGATGGTGGCGCCGGGGAAGGCCGCCAGCACCGCCTTCTCGCCCGCCGCCTTGGTGCGCGCGTAGGCCGACTCCGAATTCGCGGCGGCGCCCAGCGCCGAGACGTGCACCAGACGCCCGGCCCCGGCCTCCTTGGCGAGGCGGGCGATGCGGGCCGGCGCATCGACGTGCACCGTGTCGAACGACCAGGGCGCGGCCTCGTACAGCGCGCCGATCAGGTTGACGACGACGTCCGCGTCCTTGACGGCGCGCGCCACCGAGGCGTCGTCGCGCACGTCCACCGCCCACGGCACGATCTGGCCGACCGCGCCGGCGGTCTTCAGGAAGTTGGCCTGGTGCGGCCGGCGCGCGGCGATCCGCACGATGTAGCCGGCCTTGGCGAGGCGGCGGATCAGGTGGCGGCCGATGAAGCCGGACCCGCCGAACACCGTGGCAATCCGATAGCGATAGGACATCGACCTTCTCCCGTGCCGTTCCGATGGGTGCCCCAGAAATCAAAGACAAAACCTTGGGCGCGTGTGGGCCATTGCGCCGAACGGCGATGCTTATATAGAAACCGCACGCGCAGAGCTAGGCCCGAGGCGCGTTTGCGCGCCGGTGCGGCCATGTGGCAAAAATTTGCGATCAGGGTCGAAAAATCGTGTTGACGGGGGTCCGCAGCGGCGCTACATAAGCGGCCCACACCGAGCCCAGGTGGCGGAATTGGTAGACGCGCAGGTTTCAGGTACCTGTGGCAGAAATGTCGTGGAAGTTCGAGTCTTCTCCTGGGCACCAATTCTGACGGCTACGCCGCGTGCTTCTTGCACCGCGGCGTTTGTCGTTTTTGGGCCCCGCTACGGGGTCTTGAGCTGCGGAGACGGACGTGCCCATCGACCTGCATGACGGCGACCTGCCGGACGGACTCGACCTCAAGGCGGCGGCGCGCGGCGGCTGCGTCGCCATCGACACCGAGACCATGGGCCTGAACCCGGCCCGCGACCGGCTGTGCCTCGTCCAGCTGTCGGCCGGCGACGGGGCGGTGCACCTCGTGCAGTTCCGCCGCGGCCGCTACGACGCGCCGAACCTGAAGCGCCTGATGACCGACGCCGAAGTCACCAAGCTGTTCCACTTCGCCCGCTTCGACGTGGCGGTGATGCAGGCCTACCTGGGCATCGTCGTGCAGCCGATCTACTGCACCAAGGTGGCGTCCAAGCTGGTGCGCACCTTCACCGACAAGCACGGCCTGAAGGACCTGTGCAAGGATCTGCTGGGCGTCGAGCTGTCGAAGCAGCAGCAGTCCTCGGACTGGGGGGCCGACGAACTGTCGCCCGAGCAAATGAAATACGCGGCCTCCGACGTGCTGCACCTGCACGACCTGAAGGAAAAGCTGGACGCGATGCTGGCGCGCGAGCAGCGCACGCAGCTCGCCGAAGCGTGCTTCCGCTTCCTGCCGGCGCGCGGCGCCTTGGACCTGGGCGGCTGGGACGAGCCCGACATTCTGGCGCATTGAGGCATGGGGGCACGGGCGGGGTAACCTGCCCGTCATAAGTTTGACCGGCGCCCACTCCATGGGCATACTGCCGGCGCGAGCCGTTGGCCCGCCGGACGTGGACGCCGGGTAGCGAGACCGGACAGCAAGGGCGGCTGCAGCCTTGAACAAAGCGATCGATCGTACGGCCATCAAAGACCAGACGCTGGGGGAAGACCAGACGCAGAGGCTGGACCGCGACTGCACCAGCGCCGCGCGCGTGCTGCGCATGGAGGCGGAGGCGCTGGAGACCCTGGCCGACAGCCTGGACGGCGCCTTCACCCAGGCCATCGAGCTGCTGGCCGGCGTCACCGGCCGAGTCGTCGTCAGCGGCATGGGCAAGAGCGGCCACGTCGCGCGCAAGATCGCCGCCACCATGGCCTCCACCGGCACCCCGGCGCTGTTCGTCCACCCCGGCGAGGCCAGCCACGGCGACCTCGGCATGATCACCCGGCAGGACGCCGTCATCGCGTTGTCCAACTCCGGCGAGACGGCGGAGCTCAGCGACATCATCGCCTACACCCGCCGCTTCGGCATCACGCTGATCGGCATCACGCGCCGCGCCGCCTCGCCGCTGGCCGAGCAGTCGGATGTCGCGCTGGTGCTGCCGGCCGCGCCCGAGGCCTGCCCGCTGGGTCTGGCGCCGACCACGTCCACCACCATGATGCTGGCGCTGGGCGACGCCATCGCCATCGCGCTGATGGAGCGGCGCGGCTTCTCGGCCTCCGACTTCCGCGAGATGCACCCGGGCGGCCAGCTCGGCCGCGCGCTGCTCAAGGTCACCGACGTCATGCATGCCGGCGAGGCCATGCCGCTGTGCCGCGAGGACACGCCGTTCAGCGAGGTCATCCTGGAGATGACGGCCAAGCGTCTGGGCTGCGTCGGCGTGGTGGGCGAGGACGGGCGGCTGACCGGCATCATCACCGACGGCGATCTGCGCCGCCATCTCGACCCCGACCTCTTGGCGCAGCAGGCCCGCGTCATCATGTCTGCGGGACCGAAGACGATTCGCCCCAAGGCGCTGGTCGCCGAGGCGCTGCGCATCATGAACGAGAAATCGATCACCACGCTGTTCGTGGTCGATGCCGACACCAACTCCGGCCGGCCGCTGGGAATCGTGCACATCCACGATTGCCTGCGCGTCGGCGCGGCCTGAGGAACGGAAGGATCCGGGCATGCAGGCTGACGACCTCATCCGCGAAGACCGCAAGACCACCGCCACCGCGCCGCGCGAGCGCGTGGCCGTGGTGTCCGACGTGCATCGCCGCCGCGTCACCCGCCCGGTCAGCCGCTCCTACAGCCGCATCGTCACGGCCATGAAGCTGACGCTGCCGGCGGTGGCGCTGGCCGCGGTGGCGCTGATCGCCGCGTGGCCGACGCTGAACGAGATCCCCAAGCCGCGCCTGACCGCCGACAAGGGCCAGCTGGAGATGATCAACCCGCGCTACTTCAGCGCGGACGAGAAGAACCAGCCTTTCTCGCTGACCGCGGTGCGGGCCGAACAGTCCACCGACCAGCCGGGCATCGTCGTCCTCGACAAGCCCGTGGCGGAGATGACCGAGACCGCCGGCACCTGGGTGACCATGCGCTCGGAGCGCGGCTGGTACGACCAGAACACCGGCATCCTGAAGATGCGGGGATCCGTCCGCGTGATGCGCGACGACGGCAGCGAGTTCACCACCGAGGAAGCCTACTCCGAGATCCGCAAGGGCACCGCCTGGGGCGACGTCCACGTCGAGAGCCAGGGCCCGCAGGGCGTCGTGCTGGCCGAGGGCTTCCGCATGAGCGAGCGCGGCCGGACGATGGTGTTCCTCAACTCGTCCAACGCCAGCGTCCAGTCCGCCGAGACGGCGGGGAGGAAGAAGTGATCCGCTCCCACCTTCTCGCTGCCGGGCTCGCCGCCAGGCTCGTGGCGGGCCTCGCCGCCGGCCTGACCCTGGCGGCGCTGCCGGCCGCGGCGCAGACCCTGCCCGGCGGCCCCGGCGGCCAGCCGACCGACATCAACGCCGACCAGGCGATCGAGTGGCACCAGGACGTCAAGGCCTACGTGGCGCGCGGCAACGCCTCCGCCAAGCGCGGCGAGACCACGCTGTACGGCGACGTGCTGACCGCCTACTACCGCGAGGGCGGCCCCGGCAAGGGCAACGAGGTGTTCCAGATCACCTCGGAGGGCAACGTGCGCCTGATCGGCCCGACCCAGCAGGTCTACGGCGACAAGCTGGTCTACGACATGGACCGCAAGGTGGCGGTGGTCACCGGCAAGGACCTCAAGCTGATCACGCCGACCGACGTCGTCACCGCCCGCGACACGCTGGAATACTACGAGGGCCAGGGCTTCGCGGTGGCGCGCGGCGAGGCGGTGGCGGTGCGCACCGACCGGCGCCTGCGCGCCGACGTGCTGATCGGCCAGTTCGCCAAGGGGCCGGACGGCAAGACCGCGATGAACCGCATCGACGGCTCCGGCAGCGTGGTGGTGACCACGCCGACCGATGTGGCGCGCTCGGACAAGCTGGTGTACTCGGTGCCGGACAACACGGCCGTGCTTCTGGGCACGGTGCGCATCACCCGCGGCGACAACCAGCTGAACGGCGACGCCGCGGAGATGAACATGGCCACCAAGGTCAACCGCGTCATCGCCGGCCCGGCCTCCGGCGGCCGGGTCAAGGGCCTGCTGATCCCCGGCGACGTGCAGGCCAGCAACTCCCCGGGTACGGCTCCCGCCAAGACCCGTTAAAGGCAACGGATCACGCATCCCATGGCGGTCGACGTGGACGCCCGAAGCGATATGCACCCCCCCGCCCCCCGCGCCGGCCACGGCACCGCCGAATCGGCGGTGCCCCAGGACGGGCTGGTCGCGCGCAACCTCGGCAAGACCTTCAAGAAGCGCCCGGTGGTGCGCGACGTCTCGGTCAGCGTGCAGCGCGGCGAGGCGGTCGGCCTGCTCGGCCCCAACGGGGCGGGCAAGACCACCTGCTTCTACATGATCACCGGACTGATCACCGCCGACGTCGGCACCATCCTGCTGGATGGGCAGGACATCACGGCGCTGCCGATGTACCGGCGCGCCCGGCTGGGCATCGGCTACCTGCCGCAGGAGGCCTCGATCTTCCGCGGCCTGTCGGTGGAGAACAACATCCGCGCCGTGCTGGAGGTGGTCGAGCCGAACCGCGACGCTCGCGAGGCGATGCTGGACGAGCTGCTGGCCGAGTTCTCCATCACCCACCTGCGCCGCGCCCCGGCGCTGGCGCTGTCGGGCGGCGAGCGGCGGCGCGTCGAGATCGCCCGCGCGCTGGCCTCGCAGCCGCATTTCATCCTGCTCGACGAGCCGCTGGCCGGCATCGACCCGATCGCCGTGGGCGACATCCGCGAGCTGGTCAGCCACCTGCGCGACCGCGGCATCGGCGTGCTGATCACCGACCACAACGTCAGAGAAACGTTGGACCTCGTCGATCGGGCATACATTTTGCACGATGGTGTGGTACTAATGGAGGGCGAGCCGGCGGAGATCGTGGCGCACGAGGACGTGCGCCGGGTCTACCTCGGCGATCGGTTCAGCCTCTAGGTCCCCTCGATCCTCCATGGCGCTCTCACAACGTCTCGACCTCCGCCAGGCCCAGACCCTGGTGATGACGCCCCAGTTGCAGCAGGCCATCAAGCTGCTGCAGCTGTCGAACGTGGAACTGTCCGAGTTCGTCGACCGCGAGATCGAGCAGAACCCCCTGCTCGAGCGCGACGACGGCGAGCGCCCGGCCGCCGAAGCCGCCGAATCCCGCCCCGAGCCGGACGTCGACCCGCGCGAGGCCGAGGCCGCGGCGCTGCCGCCGGACGGCCGGACCCGCGACACGGTGGAGATGACCAGCTCGGAGACCATGGGCTCGGCCTCCGACGCGCCGCTCGACACCGATTTCGAGAACGACTACGCCGACGACCGCTTCTCCGACGGCGCCGACGGCTCGGCCGACGTCTACGGCCAGTGGAACGAGCGCGGCGGGCGCGGCTTCGAGGACGACGACGGCAACTTCGAGGCGCGGCTGTCCGGCGACAAGAGCCTGCGCGACCATCTGATCGAGCAGCTCAACGTCGACCTGCCCGACCCGGCCGACCGGCTGATCGGGCTGGCGCTGATCGACACGCTGGACGAGGCCGGCTGGCTGAGCGCCGACCTGGAGGCGCTGGCCGAGCAGCTGGGCACGACGCCGGAGCACGTGGAACGCGTTCTGGCCGCCGTGCAGCGCTTCGACCCGCCGGGCATCTTCGCGCGCTCGCTGAAGGAATGCCTGGCGATCCAGCTGCGCGAGAAGAACCGCCTGGACCCGGCCATGCAGGCGATGCTCGACAACCTGGAGCTTCTGGCGGCGCGCAACCTGAACGCGCTGATCAAGGTCTGCGGCGTCGATGCCGAGGACATCTCGGACATGCTGGCCGAGATCCGCAAGCTGAACCCCAAGCCGGCGCTGGCCTTCGATCACACGCCGGCGCAGCTGGTCACCCCCGACATCCTGATGCGCGCCAACCCCGGCGGCGGCTGGATCATCGACCTGAACCCCGACACGCTGCCGCGGGTGCTGGTCAACCAGCGCTACTTCTCGCGCGTCTCCGGCACCGCCAAGACCAAGGCCGACAAGGAATACATCACCGAGCGCTTCCATTCGGCCAACTGGCTGGTGAAGTCGCTGCACCAGCGCGCCACCACCATCCTCAAGGTGGCGACGGAGATCGTGCGGCAGCAGGACGCCTTCTTCATCCACGGCGTCTCGCACCTGCGCCCGCTGATCCTGCGCGACATCGCCGAGGCCATCGGCATGCACGAGAGCACGGTGAGCCGCGTCACCACCAACAAGTTCATGGCGACGCCGCGCGGCGTGTTCGAGCTGAAGTACTTCTTCACCTCGGCCATCCAGGGCGCCGACGGCGCCGCCGCGCATTCCGCCGAGGCGGTGCGCCACCGCATCAAGGTGATGATCGACGCCGAGCCAGCGGACGACGTGCTGTCCGACGACAAGATCGTCGAGATCCTGCAGAAGGAGGGGATCGACATTGCACGCCGCACGGTTGCGAAGTATCGTGAGGCCATGCGGATCCCGTCGTCGGTGCAGCGTCGCCGTGCCAAGATGTCACGCATGTAGCGCGAATGCGCGGTTTCGCGTTTCGTTGACAGCCCGGACGACCCCGACTATGGTCCCCGTCCGCACGCGGCGGCGCGCCGCCAACATAGTCCCTTGCGGGCAAAAACTCGGAAACTCCCCAAGATGCAACTGACCGTCAAAGGCAAGCAGCTTGACGTGGGCGATGCCCTGCGCACGCACGTCGCTGAGAACCTGAATACCATCGTCGGCAGGTACTTCACCAAGCCGATGGAGGCGACCGTCGTCTTCTCGCGCGACGCCCACCTCTTCAAGGCCGACATCCAGGTCCGCGTCGGCCGCGGCATCGTGCTGCAGAGCGTTGCGGAGGCCACCGAGCCGTACCCGTCCTTCGACACCGCGTGCGAGAAGCTGCACAAGCGCCTGCGCCGCTACAAGGACCGCCTGCGCGGCCACCACACCGCCGAGAACGGCGGCGAGGAGCTGATCCCCGCCCGCTACCAGGTGATCGAGGCCGAGCCCGAGCACCACGACGAGCCGGTGCCCGAGAAGGCCGCCCCGATCGTCATCGCCGACATGACCACGCACATCGACACGCTGACCGTCAGCGAGGCGGTGATGCGCATGGAGCTGGCCGAGGCGCCGGCCCTGATGTTCCGCAACCGCGCCAACGGCGGCCTGAACATGGTCTACCGCCGCGTCGACGGCAACGTCGGCTGGGTCGATCCGGCCCTGGAGAAGGCCGGCGCCTGAGTCAGGGCCGCTGGTCTCCGGTTCCCCAGGCACGGGTCAAAGGTCATGCACGACCTCATCATCCCGCAGGCCATCCTCGCCAACCTGAAGGCCGGCTCGAAGAAGCAGGCCCTGCAGGACATGGCGCGACGGGCCGCGGAGCTGACCGGCCAGCACGAGCGGGCGGTCTTCGACGTCCTTCTGGAGCGCGAACGGCTGGGCACCACCGGCGTCGGGCATGGCATCGCCATCCCGCACGGCAAGCTGCCCGGCCTGGAGCGCGTCCACGGCGTCTTCGCCCGCCTCGAGCGGCCGATCGACTTCGACGCGATCGACGAACAGCCGGTGGATCTGATCTTCCTGCTGCTCGCCCCCGAGCACGCCGGCGCCGACCATCTGAAGGCGCTGGCCCGCGTGTCGCGCCTGCTGCGCGACCAGGGCATGTGCGAGAAGCTGCGCGGTTCCGACAGCGCGGACGCCATCTACGCCCTGCTCACCCAGCAGGAAACCAGTCACGCGGCGTGAACGTAAGGGATGGGGAGGCTCCGGCCTCCCCGCACCCGCGCTGGCGAACTCCGCATGGCGACACAATCTGTATTGCGGTACACTTACCGCATGCAGACCGCCGTGCTGAAGCCCTGGATCTCTTCCGAAGAGTACCTGACGTTCGAGCGTACGGCCGACGTACGGCACGAGTACGTCAACGGCGAAGTGTACGCCATGGTGGGCACGAGCCGTCGGCACAACGTCATCACGCAGAACCTGTCCGCCGCCCTTCGGCCCTCGATCCGCCGCCACGGGTGCGAGAGCTACACGGAGAACGTCAAGGTTCGGGTCGATCTGGCAAATGCCTTCTATTACCCGGACCTCGTGGTCACCTGCGATCCCAAGGACGACGATCCATACATCGTCCACGCGCCCTCGCTCATTGTCGAGGTGCTGTCGGAATCGACCGAAGCCATCGACCGGCGCGAGAAGCGCGCGCACTACCAGATGATTCCCAGCCTCCGCGAATTTGCGCTCATCGCGCAGGACGGCCGCTGCGTCGACATCTATCGCCGCAACGGCGTCGAATGGACGCACGAGACCGTCACCGAAGGCGAGGTCTCGTTCGAAAGCGTCGGCGTGACGGTCGCACTGGACGACCTCTACGCCTGACCCTCCTCACGGCTTCAGCGTGCGCGCCAGGAACGCCCTGGCGGCGTCGCGCGCCTCCGGCGTGTTCATCACCGTGTGCTTGTCGGAGGCCAACAGCAGCACCGCGGCGCCGGCGTGCGTCTTCAGCGCCTCGGCGCAGTGGCCCTTGACGGCGTACGCCGTGTTCCACGGGTTGTCCGGCGAGAAGTACGGGTCGCGGCTGGCGATCACGCTGAGCACCGGCGTCTCGCGCGGGATCGCCGTGCGCGGCTCCTCGACGAAGTAATTGGTCTCGCACGACCAGGAGTAGACGATGCGCGCCGCCGGCCCGGCCTCGGGCAGGCGCGCCACCGGCACCGCGCCCTCACTGGTGCCGACGATGCCGACGCGCTCGGGGTCGGCCCAGGGCAGCGTCGCCACCTGCGCCAAGGCGTGCCGCAGCTCGGCGAGGCGGAGGTCGTGTACCCGCTCGTAGACGTCCTTGCCGACCGGCGAGGTGTAGGTCAGGCGGTCGGGGATCGCCATGCTGTCCGGCGCCACCGACGGCAGCCCCAGCACCACCGCCAGCCAGACCTGATAGTCCTTGATGAAGCCGGCGACGCCGCTGGACCCGTGCATCACCACCACGACCGGGCTCCGCACGACCGTTGCATCCGGGCTCCGCACGACCGTTGCATCCGGGCTCCGCCCGGCCATCGCATCCGGGCTCCGCCCGGCAGCCGCAGGCATGTCGCGCAGCCGTCCCTGCCACAGCGCACCACCGGCCAGCGCCGCCGGCAGCACGACGTTGGCCCCGTCCCAGGTGCGCGCCAGATTGGCCGGCGAGGGTTCCAGCACACTGCCCTTGATTTCCTGCGCGCCCGCGGCGCCAACCATCGTCAGCGCCAGCGCCATTGCACCCACCACGCACCGCGTTCCCATCGTCCCCTCCCCGGCACCGCCCCGCACCAGCGCGGGTCCGGACAGCTTCGCGTGCGCAAAGCGCATGGACAACGGAACAAACAATGCAGTTATGTTATTGATCGAACCGCCGACAGCCGGGAACCGCCGATGCGCAGCCGACGCCCGACCCTGGTCGAACTGGAAGCCCTGCGCGCCACCATCGCCGACGGCACCACGGCGAACGCGGCGCGGCGCCTCGGCCGCTCGCAGTCCTCGGTCAGCCGGGCGCTGGCACAGCTGGAGGCGAGGCTCGGCGTGCCGCTGTTCGAGCGGGCCGGCCGCGAGATCCGCCCCACCGCCGAGGCCCTGGCCGTGGACCGCGAACTGGACGGGGTCTTCGCCGCGCTCGACCGCGTGGCGGCAGGCATGGACGCGGCGACGGGGCAGCGTCTGGTGCTCGCGGTGCCGCCCGCCTTCGCGCTGTCGCTGGTGCCAGCGGCGCTGGTGCGCTTCGCCGCCGCCCATCCTGCGGTGACCACGCAGGTGGACATCGCGCTGTCCGGCGAGGTGGTGTCACTGGTGGCGGAAGGGCGGGCCGACCTGGGCCTCACCGACTCCTCGCCGCTGCACGCCGGCATCCGGCTCGAACCGTTCCGCCGCTCGCGCATGGCCTGCGTGCTGCCGGCCGGGCACCCGCTGGCCGCCCGCTCCGTGGTGGAGCCGCGCGACCTGGCGGACGTGCCGTTCATCGCGCTGACCCGCCGCCACTCCATGCGGGCCCGCCTGGACGCCTTGTTCGCCGAGGCCGGCGTCGCCCGGCGCATCGTGGCCGAGGCGTCGAGCGCCATCGTCGCGCTGGAACTGGTGTGCGTCGGGCTCGGCGTGACGCTGATGAACCCGCTGTCGCTGGCCGACCGCGACGACCCGCGGCTCGCGCTGCTGCGCTTCGAGCCGGAGATGGAGTACCACACGGCGTTCGTGCTGCCCCGCCAGGGCGCCGCGTCGCCGCACGCCCGGCGTTTCCAGCGCGCCGTGACGACGTCGCTGCGCCGCGACCCGTGGTCGGAGGCGTGCTGAGCCCGCCTACCGGGCGACGCCCAGCACGACGATTCCGCCGGTGACCAGCGCCGCCGCCAGCGCGCGGCGCCGGCCGAAGCCCTCCTTGTAGAGCACCGTCCCGATCAGCGCGGCGAACAGCACGCTGCTTTCGCGCAGCGCCGAGACCGCCGCCATCGGCAGCGCCGCCACGGCCAGCAGATAGGCCGTATAGCCGCACACCGACAGCACGCCGGCGCTCAGCCCCACCGCACCCTGCGTACGCGCGTACGCCCGCAACGACGCCGCCGGCCGGCGTACGGCCGCGAACGCCAGCACGCCGACGCCGGTGAGGATTTCCAGACACGCCTGGAAGCCGACCACCGTGCCCGCCGCGCGTACGCCGAGCGCGCCGAGGAAGCTGTACACCGCCACCGTGACGCCGGTGCCGACCGCGAAGGCCAGCGCCGCCCGGCTGGCGCCGCCGCGGAACGCCAGCACGCCGATGCCGCCGGAGATCGCCGCCACGCCCAGCATGTGCGCCGGGCTCAGCGCTTCGCCCACCGCCAGCCACGCGGCGATGGCCAGCAGCAGCGGCGCCAGCCCGCGCGACACCGGGTGCACGACGCTGAGGTCGCCGACCCGGTAGGCGTTGAGCAGGAACCAGAAGTACAGGAAGTGTGCTGCCGCAGCCGCCACCAGCAGCCCCCAACTGCCCGGCGCCGGCATCGGCACGACCAGCAACGCCCCCGCCCCGAGCAGCAGCCCGACCAGCCGGATCGCCGCCAGCGACAGCAGCCGGTCGCCGGACGCCTTCAGCAGCGCGTTCCACCCCGCATGCGCGACGGCCGCTGCGAGGACCAGGGCGTATTCCCCCGGGATCACGCCTTCGCGGCCCAGCCCATGTAGTTCACATCCAGGTCGCGCGGGGCAAGGCGCCAGCTGTCGGCGATGGGGTTGTACGCCATCCCCGTCAGGTCCTTCACCGCCAGCCCGTGGGCGCGGACGCCGCGGGCGATCTCGGAAGGGCGCAGGAACTTGCGCCAGTCGTGCGTGCCGCGCGGCAGCCAGCGCAGGACGTACTCCGCCCCGACGACGGCCAGCGCGTACGCCTTGGCGGTGCGGTTCAGCGTCGCGAAGAACAGCACGCCGTCCGGCTTCATCAGGGCGGCGCAGGACTTCAGGAACAGGTCGACGTCGGCGACGTGCTCCAGCACCTCCATGGCCAGCACCACGTCGAAGGTCCGGCCCTCGGCGACCAGGGCCTCGGCGGTGGCGGCGCGGTACTCGACGGCCGTGCCGGTCTCGGCGGCGTGCGCCGCGGCCGTCCCGACGTTGCGCTCGGAGGCGTCGACGCCCAGCACGTCCGCGCCCATGCGGGCGATCGGCTCGGCCAGCAGGCCGCCGCCGCAGCCGATGTCGACCACGCTCAGCCCCTCCAGCGCCCGCGCGGTGTCCGGGTTGCGGCCCAGGCGGCGGCAGACGGTGTCGCGGATGTAGGCAAGGCGCGTGGGATTGAACTTGTGCAGCGGCCGGAACTTGCCCGCCGGGTCCCACCATTCGGCGGCCATGGCCGAGAAGCGGGCGATCTCGTCCGAATCGACGGTGCCGGCGGTCGCGTTCATCACTGTGTGTCCTCTGCCTGTGTTCTTTGTGCTTACGCAGCAAAACATGTGCTGGGCGACCTTGCCTCGCCCCGCCCGAACGGAGTATGGATACGCCGCCCCGCGCCGGCAACGGTGGAGCGGGGAGATCGGCATGCCGCGCCTTGGGCGTCGGCGTCAAGATGTGGTGTGATTTATGGCGCGGATCGTCCTCAAGTTCGGCGGCACGTCGGTCGGCGACATCGACCGGATCAAGAATGTCGCCCGCAAGGTCGAGCAGGAGGTCAAGGCGGGCCACCAGGTGGCCGTCGTGGTGTCGGCGATGTCCGGCGTCACCAACCAGCTCGTGAAATACTGCAACGACATCGACAAGCTGCACGACGCGCGCGAGTACGACGCCGTCGTCGCCACCGGCGAACAGGTGACCACCGGCCTGCTGGCCATCGCGCTGCAGTCGATCGGCATCCCGGCGCGCTCCTGGCACGGCTGGCAGCTGCCGATCCGCACCGACGACACGCACTCCAAGGCCCGCATCGTCTCGATCGACACCACCGAGGTCGAGCAGCGCATGGCCGAGGGCGAGGTCGCGGTGGTCGCCGGCTTCCAGGGCGTCGCCGCCAACGGGCGCGTCACGACGCTGGGCCGCGGCGGCTCCGACACCTCGGCGGTGGCGCTGGCGGCGGCGCTGAAGGCCGATCGCTGCGACATCTACACCGACGTGGACGGCGTCTACACCACCGACCCGCGCATCGTGTCGAAGGCCAGGAAGCTCGACAGGATCACCTACGAGGAGATGCTGGAGATGGCCTCGCAGGGCGCCAAGGTCCTGCAGACCCGCTCGGTCGAGATGGCGATGAACCATCGTGTGCGCGTGCAGGTGCTCTCGAGCTTCGAGGAAGCGCCCGGCAG
This sequence comes from Azospirillum sp. TSO22-1, assembly GCF_003116015.1. Lineage (GTDB taxonomy): Bacteria > Pseudomonadota > Alphaproteobacteria > Azospirillales > Azospirillaceae > Azospirillum. Next base: position 37,656 of record NZ_LGQZ01000004.1, read on the forward strand.
CGCGTTGCCCGGAACCCTGGTTGTGGACGAGGACGAGATCGTGGAAAAGGAAGTTGTGAGCGGCATCGCCTACAGCCGCGACGAGGCGAAGATCACGCTGGTCGGCGTGGCCGACCGGCCGGGCGTGGCGGCCGCCATCTTCGGCCCGCTGACCGACGCCGCGGTCAACGTGGACATGATCGTCCAGAACGTGTCGGAGGACGGCAAGTCCACCGACCTGACCTTCACCGTGGGCAAGGCGGACATCGCCCGCGCCGTCAAGGTGCTGGAGGACGCCCAGGGCACGCTGAACTACCAGCGCCTGGTGTCGGACGCCAACGTGGTGAAGGTGTCGGTGATCGGCGTCGGCATGCGCAGCCACGCCGGCGTCGCGCAGCGCATGTTCAGCGCGCTGGCCGACAAGGGCATCAACATCCAGGTCATCTCCACCTCGGAGATCAAGATCTCGGTGCTGATCGCCGAGGAGTACGCGGAGCTGGCGCTGCGCGCCCTGCACACCGTCTACGGCCTCGACGCGGCCTGAAACGCCTGAGGAGGGCCGGGTCATGACCGCATCACCGGCACGGGCCCGGCTCAACCAGCTCTGGCGGCGCGGCTGCGCCTTCCTGGGCACCGAGACCGCCATCATGGGCGGCGCGATGACCTGGGTGTCGGAGCGCCACCTCGTCTCCGCCATCTCCAACGCCGGCGGGTTCGGCGTGCTGGCCTGCGGCTCCATGGGGCCGGACCGGCTGGCCGAGGAGATCGCGGCGACGCGCACGCTGACGGCCAGGCCGTTCGGCGTCAACCTCATCAACATGCACCCCGACCTGGAGCGGCTGGTCGACGCCTGCCGCGAGCAGGGCGTGGGCCACGTGGTGATCGCCGGCGGCCTGCCGTCGGGCCCGGTCATCAAGCGCATCAAGGACGGCGGCGCCAAGGCCATGGCCTTCGCCCCCGCGCTGGTCGCCGCCAAGCGGCTGATCCGCCACGGCATCGACGCGCTGATCATCGAGGGTTCGGAGGCCGGCGGCCACATCGGCCCGGTCGCCACCTCGGTGCTGGCGCAGGAGATCCTGCCGGAGGTCCGCGAGGTGCCGGTCTTTCTGGCCGGCGGCATCGGCCGCGGCGAGGCCATCGTCTCGGCGCTGGAGGCCGGGGCGGTGGGCGTGCAGCTCGGCACCCGCTTCGTCTGCGCGGCGGAGTCCATCGCGCACCCGAACTTCAAGCAGGCGTTCATCCGCGCCGCGGCGCGCGACGCCCAGCCCTCCACGCAGATCGACCCGCGCTTCCCGGTCATCCCGGTGCGCGCCCTCGCCAACGAGGGCACCAAGCGCTTCATGGAGACGCAGCGCGACCTGATCGCCAAGGTCGACCACGGCGCGATGACCCGCGAGGCGGCACAGCTGGAGATCGAGCATTTCTGGGCCGGCGCCCTGCGCCGCGCGGTGATCGACGGCGACGTCGAGAACGGCTCGCTGATGGCCGGCCAGAGCGTCGGCATGGTCACCCGCGAGCAGCCCACCGCCGAGATCTTCTCCGAACTGCTGACGCAGGCCGAGACCGCGCTGGGCTGGCGCTTCCCCAGCGAGGCGGCGCGGGCGGTTCCGGCGGCGGTCTGAGCCCGCCCACTTGCCCCCACCCCATCCCTCCCCCGCTAACGCAGGGGAGGGGGCAGAACGGCGGAGTTCCCTCCCCTGCACAGCGGGGGAGGGGTAGGGTGGGGGCAATACCCGGCGCCCCATAGCCCGTAACGCTTGCAATCCAAGCACAATCCATAGGACTCTTGCATTCGGGAGCCCCGCGTGGGATTGAGCGCGCCATGGACACGACCGAGCGGGAGACGATCGCAGCGTACGAGGGCCCGGATTCCCGGCGCCTGCTCGCGCGCCTGCGCGACGTCATGGCGGGCGGCGGCTCGGGCCAGGACCGGCTGAACGAAATCGTCGGGCTGATCGCCGTCGAGATGCGGGCGGACGTCTGCTCCTGCTACGTCATGCGCGCCGGCGAGGTGCTGGAGCTGTTCGCCACCCAGGGCCTCAACCAGTCGGCCGTGCACAAGACACGCCTGCGCGTCGGCGAGGGCATCGTCGGCGACATCGCCGCGCACGCCCGCGCCATGGCGCTGGAGGACGCGCCGTCGCACCCCAGCTTCGCCTACCGTCCGGAGACCGGCGAGGATCCGTTCCAGTCGATGGCCGGCGTGCCGATCCTGCGCGGCGGCAAGGTGCGCGGCGTGCTGGTGCTGCAGCACAAGGAGCGCCGCCACTACGCCGAGGAGCTGGTCGAGACCCTGCAGACCATCGCCATGGTGGTGGCCGAGCTGGTCGCCGCCGGCGAGCTGGTCAACGCGCAGGAGATCTCCAACCAGGGCGACCCGGTGCTGCTGCCGGCCCGCCTGTCCGGCGTGGCGCTGAACCCCGGCCTCGCCATGGGCCTGGCGGTGGTGCACCGGCCGCAGGTGACCATCCGCCAGATGATCGCCGAGGACGAGGGCAAGGAGCAGGAGCGCCTGTCGGAAGCGCTGACCGCCATGCACAGCGCCATCGACGACCTGCTGGCCGCCGCGGCGCTGGCCGGCCTGGGCGAGCCGCGCGACATCCTGGAGACCTACCGGATGTTCGCCGAGGACCGCGGCTGGCTGTCGCGCATCCGCGAGGCGATCCGCATGGGCCTGACCGCCGAGGCGGCGGTGCAGCAGGTGCAGAACGACACCCGCGTCCGCATGAGCCACCTGACGGACCCGTACATCCGGGAACGCCTGCTCGACCTCGACGACCTGACCAACCGTCTGCTGCTGCACCTCGCCGGCAAGAAGTCGGAGGCCGACGGCGCCACCCTGCCGGACGACCTGGTGCTGGTGGCGCGCTCGCTGGGGCCGGCGGAACTGCTCGACTACGACCAGCGCCGGCTGCGCGGCGTCATCGTCGAGGAGGGCTCGCCGTCGAGCCACGTCTGCATCGTGGCGCGCGCGCTGGACATCCCGGTCGTCCAGGTGTCGGACGCGCTGAACCGCATCGAGGCGGGCGACCCGCTGATCGTCGACGGCGACCACGCGACCATCTTCGTGCGCCCGGCCGAGGACATCCAGGACGCCTTCACCCAGAGCATGGACCTCCGCGCCCGGCGCGAGGAGATGTACACGCAGACGCGCTCGCTGCCGTCGGTGACGCGCGACGGCGTGCCGATCTCGATCCAGCTCAACTGCGGCCTGCTGATCGATCTGCCGCACCTGCACGCCAGCGGCGCCGAGGGCATCGGCCTGTACCGCACCGAGATCCCGTTCATGGTGCGCTCCACCTACCCCGAGGTGGACGTGCAGACCGACCTCTACGCCCGCATCATGGACGAGGCCGGCGAGAAGCCGGTGATCTTCCGCACGCTGGACGTCGGCGGCGACAAGATGCTGCCCTACATGTCGTCGGGCGAGGAGGAGAACCCCTCGCTGGGCTGGCGCGCCATCCGCATCGGGCTGGACCACCCGTCGCTGCTGCGCCAGCAGCTGCGGGCGCTGCTGTGCGCGGCGGCCGGCCGGCCGCTGTCGGTGATGTTCCCGATGGTCGCCGAGGTGGCCGAGCTGGAGGCCGCCCGCAACATCCTGAACCTGGAGTTGGAGCGCCTGGTCGAGCACGGCCGCGAGCCGCCCAGCACGCTGCGCGTCGGCGCCATGATCGAGGTGCCGTCGCTGCTGTTCCAGCTGCCGGCGCTGCTGCCGCGGGTGGACTTCGTGTCGGTGGGGTCGAACGACCTGACGCAGTACGTGTTCGCCGCGGACCGCGGCAACCCGCGCACCGCCAGCCGCTACGACCCGCTGTCGCCGCCGATGATGTGCCTGCTGCGCCGGCTGGTCGAGGCGTGCAGCGAGGCCGGCGTGTCGCTGTCGATCTGCGGCGAGATGGCCGGCCGGCCGCTCGACGCCATGGCGCTGATCGGCATCGGCTTCCGCTCGCTCTCCATGGCGCCGCCGTCGGTCGGCCCGGTGAAGACGATGCTGCGCTCGCTCGACGTGGCGGCGCTGCGCCAGTACATGCAGGGCCTGTTCCAGCGCCCCGACCACAGCCTGCGCCCGAAGCTGAAGGCCTTCGCCAAGGACCACGGGGTGCTGATCTAGTTCATGTCAACCGCGGTCCATCGGCATTGCCATCCGCGCCACCCTTTTGTTACTAAGACCCTGGCCGAACGGCGTGTATAACGCCCCCGACGCAGTTTCCGGCTGCTGCACGCACGACACGGCAGATCCTCCCATGGCCGACCGCAAGAACACCGCCTCTTCCGCCACCGCGACCGGGTGGGACAGCGCCGCCGATCCGGCCAGCGTCAGCACCACGCTGCGCGAGGCGCGCGAGCGCCTGGGCGTCGAGCTGCGCGACGTGGCCTCAATGCTGCGCATCCGCTACCCGTACCTGCAGGCGATCGAGAACGGGCGCTACGACGAGCTGCCCGGCACCGCCTACGCCACCGGCTTCCTGCGCTCCTACGCCGAGTTCCTCGGCCTCGACCCGGAGATGGTGCTGCGCCGCTACAAGGACGAGGCGGCAGGCCGCGGCGGCAAGCAGGAATTCTACTTCCCCACTCCGGTCGCCGAGGGCCGGGTGCCCGGCGGCACCGTGCTGCTCGGCACGCTGGTGGTGGCCGGCATCGTGTACGGCGCCTGGTACTATCTCTCGGCGACCGACCGCTCGGTGGCCGACATGGTGCCGGTGCTGCCGGACCGGCTGGTGTCGCTGCTCGACAACCTGCCCTGGACCTCCGGCAGCCAGACGCCGCCCACCGCGACCACCGCCGAGGCACCGTCCGCCGCCCCGGTGTCCGCGCCGCCCGCCCCGCCGGCCCCGGTCGTCAC
>NZ_LGQZ01000048.1 GCF_003116015.1 Azospirillum sp. TSO22-1
TCGTGCTGCAGTTCCTGGCGACCTCCGGCCTGCTCGACGGCGGGCTGAAGATCCGCCCGATGGTGCTGCCCGACCGCTTCCTGCCGCAGGACTCGCCGGTGAAGCAGTACGAGGAGGCCGGCCTCAACGCCCGGTCCATCGTCGCCACCGCGCTGGCGGCGCTGGGCATCATGACCGACGCCGTCCATCCCCACCTTTTGGCTCAGGTCCGATCGGGAACGGAGACCGGGGCCGCGTGATGTCTGTTGAAACAGGGTGTCGGTTCGGGGGGCAAAGCATGTCCGAGCGTCCGTTGACCGTGATCCTCGCCCAGCCGCGGGGCTTCTGCGCCGGCGTGGAGCGGGCGATCGAGATCGTCGAGCGGGCGCTCGACACCTTCGGCCCACCGGTCTACGTGCGGCACGAAATCGTTCACAACGGGCACGTGGTGGACGCGCTGCGGGCGCGCGGCGCGCGGTTCGTGGACGAGGTGGACGAGATTCCCGACGGCGCGGTGACCATCTTCAGCGCCCACGGCGTCTCGAAGGCGGTCGAGGACGCGGCGCGGGCGCGAAACCTGCACGTGATCGACGCCACCTGCCCGCTGGTCACCAAGGTGCATCGCGAGGGCCGGCGCTACGCCGCCGCCGGGTACGACGTGGTCCTCATCGGCCACCAGGGGCATGCCGAGGTCGAGGGCACCGTGGGACAGGTCGGCGGGACCGTCCACCTCGTGTCCACCGCCGACGGCGTGGCCGGTCTGCGGCCACGCGATCCCGGCCGCGTCGCCTACGTGACGCAGACCACCCTCAGCGTCGATGACACCCGCGAGATCATCGAGGCGCTCGTCGAACGCTTTCCGCGCATCGTCGGCCCCCAGGTGAACGACATCTGCTACGCGACGCAGAACCGCCAGACCGCGGTGCGCGAGCTGGCGCGGCGGGTCGACACGGTGTTCGTGGTCGGGGCCGCCAACAGCTCGAACTCCAACCGGCTGCGCGAGATCGGCGCCGCCATGGGGAAGCCCTGCCACCTGATCAGTGACGCCGGCGGCATCGACGCCGCCTGGCTGGAGGGCGTGTCGTCCGTCGGCATCACCGCCGGCGCGTCCGCCCCCGAATTCCTCGTGCAGGGGGTGGTGAACCACCTCGCCGCGCTGCGCCCGATCCATCTGGAAACACTCAGCGGCATCGTCGAAAACGTCCGGTTCCGGTTGCCGGACGAGCTGGACCCCGACCGGGCCGCCTGACCGACCACCGCCTCACCCGGGAGAGCGCGATGCCGATCCCCCTGCACCAACAGATCGCCGTCGCGCGCTACGTCCTCGCGCAGCGACTGGCCGGACGGAAACGCTACCCGCTGGTCCTGATGCTGGAGCCGCTTTTCCAGTGCAACCTTGCCTGCGCCGGCTGCGGCAAGATTGCTTATCCCGACGCCGTCCTGCGGCGCCGGCTGAGTGTGCAGGAGTGCCTGGACGCGGTCGACGAATGCGGTGCCCCGGTCGTCTCCATCCCCGGCGGCGAGCCGCTGCTGCACAAGGAGATCGGCGCCATCGTCGCCGGCATCGTGGCGCGCCGCCGCTACGTGTACCTGTGCACAAACGCGCTGCTGCTGCGCAAGAAGCTCGATCTCTTCACGCCGAGCCGCTACCTGACCTTCTCGGTCCACCTCGACGGCTTCCGCGAACAGCACGACCGGGCGGTGTGCCAGGACGGCGTGTTCGACCAGGCGGTCGCCGCGATCCGGGCGGCCAAGGCGCGCGGCTTCCGGGTCGGGGTCAACGCCACGCTGTTCGACGACAGCCGGCCGGAACAGGTCGCCGCCTACCTCGACTGGCTCACCAAGCTGGGCGTGGAAGGGGTGACCATCGCGCCCGGCTACGCCTACGAGAAGGCGCCGGACCAGGACCATTTCCTGACCCGCCGCCGCACGCACGAGCTGTTCCGCGCCGTGCTGCGGCTGGGGCGGGGCATGCGCTGGCCGCTCAATCATTCGGCGCTGTACCTCGACTTCCTCGCCGGCAACCAGCCGTACGAGTGCTCGCCGTGGGGGACGCCGACGCGGAACGTCTTCGGCTGGCAACGGCCCTGCTACCTGCTGGGCGAAGGCTACGCCGCGTCGTTCCGGGAGCTGATGGAGGACACCGCCTGGGACCGTTACGGCACGGGCCGGCACGAGAAGTGCGCGAACTGCATGGCGCATTGCGGGTACGAGCCGACGGCGGTCGCCGACAGCCTGGCACACCCGCTCAAGCTGCTCCGCGTGGCGTTGGGCGGACCGGGCACCGCCCCGCCGCATCCTCAGCCGGCCGGGCGCGTCAGCTCGAACACGTGACGGCCCCAGGGCGGCATGTCGAGATAGAGGCCGCGTGAGGCGAGGTCATCGCCCTCGCGCTCGTACCGCGCCGACCCCAGCGCGTCGGCCAGGACGACCCGGCCGCCGGCCATGCCGGGGCAGCGGAGGTAGCACTGGCCGTGGTCGGGCCGGTAGTTCACCACGACGATCCAGTGCGCTCCCGCCCTGCCCGTCCACTGGAAGGCGACGAAGCCGTCCCAGCTCCCGTTGCCCGGCCACGCCTCGACCGGTTCGAGGCCGCGCCAGTCGCCGTCATGGAACACGGGCTGCCGGAGGACCCCCAGCAGCCGCGCGTAGAATTCGGACACCGCGCGGTCGGGGGCGGCGGCCGGAGCACGCGACAGATGGACCGGCACCCGCTTCGCCACCCCTTCGAACTGGCCCTGGTGGAAGAGGCGAAGGCCCGGCGTCAGATAGCACAGCACGGCCGCCGCCTGATGAACGTCCCAGGGAAACGCGGCGGCGGCACGCGGCTCGTCATGGTTTTCGAGGAACCGGGCCAGCCCCTGCTGATACCCGAGATCCGCCCACAGGTGATCGCGCACCGACCGGGCCGTCCGGGTGACGAGCCGGTCGTAAAGGCGCTTGTCGTAGGCACAATCGAAGCCCTGCCGCTGCACCGTCCATTCAAGATCCCAGTACACCTCCGCCATGAAGAGGAAGCCGGGGTGCCGGTCGCGGACGCGGCGGATCGCGTCGGGCCAGAAGGGTTCGGCGGCGATTCCCCAGGTGCGCTGGAACACCTCCGGCAGGATCAGCATGGCCATGTCGCAGCGCACGCCGTCGCACAGCTCCGCGATGGCCAGCAACGTCTCCTGCATGGCCTGCCGCGTCGCCGGGTTGCCGTAGTTCAGCTGCGCCACGTCCGGCCAGGCCGGAAAGTACGGATCGCGGCCGCGGGCGAGGATCGCCGGGCCGTGCTCCGTATCGACACGGGCATGATCGTCCGGCGCGCGCGCCAGATCGTCCGCGGAGCCCTGGACGTACAGGTCCGGCCGTTGCCGCACCCATGGATGGTCGAACGCCGTGTGGTTGGGCACGAAGTCGAGCATCAGCCGCACCCCCCGGTCGCGCAGACGCGCCCTGAGCCGCCGCAAGGCCGCGTCCCCGCCCAACTCCGGGGACACGTCGTACCCGGCAACGGCGAAGCAGGAACCGCAGATGTCCGCTTCCTCCAGGTCGGGCAGCGCGTCGAGGAACTCGTGGCGCCAGTCCATGCGGTCGAGCGACATCCGCCGCCCGAACGCCCCGGTCCGCCAGACGCCAAGCATCCACACCCAGCGGAAGCCGAGCCCGGCCAGCCGGTCGAGTTCGGCGTCGGCGATGTCGTCGAGCGTCGCGGGACGGCCAAGTTCCACGCCGCGCTGGCGCAGCCAGACGCGCGTGTTGATCTCGTAGAGAAGCGGACATAAGTCCCGGCCGTTGCCATTGCCCGACATGACTTCCCCCTTCAGTAGCGCAGCGTCAGCGCCGTCTCCGTCCCCCGCTCGCCCACGATGATGGCGGCATCGGCGAAGCTCGGCGGCGAGAGCACGACCCTGGCGTCGTTGCCGAACCCGTACCCCTCCAGCGGCAAGCCGAACATGTTGCGATCGATGCGGCCGTTCGCGTTCTCGTCGTGATAGGCCCGCACCGCGTAGGTTCCCGGCGGCACGTCGCCGACGACCACGGGAACCGTTCCCAGGCGGGCCGGCGCCGAGCCGCGCAGCGCGCAACGGCCGCCGATGAACACGTCGGCAGTACAGAGCGCCACCACGACGAAGCCGCGGTCGTTCGCCACCCCGCGCACGCGCACCGTCACCTCCGCCGCGGCGGCGTTTCCGGCGTCCAGCGCGATCACCAGGGCAATCGCGGCGCCAAGCCCTTGCGCACGCAACGTGAGTACCACCGCCGATTTTCCTGAACCCGGTTCTCGAATGTTACGCTTTGCTATACCGTTACAAAGATCCGACAAAGCGGATCAACGCCACGTTCAAGATTTATCTGCTTCTACGCATTGTGATTTCAATGCCGGGACCGGTCCACGTGCCCCATCCAGCGACAACACGCCTCGTGACTCTGGCGCAATCCTTGTTGGCGTCGATGAGCGTGGCGGCGTGCCGATGGCCCGTCTCCACCCTGGTCCTGACCCTGCTCCTGACCGGGCTCGCCGGGTGGGTCTCGGTGAACGGGCTGCGCATCAACACCAGCACCACCGACATGATCGCGCCCGAGGTGCCCTTCCGCCGCGACGCGGAGGCGTACCGGCAGGCCTTTCCGTTCCTCGACGACCAGATCGTCGTGGTGGTCGACTCACCCTCGCCGGAGCGCTCGGATGCGGCGGCGCAACGCCTCGCCGAGCTGATGCGCGGCCAGGCGCAGGCTCTTTCCGACATCGAGGTGCCCTCGGCGGACCCGTACTTCCGCCGCAACGGCCTCCTGTTCCTCGACCCGCCGGACCTCCAGGATCTGGCCACGCGGCTCGCCGGGGCGCAGGCGGCGCTCGGCACGCTGAACGAGGCGCCGAACCTGCGCGGGCTCGCCGGCATGTTCGGCACGGTCCTCGAACACGCGGGCGAGGACGCGCCGGCCGCCCTGTCCGACCTGCTCGACCGGCTCGCCGAGGCGACGGAGGGGGTGGCATCCGGCACCCCGCAGCCGGTGTCGTGGGTCGCCCTGGTCAAGCTGCACGACGAGGAGCGGTTCGGCAACCGGCGCTTCGTGACGGCGCAGGCGGTGCTGGCCGACACCGCCTTCGGCCGCGGCCGGCCGTCGCTCGACGCCGTGCGCCGGAGCATCGAGGCGCTGAAGGGCGAACCGGACGGCGGCGGCGTCACGGCCCGCGTCACCGGCGCCATCGCGCTCCGCCAGACCGAGCTGGACACCGTGGCGGACACGGCCTGGATCGCCACCGTGCTGTCCTTCATCCTGGTGACGGCCGTGCTGGTCACCGGGATGCGCTCGGGACGGATGATCGCCGCCATGATGATCACCCTGATGCTCGGCCTGACGCTCAGCGCCGGGCTGGCGGCGGTGACGGTGGGCCGGCTGAACCTGATCTCGGTGACCTGCGCGGTCATCTTCTTCGGCCTGGGCGACGATTTCGGCAGCCACCTCGGCCTGCGCTACCAGGAGGAACTGCGCCGCGGCCTGCCGCTCCGCGCCGCCGTGATCGAGGCGGCGCGGGGCGTCGGCCCGCCGCTGGTGCTGAGCACGGTGTGCGCCATCATCGGCTTCCTGTCCTTCGTGCCGACCGAGTATCTCGGGCTGGCCGAGTTCGGGGTGATCTCCGCGCTCGGCATGGTGGTGGCGCTGGTCATCAGCCTGACCCTGCTGCCGGCCCTGTTCGTCCTGCTGCGCCCCGGCCCCGGCGTGGTGCGGGTCGAGCGCGAGGATCGCGCCTACGCCGCCTGGATGACCCGCCACAACGGCGCGCTGCTCGCGCTCACCGCGCTCACCGTGCTCGGGTCCCTCGCCGCGCTGCCGCGGGTGCGGCTCGACGTGAACCCGCTGAACCTGCAGGACCGCCGCACCGAAGCCGTCAGCACCTACCGCGACCTGGCGGAGGTGCCGCGCACATCCCCCTACGCCGTCAACGTCCTGCAGCCCGACCTGGCCGCGGCACAGGCGCTCTCCGACCGGCTGCGCACCGACGGGCAGGTCGGCGGCGTGCGCACCTTCACCAGCTTCGTCCCGAAGGAGCAGGACGCCAAGCTGCCCATCGTCGCCGACATGGCCCTGCTGCTGGGGCCGGGCCTCGCCGCGCCGGCGGAGCCGGTTCCGCTGACCCCGGCGGGACGCGCCGACGCCGTGGTGACGCTCCGCGCCGACCTGAGCCGCTTCGCGGTGGGCAGCGACGGCAGCGTCGAGACGCGGACCGCCGCCGGCCGCTTCGCCGAGGCGCTCGGCCGCGTTCCCGGAAGCGAGACCGCCCTGGCGGCGCTCGACGGCGCCCTCACCGGCGGCGTCCCGCCCCTGCTGGACCGGCTGCGCGCGGGGCTGGAGGTGGAGCGGCCGGTGACCGCCGGGGACGTGCCGGACAGCATCCGCCGCCGCTGGATCGCGCCGGACGGGCGGGCGCGGGTGGAGGTTCTGCCCACCCACGACATCTCCGACAGCCGCGACATGGCGCGCTTCGCGACCGCGGTGCTGGCCGTCGCGCCGCACGCCACCGGCGCGCCGGTGACGGTGACCCAGGCGGGACGGATCGTGCTGCGCGCCTTCACGGAGGCGACGGCGCTGACGCTGGTCCTGATCGCGGCCGTGCTCCTGGTGGTGCAGCGCAGCCTGTCGGGCGTCGTGCTGATCCTGGTCCCGCTGGCGGTGGCGGCGCTGTGGACGGTGGCGGTGGCGGGCTTGCTGGACATTCCCTTCAACTTCGCCAACGTCATCGTCATCCCGCTGCTGTTCGCGCTCGGCGTGGCGAGCAGCATCCACATGGTCGCGCGCGGACAGGAGCTGGAGCGCGCCGGGACGTCCGGTGCGAACTACGGGGTGGAACTGCTGATCACCAGCACGCCGCTGGCCGTCCTGGTCAGCACGCTGACCACCAGCACCGCCTTCGCGACGCTGGCGATCTCCAACCACCGCGGCCTGTCCAGCATGGGCATCCTGCTGGCCGTCGCCATCCTGTTCACCATTATTTCGGCTCTGCTCGTGCTGCCGAGCCTGATGATCGGCTGGCACCGCTGGACCCGCCGCCGCACACCAGCAGACGGTCCGACGTCGCCGACCCGGCGATGAGGCCGCCGCTCCACGCCGCCGCCACGGTCGCGGCCGGCAGGCGCCGGCCGTCGTCCTCCGCGACCACCGTCACCCCGTCCGCGCCCAGCGCGACGACGCGCGTCGACGCCACGCCGCCCGGCCAGCCGTACCGGTGCAGCGCCAGCGCGAACAGCGAGGGATGCACCGCCGCCAGCACCCGGCCGTCCGCCGCCCGGCTGAGGTTGTCGGGACCGCCGGGCACGGCGATGCGTTCCACCGGCGGCGAAGCGCTTCCGACTAGCAGGGCGGAGAGACGGTAGACCAGCACCGCCCGCTCCCGCGTCGCGGCGACGTACAGGCGGTCGGCGGCCGGGTCCGGCAGCAGGCCGTTGGGAAACCCGATGCCGTCGGCCAGCACCCGCACCCCGTCCCGGCCCCGATCCTGATCCACAAGGCCGACGAACCCACGGTGCAGGTTCAGCACGTTCTCGACCGCCACCGCCACCCAGCCGCAGCCGCCGTGGTCGCCGGTGAACAGGAAGCGGTCGCCGTCCAGGAACGCCACCTCGTTGGCCCGGCACAGCCGGGGATCCTCGACCGAGCCGCGGTGCCACAGCGTAGTCCCACGCAAGGTGAAGCGCTCGACCGCCACGACGCCGTCCCACCGCCGGTTGATCGCCAGCACCGAACGGCTTCCGTCCGCCTCGGCCCGCAGATCCATGCCGTGCGGCCGGAACCCGCTCGCCGGACGGAAGCCGGAGGTCAGCTCGACGGCCTCGGCCCGCGCGCCGGCCAGCGCCGCGAGCGGCAGCAGGAACAGTCCGCCGCCGGCCTTCTCCGGATCGGCCCCGCGGTCGTAGGCGGAGAGCACCGCCTGCCCCAAGGCTTCATCGACGACCAGATCCTCGATGCCGACCACCGGCCGCCCCTGCGCCACGACCGCCACCACCCGGCAGTCGGCCACCGCCTTCCCCACCCCGCCGGCCAGCAGGCCGAGCGCCAGCAGCACCCGGATCACGGGGCCGCCGCCGGCTCGCCCCAGCGCGCCACGAACGGCGCCCAGCGCCGCTCGACCCGCTCCCGCCCCGCGTCGGACAGCAGGAAGCGGTTCTTGGTGTAGCCGCGCACGCCCGCGAGATAGGCCCGGAACCGCGGTTCGACCGCCTCATGACCGGGAAGACCGAGCGTGCGGTAGAGGCGCGCCGCCTCCGCCAGCGGATCGCGCTCGAACGTCTCGAAGGCGACCTCGGCGAAGCGGTCCGCCGGCAGGCCGGCGGTGTCGTCCAGCAGCGCCTGCATGATCCGCGGATAGTGGTCGAGCACCACCTGCTCCACGTCGATGTGGCCGTGCGGCTGAAGCGCCAGCTTGTCCAGCAGCGTGCGGTAGAAGTGGACCGTGGACACGAACACCGCCCGCGGGTCGCGGTGGATGTGGATGAAGCGGGCGTCCGGCCAGATCTCCCGCAGCATGGCGACGCGGGCGCTGTACACCGGGTTCTTGATCAGCAGGCGCCGCCCGCCCTGCGACAGCGCCACCTTCCCGAGGAAATGGACGAAGCGGCGGCGCCAGCGTTCCGTCTCCGCCGGCGAGCATCCCTCGTGGTACAGGCCGCGCCTCAGATTCTCGTCGAAGCGCCGCGGGAAGTAGAGCCCGTGGTAGAAGGACAGCGGCGACATGTTCGCCAGCGCGATCTCGTCCTCCTGCGGGGAATCCGGCCGGACGGCGACGTTGTCGATGTAGCGCCGCTCCGGCAGCGCCCGCTCCAGGAGGGGCCGCAGAACGGCACCGAGCCCCAGCATGTCCCACGGCAGGCCCACCGCGACCGGCGGGATGAAGCCGAACTGCGGGTCGCGGCTGAGCAGGTTGTAGAGGTGCGTGGTGCCGCTGCGCCAATGCCCCAGGATGAAGACCGGCGCCGGCAGCGGGGCGCCACGCCGGCGCGCCCACGCGACCCAGGCCGTCTCCGCCAGCGAGAACGGCGCGCGCAGCAGGGCCGAGGCCGCCGCAACGGCCAGCGTCGGAAGGTGACGTGCATCCACGCCGCCGTTGCGCGCCAGGACGGTCAGCAGCGTCAACGCGTCGCAGCCGTAAAGCGGATGGTCGGTGCTGGGAAGCCAGCGGTTCGGCTCTCGCTCCATGGGGATGCGCTTCCTTCTGACCGACGCGCCCGGCATGATACGCCCGGCCACCCGGCCGGCGCACCTCATGCAGATGGTTGACGCGACTTCTCCGATGGGCATCGCCATATCGGGGATCTGCGAACGGAAACCGATGGAGACGGCCATGGCCGAACCCCCGACGTGGATACGCCCTCTTGCCGCCCTGCTGCTCCTGGCCATGGCGGCCGGTCCGGTCGGCGGCCCGGCTACGGCACGGGCCCAGAGCCCGCCGGCGGCGCAGGCCGGCGCTTCGGCACCGGTCGCCCGGTTGAACCAGGCACTGCTGGACCTCATGCGCGGCGGCACGCGCGAACCGTCGCGCGCCCGGCTCCAGCGCTTCATGCCCGTCATGCAGGAAACCTTCGACCTGGAGGCGGCGCTGCGCGTCGCCGCCGCCCCCTATTTCGAGCGCGCGAACGAAGCCGAACAGCGGCAGGCGCTCGACGCGTTTTCCCGGCGCAGCGCGGCCCAGTACGTGGATCGCTTCGACTCCTACGAGGGGCAGAGCTTCGACATCACCGGACAGCGGGACGGACCGCGCGGAACGACGCTGGTGGACACCCACGTGAAGAAGCCGGGGAAGGAGCCGGTACGCCTGACCTACGTGCTTCGGCCGCAGGGACAGACCTGGAAGATCCTCGACGTGCTCGCCAAGGGCACCATCAGCCAGGTCGCCACGCAGCGCTCGGAATTCCAGACGATCCTGCGCAACGGCGGGCTGCCGGGGCTGGCGCACGACCTCAACGCCGCCGCCGACCGGCTGCTCGGGGGGGGGTGAGGGCATGGGCCTGTCGCTCGTCACCGGCGGCAGCGGGTTCATCGGCGGCCATCTCGTCGCGGCGCTGGCGGAACGCGGCGAGCGCGTGCGCATCCTGGACATCGTCCCACCCGTGGCCCCGCCACCCGGTGTGACGGTCCTGCACGGCTCGGTCCTCGACCGCGACGCGGTGGAACGGGCGTTCGAGGACGTCGACCGGGTGTTCCACCTCGCCGCCGTGGCGCAGCTCTGGCACCGCGACCGGTCGACGTTCGAGCGCATCAACCGCGGCGGGACACAGGCCGTGCTGGAGGCCGCCGCCCGGGCCGGCGTGCGCCGGTTCGTCCACTGCTCGACGGAAAGCGTGCTGATGGCCGGGCGCGGCGGGCAGCCGGTGGACGAGCGGTCCGATCCCGGCCTGGAGGCCATGGCCGGTCCCTACTGCCGCTCGAAATACCTCGCGGAAAAGGACGCGCTGGCCGCCGCCGCCGCGGGGCTGCCGCTCGTGGTGGTCAATCCGACGGCCCCCGTCGGGCCGGGCGACCGCGGGCCGACGCCGCCGACCGCCATGCTGCGCCTCTTCCTGCACGCCGGGCCGCGGCTGATCCTGGACTGCACGCTCAACCTCGTGCATGTCCGCGACGTTGCCGACGGCATGATCCTGGCGGCAGAGCGCGGAACGGTGGGCGAGCGCTACATCCTGGGCGGGAGCGATGTCCGGCTGTCCGACCTTGCGGCCCGCCTCGACCGGTTGGCCGGGCGCCGCCCCCGGCGCCGGTGGACGGTCCCCGCCCCGCTGGCCATGGCCGCCGCGACCCTCGACGAATGGGTCAGCGACCACCTCTCCCATCGCCCTCCCCGGGCGCCGGTCACCGGCGTGCGTCTGGCGCTCGCCGCCGGAGGCGTGGACGGCGGCAAGGCGGCCCGCGACCTCGGCTACCGCCCACGCCCCCTGAACGATGCCTTGGCGGACGCCGTGGCTTGGCTGACGCATACGGGCGGTGCTTAGAACAGATCGCCCGTGTCCTTTTAAGGACACCGATGCAAAGGCCATCGGAAGCGTTGCAGTCCTATGCATTTGCATGACATTTATCAAAAAAGATATATGACTTGCTGCAGGTCGGCGAAATGAAGGCGGGACGCAAACCCACGAAGCTGGTGGTCGGATTGGCTCTGCTTCTGTCCTGCGCTTTCCTGGGCGCGTGCGCGCGGGGGATCGACGACCGCGCGGACGTGCGGGTGGCCCTCGATCAATACCGGCTCGGAGTCGACCCGATGCGGCCGCGCGGCGCGGCGTACCCGGACCAGGATGCGGACCACGCGCTGTTCGGAAACGCGCTGCGCCTTGTTCTGGAATCGTACGTCACGCCGTCCGATCCGCGCGCGCTGGTCGCCGCGGCCGTCGATGGGTATCGGATGAAGCGATACGGCAACCCCGACGCATCGACGCGGGTGCTGACCGAGGCGGCGATCGACAGCATGCTGGCCGCGCTCGACCCGTATTCGGCGTTCCTCAGCACGGAGCGCGTGCGCGAATTGCGCGACGAGATCTATGGGGACCGCGCCAGCCTCGACGTCGAGGGCCCCTCGACGGCCGACGCCGACGCCACCGATGCCGGCGGGCAGGGCGGCGCCATCCGCAAACGTTCCAAGCTCCGTCCCGTCACCCACCGGCTGGCCGGCGACATCGGCTACATCCGCATCCGGCAGTTCAACGAGCAGACCGGCGCGCAGCTGGCCGATGCCCTGATGAGCCTGCGCCGGCAGAGCCGCGGCCAGTTGGCGGGCGCGGTTCTCGATCTCCGGGACAATCCCGGCGGGCTTGTCGAACAGGCGGTGAAGGTCGCCGAACAATTCGTCGGCTCCGCGGAGATCGTGTCCACGCGCGGACACGGGGTGGGAACGCGGCACTATTTCTCGGGCGCATCCGCGGACGTGCTGGCCGGGCTTCCGATGGCGGTGCTGATCAACAACCGGTCGGCATCGGCGGCTGAAATCGTCGCCGGCGCCTTGCAGGACTACCAGCGGGCGGTCGTGTTCGGTACGCGCAGCTTCGGCAAGGGCTCGGTCCAGACCGTCTACTGGCTGCCCGGCGGCGAGGCCGTCCGCCTCACCACCGCACGCTATTTCCGGCCGTCCGGCGGCGTGGTCGATTGCGTCGGCATCGCACCGAACGTCGAGATCCGGCCGGCCCCGTCGTCCGAGGCGGGGGCGGAAGGCCGCGCAGGAGGGAAGCCGTACCTTGGCCGTCCGCCGTGCTCCATCGCCATCGCCCCGCCGCTGGAGACCACGCCGGCCGCCGCGCTCTGCCCCGAGGTCGCCGCCGACGCCCCGGACCGCCCCCTCGACTGCGCGATCGCCGCGCTTCGCATGAGACGGCTGTCCGCCTCCGTCCAGACACGCGCAATCGACTGAAGCTCTGTGCGTCGCCCGCGCTCCATGCCGGAAACCAGGGCGTTACCGTAGCATCGGCCACAGCCGCCGCCGGTTACTTCCGCGGCGCCCCCACGTACGGCTTGATGGGCGCACAGGGCAGGCCTGCGTGCACTCCCGACGCGGCGTCCTGTCCCTGCTCCTCCTCGGTACGGGAATGGCGCAGGCCATAACAGGAGGTCGGTCGTGACGGCGAGAGCGAGAATGGTCCTGCTGGCAATCCTGGCTCTCGCCGCCCACGCCGTCACTCCGGCGTGGGGCGCCGGAAAACCATCGTACGAGAAGCGCGACCGGGCAATCTTCGATCTGCTCGACGATAACCACGACGGCGTAATCTCGATGCCCGAATTCAAGAACAATCAGATGCTGATATTCTACCTTCTGGATCGCAACAAAGACCTTGTTCTGACAAAAAATGAAACGGCGCTGCCGGCGGACGTCTTCGACGAGATCGCCGGGCCGGAAGGTAAGATCAACACCATTGAATTCCTCAACGTCGTGGATAAGGCCTTCAAGAACGCGGACACGAATCACGACAGCACCATAGACCGCAAGGAATTCAACGCCCTGATGCGGCGAGTCCGGGAATAGCCGCAGCACGACGGCTTTTCCAGGGACGCTCGTTTCCGTGCCGATCCGGTTCGGATCGGCCCCTGAGGAGGTGTCGGCACAATGACCGGATACGTCCAGGACGCCGACGGCCTCGACCCGTTCGCCTACATCGCCGACGTGGTGAAGCGGTCCGGTTCATCCTTTTATCTCGGCATGCGCATCCTGCCGGCCGAGCGGCGCCAGGCGATGTATTCCATCTACGCCTTCTGCCGCGAAGTGGACGACATCGCCGACGGGGACGACAGCGACGCGGTCAAGCGGGCGGAACTGCACGCATGGCGGATCGAGGTCGCGCGCCTGTACGCCGGGCATCCGACCCGCCCGACCAGCCGGGCGCTGATCGGGGCGGTGCGGCGCTTCGGCCTGCCGCGCGACGAGTTCCTGACGATCATCGACGGCATGGAGATGGACCTGGGCGACGGCCTGTACGCCCCGGACACGGCGACGCTGGAGGTGTACTGCCGCCGCGTGGCCGGGGCGGTGGGCATGCTGTCGCTGCGGGCCTTCGGGGCGGATGAGCCGGAGGCGCGCGACTTCGCCAGGGCTCTCGGCGAGGCGCTGCAGCTCACGAACATCCTGCGGGACATCGGCGAGGATGCGGCACGGGGCCGCCTCTACCTGCCGGGCGACCTGCTGCGCCGCCACGGCATCGACCCGGCCGCCGGCATCCCGGCGGTGCTCGCCCATCCCGCCCTCGACGCCGCCTGCCGCGCCCTGGCCGCCAGGGCGCGCGCCCGCTTCGCGGAGGCGGACCGCGCCCTGCTCCAGTGCCGGCGCGCCCGGCTGCGCCCGGCCCTGCTGATGATGGGCATCTACGAGGGGATCCTCGACGCCCTGGAGACGCGCGGCTGGCATGGCGCGGACGCGACGCTGATGCTGGGCAAGCCGCGGAAGCTGTGGGCGGCCCTCGGCCGGGGGCTGCTGCGGCCGGCATGGCGACCGTCGACGTAACCGGCGCCCATGGACGGACAGCCCTTTTTCCCGCGCACTCCGGCCCTGGAGACCCGGTCGAGCCCGCTCGACCGGCTGGTCGGCCGGACGGCGGCGGCGGTGAAGGCGTTGCAGCGGGACGACGGCCACTGGGTGTTCGAGCTGGAAGCCGACACCACCATCCCGGCCGAATACGTCCTGACCTGCCATTTCCTCGGCACGCCCCCGGACACCGGACTGGAGGCCCGCATCGGCCGCTATCTGCGGGCCAGGCAGCGCCGCGACGGCGGGTGGCCGCTGTTCCACGAGGGCGACGCCAACATCAGCGCCTCGGTGAAGGCCTACTTCGCGCTCAAGATGATCGGCGACGACCCGCAGGCGGAGCACATGCGCCGCGCGCGCGCGGCCATCCTCGCCGCCGGGGGAGCCGCCCGCAGCAACGTCTTCACCCGCGTTCTCCTGGCGCTCTACGGCGAAGTGCCGTGGCGCGCGGTGCCGGTGATGCCGGTGGAACTGATGCTCGCGCCGCGCTGGTTCCCGGTGCATCTCTCGAAGATCGCCTACTGGTCGCGCGTCGTGCTCGTGCCGCTCCTCATCCTCCAGGCGCTGAAGCCGCGCGCCCGCAACACGCGGAACGTCCACATCGGCGAGCTGTTCGTCACGCCGCCCGACCGGGAGCGCCGCTACAACGTCAATCCCACCGGGTCGCCTCTCGGCACGGCGTTCCTCCTGCTCGACCAGGCGCTGCGCGCGGCCGAGCCGCTGATCCCGCAGGCCCTGCGCCGGCGTGCGCTCCGAACGGCGGAGGCCTTCCTGCTGGAGCGCCTGAACGGCGAGGACGGGCTGGGCGCGATCTTTCCCGCCATGGTCAACGCGGTCCTCGCCCTCGATGCCCTGGGCTACCCGCAGGACCATCCCCACGCCGTCGCCGCGCGGCGCGCCATCGACCGGCTGCTGGTCGGCCACGGCGACCGCGCCTATTGCCAGCCCTGCGCATCGCCGGTGTGGGACACCGCGCTGACGGCGCACGCGCTCCTGGAAGCCGGGGAGCCGCCGGACGGCCCGGCGCTGCGGCCGGCGCTGGACTGGCTGCGCGACCGGCAGATCCTGGACCGCGCCGGTGACTGGGCGGAGGGACGGAGCAACGGCGCGCCCCGGCCGGGGGGCTGGGCGTTCCAGTACCGCAACGACCTCTACCCGGACGTCGACGACACGGCCGTGGTCGCCATGGCGCTGCACCGCGCCGATCCCCGGCGTTACGCCGATGCGGTCGCGCGGGCGGCCGAATGGGTCCTGGGCATGCAAAGCCGCAATGGCGGCTGGGGCGCCTACGACGCCGACAACACGCGTTACTACCTGAACCACATCCCATTCGCCGACCACGGCGCGCTGCTCGACCCGCCGACAGCGGACGTGACCGCCCGCTGCCTGGGCTTCCTGGCGCAGATCGGCCTGGAGCGCGACCATCCGGCCGTGGCCGGCGCGGTCGGCTTCCTGCTGCGCGAACAGGAGGCCGACGGGTCCTGGTACGGCCGCTGGGGCACCAATTACGTCTACGGCACCTGGTCGGTGCTGTGCGCGCTCAACGCCGTCGGCGAGGATGCGGAGTCGCCGGCCGTGCGGCGTGCGGTGGGATTCCTCGAATCCCGCCAGCGCCCGGACGGCGGCTGGGGCGAGGACTGCGCCACCTACTGGCATGACCGCAAGGCCGAGGTGAAGGCCAGCACGCCGTCGCAGACGGCCTGGGCGGTGCTCGGCCTGATGGCGGCCGGCGCCGTCGACAGCGACGCCGTGCGGCGCGGCATCGACCACCTGGAACGGGCGCCGCGGGCGGGAGCCCGCTGGGCCGAGGACCTGTACACGGGGGTGGGCTTTCCGCGCGTCTTCTACCTGCGTTATCACGGGTACGCGGCCTATTTCCCCCTGTGGGCCCTGGCGCGCTACCGCACGCTCCAGCGTCGCAACAGCCGGCGTGTCGGCCATGGTTTATGATTTTTGGGCCTATAACCCTTGACCCGCCTGGGGATTCTCACCGGGGTCCGGGCCGAGGCCCGGGTCCTGCGGGCGTTGTCCGGCACCGCGCCCCTGGTCGCGTGCAGCGGTGCGGACGCGGACCGCGCGCAACGGCTCGCGGAGGAGATGGTGGCCCACGGAGCCACCGCGCTGGTCAGCTTCGGGCTCGCCGGCGGTCTGGCCCACGGGCTGAAAGCGGGCACGCTGCTTCTCGCCTCGGGGGTCGTCCTGCCCGACGGTTCCGAGCGCGCCGTCAGCCCGGCGTGGCGCGCCGCCGTGCTGGCACGCGCGCAGGCAGCCGGCGTGAGCCTGTCCGGCGGGCGCATCGCCAGCGTGCCGCGGATGGCGGCAACGCCGGCCGACAAGCGGGCGCTGGCCGGGCGCAGCGGCTCGGCCGCGGTCGACATGGAAAGCGCGGCGGTGGCGCTGGCGGCACAGGACGCCGGCCTGCCGTTCCTGGTGCTGCGGGCGGTCGCCGATCCCCCGGACGCCACCGTTCCCCCGTTGGCTCTCGCCGGGGTGGGGGGAGACGGCCGTCTCCGCCCGCTCCGCCTCGTCATGCACTTGCTGCGCGAGCCCCGGAGCCTGCCCGCCACGCTGCGCCTTGCGCGCGACGGGCACGCCGGCCTGTCGGCGTTGCGCTGCGCGCTGATCCGCCTCGGTTCCCTCGATCCGCCATGAAGCGCGGGCGGTTTACGGTTGCGCGACCGTCTTCATCCGGCCCGTGCGAATGGTGGCAAGGGCGCATTCGAGAGGCACGTCCAACACCATGCCCGGCATTGCCCCGGATGCCACGCGGGCGATGTCCGGGCAGAGTTCGGCCATGAGCCACTTCCGCGGCGGGGGTGGGGCGGTGGTCTGGTCGCACGCCGCGTGGTCGGGCAAGGCGGTCACGGCCGGGGCCGGGTTCACTGGTCCTTTCTGATGCGGGCTGGGCATGATTTCGACGTTCGGGGAAATGCCGAAACATTCCACCGAGGCGCCGGATGGGCGGAAGTAGTGCGCCGTGGTCAGCCGGATGCCCTCTCCGGTCGGCAGCCAGAAGACCGTCTGGACCGTCCCCTTGCCATAGCTGCGTGTCCCGAGCAGCAGAGCGCGCCTGTAGTCCTGCAGCGCGCCGGCAACGATTTCCGAGGACGAGGACGAGAAGCCGTTGATCAGCACCACCAGCGGCGCCCCGCGCAGCACGTCGGCGGAATCGCCGCTGCGGTAGTGCTGCGTGGTTGCGGCGCGACCACGCGTCGATACGATCTCCGCCCCTCCCAGGAAGCGCCCAGCGACCTTGATGCCCTGCTCGAGCAGGCCGCCGGGATTGTTCCGCAGGTCCAGAACGGCGCCCGCCAACCGGCCTCCGGCCTGGACGCGCATGGCGTCGATGGCCTCCGTCAGGCTTTGCGCCGTCTGCTCGTTGAAATAGGCGATGCTGATATAGGCGACGTTGCCCTCCAACCGGTACAGGAGCGGACGGACCTTGAAGACGGTGCGTATCATGCTGATCCGCACCGGGGAGCTGCTGTCGGACCGGAGCACCTGGATGTCGACCGCACGGCCCGCCGGCCCCCGTATACGGGCCGCCACGTCGTTCAGGGTCAGCCCCCTGACCTGCTGGCCGTTTATGGTGACGATGAGGTCGCCGGAGCGCACGCCGGCACGGGCCGCCGGCGAGTTCTTGTCGGAGCTGACGACGCGCAGGAATCCCGTGCGGTCGTCCATCGCGACGTCCATGCCGAAGCCAGCGTACTCCCCGTGCATCTGCTCCCGCAGATTGTGCACATGCTCGGCGTCGAGGAAGCCCGAATAGGGATCGAGCCCCGCCAGCATGCCGTCGATCGCACCCTCCGTCAGCGCATGGCGGCTGGCTTCGGGCTCGCTCTCCTTCCGTGCCCACATCCCCTCCAGCGCCCGATCGACCAGGAGGTGGGGTGCGGTGGGGTTCACATACGCGCCAAGCACCAGGCGCATCGCCTCGGCGAAGAGGACGTAATCGGGATCCGAGGCCGGAAGCACCTCTCCCGGGTGCACCTTGACGAACTCGTATCGGTACCGATCCAAGGCGGCGTGCAGGTCAGGCCGCGCGTCGATGCCCGTCGCGCACGCCGCCGGGAGAATGCCTGAAACCAGCAGCATGAACACGGCCATGCCTTTGGCTGATCGTATTCCCTTTTGGATCATTCCGCGCCTCTGCAATGACCTGGACCCGGACCGGTGCCGCGCAGATCTTCGTCAATGGCCGGGAGGCGGATTGACGACGACGTACGTGACGTTCCCCTCCACATAGCTGCGGTTGTACCAGGTGCCGCCGCAGCCGTAGTAATTCACGCCCGACGCCGCCACGACCGTCGGCGAGCACGGGAGCGTGGTGATGTAGGTCGGCGACGCCACGGCGGCTCCCGCCATGAAGCCGACGGTCGCGCCGACCGCCGCCCCGGCGAAGGCGTAGCCCCAGTGGTCATCGTCGTAGTCGTAGCCGTAGCCGTGACCGTCCCAGTTGCCGGAGATGTTCTCCGCGGCCCGGGACCGGGCCTCGGTGCGCTCGGTCTGGCCCTGCTGGCGGGCTTCCGTGCGTTCGGTCTGCCCCTGCTGCCGCTGCCCCTGACGCTCGGTGCGTTCCTCCTGGCGCGACGAACCGGAGCTCTCCCGGGATTCCACGCGGGACTGCCGTGTCTCGGCGCGCTGCCCGGACCGCTCGGTGGCCCCGGCCTGCCGGGCGCCGGTCTGCCGGGTGGCCTGCGTGGATGCCGCGCGCTGCCCCGAGAACTGGGCGCCGCCGGCCTGCCGGGCTCCGCCCGCCGACCTCGACGCCGAAAAGCTGCCGCTCGCGGCGGCGCCCGAACGGGAGAATCCACCGCCGCCGCCGCCGCTCGGGCGGGAGAACCCGCCTCCGCCGCCGCCCCGGCCTCCTCCTCCACCGCCGCCGCGACCGCCACCACGGGCGTAGGCGTCCGCCACCGAGGCGGCGACCAGGATGACCGAGGCGGCGATGGAAAGGGCAATCCGTGTCGATTGGGATGTCATTTCGGAGCTCCTTCCGTGCTGCCGGATGCACCGGATGTTCCAAGGTTCTTGTCGTCAGGCGTCGGCGCCTGCCCGGTCATGGACCGCGGAACCCTGATGAGGAAGGGGATGCGCTCGGCTCCGTCCGGCGGGCGGAAGGCGAGTTGCGCGGGGGAGAAACCGGGATTCAGGTTCCAGTCCGACAGGTCGGCGCGGAACTGCGGTTCCCCCTCGTCGTTCTTGTAGGTGATGGTGATCCGCTGCGGCAGCGGCGGATCGCTGGTGGAGATCCAGATCTGGAAGTCGATGTCCTCGGTCTGGCCGGCGAGATGGTCGGTGGGAACCGGGGTCAGCGTGTCGCGCTCCACGTAGTCGAGAGCCTCGAGCCGTTCCTCGAGTTCCTTCGGCAGCGTGCTGACCAGCATCAGCGCCAGCGGCACCTTGACCTGCAGGTCCTGGACCAGATGGCGCACCGCGTCGTCCACGCTGCCCGGCTTCTCGACCTGGGCGTACGCGTTGTCCGCCGGGTTGAACACGGTGATCGCCTTGCCGTCGTAGGTCACGAGCGTGCGCTTGCCGTCGCTCTCCTGCGCATCGACCATGAGGGCGTCGGGGCGTTGGAGCTTCACGGTGCGCCGCTCGCCGAACTCGATCTTCTCGCCGGTGTCCTGCACCACGTCGTAGTTGGCGCGGATGGTCACGCTGAAGCCGGAAGCCTTCGCCAGGGTGTCGGCCATGCGCTTCAGGGTTTCCAGAGCCGCGCTGTCGATGGGATTCTCGTCGGCCTCCGCCGGAGCGGCCACCGGAGCGGCCGCCTGGGAAGGGTCGCCGGCCGGCGGCGCGTCGGCGGCCATCGCGGGCGCGATCAGCAGGGAAACGCACAGTGCCGGCCATGTCAGCCGCATCAGGCTCTTCATCGATAACCCCCTTTTGAATCGGAATGGAATGCGGGCCGGTCCGACCACCCTCGGCGGAGGTCAGGAACTCGCCCTTCGGCCTCCCTTCTGCGGAAGCTTGGCGATCGCCCCCGCGATTTCGTGGCTCAGCACCGTCAGGTTGTCGTTCATGGCCGCCACCAGCGCCGGATATCCCTGGTCCCGCGCGCGGTTGGCCAGACGGGTCTCGTCCCGAACCAGAACTTTCTGGGTGGCGCCGTCGGAGATCGTCCAACGCGCGTCGAGCACGCTCTGCCCCGACGCGGCCCGCTCGAAACGGTCGATGTCGACGTGCACCTCGTAATCGGCCCGGTCGCCGTTCCGGGACGGCATGACGTGCACGCGGTCGCTGGCCAGCAGGGTGGACAGGTTTTCCGCCAGGACGCGCGTGACGTTGTTTGGCAGCCGCTCGGCCCACCGGTCGTCGCGGTTGGCGCGCAGTTCGTTGGCGCTGGTGTGGGTCACGATCTCCGAGCGGTCGAGGTATTCGGGCAGGGAGACGAGCTGGACCCCGATCGACCGGTTCCCGCCGCGCTTGGCCACCTCGTCCGGCTCCATGGGCGCCAGCACGTAGAGACGCGGTTCCGCGCCGGAGCAGCCCGCCACCGTGGACGCGGCCACAAGGCCCAACAGAAGCCATCGGCGCGGGAACGCGTGTGGGGGCATGGAGGTCACCGTCCGGTTATCAGGACGTTCGGGCGGCGGTCGAGCTGGTCGGCGAACGAGCGCAGGGACTTCGACGCGATGGACAGGTTGCTGAGGGTCTGCTCCAGGTTGCCGCGCAAGGGCGAGCGCGGGTCCAGCGCCGCATCGACCGTCCGCAGCGTGGTGTCCGCCTGCCGGAACGCCTTCTCCGCCGCCGCCACGGCCCCGGTCACGTGGGTGCTGAGCGGCTTCACCTCCCCATCGATCTTGCCGAGGACGCCGCGCAGGTCGGCGACGGCTCCCTGCAGGTCGCTCCGCAGCGTCGCGATGGTCTCCCTGGTCTCCTTGGCGGTGCCCCCGATATCCCCCAGCAGCGGCTGCGACTGCGCGTTCACCGTCGCCATGAGGGACTCGAAGTGCTGCAGGCCGCCGGTAAGCGCGATCAGCGCGTTGCGCCATTCGGGCTCGGCGAGCAGGGCGTCCACACGGGACAGGACCTGCACCAGGGACGCGGCGATCTTGTCCAGCGGCAGGTTGGCCAGCGCCGTTTTCAGCGTCTCCAGGTCCGACTGGACCGAGGGAATCTCGAGCACCTTCGGCGGCAACCCGCCGACCAGGGTCGCCGGGGTGTCCGGGACGTAGTCGAGTTCGATCGCCAGCAGCCCCGTCACCAGGCTCTGCGACACCAGCTTGGCCCGCAGCCCTTTCTTGATCAGGCGCGGATACTCCTCGTAGTGCGGTGCCCCGTCGCTCCACTGGACCGAGCCGGGGATGAACTCGAACTCGACCGGCATGCGGGCGGCCAGGGTTTCGCTGTCCACCTCGATGCGGATCGACTTCACCTCGCCCACCCGCACGCCGCGGTAGGTCACCGGCGCCCCGATCTCCAGGCCGGAGACCGAGCCCTGGAAGTAGCTGCCGGCGCGCGGCCGCTCGGCCAGCATGTTGCCGCCGCCGAACAGGGCGACCGCCGCGACCAGCAGCGCCACCGCGCCGACGACGAACCCTCCGACGACCTTGGGATTGGCTTTTGCCGCCATGCGATGTCTCCTTCCCGTGCCGGCGCCGTCACGCGTGCGCCGGCTCGCCGCGGCGCAGGAACTCCCGGACCTTCGGGCTTTCCGCCTCGTCGAGCAGGACCCGCGGGTCGCCGTGCGCGATGGCCGTCCGGCTTTCCGCATCGAGGAACACGGCGTTGTCGGCGATCGCAAAGATGCTGGCGAGCTCGTGGGTGACGATGACCACCGTGCTGCCGAGATTGTCCCGCAATTCGAGGATCAGGTCGTCCAGACGGTGCGAGCTCAGCGGGTCGAGTCCGGCGGACGGTTCGTCCAGGAACAGGATGTCGGGGTCGAGCGCCATGGCGCGCGCCAGCCCGGCGCGCTTGCGCATGCCGCCGCTGATCTCGGAGGGGTAGTACTCCTCGAACCCCCGCAGGCCGACCAGCGCCAGCTTCAGCGACACCACCTCCGCGACCTCGCGCGCGTCGAGCGCGGTGTAGAGCCCGAGCGGCAGGGCGACGTTCTCGGCGAGCGTCATGGAACTCCACAGTGCGCCGCTCTGGAACAGCACGCCGAAGCGCCGGCTGATCGCCATCTGCCGGTCGGTGCCGCCGCCCCAGAAGCTGTCCCCGTCGTAGAAGACGTCGCCGCGCGCGGGCCGGATCAGCCCGATCATGTGCTTGAGCATCGTGCTCTTGCCGCTGCCGCTGTCGCCCATGATGACGAAGATCTCGCCTTGGCGCACGGTGAAGCTGACGTTCCGCTGCACGACGTAGGTGCCGAACCCCATGTCGACATTCCGGACGGCGATCCTGGGGGTTTCCGCTTCCACGCGCCCCTCCCCTACAGGCCGATGATGTTGAGGAGGACGGCCACCACGGCGTCGCTGATGATGATGTAGACGAGCGCCGTGACCACCGCGGACGTGGCGGCGTTGCCGACGGCCGCCGCGCTGCGCCCCGACTGGATGCCGCGCATGCAGCCGGCCACGGCGACCAGCGCGCCGAACAGCACGCTCTTGCCCCAGCCGATGAAGAAATCGGTGAAGGTGAAGCTGGCGCGCGTCTGTTCCAGATAGACGGTGCCGGTCAGGTCGAGCATGCCGATGCCGACCAGGAATCCCCCGACCATGCCGGCGAAGGCCGCGTAGAGGTAGAGCAGCGGCATCATCAGCATCAGCGCCAGCATGCGCGGCAGCACCAGGAAATCGACCGGCGAGACCCCCAGCGTGGTCAGCGCGTCGATCTCCTCGTTGGCCTGCATGGTGCCCAGCTGCGCGGCGAAGGCCGCCCCCGTGCGCCCCGCGAGCACGATGGCGGTCATGATGGCCGCCATCTCGCGCGTCATCGCCACGGTGACGAGGTTGGCCACATAGATCTCCGCCCCGAAGGTGCGCAGCTGCACGGCGCCGACGAAGGCGAGGATCAGCCCGACGAGCAGCGAAATCACGGACGCGATGAGCAGCGCCTCCGCCCCGCACTCCTGCACGGTCAGCAGGAGGTCGGAGCCGCGGAAACGCGCCCGCCCGACCAGGAGCCGGAGAAAGGACAGGGTCGCCTCCCCGAGGAAGGCGAGCGTATCCTCGATCCCCTTCCACGCGCGCAACGTCCTCTCGCCCACCAGGTCGAGAAAGGGCCTTCGGCCTGCAGCGCGCCGCGTCCCCGTCTTCTCCGGGACCGCCAGGGCCAGATCCACCAGGCGCCGGACGCCGGACGGCAGGCCGTCCTTGTCGAAGGCGATCGTTCGCGCGCGGCACAGCGCCTCGACGCCGGCCACGAAGGAAACCAGCGAGGAATCCCAGAGCCCCAGCCCGACCGCCTGGACTGTCACCCGGGCGGGCGCCGGCTGGCCCGTCACGTACGTGGCCGCCGCTTCGACGGATGGCATCCCGTGCCGCACGGTCCAGTCCCCGGCGCAATGGATCGCCAGGGTCCGCCCGTCGAGCATTTCGAGCCGCATGAGCTCAGCCATAGCCGTTCCGCGCCCCTGTCCAGGCAAGCGAGAGGTCCGTGAGCCGCGCCGCGGCCTCAGCCTCCGCTCTTCTTCTGCGAGCCTTCCTTCACGCCACGCTGGTAGGCCGTGTCCTCGGTCCGCTTGTGGTAATCGTAGAGGAGGCCGCCCGCCAGGCCGGCCCCGGCGCCGATGGCCGCGCCCATGCCGGCGTTGCCGGCGATGGCGCCGATGACGGCTCCGCCCGCGGCACCGCCGGCCGTGCCGGTGAGCGCGCGCTGCTGCGTCGGGTTCATGTCACTGCAGGCAGCAAGCGGAACGGCTACGGCGACGACGGCGATAAACGTCTTCAAGATCATGGCGCCCCCCATCACGGCTGGCATTGAATGAGCGTAGCGAGGCGGTCATACCGGCGGCGCATGGTCACTGTCGGTGAGCGCCGCCGGCAAAACCCGACAGATCAATGCGGTGGCATTGATCGACAGGGTGGTACGGACGATGCCATCAGGCGCCGGCCGTATCAGGCGTGACACGGAAAACGCTGCGCCAGGTAGCGGAACATCCCTTCGACGGGAGGAGCCTCCAGTTGCTTGGGGTTCTGCTTCGCCCAGGCGACGAAGTCCGCGATGACGTCGTTGCGGGCCGGCGTGGGGCTCGGAGCGCAGACGAGCGGCCGCTTCTTTTCGGCGGCCGTCACGACCTGATGGTACTGATAGGCCCCGACCGCGAAGCCGTGGCAGAAATGCAGCGCGGCGACGCCGTTGGTGTCCGTCGGCTTGGCCTCGCACAGCCGCACCAGGTCGCCGGTCGTGGCGACGCGGAAGTTGGTTTCCGACGGGCCCGCCGGTGTCTGCGCACCGAGGGTGACGGCTCCCATGGCGGCCGCGAATGCGGCGAGAGCGAAGGTGAATCGAGCGTGCATGGTCCGCCTCCGGATGTATCCTGCACCTTGCCCGGACCCCGCCCCGCGCCGGCATCCATGGGATGCTCGGCTGAACGGGGCGGGAGTTCGTCAGGTGACGTTAGTGCTCGGTGGGCATCCGATGCCACGCGTCTCACTAACCGCCATAACCGCCCGTACCTGCACCACCAGGCATGCGATTCAAGGGGGCCCGCTTGCCCTGGGCGACGTCGACCGCGGTTCGCAGGTCGGCGGCCGCCTGGCGGACTCCGGTACGGGCGGTGTCCATGCTCGACATCGTCGCTTCGACGTCGAAGACCGGCGGCGTGTAGCGGCGCACGGCCGCGGCGAGCAGCTTGGAGGACTGGGCGTCGTAGATCTCGGTGGCCACGACGAGCGAGCCGGTGAACCCGCTGCTGCCGCCGGGCGCCCCCTGAACGGCGTTGGAGACGGCGCCGATGGGCAGCGTCCGGGATCCCGAAGAGCCCGACGAGCCTTCCTCGACGCTGACGATCTTCTGGACGACACGCGCGGTGCCGGGCGTGGGACGCGTGGTCACCGCATAGCTGTCCCCGAGGGCGCGGCGCGATTCGGCGGTCAGCATGGTCGCGAGTTCGTTGAGCTGCCCGTCCGACATGCCGGCGAAGCTCGCCTCGGGACCGCGGTAGATCGTGGCCGGTTCGATGATGAAGCGCGAGTACTGCTTGAAGTCGACGTTCTGGACCTTGTACAGCCACGCCCCCGGCCGGTCGGGGTCCTGGCGCATGGCGGAAACGGACGCCATGTCCGCGGGCTTCTGCGTCATCTCCGGAGTTGAGCATCCGGCCAGGCCGGCGACGGTTAGAACTCCGATCAGAGCACCAAAGCAATGAGTCGAGGCTTTCATGGCCGTATCCTTCAAGTGGCAGGTTGTTCCGCAGCTCATTGAGCCTCAGTACGTAAACGCTACAAAAGTAGCATTCGCCAACACAGCCCCATGCTACGGTAACGTTGCCCAACCTCCTGACGACGGTAGGTGGCGCCCTCGGCGCGTTGGTCAGCGCCCGTCGGTCGATGCCCATTGCGGAGCGATGGCGAGGCCGGCCTTTTGCAACCCATCGACGATCATGGCGATGGTGGACGGGTTGATGTTCCGACGCTCGAATTCGGGGATGGCCTTGGCGCCGAACTCGGGTTCGAGGCGCAGGATCTCGCCGACCTCGTAGGCGGCGTCGGCCCCGCGGCCCGTCTGACCGTAAATCATCGCCAGGACCACATGCGTGTAGACCAGGTTCGGCTGATCGACCCGCCTGGCTTCCGCGAGCGCCTCATCGTATCGGCCATGCACGTAGTGGTATACGGCAAAGGTGATACGGTACCAGTCGGGATGAGCCGGGTTGCGCGCGAAAGCCTCGCGGATCAGTGGAATGCCCTTGTCCCATTCGCCGATCAGGCTGTAGCTCCGCCCGAGGTCGGCGAGGATATCGCTGTCGTTGGGATTGAGCGCGAGTGCCTTTTCATAGGACGCGATGCTGCGGTCGGGCTCGCGGCGCAGCCAATACGCGAGGGCAAGAGCCTTCTGCGGCAAAGGACTGTCGGGCGCCAGGGTCGCGGCGTGTTCCGCCAGCTGAAGGCCGGACGCAATTGGATCGGGGCGAGACCTGGCCGGGTTGAAGCCCAGACGGGCCTCGTCGATGTACGCGATGGCCAGCGCCGCCCAGGCGTCCGCGTAAAGCGGATCGGTCTGGACCGAGCGTTCCAGGCAGGTCCTCGCTTGGCCGTGAAGATCCGCATTCAGCTGCCGCCAATACCGCCGCGTCCGCAGCATGCATTCGTAGGAGGACAGCGCGGTGGGAGACAACGTGGCCGTGGCCCGCATTTCCTCCTTGTCGATCACGCCGTTCGACTGCGCCAGGGTGCGGGCGACCTGAACCGCGATGTCCTGGCGGACGTCGATCATGTTGGAGGAATTGAATGTGCCGCGATACCCGTTCGACCAGACGTAGCGCTGATCGTGCGCATCGATCAACGCGACATTGATTTGTATCTGGTCGCCGGCCTGGCTGACGCTGCCTTTCAGGACGTAGTCGATGTTCGTGTCGACGCCGGCCTTGCGCAGCGCCGTTTCGGATCCATAGCGGAACGTCGTGCGCGCCCCGAAGACGAACACATTCCTGAATCGGATCAGAGCGCCGATAAGATCCTCGGTGAAGCCCTCGACGAACACGTCCTGCGCCGTGCTCCCGGTGCCATTCGTAAGGGGCAGCACCATGAGCGCCGGCCCACGTACGTTGGCGGCGAGTTTTTCCCCTTTGACCGGTTGCGGCGCGGGTGCGGAGAACCATACGACCGCGAGCAGCGAAAGCAGGACGGCAACCACAATCCCGCCGGCGGCAACCCCGTGGCGCTTAACAGCCGCAACCATCGCACGCAACGATCGCTTCGATGCGTTGCCGGGCATGGAACTGCCGGTCACGCCCGGCCGCGTCGAAACGGTGCTCGCGCCGACGGCGCCCGGCAGTTCCGGATCCGCGAACGCATCGGCGTTCTCAAGCGGGTCCGCCCCTTGCTTCACGATGAACCGTGGTACGTAGCCACCTTTCGGGATGGTGATCTGGATGCGGTCCAAAGCGCCTTCGGTCAGATAATACTGCTCCAGACACCGCCGGATCCGGCCGGCCTGGATTCGGACCACCGGGTCGAGCAGCGGATCGAAGTTGGCATCGCGATCGAACACATCCATCGCGATGGTGAAGGCTTTGATCCGGTCGGCATGGCCGGCCTGCGTCTCTTCGACGACGAACTTCAGGAACCGGCGCTTCCTGGTGGACCCGCGGAATCCCCGACTGGCCAGAACACGCTCCAGCGCATCCTCGATCAACTTCGGCGGGATCGATTCATCAGAGGTGTTAGGCATGAACTCCCCCCAACTTGGCGCCTTACCGGCTTATCGGGTGCGTTCGCGTCATGAGCGGCAGCAGGCCTGCCGGAGAAAATGTCGCAGCATACCCAAGCGCCCCCGTCCACAATCATAGGAGCGATATTCAGCAATGATCAACTGATAAAATGATCGATAATCAGTATATGTACCTACCCACTTTGACTTGCTATGGTTTTCCAACCCCCTTGATGGAGCGACTGTGTTTGGCTAGACAGTCCATTCAGTCGCCGACTGTGACAGTGACCGCACGAAAGTGCAGGTGACACCTTCACTACCCATTGGTATGTACCCATCTTGTCTTGCAGCGTGCACAAAAATGCGGGGTGGCGCCCGATACCGTATCAATGTGAACAGTTGCCCTATTCAAAGCCGGACGCCCCCCGCCGCAGGCTGCTACAGATCGAAACGAAGGCAGGCGCCCACCAAGCAGGCATCCGACATCGATCCAGAGCCAGTGAAAGCCCCCATGCCCATGCGGGAGCATCCATGTCGGAAAAGACACAACATGTGGCGGAGCGGTTTCCCGACCTGGCCCAGGCCATCAAGCAGTATGCCTCGGACAACCGTTTCTTCCACGGTTTGTGTGAAGACTACGGCGAAGCGGTCGAAATGCTTCATCACCTGGAGAGACTGGGCGACTCCTCCGCATCCGCGCAGTACGCCGTCTGCCGGGAAATCGTGCTGGAACTCGAGCAGGAAATCCTGGCCGAACTTCAGCTGTGGAACGAAGGAGGAAGCTCCCTGGAGGGACCGGTGAAGCCTTAGCGGCTTCGCTCCCGCATACGGCAGACCTGCCGCATCGGCACCGATGCGTGCCCGCCGCCCTAATGCTTCGGCTCTCCCGTCACGCCGGCAGCGAGCGACAGGCGGATGAGGTTCGGCAGCCCGGAGACGTGGAGCCGGGCCCCGATCTTCGCCCGGTGGGCGTCAACGGTCCTTGGACTGATACCAAGCCGGTAGGCGATGACCCTGGTCGGCAGCCCGGCGACGATGCCGTCGAGAACCTCCCGCTCCCGGTGGGAAAGCCTGGCCAGCCGGGTGCGGAACTCCGCAAGTTCGGGATCCTCCGTGGCATCGTATCGGGCGAGCGCCGCATCGATGGCGGAGAGCAGCGTACGGCGTTCAAAAGGCTTTTCGATGAAGTCTATGGCGCCGGCCTTCATGGCGCGAACCACCGTCGGCACCGCGGCCCGGTCCGTCATGAACACCAGGGGCACCGTGATGCCGCGATCCTTGAGCATTTGCTGGAGTTCGATACCGTCCAGATCCGGCAACGAGACATCGACGAGCCCGCACCCCACCGCACGGGCCTGAACTGCCCTGACGAAGCTCCAGCCATCGGAATGCTCCATCACGGCGTAGCCGCATTCCGCAAGCATCAGGGCAACGGATTGGCGGAACGGCGTGTCGTCATCCACGACGTGAACGAGGTGTTCAGGCATGTGCGGGAGCCTCCGCCATCGGCATGGTCACGAGGAAGACAGCGCCGCCCCCGGGATTGGCATCGGCCCGTATCCGGCCGCCGTGCGCCTCGACGATGGACCGCGGTGTTGAAAGCACGACGGTGCTTCCGATGGAGGCCAGGCGTTCCGCCGCACCGAAGATGCGGGACAACCCGCGATCGACGTCCTCCGCCACGAGCAGCGCCCGATCGCGCACCAGCTGTTCGGTTTGTCTGGTTTCCTCGGCAGCGCCGCGGATGAGAAGCCTCCCGGAGAACAGCGCAAGCGGCAGGACACTGGCCGCCACGACGAGCACAAGCCAGGTCCACACCTGCAAAGGGCGCAGGAACCATCGACCATTTCGCTCGGCTCGCGGAACAGATGGCGGCTCGATCATGTCAACCTTCAACGATATCCTGACCCCTAGGGTTTGTCGTTCCAGTGGATGGAGAGAAAAGCCAAAAACCCGATGTCTGCACTCTGCCGATCACGACCGAACTCGGCCACTTCACAACGCGGGTCCACCAGCGGACGAGAGGGCGGCTGGGCGCCCTGCTTGACGGGCGAATGGATGGCGCGCAAGCACCACTTTCGTATGCGAGCGCTAATGTGCCAACATCAGCATTTGGGTGGCGATTGGCGCCTCG
The DNA here is from genome assembly GCF_003116015.1 of Azospirillum sp. TSO22-1. GTDB lineage: Bacteria > Pseudomonadota > Alphaproteobacteria > Azospirillales > Azospirillaceae > Azospirillum. The sequence goes on from NZ_LGQZ01000048.1 coordinate 29,358, forward strand.
GTGGCACCCAGAGATTTCCCAGTCCTCCACCTATTCCAAACGATGCAAGCCCCGCAATGCGGCGATCGAACCAATCTCCCCAAAAATTGCCACACGATCTTGCCAATATACAATATCGTGTCGAAACATTATACGAACGTAATTTTCTGTCTTATCCTATATGGTTACTGTAGCTTACCTGAAACATAATTTTTTTACTTTTCCCATGATCCTGATTTTGAAAATATTGTGCTCCGAAAATTTTTAAATTGAACAAATTCGAACCTCGCTCATTCCGAGCCACAATGCGCCTTCCACTCCACGAATTTATAATGCCTGAGTTTCACCGGCAATCTTTCAAATAATCGACCATTGTCGCCACCATGCATTCCAAAGTACTATTTGAGAAATTGGCCGCGCAATGATTGCGATTCCAAGGGCATCCATGCACAAACACAATGCAAGCCCTGAATTCATGAAGCTGTTTAGGCTTTGGGAGCACGAAAGATTGCGCCGCAAATCTGGACTGCCACCCCTTCAGCTTTCCCGACGCAATACCGTTGCCGCGTGGGCCGACTCGTCGATCCTATTCGTAATTGGGAAAAATATCGCCACCTGCAGTGTCATATCCGCCGGATGCAAAATATCCGACTATTACGGAATTGATATTTCTGGCAAGAAATTCATAGAAGTAATGCCAACCACACTGAACATTCTTCTTGGCCCATACCGACTGATACAGAAGTGGCGGCGGCCGTTGCATATTCTCGGCCCCTATGATCGTGGCGGCCGCCGAGTCAATGTCATGGAGCGCATCATCCTGCCGCTGGAGAATGATCATGCGCTTGCGATCCTAAAGGAAAGGGAGTGCGCCCCCACCGAGAGGCAGCACCCATCCATATTGTACTCATGCAGAGTGCTTTGAACACCCAACCAGCGCAGCACCCCAGTTCCCCGGCCAATCGTCGGGTCTGACGTTACCGTAACAGCTTCACACTTTAGGTTGCAATCATGTACCGTAACAACCTCTCATTCAAGCTTCACTGATGCTCACATCCCATTCGGCGGAATTCGCTCGCCGGAGCGACGGGCGATGTCCACCCGGCGCGGGAGGAAAACGCAATGACGACGGCGGACTTCACGGGCCGGGCTCCGGCCGAGACCGTTCACGCGACCGGACAGTCGCAGAAACTGACGCTGCTTCCGCTCGTCGCCCTCGTCATCGGTTCCATGATCGGCGGCGGGGTCTTCAACCTGCCTTCGGACATGTCCAAGGCCGCCTCCCCCGGCGCCATCCTGATCGGCTGGCTGATCACCGGCGTGGGCATGCTCATGCTGGCCTTCGTCTACCAGGGCCTGGCCGTGCGCAAACCCGATCTCAACGCCGGCCCCTACGCCTACGCCAAGGCCGGTTTCGGCCCCTTCGTCGGCTTCAACAGCGCCTGGGGCTATTGGCTGAGTGCCTTCCTCGGCAACGTGGCCTACGCGGTGGCCATCTTCTCGGCGCTTTCCCACTTCTTCCCCGTGTTCGGCAGCGGCAACAACCTGCCGTCCATCGTCGGCGCATCGCTCTGCCTGTGGCTGGTCCACGCGCTCGTGCTGGGCGGGATCAAGCAGGCCGCCTTCGTGAACGTCGTCACCTCGATCGCCAAGCTGGTGCCACTGTTCCTGTTCATCGTCCTGGCCATCATCGGCTTCCATTGGGACCGCTTCACGCTGGATTTCTGGGGCGCCGGGGCGGCTGGTTCCGAGGGCCTCGGTTCGGTGATGGCGCAGGTGAAGAGCACCATGCTGGTGACCCTGTGGGTGTTCATCGGCATCGAAGGCGCCAGCGTCTATTCCGCCCGCGCTGCCCGGCGCTCCGACGTCGGGCGGGCGACCGTCATCGGCTTCGTCGGCGCGCTGGGGATCTACGTCCTGGTCTCGCTGCTGGCGACCGGCCTGCTGTCGCAGCCCGAACTCGCGGGGCTCAAGGTGCCGTCCATGGCGGGCGTGCTCGAATCCCTGGTCGGGCCGTGGGGCGCGGCGCTCATCAGCATCGGGCTGGTCATCTCGGTCGGCGGCGCGTTCCTGTCCTGGACGCTGCTGTGCGCCGAGATTCCCTACACCTGCGGCCGCGACGGCACCTTCCCGAAATGGTTCGCGGCGGAGAACGCCAACGGCTCGCCGGTGAACTCGCTGTGGGCGACGAACCTGCTCATCCAGCTTTTCCTCGGGCTCACCTTCCTGTCGCAGAGCGCCTACCAGTTCTTCTACTTCATCGCCTCGGTGGCGATCCTGCCGCCCTACGTGCTGTCCGGCGCCTACGCGCTGAAGCTCGCCCTGACCGGAGAGGGCTACGGCGCCGAACCGCGGACCAAGGACATCGCCGTCGGCGCACTGGCGACGACGTACGGCCTCTGGCTGGTGTACGCGGCCGGCCTCCAGTACCTGCTGATGTGCGCGGTTCTCTTCGCGCCCGGCATCCTCGTCTATCTCCGGGCCCGGCGGGAACGCGGCGAACGCGCCTTCAGCGGCGCCGAGACGGTCATCGCCGCGCTCATCGTGCTCCTCGCGCTGCTCGCCGCCTGGCTCATGTGGACGGGCACGATCAGCCCGCTCTGACAAAACAGGCCCGCTCTGACCGAATAGGAAGGTGTGACATGCATGACGTTGGCGTGCATTCGGAAGTCGGCAAGCTGCGCACCGTGCTGGTCTGCCGGCCGTCGCTGGCGCACCAGCGCCTCACCCCCGGCAACTGCCACGAACTGCTGTTCGACGACGTCATCTGGGTGCACGAGGCGCAGAAGGACCACCACGACTTCGTACTGAAGATGGAGGAGCGCGGGGTCGAGGTGCTGGAGCTGCACGACCTGCTCGCCGGGGCGCTCGACGATCCGCAGGGGCGGGCGTTCGTGCTCGACCGCCGCGTCACCGCCAACACCGTCGGGATCGCCGCCGCCGCGGTCATGCGCCCGTGGCTGGACGAGATGCCGTCCAAGCAGCTGGCCATCCATCTGATCGGCGGCATCGCCGTCTCGGACCTGCCGGAAGCCACCGTGAGCGCGCTGCTGCGCGAGGCGATCGGCGGCACCGAGTTCGTGCTGCCGCCGATTCCCAACACCCTGTTCCAGCGGGATCCGTCCTGCTGGATCTACAACGGCGTGACCTGCAACCCGATGTACTGGCCCGCCCGCAAGCCGGAGACGCTGCTGCAGCGCGCGGTCTACAAGTTCCACCCGCGCTTCCGGAACGGCGGCTTCACCATCTGGTGGGGCGATTCCGACGAGGACTTCACCGGCGCGTCCATGGAGGGCGGCGACGTGATGGCGATCGGCAAGGGCGTCGTCCTCATCGGCATGGGCGAACGCACCAACCGCCAGGCGGTCGGGCAGGTCGCCCGGTCGCTGTTCCGCAGCGGCGCGGCGTCGCGGGTCATCGCCTGCGTGATGCCGAAGAGCCGCGCGGCCATGCACCTCGACACGGTGTTCAGCTTCTGCGACCGCGATCTGGTCACCGTCTTCCGCGAGGTCGTCGACCAGATCCGCTGCTACACCGCCTATCCCGCCGGCGACGACGGCCGCTTCGAGGTGCGGCCCGAGACGAAGCCGCTGCTCGAGGTCGCCGCCGAGGCGCTGGGCCTTCCCAGGCTCCGCGTCGTCGGCACCGGCGGCAACGCCTACGAGGCGGAACGCGAGCAGTGGGACGACGGCAACAACGTCGTGGCGCTCGAACCCGGCGTGGTGGTCGCCTACGACCGCAACACCTACACCAACACGCTGCTGCGCAAGGCCGGCATCGAGGTCATCACCGTCCGCGGCGCCGAGCTTGGCCGCGGCCGCGGCGGCGGTCACTGCATGACCTGTCCGATCTGGCGGGAAGCGGCCTACTGATCACGGATCAAGGGAGGACACCGATGGGCTTCAACCTGCGCAACCGCTCTCTGCTCACCGTGCAGGACTACACGCCGCAGGAGTTCCGCTACCTGCTCGATCTGGCGCGCGACCTGAAGCGCGCGAAGTACGCCAAGACCGAACAGCAGCACCTGCGCGGCAAGGAGATCTGCCTGATCTTCGAGAAGACCTCGACCCGCACCCGCTGCGCCTTCGAGGTCGCCTGCTACGACCAGGGGGCCAACGTCACCTACCTCGACCCCTCCGGCTCGCAGATCGGCCACAAGGAGTCCTTCAAGGACACGGCGCGCGTGCTGGGCCGCATGTACGACGCCATCGAATACCGCGGCGCGGCGCAGCAGGGCGTCGAGCAGCTGGCCAAATACGCCGGCGTGCCGGTCTACAACGGCCTCACCGACGAGTACCACCCCACCCAGATGCTCGCCGACGTCATGACGATGCGCGAGCACAGCGACAAGCCGATCCCCAACATCTCCTACGCCTACGTCGGCGACACCCGGTCGAACATGGGCCATTCGCTGATGATCGTCGGCTGCCTGATGGGCATGAACGTGCGGATCTGCGGCCCGAAGAGCCTGTGGCCGTCGGAGGAGTACACGAAGATCGCCCACACCCTCGCCCGCGAGTCCGGCGCGCGGCTGACCATCACCGACAACGTCCAGGAGGCGGTGAACGGGGTGGACTTCATCCACACCGACGTCTGGGTCTCCATGGGAGAGCCCAAGGAGGTGTGGAAGGAGCGCATCGCGCTGCTCAAGCCCTATCAGGTCAACGCCGAGCTGATGGCGGCGAGCGGCAACCCGCAGGTCAAGTTCATGCATTGCCTGCCGGCGTTCCACGACGCCGAGACCACCCTCGGCCGGCAGATCGCGCAGGACTACGGCATGCCCAACGGGCTCGAGGTCACCAACGACGTCTTCGAGTCCAGTGCGAACGTCGCCTTCGAGCAGGCGGAGAACCGCATGCACACGATCAAGGCGCTGCTGGTCGCCACGCTGGGGGAATGACGCCATGCGCATCGTCGTAGCCCTGGGCGGGAACGCCCTGCTGAAACGCGGCGAGCCGATGACCGCCGACGTGCAGCGCGTCAACGTCCGCCGCGCCGCCGAGGCGCTCGCCCCCGTCGCCGGCGAACACCAGCTGGTGATCAGCCACGGCAACGGGCCGCAGGTCGGCCTGCTGGCGCTCCAGGGTGCCGCCTACAAGCCGGACGAGGCGTATCCCCTGGACGTCCTCGGCGCCGAGACCGAGGGCATGATCGGCTACATGATCGAGCAGGAGCTGGGCAACCTGCTGCCGTTCGAGGTTCCCTTCGCCACCCTGCTGACCATGGTGGAGGTCGACGGCGACGATCCCGCCTTCCAGGATCCCACCAAGTTCGTGGGACCGGTCTACGGCGCCCCCGAGGCCGAGCGGATGGCGGCCGAGAAGGGCTGGGTCTTCAAGCCGGACGGCACGGCGTGGCGGCGCGTCGTGCCATCGCCGGCGCCCAAGCGGATCTTCGAGATCCGGCCGATCCGCTGGCTGCTGGAGCAGGGCGTCATCGTGATCTGCGCCGGCGGCGGCGGCATCCCGACCATGTACCGGAAGGACGCGGAGCGCACGCTGGTCGGGGTGGAGGCGGTGATCGACAAGGATCTCTGCTCCGAGCTGCTGGCCCGCGACCTGGACGCCGATCTCCTGATCATGGCGACGGATGCCGACGCCGTATTCGTCGGATGGGGGACGCCCGGTGCGAAGGCCATCCATCGCGCCAGTCCGGAGGCGATGGCAGGGCACAGCTTCCCGGCCGGGTCCATGGGCCCGAAGGTGGACGCCGCGTGCCGCTTCGCCGCGGCCACGGGACGGACGGCGGCGATCGGCGCCCTCGCCGACATCCCGGCCATCGTGCGCGGGGACAAGGGCACGCTCATCAGCACATCGTTCGCGGGGATGTCCTGGCACCCCTAGCGGCCGGCGCCGCGGGGCGCCGATCCAGAGGTGCGCGGATCGTGACGGGGAGGGTTCGGCCATGGCGTTGCACCTGACGGCACTGGACGGGACCGTGCGGGACGTCCGCCCCCCGTCGCTGCTCGACGCGCTGATTCCCATGGTCGCCCTCGTCGGCCTGCTGATGCTGTCCTACCTGCTGTTCGGCAAGGACGCGTCGGCCGGCCCCAACCAGATCGCGCTGCTCTTCGCCGGGATCGTCGCGGCGGGAATCGCCTGGAAGAACGGCATGCCCTGGGAGGGCTTGCGCCAGGCGGTGATCGACGGCGTGTCGACCGGCCTCGCCCCCATCATGATCCTGCTGGCGGTGGGGGCGCTGATCGGGACCTGGGCGCTCAGCGGGACCATCGTGGCGATGGTCTACTACGGCCTCCAGATCCTCAGCCCGAACTTCTTCTACGCGACGACCGCGCTCATCTGCGCGCTGATCGGCTTCAGCATCGGCAGCTCCTGGACCGTGGCGGGCACCGTCGGCATCGGGCTGATGGGCGTCGCCGCCAGCATGAACCTGTCGCCGGAGATCACCGCCGGCGCCGTCATTTCCGGCGCCTACTTCGGCGACAAGGCCTCGCCGCTGTCCGACACCGCCAATCTGGCGACCGCGGTGGCCGGATCCGGGATCTACGAGCACATCCGGGAGTCGCTGTTCACCTCGGTTCCCTCCCTGCTCGTCGCCACCGCCCTGTTCGCGGCGCTGGGCACCCCCGGCGACTTCGACGCCTCGGCCATGCTGTCCGGCATCGAAAGCAGCTTCGCGGTCTCGCCCTGGGCCTTCGCGCCGTTGCTGCTCGTCCTCGGCCTGTCGATCATCCGCTTCCCGCCCTTCATCACCATCTTCTTCGGCGCGCTGGCCGGTGGTGTCCTGGCGGTCGTTCAGGAGCCGGCGCGCGTCGTCGCGTTCGCCGCCGCGCCGGAGCTGCCGCCGGCGGTGGCCGCGGTGAAGGGCGTGTGGATGGCGCTCGCCACCGGCTACACCGCGCACAGCGGCAACGCGGCGCTCGACACGATCCTGACGCGCGGCGGCATGTCGAGCATGATGAACACCGTGTGGCTGATCATCACCGCGCTCTCCTTCGGCGCGACGGTGGAGCACGCCGGGCTGCTCAACCGCCTGATCGACCCGGTCATCCACCGGATGAAGTCGGTCGGCGGGCTGGTGACCGCCGTGGTGGCCACCTGCATCGGGACCAACGTCGTCACCTCGGACCAGTACATCGCGATCGCCCTGCCCGGCCGGCTGTTCAAGGGCGAGTTCGCCAAGCGCGGGCTGGCACCCGTGCTGTTGTCGCGCGTCGTCGGGGACTCGGCCACCGTGACCTCGCCGCTCATCGCCTGGAACAGCTGCGGCGCCTACATGGCCGCGGCGCTCGGCGTGCCGGCGACCGGCTTCGCCGCGTACTGCTTCTTCAACATCCTGAACCCGCTGGTCACCATCCTGTTCGCGGTTTTCGGCCTGCGCGTGTGGCGAACCGCAACGGGAACGCCGCCGTCCGGTGACGCCGCGCCGTCGCGCGGGTAGATCCCGCAAGGGCCGAGGAGGCTTGCGTCGGAAGCGCCACCGCGCGCCGGAATTGGCGGAAGGTGCATTTTGACCCGCCCCACGGAAACTCCTCCAACCTGAGTTGGAGTCCGTCGATCAATCATCCACCCCCATCTCATATCAAAGGCGCGTGATGGCTTCCATCAAGCGCCTTTGATTCAAACCCGGCAGCTCAATGCAACGCATTGAGCGAGAGGGTGATACGGCCGGCCGATCATGGAAGCATCCATGCGCCGGCCGTATCAGCCCCCATAGCGACCCCTGCCACGGGGCCGAACGACAAAGCGTATGGACAAGCGGGCGCCTTCACGTTACACCTGACGGAGCAGATAGTAAGTAAGCACTTACTTACAACCCTAAGAACCGCGGACATGGCCCCCCGTCTCGACAGCTCCGCCCGCCGAACGTTGATTCTCGACGCCGCGCTGCCGCTGTTCGCGCGCAAGGGCTTCGCCGCGACCACGACCAAGGAGATCGCCCAGGCGGCGGGCGTGTCCGAGGCCCTCATCTTCAAGCACTTCCCGTCGAAGGCCTCGCTGTACGAGGCGATTTTCCTGAGCTGCATCGACAATGACCCGGAGTACGCCCGCCTCGTGGCGCTGCCGCCGTCGGCCGCCACGCTGGTGCAGATCGTCCAGGCGCTGGTCTCGTACTTCCTGTTCGAGGTTCCGGCTGTTCCGGAGGAGCGGGCACGGCAACGGCTTGTGCTTTACGGGCTGCTGGAGGATGGGGAACTCATGCGCCGCGTCTACGACGGCCTGCATGAGCGCTTCCATCCCGCCTTCACCGCCTCCGTCCATGCCGCGGAGGTCGGCGGCGATCTGGCCGGCGGGCCGGTCGAGGCCGGGACGGGGATGTGGATGGCCGATCACCTCTGCACCATGATGGCTGCGGTCTGCCTGTCCGAACGCTCGCTCATTGCCTATTCCTGCGACCGCCGCGACCTCGCCCGCCAAGCCATCTGGTTCATCCTGCGCGGCCTCGGAATGCGCGAGGAGGCCATCGCCGCCCAGGAGGGGAGCGACCGTTTCCCCCACGCGCCGTTCGATGCCCTCCTTTGATCCGACCCCGCCGCTGAACCACGCGCCCCGAAACGATTGCGGAAAACCGGAGTAACCGATCGTGATGCTGGACAACCATTCCAAGGCCGAGACGTCGTTCGGGCACCCGGCCGACGCCGAGGATCCCGGGGTGCCGACGCTGGCGCGGCGCCCGGTCAGCCGGCGCGGGCTGGTCATCCGCCTGATCGTCACCGCGCTGATCCTCGCCCTGCTCGGCGGCGCGCTCTACGGCTTCAACACCTTCCGGAACAAGGCGATTTCCGACTTCTTCGCCGGCAACAAGCCGCCGCCCACCCCGGTGGCGCTGGCCGAGGCGACGGTGCAGTCGATCCCCAAGTACCTGACGGCCATCGGCACGCTGACCGCGTCCCGCCAGGTGACGGTCGCCCCAGAAGTCGCCGGCCGCGTCACCCAGATCGCCTTCGAATCCGGCGCCAGGGTGAAGGCCGGCGACCCGCTGGTGCAGCTGAACGACGCGACCGAGCAGGCCGACCTTCTGGCGCAGCGCGCCCAGGGCCGCCTGGCCGAACTGAACCTGGAGCGCGCCCGCGACCTGCGCCGCAGCCAGGCGACGCCGCAGAGCAGCGTCGACCAGTTCCAGGCCCAGCTCGACGAGATCATGGCGAACCAGAAGCGCACCCAGGCGCTGATCGCCCAGAAGCTGATCAAGGCGCCCTTCGACGGCGAGCTCGGCATCCGGCAGATCAACGTCGGCGAACACCTCGACACCGGCGCCGCCGTCGTGACGCTGACCGACCTGTCGACGCTGTACGTCAACTTCTCGCTGCCGGAACAGACCCTGCCGCGGCTGGCGGTCGGGCAGAAGGTGCTGATCAACGCCGACGCCTTCGCCGGCCGCGACTTCGAGGCGACGATCGGCACCATCGAGCCCCAGGTCAGCGCCGACACCCGCGCCATCAAGGTGCAGGCGACGCTGGACAACCGCGAGCGGATGCTGCGCCCCGGCATGTTCGCCAACGTGCGCGTCGTGCTGCCGCCGCAGCCCGACACCCTGACCGTGCCGGAAACCGCGGTCGACTACACGGTCTACGGCGACAGCGTGTTCGTCGCGAAGAACGGGAAGGCGGAGGACGGCGCGGACCGGCTGACGGTCCAGCGCGTGCCGGTCAAGGTCGGCGACCGCCTGCCGAACCGCGTCGAGATCCGCAGCGGGCTCAACCCCGGCGACCGCGTGGTGGTGTCGGGCCAGCTCAAGCTGGCCAACGGCGCGGTCGTGGTACCGGCGGAAGGCAACCCGCTGACCGCACCGCAAACCCTGCCGCGGAACTGAGGCCGGCGCCATGACGTTCACCGACATCTTCATCCGCCGGCCGGTCCTGGCCGTGGTGGTCAGCCTGCTGATCCTGCTGGTCGGGCTGCGGGCGCTGCTGGAAATGCCGATCCGGCAGTACCCGCAGTTGCAGAACACGGTCATCACCGTCACCACCTCGTACCCCGGCGCCTCGCCCGACCTGATGCAGGGCTTCATCGCCACGCCGATCGAGCAGGCGGTGGCGACGGCGGAGGGCATCGACTACCTGACCTCGTCCTCGACCCAGGGGCAGAGCGTGGTGACCGCCTACATCCGGCTGAACTTCGACCCCAACGTCGCGATGACCGACGTGATGGCGAAGGTGCAGCAGGTGAAGTACCAGCTCCCGCGCGAGGCCAACGACCCGGTCATCCTGAAATCGACCGGCGAGACGACGTCGATCCTCTACATGGGCTTCTCCAGCCCGGAGCTGTCCGGGGCGGCGATCTCCGACTACCTGACCCGCGTCGTGCAGCCGAACCTGTCGACGGTCGAGGGCGTGGCGCGGGCGCAGATCCTCGGCGGCCAGACCTTCGCCATGCGGCTGTGGCTGGACCCGGTGCGGATGGCGGCGCGCGGCATCTCGCCCAGCGACGTGTCGGTGGCCATCGCGGCGAACAACTTCCAGTCGGCCCCCGGGCAGACCAAGGGCGTGTTCGTCGTCACCAACGTCACCGCCAACACCGGCCTGACCGACGTCGAGCAGTTCCGCGACATGGTGGTGAAGGCCAAGGACGGCGCGCTGGTCCGCATGCGCGACGTCGCCACCGTCGAGCTGGGCGCCCAGAGCTTCAACGCCAGCGTCGCGATGAACGGCCAGCAGGCGATCTTCATCGGCGTGGATTCCACCCCCACCGGCAACCCGCTGAACATCGTCGCCGACATCCGCAAGATGGAGCCGGAGCTGCGGCGCAACCTGCCGCCCGGCATGCAGATGGAGATCGTCTACGACAGCACGCGCTTCATCCAGTCCTCCATCGACGAGGTGGTGAAGACGCTGCTGGAGGCGGTCGCCATCGTCATCGTGGTGATCTTCCTGTTCCTGGGGTCCTTCCGGTCGGTGCTGATCCCGGTGGTGACGATCCCGCTGTCCATCGTCGGCGCCTGCACCTTCATGCTGGCGATGGGCTTCTCGCTGAACCTGCTGACGCTGCTGGCGATGGTGCTTGCCATCGGCCTCGTCGTCGATGACGCCATCGTGGTGGTGGAGAACGTCCACCGGCACCTGGAGGAGGGGAAGTCCCCCGTCGCCGCCGCCATCGTCGGCGCGCGCGAGATCGTCGGCCCGGTCATCTCCATGACCATCACGCTGGCCGCCGTCTACGCCCCCATCGGCCTCCTGGGCGGCCTGACCGGTGCCCTGTTCCGCGAGTTCGCCTTCACCCTGGCCGGGTCGGTGGTCGTCTCCGGCATCGTGGCGCTGACCCTGTCGCCGATGATGTGCTCGGTCATCCTGACCGACACCGGCCACCAGGGGCGCTTCGCCGCCTTCCTCGACCGCAGCTTCGACCGGCTGGCCGGCTGGTACGTCCGCCGCCTCGACGGCATGCTGGACTACCGCGCGGCGACGCTGCTGTTCGCCGTCGGCATCCTGCTGAGCGTCGGCTACCTGTTCGCCAACACCATGGCGGAGCTGGCGCCGGAGGAGGACCAGGGCATCCTGTTCGGCATCTCCAAGGCGCCGCAGTACGCCAACCTCGACTACATCGACAGCTTCGGCAAGCAGATCGACGACACCTTCAAGTCGTTCCCGGAGACCGACACCCGCTTCGTGCTGACCGGCATGCCGACGCTGAACCAGGGCTTCGCCGGCATGATCCTGAAACCGTGGGGGGAGCGCGCGCGCTCGGCCAAGGAGCTGCAGCCGCTGGCCCAGGCGGAGCTGAGCAAGGTCACCGGCATCAACGTCTTCCTGGTGTCGCCGCCGGCCCTGCCCGGCTCGACCGGCGGCCTGCCGGTGCAGATGGTGATCTCCAGCACCACCGACTACCGCACGATCTTCGACGCCATCGAGCGCATCAAGGACGCGGCGACGAAGAGCGGCATGTTCATCGTCACCGACAGCGACCTGCAATACGACAGCCCGGTGGTCCGCCTGAAGATCGACCGTTCCAAGGCGGCGGACCTCGGCCTGTCCATGCAGGCCGTCGGCAACACGCTGGCGGTGCTGGCCGGCGGCAACTACGTCAACCGCTTCAACCTGAACGGCCGCTCGTACGAGGTCATCCCCCAGGTGCCGCGCGCCCAGCGCCTGACCCCGGAGGATCTCAGCACCTTCTACGTCGCCACCGGCACCGGCGCGCAGATCCCGCTGTCCACGGTCGTCTCCATCGAGACGGGGACCGAGCCGAACGCGCTGAACAAGTACAACCAGCTGCCCTCGGCGACCTTCTCCGCCGTGCCGATGCCCGGCGTCACCATCGGGCAGGCGGTGGCCTTCCTGGAGGAACAGGCGCGCACCCAGCTGCCGGCGGGCTTCAACCACGCCTACCTGTCGGAATCGCGGCAGTACGTGACGGAGGGCAACCAGCTGATGGTGACCTTCGTCTTCGCGCTGATCGTCATCTATCTGGTGCTGGCGGCGCAGTTCGAGTCGCTGCGCGATCCGCTGGTGATCCTGGTCTCGGTGCCGATGTCCATCTGCGGCGCGCTGCTGCCGCTGTTCTTCGGCCTGTCGACCATGAACATCTACACCCAGGTCGGCCTCGTCACCCTGATCGGCCTGATCAGCAAGCACGGCATCCTGCTGGTGGAGTTCGCCCGCGAGATGCAGATCAACGAAGGGGTGGACCGCCGCACCGCCATCGAGCACGCGGCGCGCGTCCGCCTGCGTCCGATCCTGATGACCACGGCGGCGATGGTGGTCGGCCTCGTGCCGCTGCTGACGGCGTCCGGGGCCGGAGCGGCCAGCCGGTTCTCCATCGGCCTGGTCATCGTCGCCGGCATGCTGATCGGCACGCTGTTCACGCTGTTCGTGCTGCCGGCGGTCTACACGGTGCTTGCCAAGGACCACCACGCCGCGACCCGGTCCGCCCGCGCCGCGGCGCTCGCCGAACTGACCTGATGCACGAGGCGGCCGTCGCCTCGGCGCGCGAGAGCTGGGCCTCCAGCTCCGCCAGCGTCGCGGCGACGGTGTCGGGCGCCGTGCGTACCCATGGATGGGCGGCCCGGCTGGCGCCTTGATGCCCAAGCTGGTGCCCCCTCGACGCCTCATACGGCCGACGCCTAAAGGCGTCGGCCGTATGCCCCTCCCGCTCAATGCTGTGCATTGAGCTGCCGGGTTGGATCAAAGGCGCCTGATGGAAGCCATCAGGCGCCTTTGAT
>NZ_LGQZ01000071.1 GCF_003116015.1 Azospirillum sp. TSO22-1
CCTACGGCGAGGCGGGTCAGGGCGTCGTCGTCAAGGACGCGGCCCGCCTCGGCCAGGAACACGGCGATCCCCGCGACGCCATAGCACAGGCCCGGCCCGACCGGCGCCACCGGCGCCGGCATCACCTCCCACAGCCGCACCCAGGTGACGGCGCCGCCGGCTTGCGGCGCGGCGAGATCGGCCACCCGGTCGGCCAGTGTCCGCAGAGTGGCGCGGGCATCGACCGCCGTCGGCTCGGACGCCGCCGGCGCGGCCGGCCGGCGCAGCGCGGCGCGCAGGAGCACGGCGCGATCATCGAGACCATCGCCGTCGAGAGCGCGCAGGGCGCGCTCCACGCGTTCGAACATGGGAGCCGCGAAAACCCGGCCGATCGTACCGCCGGCGGCGGCCCGCGCGGAGCGCTGCGCCGGCCGGAACACGAAGGCGGGAACATCCAGCCGGTCCAGGGCCCGTGCCTCCTCGGCCAGCACGGCGCTCCAGCAGTGGACGTCGGCGATGGTCGGATCGCGCTGGGCGGCCCGCGCCAGCCGGGCGCGGAAACTGTCCTCGTCGCTTACGCCCTCCGTGCTCAGGGCCGAGTCCAGGAGCAGCGCGTACAGATTCGTGGGAGCGCACAGCAGCCGCAACGCCGTGCGGCGGAAGCGGCGCAGAGCCCCTCGCGGGGCGAGCAGGGCGTCCCGCCGCGCCAGCACCGCCGCGAGGGACGCGCGATAGCCGCGAACCAGAGCGTCGACGTGATCGCGGACGTCGAGCGCGACGCCGTCCAGGCTCGGGCCGTTGGCGTCGAAACTGCTGACCTCGACCGGCGCCAGATGGATCCAGTCGGTGCCGGGATGGCGCAGCCGCTGGCCCGGCCGCGCGGGCAGCGCGCCGCAGCCGAACGCGGCGATCGGGTGCAGCGTCCGTCCACCGTCGAAGGACGTGAACACCGGCAGCGCGCCGCTGGTGAACGCCAGCGGGTCATCCAGCGGGTCCGGACGAGCGAGATCGGCCGGCCCCGGCTGAAACAGGCATTCGAGGTCGACGATCACCGGGTAGGCTCCGGCGGCGATCAGATTGTCCGGGTGGATGTCGCCACCGCGCAGCACCTCCAACACGGCGAGCAGTCCGCCGCATCGTTCGTAAAAGGCCTCGGCATCGGTCCGGCTGCGGCAGGGTTCGGGCGTTAGCCATTCCATCCAGCCATGATCGCCGCGGTCGAGCACCCAGGGCACCCGCTGTCGCGGCGCTCCGCACCGACCGGCGACACCGCGCAGCAGACGCCCGAACGCCGCCTCCGCGGCCAGGGAACGCGGCTTGTACGCAAGGGAGCGGCCGTCGGCAAAGGTGAGCCGCGCGACGGTGCGCCCGCCCGCGTGCGGGTCGGAAAGCCCCAGTTCGATGGCCGCCACCGACGGCACGCCGCGGCGCCAGGGGCGGTGCCACGCCCGCAATGCCTGCTCATCGGACGCCAGATGCCCGACGAGAGCGGAAACCGCGCTCCGCCACTCGTCCGCCACCCTGTGCAGCCGCCGCACCAGTGCCGGCCAGCCGTCGAGGCCGCGCGCCAGAAAGGCGTCATAACGCGCACGCGGCACCCAGTCGGGCGTGATGCTGGTCAGATGCGCTGCCGGAGGCAGGTGCGCCTCCGCCCGGAAGGCCCCCAACAGCGCCGGTCCTGCGGTCTCTGAAAGCCGCCGTAGCAGAGCCTCCTCGGCTCCCTTCCACGCTTCGGCGGTGACGTGCCGTTCGCTGGTCGCGCGGACGTGCTCCAACTGCTTGCGCGCCGTCTCGACCAGCGGTTCAAGCAACTCGATGAAGGGAGGGACGCCGGAGTGCTTCACGCGGTTGCAAGTCGATGAGACGGCAGAGGGACGATCGCAAGACGCCCCCGGATTGCCGGGGTGTGTGGCTTCAACCGTGAGCGTGGAAGTTAACGTGGCGCGAGGTCGGACGCAACGCACGCGCCCTCAAAGGACGCGGCAGGCCTCGTCGAAGCCCAGGCGCGGGTTGCGCTCAGGCGGGTTGACGGCGGTGCCGTAGCCGAGATTGACCAGGAACTCCGCCCGCCACAGGCCGTCGGGGAAGAACTCGGCGTCCACCGCGGCGGCGTCGAAGCCGCCCATCGGCCACGCGTCCAGCCCCAGCAGGCGCGCCGCCAGGATCAGGTAGGCGCCCTGCAGGGTGGCGTTGCGCACGCCGGTCTTCTCGGCGAGATCCGGGTTGTCGATGAACAGCGCCCGCGCGTCGTACTGCGGGAACAGGCGCGGCAGCTCGTCGTAGAAGCGGGTGTCGCGCGCCACCACGGCGGTCACCGGCGCTGCCTGCACCTTGGCTATGTTGCCTTTGGACAGAGTCGGCAGCAGCCGCGCCTTGGCCTGCGGCGTCACCAGGAATAGCAGGCGCGCCGGGCCGGCGTTGAACGCCGTGGGCGGCAGGCGGGCGAGGTTCCACAGCTGGTGCAGCAGCTCCGTATCGACGCGCCGGTCCTGCCACGCCGAGGGCGTGCGCGCCCGGGTGAACAGCAGCTCCTCGGCGGTGCGGGCGAGCAGGGTGTCAGGCATCGGCGTCCTCCCGGCGCAGCAGGTGGGAAAGAATGCGCCCCTCCAGGGCGGCAAAGTCGGGATGCGAGCGCTCGCGCGGGCGCGGCAGATCCACCGGCACGTCCAGCGCGATGCGGCCCTCCTCCACCAGGATGACGCGGTCGGCCAGCGTCACCGCCTCGGCCACGTCGTGGGTCACCAGCACGGCGGTAAAGCCCTGGCGCCGCCAGACGGCTTCCACCAGGCTCTGCATCTCGATGCGGGTCAGCGCGTCGAGGGCGCCCAGCGGCTCGTCGAGCAGCAGCAGGCCGGGATGGCTGACCAGCGCGCGGGCCAGCGCCACGCGCTGCCGCTGCCCGCCGGACAGCACCGCCGGCCACTCTCCGGCGCGGCGCTCCAGCCCGACCTGCCGCAGCGCCTCCTGCGCCACCGGGCGCCAGTCGCCGCGCAGGCCGAGACCGACGTTGTCGATCACCCGCTTCCACGGCAGCAGGCGGGAGTCCTGGAACATGATGCGGGTGCGCCCGGCGAAGCCCGTGACGTCCCCATCGTCCAGGCGCAGCGTTCCGCCGTCGGACGTGTCGAGGCCGGCGAGCAGACGCAGCAGCGTGCTCTTGCCGCAGCCGGAGCGGCCGACGACGGCGACGAACTCGCCGGGCGCCAGCTCCAGGTCGATGCCGCGCAGCACCGGGTGGTCGCCGAATCCCTTGGTCAGGCCGGCGATGCGAACGCCCACCCCGTCGCTTCCCTGCGGGCGGGCCGGGACGTAGGTGTGCTGCGGGCGTGGAGCGGGCCGGTGGAGCGCCAGGACGGTCATGGAAACCTCTTTCAGGGCTTCTGGAAAGCGGGGTGCCAGCCGAGCGACCAGCGCTCCAGCAGGCGGGCGACGCTGTCGGCCAGCTTGCCGAGCAGCGCGTAGAGCAGCACGCCCAGCACCACCACGTCGGTCTGCAGGAACTCGCGGGCGTTCATCGCCATGTAGCCGATGCCGGAGCTGGCCGAGATCGTCTCGGCGACGATCAGCGTCAGCCACATGATGCCCAGCGCGAAACGCAGGCCGATCAGGATGGAGGGCAGGGCGCCGGGCAGGATCACCTCGGTCAGCAGCTGCCAGTGCGTCAGGCCGTAGGAGCGGCCCATCTCGATCAGCCCCGCATCGACGGTGCGGATGCCGTGGAAGGTGTTGAGGTAGATCGGGAACATCACGCCGAGCGCCACCAGGAACAGCTTGGCCTCCTCGTCGATGCCGAACCACAGGATGACCAGGGGGATCATCGCCAGATGCGGCACGTTGCGGATCATCTGCACCGTGGAATCGAGCAGCTTCTCGGCCACCGGGAAGATGCCGTTCAGCAGCCCCAGCACGAACCCCAGACCGCCGCCGATCAGGAAGCCGGCGCCGGCGCGCGCGAAGCTCGCCTGCAGATGGCCGAACAGCTCGCCCGAGCCGGTGAGCCGCACGCCGGCCAGCGCCACGTCGCTCAGCTTCGGCAGGACCCGCGTGGAGATCAGCCCCGCCTGGGCCAGCCCCTCCCATGCCGCCAGCGCCAGCACGGGGAGGAGCCAGGGCAGGAGCCGGTCGGCCCCCGCCCTGACGATCGCCCGGCTCACGAGGCCGACGCCGCGACGCGCTGTGTGCTGGGCGGCACCACCTGGTTGGCGACCAGCTCGCCGAACGGGCTGACGTAGCTGACGCTGGGTGCCGCCGTCTGCGGCTTGCTGACCGGCAGGTGCGGGAACAGCAGCTCGGCGACGCGGTAGGCCTCCTCCAGGTGCGGGTAGCCGGACAGCACGAAGGTGTCGATGCCGATGTCCTGGTACTCCTTCAGGCGGTCGGCGACGGTCTTCGGGTCGCCGACCAGCGCGGTGCCGGCGCCGCCGCGCACCAGCCCGACGCCGGCCCACAGGTTGGGCGCGATCACCAGATTGTCGCGCCGGCCCTTGTTGAGCACGGTCATGCGGCGCTGGCCCTCGGAGTCGTAGCGCTCGAAGATCTTCTGCGCGGCGGCGACGGTGGCGTCGTCGACGCGGCTGATCAGGCGCTCGGCGGCGTCCCAGGCCTCCGCTTCGGTCTCGCGCACGATGACGTGGACGCGCAGGCCGTACTGCAGCGTGCGGCCGTGCTCGGCGGCGCGGCGCTTGACGTCCTCGATCTTCGCTTTCACCTCGGCGACCGGCTCGCCCCAGCTCAGGTACACGTCGTAATGCTCGGCCGCGTTGGCGTGACCGGCCGGCGAGGAGCCGCCGAAGAACAGCTTCGGGTGCGGACGCTGCACGGTGGGATAGAGGTGCTCGGCGCCCTCGACGTGGATGTGCTCGCCCTTGTGGGTCACGGTCTCGCCGGACAGCAGGCGCTTCCAGATCGAGAAGAACTCGCCGGCGTGGTCGTAGCGGGCGTCGTGGTCGAGGAAGATGCCGTCGCCGGCCAGCTCCTGCTTGTCGCCGCCGACCACGACGTTGAGGTAGAAGCGCCCGCCCGACAGCCGGTCGAGGCTGGCCGCCATGCGCGCCGCCGCGGTCGGCGACAGCGTGCCCGGCCGGGTGGCGACCAGGAAGCGCAGCTTCTCGGTGGCGCCGATCAGCGAGGCGGCGACGATGTAGGAGTCCTCGCACGACTTGCCGGTCGGCACCAGCACGCCGTGGTAGCCGAGCGTGTCCGCCGCCTGGGCGATCTGCTTCAGGTAGTCGTGGGTGACGGCGCGCGCGCCCTCCTGCGTGCCGAGGTAGTGGCCGTCGCCGTGGATCGGCAGGAACCAGAGGATGTCCATGGTTGTGTGCTCCCGAGATGCCGTTGTGTTTTGGTTTTTGCGATGTGTTGCCCCCACCCCGGCCCTCCCCCGCTTCGCAGGGGAGGGTGCCGCTTTCCCCCTCCCCTGCGAAGCGGGGGAGGGGTCAGGGGTGGGGGCAAGCGGTCGGCGTTACGACCCCGCCGCCGGCAGCGCGTCGCGCACGTCGATCTTCTTCGGGATCAGCCCCAGCCCGAAGAAGGTGTCGGCGATCCGCTGCTGCTCGGCGACGACCTGTTCGTTCAGGGGCTTCACGCCGTAGCCCAGGCGCGCGATGGCGATCTCCAGCGCGCCGGCCTCGATGCCGGTCTGCGGCGCCAGGATCCCGGCGGCCTCGGCCGGGCTCTTGGAGGCCCAGGCGGCGACGTCGGCGATCTCCTCCAGGAAGGCGCCGATCACCTTCGGGTTGTCGCGGGCGTAGCCGCGGGTGGACAGGTAGAACTGGTGGTTGCTGACCAGCCCGGTGCCGTCGGCCAGCACGCGGGCCTGGGTGGCGCGCTGGGCGGCAATGAGGAACGGGTCCCAGATCACCCAGGCGTCCACCGAGCCGCGCTCGAACGCCGCGCGGGCGTCGGCCGGGGGCAGGTAGACGGACTGGATGTCCTTGATCGACAGGCCCTTCGATTCCAGTGCCTTGACCAGCAGGTAGTGGACGTTGGAGCCCTTGTTC
Source organism: Azospirillum sp. TSO22-1 (assembly GCF_003116015.1). GTDB lineage: Bacteria > Pseudomonadota > Alphaproteobacteria > Azospirillales > Azospirillaceae > Azospirillum. The sequence continues at coordinate 5,979 of NZ_LGQZ01000071.1, forward strand.
AGCGCGACCTTCTTCCCCTTGAGATCGGCGATCGACTGGATGGCCGAGTCCTTCGGCACCAGGATCGCCTCGCCCACTGGGGTCGGTGGCTCGTAGCCGACATAGACGAAGGGCGCGCCAGCCGCCTGCGCGAAGATCGGCGGCGCCTCGCCGGTGGTGCCGAAGTCCACGCTGCCGACGTTGAGCGCCTCCAGCAGCTGCGGGCCGGCCGGGAACTCCTGCCACTTCACCGCGATGCCGAGCGGCGCCAGCCGCTTCTCCAGCGTGCCGCGGGCCTTGATGAGCGTCAGCGTGCCGTACTTCTGGAAGCCGACGCGCAGCTCCTTCGCTGGCTCGGCCGACGCCGCGGAAACACCCAGCCCGAGCGCCACCGCGCCGGCCAGGACCATGGTCGTGAAGGTCCGTCTGATCACCCCGTTTCTCCCCCTTGGAATGCCCCCGGCCGCCGGGCCGGTCCCGGCGCACCATAAATCTACAATTAAAATGGACAATGAGTCGGCGTGACTGTCAATACGCAATGTGAATTGTAAATTATTTTTCTATTCAATAAGTAGGAAATACGTTGACAGCCCGGTGGGACCGCTGCTGTCATGAGGGCACGGAACGCATGCAACGAGGGGAGAGATCGGATGAACGCGACGCTGAAGCACCTGTTCGTGGCTGGGACGGCGGCACTGGGGCTGGTCACCGCCACCTCCGCGGTGGCGCTGGCCGCCGGGTCGGAGGTCACCATCGGCTACCAGACCGTGGTCGATCCCTCGAAGGTCGCGCAGGCCGACGGGCTGTACGAGAAGGCCTCCGGCCGCAAGATCAACTGGCGCAAGTTCGACAGCGGCGCCGACGTGATCGCCGCCATCGCGTCGGGTGACATCCAGATCGGCTATGTCGGCTCCAGCCCGCTGGCCGCCGCCGCCAGCCGCGAGCTGCCTATCGAGACCATTCTGGTCGCCGCGCAGATCGGCGATGCCGAGGCGCTGGTGGTGCGCAACGGCGCCGGCATCCGGGAGGCGAAGGACCTCAAGGGCAAGAAGGTGGCGGTGCCCTTCGTCTCCACCACGCACTACAGCCTGCTGGCGGCGCTGAAGCATTGGGGCATCGACCCCAAGGGCGTGCAGATCCTCAACCTGCGCCCGCCGGAGATCGCCGCCGCCTGGGCGCGCGGCGACATCGACGCCGCCTACGTCTGGGATCCGGCGCTGGGCAAGGTGAAGGAGTCGGGCAAGGTGCTGGTGTCCTCCTCCGAGGTCGCCAAGTGGGGCGCGCCGACCTTCGACGCCTGGATCGCGCGCAAGGACTTCGCGGCGGCCAACCCGGACGTGGTGCGCGCCTTCGTGCGCACGACGACCGACGCCTACGCCGCCTACCGCCAGGCGCCGGCCGCCTGGGGCGGGTCGGCCGAGAACGTGGCGAAGATCGTCAAGCTGACCGGCGCCAAGCCGGCGGAGATCCCGGAGCTGCTGGCCGGCAACCACTTCCCGCTGCCCGCCGAGCAGGCCTCGCCCGAGCTGCTGGGCGGCGGCACCGTCAAGGCCATCGCCGAGACCGCCGCCTTCCTCAAGGAGCAGGGCAAGATCCCGGCGGTGCTGCCCGATTACAGCCAGTACGTCACCGTGCGCTTTGTGAAGGAGAGTGTGGCAGCGAAGTGACCGCGAGCGGGAGGAGGCAGCCCCATGTCCACCCTGACCGTCCAGGACGCGACCGTGCGCTTCCCCGCCCCGGCGGGCGGCGTCACGGCGCTGGAGCGGGTGTCGCTGCGCATCGAGCCGGGCGCCTTCGTGGTGGCGCTCGGCGCCTCGGGGTGCGGCAAGACCACGCTGCTGAACCTGATGGCCGGCTTCCTCCCGCCCACCTCCGGCCGGGTGGCGCTGGGCGACCGCGCCATCGCCGGGCCCGGCGCCGAACGCGGCGTGGTGTTCCAGAACGACGCGCTGCTGCCGTGGCTGAGCGTTGTCGACAACGTCGCCTTTGGTCTGCGCCTCAAGGGCGTGCCGCAGGCCGAGCGGCGGACGCGGGCGCGCGCCATGCTCGACCTCGTCGGGCTGGCGGGCTTCGGCGAGCACCGCATCTGGGAGCTGTCCGGCGGCATGCGCCAGCGCGTCGGGCTGGCCCGCGCGCTGACCGCCGACCCGGACGTGCTGCTGATGGACGAGCCGCTGGGTGCCCTCGACGCCATGACGCGCGAGCAGATGCAGGAACTGATCCTCGAGGTCTGGGCGCGCACCGGCAAGAGCGTCTTCCTGATCACCCACGGCATCGAGGAGGCGGTGTTCCTGGCCACCCGCCTGCTGATCATGTCGCCGCGGCCGGGGCGGGTGACGGCGGAGCTCGACCTCGATTTCGGCCGGCGGGTGGCGGCGGGCGAGCCGGCCCGCGTGGTCAAGTCCGACCCGGCCTTCATCGCGGCGCGCGAGCGCGTCCGCGACCTCGTCTTCGCCGCCGCGGAGTGACCGCATGTCCGAGATCGAAGCGCTGCTGATGGCCTACCCGTCGCCGGAGCCCCGCACGCGCGCCTGCCCGCTGTCGCGCACGGCGCGCGCCGCGCTGCTGTCGGTGCTGGGGCTGCTCGGCGGCTGGTGGGCGGCGTCGCACGCCGGGATCGTGCCGGCGCTGTTCCTGCCGACGCCCGAGGCGGTGGCGGCGCAGGCCGTGCAGGTGTGGAGCGAGGGCTTCGTCGACGCCACGCTGGCGCAGCACCTGTGGGCGAGCCTCGCCCGCGTGCTGCTGGCGCTCGCCGCGGCGGTGCTGGCGGCGGTGCCGGCCGGCATCGCGCTGGGCCTCAGCCCGGTGGCGCGCGGCGTGCTGGAGCCGGTGATCGAGTTCTACCGGCCGATCCCGCCGCTGGCCTACCTGCCGCTGATCGTCATCTGGTTCGGCATCGGCGAGCTGTCGAAGGTGCTGCTGATCGCGCTGGCGGTGTTCGCCCCGGTGGTGCTCGCCACCGCGGCCGGCGTGCGCTCGGTGGACCCGGAGCGGGTGAACGCCGCGCGCTCGCTGGGGGCGACGCGCGGGCAGGTGGTGCGGCTGGTGGTGCTGCCCAGCGCCCTGCCGGACATCCTCACCGGCATCCGCATCGGCCTGGGGGTGGGCTGGTCCACCCTGGTGGCGGCGGAGCTGGTGGCGGCCACCCGCGGCCTCGGCTTCATGGTGCAGTCGGCTGCGCAGTTCCTGGTTACCGACGTGGTGGTGCTGGGCATCCTGGTCATCGCCGCCGTCGCCTTCGCGCTGGAGATCCTGGTGCGCCTCGCTCAGCGCCTGCTCGTGCCCTGGCAGGGGCGCCAATGAACACCGAACACGGAGAAACGCACATGCCCGACGCCGCCCTGCTGTCCACGCTGACCGTCACCCCGCTCGGCCCCGCCATCGGCGCGCGGGTGGAGGGGGTGGACCTCACCCGGCCGCTGAGCGACCCCGAACAGGCGGCGCTGGAGCACGCGCTGGTCACCCACCACGTGCTGTTCTTCGAGAACCAGCCGCTCACCCCGCGTCTGCAGCGCGACTTCGCCGCCCGCTTCGGCGAACTGCACGTCCACCCGGTCTATCCGAACGTGCCGGAGCAGCCGGAGATCATGGTGCTCGACACCGGGCCGCACAACCCGACGGACAACGACGTCTGGCACACCGACGTGACGTTCATCGAGACGCCGCCGGCCATCGTCGCGTTGTCCGGCAAGCGGCTGCCGCCGCAGGGCGGCGACACGCTGTGGACCAGCAACGAGGCGGCCTACGCCGCGCTCTCCGAACCGCTGCGCCGCCTGCTGGAGCCGCTGCAGGCGGAGCACGACTTCACCAAGGCGTTCCCGTACTGGCGCCACACCGGCCCGGAGATCGCCGAGCGCTGGCGCGAGGCGCGCGACCGGCATCCGCCGGTGCTGCACCCGGTGGTGCGCACGCACCCGGTGACCGGCCGCAAGGGGCTGTTCGTGTCGGAGAACTTCACCACGCGCATCGTCGGGCTCAGCCCGCGGGAGAGCGACGGCATCCTGCGCATCCTGTTCGACCATGTGACACGACCGGAGTTCACCGTGCGCTGGCACTGGAAGGCGGACGATCTGGCGATCTGGGACAACCGCTCGACCCAGCACTACGCGGTCAACGATTACCTGCCGCACCGTCGGCTGATGCACCGCGCCACCGTGATCGGCGGCCGGCCCGTCTGAGGCGACCGCCGGAGTCCGCCCCGGCGTCGCCGTTGCGGCGGATCCGTTTCGTGCTGACCGACATGGATGATACGGCCGGCCGGCGCATGGATGCCTCCATGACCGGCCGGCCGTATCATTCTTCGACCATTCAACCGGCGGCGTTCACGGCCTGCTGCCGTCCGTCATGCCAAATTCATAGGATTGTGCGATTCCGGCAACCTGAACGCGTCTAGCATCGCGGATAGCCCATTGTTTTGTATACATAATGAGGTGCCGAGATGGTGACGTCGCTCCATTCCGCACACGCGGTGCACGCCACCCCGCTGTCGGTCCTGGCCCTGCTGGACGCGGCTGCGGCCCCCTGCTGGATCGTCGACCGGGACTTCGTCATCACGCATGCCAACCCGGCGATGTGCGCGCTGCTCGGCTACCGTGACGGGGAAATGATCGGCAGCCCGGTGCTGGCCTTCGTCGCCGACGAGAGCCGGCCGACCCTCGAGCGGCAGGTGGCGCTGCGCGGCCTGACGCCGCGGCGGGCCTATGATGTGACGCTGCTGCGCAGCGACGGGACCCCGACCTACACCGTCGTCAACGACGGCACGCTGCCCGACTCCGGTGCGGCGTTTCTCGTCGTCACCGACGTCAGCCGGCGCCACTTGGCGGAAACGCTGCTCAAGCACGAGCGCGACCAGCTTGCCGACACCGTCGAGCGCATCAACCGTTTCCTCGATCTGCTCTGCCGCGACCTCAAGGAGCCGCTCAGCGCCATCCTGGGCGTCGCGCAGATGCTGCCCGGCTGCGGCGAGCTGTGCGACGACGCCGGCCGGCAGGTCCTGCGGATGATCGAGAATCTGGCGCTGTGGTCGCGCCTGCAGCTCAATCAGGTGCCGTGCGACCTGCGCACCTATCACCTGGGCGGCGTAGCGCACGACGTGGTCGAGGAGATGACGCCCATCGCCGCGCGGCGCGCCATCGCGCTGGTGAACGAGGTACGGGACGCGCCGGTGCTGGCGGACCTTTCCGCGCTGGCCACGGTGCTGGGCCATCTCGTGGACAACGCGGTGCGCTTTTCGCCGTCGGGCAGCACCGTGGTGCTGTCGTCCAGCACCGGGCGCGACGGCGTGGCGCTGCGGGTGCGGGACGAGGGGGTCGGCGTCCCGCCGGAGACGCTGCCCCGGCTGTTCCACCTCGACCACGCGCACGCCACGACCGGTCTGGACGGCCATCTGGGCAGCGGCCTCGGCCTGCTGATCGCCCGCCTGCTGACCGAGCGCATGGGCGGCGAGCTGCTGCTGGAAAGCCGCCCCGGGCATGGAACGACGGCGACCGTGCTGCTGCGGCCGGCGGCCTAGATTTCCGCCGCCTGCCCACGGGTGAGGCAACTTGTTGCATAACATTATTATCTAAATGAAAGTATTGTTGCGAATGGATGATGGTAACAGAAATATTACAATAATATGACGGCAAGTGAGGGCGAAATGCTGCGTCGCGTGACCATTGGCAAACGTCTGGGGTGGCTGATCGGGGTGGTCGGACTGGCGTTCGTCGGAATAGGCCAGGTCTATGTCGGCGGGCAGGCGGAGGTGGATCGCTTTCGCGCCGCCGAGGAAAAGGCGAACACGCTGGCCCGCACCGGCACCGAGGCGGTCGCGCGGCTCCTGGCCTCCTACGCTTCGGGCACGGCGTTCCTGGAGAGCAAGTCGGACGTCCACCTGGAGCGCTTCCGCAGCGAGCAGCAGGGCCTGCCGGACGCGATCCGGACGTTGGGGGAGGGCGCGTCCGATCCCGCGCTGCGCGACGGGCTTGCCCAGGTGAACGCCCGGCTCACCGCCTACAACGGCGCCTTCACCCGGCAGTTCACGCTGATCGAGCGAATGGGCCGCACCGAGGAGAAGGGGCTTCAGGCGGAACTGCGCGGCGCCGTGCACGCCATCGAAAGCCGGCTGGACGAGCTGAAGAAGGCGGCGGGCGACGACCTCGCCCGGCGCGGCGACGCCGAGCCGCTGCTCATCCTGATGCTGCAGATGCGCCGGCATGAGAAGGACTTCATGCTGCGCGGCAACGGGCCGCGCTACATGGGTCTGCTCGCCAAGCGGCAGGAGGAGTTCCTCGCATCGCTCGACCGCGCGGCGCTGGGTGACGCGGCCAAGGCCGACCTGCGCGCCCGCTTGGCGGCCTACGTGCAGGGGGTGAACGATTACGCCGACCTCGCCGAGACCATCTCCGACGCGCACGACGCCGCCGAGCGCGCCTTCTGGCAGATCAAGCCGGAACTCCAGGCGGCGGCGCAGGCGCTGGCCGCGGAGGCGGCCCGGCTGCGCACCGCCAGCGGCGAGGCGCAGGCCTCGTTCGAGCGGGTCATGCTGGCGACCTCGGTGGCGACGCTGCTGGTGCTGCTGGCCGGCGGATTCCTTCTGGCGCGCAGCGTGTCGCAGCCGATCCACGCGCTGGAAGCCGCCATGCGGCGGCTGGCGGCGGGCGAGTTGGACACGGACATTCCGGACGCCGGGGCGCGCGACGAGGTGGGCGTGATGGCGCGCGCCGTCGTGGTGTTCCGCGACAACGCCCGCGAGGCCGAACGGCTGCGCCGCCAGCAGGAGGAGGACCGCGCCGCCGCGGAGCGGGAGAAGCGTACGGCTTTGCTCAAAATGGCGGAGACCATCGAGCGCGAGGCGCACACCGTCGTCGAGAACATTGCCGTGCAGACCGGCCGCATGACCGCCAACGCCACGCAGATGGCCTCCAGCGCCGCCGCGGTCGGCGGGAACAGCCAGGGCGTTGCCGCCGCCGCGGCGCAGGCGCTGGCCAACGCGCAGACCGTGGCGGCGGCCTCGGAGCAGCTGAGCGCGTCGATCCGCGAGATCTCTGGACAGATCGGCACCGCCACCACCGTCACCGGCGACGCGGCCGGCGCCTCCGAGCGCGCCGAACGCACCATCCTGCTGCTGGCCGACGCGGTGAACCGCATCGGCGAGGTCAGCCACTTGATCAGCGAGATCGCCGGGCAGACCAACCTGCTGGCGCTCAACGCCACCATCGAGGCGGCGCGTGCGGGCGAAGCGGGCAAGGGTTTCGCCGTGGTGGCGTCGGAGGTCAAGCACCTCGCCATCCAGACGGCGAAGGCCACCGAGGAGATCTCCGGCCAGATCGCCGAGATCCAGGCGACCACCGGACAGGCGGTCGGCGCGGTGCGCGGGATCGCCGCGGCGATCCGCGACGTGCAGAGCGTCTCCACCACCATCGCGGCGGCCATCGAGCAGCAGGGCGCCGCCACCGCGGAGATCGCCCGCAACGTCAGCCAGACCTCCGGCGCGGCGCAGGAGGTGGCGGTGCGCATCGCCGATGTCTCGCAGGAGGCATCTGCCACCGGCGACCGCGCCTCGCAGGTGAGCGGCATGTCCGCCCAGGTGGCCGACAGCATTGAGCAGTTGCGCCACGTGCTGGTGCGCGTGGTGCGCACCGCGATGCCCGAGGTCGATCGGCGCCGCGCGCCGCGTTACGCGCTGGAACGGCCGGCGGTGGCCGTGGTGGACGGAAACCAGCATCCGGTGACCGTCCTGGATGCGTCGGAGGGCGGGGCGCATCTGTGCGGCGCTCTGCCTGGCGTGCGGGAGGGAACGGCGATCCGGCTGGAGATCGACGGCGCCGGCCTGCGCGTGGCGGCGGCGGTGCGCTCGGTCGAGCGCGACCACATGCACGTCACCTTCATCCCCGCGCCGGATGAGCGGGACGCCTTCCGCGAGCGCTTCCGCGCGCTGGTGCAGGGGTTGCGCCCGATGAAGGAGGCGGCCTGACGCCTTGAAGCCCCTCCCTCGCAAGGGGGAGGGGCTTCGTAGCCACGTGCGAGCGAACGCTACCGCCGCCCTCCGTCCTCGCGCATCACGTAGGTGTAGAAGCGCACCGAGCCGTCCGGCTCGGTCTCGCGGTACAGGCCCTGGATCTCGTTGTCGAAACCGGGGAAGCGGTTGGCGCCCTCCTGGAAGACCTGGAGGTACTCGATCATCGGCCGGGCGCGCTCGTCCAGGCGCTCGCCCGGCACGATGGTGGCGATGCCCGGCGGGTAGACGACGAACAGCGTGGTGGCGATCCGCCCGGCGATCCGGTCGATGGGCAGGTAGTCCACGTCGTTGCGCACGAGGTGCCGCACGGCTTCGCGCGGCGGCATGACCATGGTGGGCAGGTGGTCGGGGCGGAACATGCGGCGCTGCAGCTCGTTGGTGCGGCGCTCGCGGTAGTAGGCGTGCATCTCCGCGCACAGGTCGCGCAGCCGGCGGCCGGCGTAGCGGGCCGGGCGGCGGGCGACGAACTCCGGAATCACGTCCTCCAGCAGCGCGTTGTCGTCGTGCAGCCGCTTGAACGCCACCAGCGCGCTGAGCAGCGTGCCGGCCTTGCTCGATTCCACGCCGGGGGTGAGCAGGAAGAGGATCGAGTTGAGGTCGTTCTTCTCCGGCACGATGCGGTTCTCGCGCAGGTACTGCGCCACCACCGGGGCCGGGATGCCGTGTTCCTCGTAGGCACCGGTGCGGCGGTCGAAGCCGGGGGTGAGCAGGGTCAGCTTGTTCGGGTCGGTCATGGCGTAGCCGGCCGCCACGTGGCGGAAGCCGTGCCAGTCGGCGCCCGGCGCGAACTCCCAGTGCCGCACGTCGGAGGCCAGCGCGTCGGTCGGCACGTCCTCCCACGCCGTCGGGGCGCCGTCGAACTCCACGCGGTCGGGCACGAAGGGGTCGAAGAACCAGCGGCGCGCCGGGTCGCTCTCGCGCTCCTCGAACTCGCGGCCGATGGCGCGGATCTTCTTGCGCAGCTCGACGCCCAGGCGGATGGTGTCGTCCCACAGCACCTCGCCCGAGCGGCCCTTCATCATCTGCGCGCCGACGTCCAGCGAGGCGAACAGCGGGTAGAAGGGCGAGGTCGAGGCGTGCAGCAGGAACGTCTCGTTGAAGCGGCGGTGCTCCACCCGGCGGCGCTGGCCGCGGATGTGGCTGTCCTTCACGTGGATCTGCGAGGCCTGCGAGAAGCTGGCCAGCTGCTTGTGCGTGGACTGCGTGGCGATGATGCCGGGATGGCCGTCGTGCAGCCCCTCCAGCCCCATGGCGAAGCGGCCCTTGAACAGCGGGTGGAACTTCAGGAAGCCGGCCCACGCCTCGTCGAAGAGGATGTAGTCGCAGAGGTGGCCGATCTTCGCCAGGACCGTCTCGGCGCTGTAGATGGTGCCGTCGTAGCTGCACTGCTGGATCACCGCGGCGCGGAATGGGCGCGGACGCTTCCAGGCGTCGGGGTCCTTGACCAGCGGGTTGGTGCGGATCTTCTCGCGGATGCGCCCCTCGTCCAGCGCCTCGGCGTCGATCGGGCCGATCAGGCCGTAGGCGTTGCGGTCGGTCTCCAGGAACACCGGGATGCCGCCGCCGAGGAACAGGCTGCCGTGGTGCGCCGCCTTGTGGTTGTTGCGGTCGAACAGGACGAGGTCGTCCTCCGCCACCAGCGCCGACAGCACGATCTTGTTCGACGCCGAGGTGCCGTTCAGCACGAAGTAGGTGCGCTCGGCACCGAAGATCTTCGCCGCCTCCTTCTGCGCCTTCAGTGCCGGCCCCTCATGGACCAGCAGGTCGCCCATCTCCAGCACCGAGTTGTCGATGTCGTCGCGGAACACCGCCTCGCCCAGGTGTTCGACGAAGATGCGGCCGATCGGGCTGCGGCTGTAGAAGATGCCGCCGTTGTGGCCGGGGCAGGTCCACAGCTGGTTGCCCTCCTCGGCGTAGTCGACCAGCTCGCCGAAGAACGGCGTCTTCAGCGTCTCGGCGTACTGCTTGAGGCGGGAGACGAGGTTCTTGGCGATGAACTCCGGCGTCTCCTCGGCCAGGAAGACGTAGCCGTCCACCTGGTTCAGCACGTCGACCGGGATGTTCTCCAGCCGCTGCCGGCGCACCAGCAAGATGATCGGCATCTCCAGCCCGCGCTTGCGGGCCAGCGCGATCAGCGAGGCCGGCTTGCCCTCCAGCCCGCGCTTGCCCCAATCGACGATCATGCAGCCGATGGCGGCGTCGGTGCGGATGGCCAGCTCGGCGTCCTCCACCCGGCGCGTCCGCACCACCTCGAAGCCCAGCCGCTCGACCTCCGCGACGATCTGCTGCACGCGCACGCCTTCCAACTCGTCGGGATCGAAGGCGGGGGCGCAGACCAGGAAGGAAAAGCGTCGGAAAAAGTCCATGCTGGAACTCCAAGGGGGAAAAAAAAGGCCGGTCAGTCGCCGGCCTGGACGGTGCCGCCGTTGTGGTCGTCGGGCGGTTCGGTGTCGGCGGGGCCGAGCGCGCGCTGCAGGAAGACGCTGTCGGCCCAGCGGCCGAACTTGAAGCCGACCGAATGCAGCACGCCGGCCTGCACGAAGCCGCACGCCACGTGCAGGCGCAGGGAGGGGAGGTTGGCGCTGTCCACCACGGCGACCATCTGCCGGGCGCCGGCGGCGGCGCACGCCTCGATCAGCGCCGGCAGCAGCCGGCGGCCGATGCCGTGGCCCTGGGCGTCCTTGTGGACGTAGATCGAGTGCTCGACCGTGTAGCGGTAGGCCGGGCGCTTGCGGAACGGGGCGGCGTAGGCGTAGCCGGCGACCACGCCGTCCATCTCGGCCACGAGGTGCGGCAGGCGGCGCTTCAGCATCGCCTTGCGGCGGCGCTTCAGCTCCTCGGGGTGCAGCGGCTCGACGTCGAAGGGGCCGAGGCCGTGCTGGATGTGGTAGCTGTAGATCTCCAGCATCGCCGGCACGTCCGCCTCGGTGGACGGGCGGATGGTGACGGTGGGGGCGGAATCGAGCACCGTTCAGCCCACGCGGTTCAGGAAGTGGCGGGCGTACTTGCCCGACAGCGAGTCCATCTGCACGATCAGGCAGACGTCGGTGGTGTTGAAGGCGTGGTCGACCACCGCGCCGTCGCCGATGAAGCCGCCGACGCGCAGGTAGCCCTTCAGCAGCGGCGGCAGGCCGGCGATCGCGGCGCGCGGCTCGAACCGCGCGGCCACCTCCTCGCCGGAGGTGGCGTGCACCGCCAGATGGTCGAGGTCGACGCGGCGCTCCGGCAGGGCGCGGGCGCGCAGGGCCGGCGGCGCCAGATGGTGCCGGTGCAGGTGGGCGAGCGACGGGGCCAGCGCGTCGAGGTCGGTGCCGGGCAGGCTGGCGCAGCCGAACATCAGCTTCACGTCGTGCCGCAGGACGTAGGCCGAGATGCCCTGCCACAGCAACTGCATGGTGGCGCCGGTGCGGTAGGCCCGGTGCACGCAGGAGCGTCCCAGCTCCAGCACCTCGCCCGGATGGGCCAGCAGCGGGGCGATGTCGAACTCGGTCGCGGTGTAGAAGCCGCCGCAGCGATCCGCCATGGCGCGGCGCATCAGGCGGTAGGTGCCGACCACGGCGCCGCCGGGCGCCGCCTCGTGGTTGAGGATGATGAGGTGGTCGCAGGCGGAGTCGAAGGCGTCCACGTCGCGCCCGGCGACGCCGCCGTCCAGCGCCGCGCCCATCTCCTCGTGGAACACGCGGTAGCGCAGCGCCTGCGCCGCGTCGATCTCGCGGGCGTCGGCGGCGAGCCGCACCTCGAGGGTCCTCGGCTTTGCGGATACGGCGGGCGCAGCGGCAGCGGTCTGAATGCTCACGGTCGTATCCTGTTCGAAGGTTGGCCCTCGCGCGTTGATGCCGCAAACACGCGACAGCTTGATGACGGTGCGACGACGGTCGTGTTGCAGTCGCGCGCCCGCCGTGGTGAAAAATTCGGCGCTGCGCCCTTCGGTCGCGCCCACGGTAACGTGCCTGTCGCAATGGCCCATTATGTTGCGTCGCAACAACAGGGGGCATGCATGGACGAGTTCGCAGCCGACATCGCTATCTTCAGCTGCTCGTTGTGGCGCCGGTCGGGGCGCGATGGGCTGGCCATCGCGCGGCAGTCGCTGGAGCGCGCGGAAGCCGCCGGCGATCCGTCGGCGATCGACTGCTGGCGCCTTGTCCTGACGCAGTTGGAGGCGCGGGCCTCCGGGGGGCCGTGCCCGCTGCGGCTGAACTGCCGGACGCACGACTGCCCGCTTTGAGGTGAGGTGGCCTTCGGCCGTGCCGGGGCGCGGTGTATGTCCGAAAGCAAGCGTCGGCGGAGCGCTTGCACTTTCGCTACCCTGACCAATGCACGCGACGCCTGTGGCCGGGAAATGCTAATGTGCTTCGATGCGCGCACGCGGCGCGCGGTTGGCACACGGTCGAAGGGTATGTTCGAGGCGCACCTCCGCATCCAGTACGGCGCGCTGCCTTTCCGGATAAAGGAGGGGCGGGCGGTGGTGCTGCTGGTCACCACCCGCGAGACCGGCCGATGGATCATCCCGAAGGGATGGCCGAAGCGGGGCGTCAAGCCGCACAAGCTCGCCGCCCGCGAGGCGTACGAGGAGGCGGGGCTGGTCGGCAAGGTCAGCCGGCGCTCCTGCGGGCAGTTCCACTACACCAAGCGGCTGCGGACGGGCGAGGCGGTCGCCTGCGCGGTCGAGGTGTTTCCCATGGAGGTCCGGCGCGAGCTGGACGACTGGCCGGAGAAGGGGCAGCGCCGGCGGTCCTGGATTCCCCCGGCGGAGGCCGCGCTGCTGGTCGAGGAACCGGAACTGGCGGCGCTGCTCGGGCGGGTCAAGCTCGTCGTCTAGGCCGCTTGGCGGCGCCACGTCGAAATGGGCCGGCGCGACAGGGCGGAGTTGCTGTAATGCGCGTCGTGGGTAACCTCGTCGCCGATCCAGTCGGGGCGGGGAAAGTCGGCGTCCGGGTGTTCCAGTTCGATCTCGGCGATGACCAGCCCGGCGTTGGCGCCGTGGAAGACGTCCACCTCCCAGCGGAAGCCCTGGTGATGGATGCGATAGCGGGTCTTCTCGATGAGGTCGCCGACCCGCTTGCCGGACAGCAGCCGCAACGCGGTCTCCAGCTTGATCTCGCGCTCGACCTCCTCACGGCAGCACCCGGTCTTGCGCCCCTTCCGGGTCAGGAACGCCTTGCCGCGGACGATGCGCACGCGGGTGGTGCAACCGTCGGGCGCCGGCAGGTAGCCCTGGAGGATCCGATCGCCCGCGCGGAGCTCCGCACGAACCGATCCATCGACCAAAAAGCGTCGCTCGATCTCAAGGGGCATGGGACTGGCCACTCGTCGAAAGCGGACGGAGGGAAAGCGGGCGGAGGGATGGTATCACCAGCCGGATTATTATCAAGAGGCGCACGCACCGCCCGCTGCCCTGCACAGGTTCGGCGCCGGATCAGGCGGCGTCCTGCCGCTCGTGCACGGGTGCCGGCGCGGTTCGCTGCAGCCAGCGTGCGATCGGCTCCATCTGCGCGAAGACGCTCTCGCGGGTCAGGCCGTCGCGGCGCAGGACGGCCGCCGCCACGGGGTCGTCCAGAAGGGCGGCGACGCGGCAGCGCCACGTCTGCACGGGCAGGCGGTTCATGGCTGGTCTCTTGTCGCTGGTGATGGCGACCCTCAGCCTACCGCCTGACTGTGACAGTTTCGACCGCGGGGCGCGGGTCTCGCGCCCGACTCGGGTCAGAACACCGCCGCGGCCGCACGCCGGCGTCGCGGGAAGCGCTGGCGCGGGCGGGGAGCCGCGTCGGCGGACGGGGCTCCGCTCCGGCCCGACCAGTTCCAGCGCAGGACCGAGCTGGACGGCAGGCCGTCGCGCAGAACGCCGACGATCATCGGCGCGCATTCGGGGGCAACGCCCTCGTGGCGGGCCAGCGTCCGCCAGCTGAGGGTGTCCTGGTCGAGGCATTCCACGGTGAGGAGCATCGGGCCTTGGCCGCAGCGGTTTCGGGGAAGGGCACGCTAGCCGTCCGTGATGGCACGGCGATGACGTCCGCCTTACCGTTTCGAGACGATGCCCGCTCACCCCGCCGGCGCCGTCGCCCCGCCGATGGCGTCCAGGCGCGTCTGCAGGGTGAGGCGGTCGAGCGAGCGCATCGGCAGGCTGACGAAGATCTCCAGCCGGCGCTCGATTTGGCGGTAGATGTCGGCGATGAGGGCGGCGCGTTCGGCCGGCGGGCCGGCGAAGGCGGCCGGATCGGGGAAGCCCCAGTGCGCCGTCATCGGCTGGCCCGGCCACACCGGGCAGTCGCCGCCGGCCAGCGTGTCGCAGACGGTGAAGACGAAGTCCAGCTCCGGCGCGTCCGGGCCGGCGAATTCATCCCACGACTTGGAGCGCAGCGCCTCCACCGGATGGTGCAGGCGGGCGAGCAGGGCCAGCACGTCGGGATCGACGTGCCCGGCCGGCCGGCTGCCGGCGCTGAAGGCGCGGAAGCGGCCGCGGCCGAGGCGGTTCAGCACGCTCTCCGCCATGACGCTGCGGGCGCTGTTGTGGGTGCACAGAAACAGGACGGTGTGGGTCGGCTGGGTCATGTTGCTGCTCCTCTGGTCCGGCGTTGCGGGTCAGCCCGCACCGGCGGCTTCGCTGCGGGCGAGGCGGTTGTCGTTGTCGGGATGCGCGTCGGCGACCAGCCGGTCGGCCGCCGCGATGGGCAGGGGTTTCGAGAACAGGTAGCCCTGGAGGTAGTCGCAGCCGGCGTTGCACAGCCAGCGGTGCTGCTCCGCGGTTTCGACGCCTTCCGCCACGGTGGCGAGGTCGAGTCGCTGGGCCAGCGCGATGACGGTGGACGCGATGGCCGGCTCGCCCGGCAGATCGTTGACGAAGCTGCGGTCGATCTTCAGCACGTCGAGCGGCAGCCGCCGCAGGTAGGCGAGCGACGAGTAGCCGGTGCCGAAATCGTCCACCGCGATCGCCACGCCCATGTCGCGCAGGCGCCGCAGAGTCGGCAGGTGCATCTCGACGTCCTGCATGATGACGCTTTCGGTGATCTCCAGCTCGAGCAGGTCCGGCGCGGCCCGGTGCCGGTCCAGCGCGTCGCGCACGCGCCGGACGAAGGAGGGATCGGCCAACTGGCGCGCCGACACGTTCACCGCCACCGGCACCGGGGCGTGGTCGCGCGCCCAGCGGGCGGCGGTGCGGCACGCCTCGTTCAGCACCCAGTCACCGATCTCGACGATCATCCCGGTGTCCTCGGCCACCGGGATGAAGTCCAGCGGCGGGATCAACAAACCCTCGTGCGGCCAGCGGATGAGCGCCTCGAAGCCGGCGAGGGTTCCGGAGGCGGTCATCTTCGGCTGGTAGGCCAACTCGAACACGCCGTGGTCGGTCGCCTGGCGCAGGCTGGCCTCCAGGCGCAGGCGCAGCAGCGCGCGCTCGGTCATCTCGCGGCGGTAGAAGACGAAGCGGCCGCCGCCCTCGGCCTTGGCGGCGTACATGGCGACGTCGGCCATGCGCATCAGGCTCTGCGCGTCGTCGCCGTCGTCGGGGTAGAGCGCGATGCCGATGCTGCCGGTGATGTGGATCCGGTGTCCCGACAGGGACGTGGCCTTGAGCAGCTGGTGCAGGATGCGCCCCGCCACCACGGCCGCCTCGCCGGTGTCGGCGACGCGCTCCAGGATGATCAGGAATTCGTCGCCGCCCAGCCGGCCCACGGTGTCGCACTCCCGCACGCACTCGCCCAGCCGCCCGGCCAGCAGGCGCAGCAGATCGTCGCCCAGGTCGTGCCCGAGGCTGTCGTTGAGGTGCTTGAACCGGTCGAGGTCGAGGAACAGCACCGCCAGCCTGTGCCCCGAGCGCCGGGCGTGCGCGATGGCGTGCTTCAGCCGGTCGAACAGCAGCGACCGGTTGGCGAGGCCGGTCAGGCCGCAGCGGGTGGCGAGGCGGCGCAGCTCCCCGTGCTCGCGCTCCAGCAGGGCCAGCGTGCCGTTGAAGCGCTCGACGACGTAGCCCAGTTCGTCGTCCTCGTGCCCGGCGGGGACCGGGATCGGCGTCGCCGCCGGGTTCTCCGGATCGATGCGCGCGATGTCGCGGCCGATCTGCACCAGCGGGCGCGTCAGGAAGCGGTGGAAGACCAGCGCCAACGCCAGTCCGATCGCCACGTTGCGCACCATGCCGGCGATCGTCGCGGTGCCGGCGAAGGCGAGGAATTCGTGGGCGGCGTACAGCGTGTCCACCTCGATCCGCAGCACGCCGGCCGCCTGCCCTTCGCGGCCGGGGTAGGGGGCGCCCAGCGGGTGCTCGACCACCGACATTCCGCTCAGCAGCCGGTCGGCGATGCCGCGGGCGAGGCCCGACGCCGGCTCGCCCGACCGCTGGCGCTGGGCGACCATCAGGCCCAGGTTGGTCTCGATGGTGGCGGAGCGCACCAATTCCACGGCGACGATGCCGGCGAGCACCTGGTCGCCGATCTGGCCGTCGATGTTCCACGCCGCCACCGCCGCCGAGCCGCGGGTCATCGCCACCAGGTCGGCGACGCGTTGCGCCACCCGCTCGCGTTCGCGGGCGGCGGCCCAGCCGAATTCGCACAGGGTGATCAGCACGCCGATGAGGAACGCCGCCACGATCGCGTGCACGGCCTGCTTCAGCGTCAAGCTCTTCAGCAGGTTGACCGTCATGTTGATCCCGTGTGGAGCTGGACGCCTGCGGTGCCGTTGCGCGGCGTCCCGGCGGTCGGGCGCGGTGTCCATCCAGGTCCGATGGCCAACCCGAGGTCGCATGATACGAGACACTGTGACGGCGTCGCGACGCGGCGATGAAACTTTCGATAACCGTCCGCCGCCCGTACGGCCGTGCGCGATAGGAACTGTAACAGTCCATGCGCTAAGGCTGTAGCAGACCATTCACGCTCAACCGTCCGTGCCGGCTCGCCCGGCGGCGCGGCCCGGGAGGAGCAGCCATGCGACGCCAGGCTCCGGAGCATCCCCGCGACCGCCTGCCCCCGGACTGCCGGGTGGCGCAGGGTGGCCTGCGCTGCGCCTTCGTCCCGATCGTCCAGGCCCGCACCGGCGCCTGCCACGGCTTCGAGATGTCCCTGCGCGGGATGGAGACGGTCGGCTTTTCCACGCACCGAGCCCTGTCCGACGCCGCGTTCCGGCGCGGCGTGCTGGCGGAGTTCGAGGCCGCGGTCGCGACGGACGCCATCGCCGCCTTCCGCGCGCTGGCTCCGGCGCCGCGCGCGCGCCTGTTCATCCCGGTGGACGCGCGCTGCTTCGGCAGCGAGGTGTTGCTGGGCGTCCTCGCCGACGGGGTCGCCGCCGGCGTGCCGCTCACCGTCGCCCTGCCGGAGCAGGACGTCCCGGCCCTGGAGGCGTCCGGCGACTCGGCCTTCGCGCGCTGCGCCAAGGCCAACGTCGGCGTCGCGCTCTGGAACCTCGGGTCGGGCGGGGTGGGACTGCGCGCGCTGTGCGACCTGCACTTCGACTGCGTCCGTATCGACGACGCGCTGATCCAGGGCATCGACCGCAACATGCGCAAGCGCACGGCGGTGAACCACATCGTCGGCTGCGCCCACACGCTGGGCACGATGGCCATCGCCGGCGGGGTCGGCAGCGAGGTGGAGTTCTACGTCTCGCGCGACGTCGGCTGCGACTTCGTCCAGGGGCCGCTGGTGGCGCCGCCGGGCGAGGACGGACCGCTGGCGCAGGAGAGCCCCGTCGTCGTCCGCCTGAACCGCGAGGACCGCCGCCGGCCCAGCGAAGCGCTGCAGCGGCTCAGCGCGGTGATCGAGCGGCTGCCGCCGCTGCCGGTCGCCTCGCCCAAGGCGGCGCTGCTCGACTACTTCAGCGACGAGCGCAACCCGGCCGTGGTGCCGGTGGTGGACGACGACCGCCGGCCGCTCGGCCTGATCCGCGAGCGCGACCTGAAGCGCTTCGTCTACTCGCGCTTCGGCAGCGAACTGCTGCGCAACAAGGCGTTCGGCCGCACGCTCCGCGACCTCGTGGTCGCGTGCCCGGTCTGCGACATCAACACGCCGCTCGAGCAGGTGATCGAGGCGTTCACCACCAGCGGCGCGGCGGACGGCGTCATCATCGTCGAATGCGGGGAGTATGCCGGCTATCTGGGCAGCAACGCCATCGTCCGCCTCGTGCACGAGCGCACCCTGATCGCCGCGACCGACCAGAACCCGCTGACCCGGATGCCCGGCAACGCGGCGATCACCCGGCACATCGAGATGGTGCTCGAGGGCGGGACGTCGCCGTACCTGCTGGTCTACTTCGACTTCGACAACTTCAAGCCCTTCAACGACACCTTCGGCTTCCGCCAGGGCGACCGCGCCCTCCTGATGTTCGCCGAGCGCCTGAAGGCGTGGGCGGGGGGCAACGGCGGCTTCGCCGGGCACATCGGCGGCGACGACTTCTTCCTGGCCGTCGGCGGCGTGGACGAACGGAGCGCGCGCGCCCAACTCGGCGATCTGGTGGAAGGCTTCCGGTCCGACGCCGAAAGCCTCTACGACCCGGCGTCGCGCGCCGCCGGCTTCATCACCGCCACCGACCGCTACGGCAGCGAGCGGACCTTCCCGTTGCTCACGGTCAGCGGCGTGGCGGTGCTGCTCGCGGGCACGCCGCCGGACGGCGGCGTCGAGGCCATCACCCGCGTCATCGCCACCCACAAGGCGAAGGCCAAGGCGAGCGCAGAGAAGCTGTGCTTTGTCCACCCGTAGGGCGCCGCCATCGCCGCTCTTGTCAAAAACCGATATCGGTCCGATACTGAATCGATAGCGGCTCGGCGACGGATGCCTTGAGCCGCGCAAACGTGCGGAGCATGATCGATGACCACCAAGAAATCCAACCGCGCCGCCGGGGCCAAGGCGGCGCTTGCCGCCGAGGTCGCGCCGGACGAGCCCGCTCCCCCGCCGGCCGGTCCGGCCACGGTCCCGGCCGACGCCGTGTCCGCTGCTGCCCCGGCCCCTGTCGAGGCGGTCCCGGAAATCCCGGCCGCCGAACCGAACAAGCCGGCGAAGGCTGCCAAGGCGAAGGGCAAGGAAAAGGACAAGAAGAAGAAGGACAAAAAGAAGAAAAATAAGGAGGCGGTGATGATCCGCTTCGAGAAGGACCAGCTCGGCCTCATCGACACGAAGGCCGACGCGCTCGGGCTGTCGCGGGCGGCGTGGGTGCGGATGGTGGTGGCGCAGGCGCTGGCTCAGGCGTGAGGGGGCGCGCGTGTTCACCGTTCTCGTGGCCAACATAAAGGGCGGCTGCGGCAAGACCACGGTCGCCACCCATCTGGCGGCCGCCTTCGCCGCCGCCGGGCACGCCGCGTACCTCGCCGATGCCGACCGGCAGCGGTCCAGCCTCGGCTGGGCCGCCCGGCGGCCGGCCGGCCGACCACCGGTGCGTGCGCTCGACTGGACGCGTGAGGTCGGCGCACCGCCGCCGGGAATCGGGCGCCTGGTGATCGATGCCCCGGCCGCCCTGAAGGGTCGGCAGATCGAGGCGCTCGTCGGGATGGCCGACGTCGTCGTCGTGCCGGTGCTGCCCGGCGCCTTCGACGAGCAGGCGACGCGACGCTTTTTCGAACGGCTCGAACCGTTGAAGGCGGTCGCCAAGGGGCGCACGCCGGTCGTCGTGGTCGGCAACCGGGTGCGCGTCGGCACGCGGGCAAGCGGCCGCCTTGGCCAGTTCGTCGCGGCCCTCGGACACCCGGTGGCCGGGAGCCTGCGCGACAGCCAGTTCTATGGCGACGCCGCAGCCGGCGGGCTCAGCCTGTTCGACCTGCCGGGGCGGCGCGCGCTGGCCGTCCGCGCCGACTGGGAGCCCGTGCTGGCGCTTGTCGAGGCCGCCGCGTCCGCCCCGCCGGCACCGCCGCGGGCGACCACGGCGGCGTCCGCCAAGCCGCTGGTCTGGCGGGCTTCGGACGACGGCGGGTCAAGCGGCGGCTGATCGGCCGGGCGCCCCGCTCAGGGCGTTGCCGCGGAGAGGTGCCGCTTCTGCAGCAGGCCGACGTCGATCTTCCTGAGCCCTTCGGCGAAGACCGCCGCCCACCGCCGGCCCTCCGGCCGGGTGTTGAAGGCGACGTGCAGCGTCTTGCTCTCGAGAACCGGGCCGAACTCCACCTTGCCTTGCAGTGGCGCCAGCGCCGCCGCGTTCCGCATCAGGTAGGCGAAGACGTAGCGGTCGATTTCCGCCGCGTCGATGCGCTCGGCCGCCACCTTCTTGATGTTGGTCTCGTCGTCCACCACGCCTTCGGCCTTGAAGGTGCCGGCGGCCAGGGCCTCGGCGACCGGCTTGGCGTTGACGTAGCCGTTCACCACGCCGAGCTTGAGCCGCGACAACCCGGCCGGCGAGACATCGGCTGCCGGCTTGCCGGCCGGCACGATCAGGCCCAGCGGGCTGTCGCCGATCGATTCCGACAGCGTGAAGCCGTCCAGCTCGGCCGGATACTCCGGGAAGTAGCCGGCGATGCCGGCGTCGTCCTTGGCGCTCTTCACCGCGCGCTGCCAGGGCAGCACCTCGATGCTGACGGTGTGCCCCATCGCCTTGAAGGCTTCGCGCACGACCACCGCGGAGAAGCCGTTGTCGGGCAGCGAGCCGGAGTAGGGCGGCCATTCCAGGGTGGTGAGCCTCACCTCGTCCGCACGGCCAGCTGCCGGCGCGAGAGTCATGGCCAGCACGGCGGCGATCAGCAGGGCGTTCGAACGCATGGGCGCACCTCGGGACAAAAACGGACGTGCCGACATGGTAGCCGAGTTGTGTGACGGTTCGAGGCGCGGGAAACCGTGTGCCGGGTCGTGATCATTGAATCGCCGCGCTACCGCAGCAGTGCCGCCGCCTTCTCCTCGATGGGTCCGATCCGCTTCGCCTGGTCCTCGGCCACCGCCGGGGAGAACAGGAAACCCTGGACGGCGTCGCAGCCGCACTCCGCGGCGCGGCGCAACTGGTCGGCGGTCTCGACGCCCTCGGCGACCAGAGACAGGCCGAGCGAGCGGGCCATGGTCACCACCGAGGACAGGATGCCGTAGGCGCGCGGCGAACGGGCGATGTCGATGATGAACGCCCGGTCGATCTTCAGCACGTCGATGGGCAGATCCTGCAGGTAGCTGAGCGACGAGAAGCCGGTGCCGAAATCGTCGAGCGCGATGCTGAATCCCATGCCGCGCAAGCGGTCGAGCACGCGCACCGCCTTCGCCTGGTCCTCGGCCAAAAGGGATTCGGTGATCTCCAGCTCCATCCGCTCCGGCGCGCAGCCGACGTCGGAGAGGATCTCCGCCACCCGGTCCGGGAACCCGGGCCACATGACCTGCCGCATCGACACGTTGACCGAGACCTTGAAGTCCTCCGGCAGCTCCGCCGCGTGCGCCCGCCAGCGGGCGGAGCGGTAGAGGACGAACTCGCCGACCGGCAGGATCAGACCGGAATCCTCGACGGCCGGGATGAACTGGCCCGGCGGCACCAGCGACCCGTCGGGACGGCGCCAGCGGATCAGCGCCTCGGCGCCGATCACCCGCGCGTTGCGCAGCCCGATCTTCGGCTGGAAGTGCACCTCGAACTCCTGCGCGTCCAGCGCCTGCGCCAACCGGTGGACGAGGCCCAGGCGGCGCGTGGCCGCCTCGCCGATCTCCGGGTTGTAGAGCGTGAACTCGCCGCGGCCCTGGCGCTTCTGGCGTTTCAGCGCGGTGGTGGCGCGGTCGATCAGCGCCTTGGCGTCGGCGCCGTGCTCGGGGTGCAGCACGGCGGCCATGGTGACGCCGACGTCCAGCGCGCAGTCGCCGACCGTCAGCGGGGCCGCCATGGCGACGCGCACCCGCTGGAACAGCCGCTCCATGGAGGCGATGTCGGTGTCCGGCGCGAGGAAGGCGAAGGTGTTGCCGGCGACGCGCGCCAGCGCCCCGTTCTCGCCGGCGAGGGCGGCGAAGCGCCGCGCGATCTCGCACAGCGCCTCGTCGCCCACCGCGTGGCCCAGGCGCTCGTTGATGAGCTGGAAATGGTCGACGTCGGCCAGGAGCATGGCGAAGGGTCCGGCCTCGCGGCGCCGCTCCGTCAGCTCGAGGAAGTGCGGGCGGGAGTTCAGGCCGGTCAGGGCGTCGAGGTACGCCATGTCGCGGACACGGTTCAGCAGGTTCACGTTCTCGAAGCTGACCGCGACGTTGACGGCGAACACCTGCACCAGTTCGCGGTCGATCTCCGCCAGCGGCCGGGCGCTGCGCACCACGGCGACGATGCGGCGCCCGTCGGCCAGCGGGAAAAGCAGCGCGGCGCCGCCGTCGTGGATGCGCGACTCGCCGGCCGCCAGCACCCGCTCCACGTCGCTCAGCAGCCCGGCGTCGAGCGCCCTCACCTCGGCCGGGCGCAGGGCGCGGCCGAGCAGGCCGCGGTAGCGTCCGGCGGCGGCCAGCAGGCGCAGCTCGTCCAGCGGGCCGCTGACGAAGCAGACCACCCCCTCCTCCTCGGTGCGCAGCAGCGCGCAGATCTGGCGCAGCACGCCCCCGGCCAGCAGCTCTAGGTGCTGGCGGCGGAACAGGTCGCGGGCCGCGCCGATGATCATCTCCAGCCCGTTGCGGCTCTCCTGCACGGCGCGGATGTAGCTGTAGGCCCTGAGCGCCGTGGTGATGCAGGCGATCAGCTTGGTGCGGGTCAACTCGCCCTTGGTCTTGTAGTCGTTGATGGCGTACTGGGTGATGACCTCCAGCTCCGGCGCGTAGCCCGGCTGCCCGGTGCGCAGCACGATCTGCACGTCGCCGTTGCCCAGCTCGCCGCGGATCCAGCGCACCAGCTGCAGCCCGGCGTCCTCGGCGCCCATCACCACGTCCAGCAGCACGCAGGCGATGCCCGGCACCTCGGCGAGCAGCGCCTTCGCCTCGTCGAGCGAGTGGGCGGAGCGCAGCGACAGCGGCCGCCCCTCGTACTGGAAGCCCTGGAGCGCGTAGCGGGTCGCCGTGTGCACCTCCTCGTCGTCGTCGACGATGGCGATCTCCCACGCCGCGGCCGGCGGGAACGGCGGCTCCTCAGCGCCGGGCGCGTCGTCGACCAGCAGCAGCTCGTCGTCCAGGTCATGCATGGCACAGGCTCCTCGAAGGGGCGGGGGTGGGCACCGCGACCGGAACGGTGACGGTGAAGCGGGTGCCCTCCCCCGGACGGCTGGAGACGGCGATCTCCCCTGCCAGGGTTTGGGTGACGATGTTGAAGACGAGGCTGAGCCCCAGCCCGGTGCCGCCGGCGCCCAGGCGGGTGGTGAAGAACGGGTCGAAGATGCGCCCGACGTTCTCCGGCGGGATGCCGACGCCGTCGTCGCCGACGCTCAGCGCCACGTGGTCGCCCGCCTGCACGGCGGTGATGGCGACGTGGCCGGCGGTGTCCGGCGGGAAGGCGTGCATCAGCGCGTTGGTGACCAGGTTGGTGATGACCTGGCCGAGCGGGCCGGGGTAGCTGTCCATGCGGATCCCCGGGGGAATGTCGATGGACAGGCGGTGGCCCGAGCGCTTGATCGGGGGGGCCAGCGTCGCCGCCACCTCCTGCACCGCCGCCGCGAGATCGAAGGCGCGGCGCACCTCGCTGGTCTGGTCGGCCGACACCTGCTTGAAGCTCTGCAGGAGGCCGTGCGCCGAGGCGAGGCTGCGGCCGATCAGCGCCGAGGCCTCCTCCGCCCCGGCGACGAACTCGTCCAGCGCGGCGCGGCGCAGCGTGCTGCCCGACAGGGCGGCGCGGAAGACGCGGCAGCGGTCCTCCAGCGTCGAGGCCACCGTCACCGCGGTGCCGACGGGCGTGTTGATCTCGTGCGCGACGCCGGCGACCAGACGGCCCAGCGAGGCCATCTTCTCGGTCTGCACCAGCGTGTTCTGCGCGCGCGCGAGGTCGTGGTAGGCGCTCTCCGCCCGGTCGCGGGCGGCGCGCAGCTCGGCCTCCGCGCGCTCGCTGAGCGTGATCACGGCGTTGTAGTCGGCGATCAGGGCGCCCAGCTCGTCGTTCGACGTCCAGGCGATGGCGCGGCGCTCGCCGCGCTCCTGATAGTCGCGCAGCGAACGGCGGACGCGGCCGAGCGGCCGGTCGACGATGCGCTTGAAGATCCGGTCGGCGATCAGCAGCGTCAGCAGCAGGGCCGATGCCAGCAGGCCGATCCGCCAGGTCAGCTGGCGGGTCGTCATGGCCCCTTCCGGAGTCACGTCCACGTGGGCGGTCAGCTGTCCGACGACCGTCGGCGGACCGGTGCCGGCGCGCACCACGGCGTGCCGCATCACCTCGTAGTCGTCCTGGGGGCGGCAGGTGCCGTAGCGCGCCGGCACGCTGAAGGGCAGGTCGGCGGCGAGCATGATGCACAGGAAGCGTGGATCGCGGACGGCGGCAACGAGCACGTCGTTGATCTGCATCTCCTCCAGATTCCAGAGCGGCCGTTCCAGGATGTTGCCGAGCTGCTCCAGCGCCAGCCGCCGGTCCTCGCGGTTGCGCTCGACGGTGGCGGTGCGTTCGATCACCAGGAGCGCCGCCAAGCTAAGTCCGACCACCACCGCGATCGCCGCGCCGATGCTGGCCAGGAACTTCGCCCGCAAGGAACGGAGGATCCCCGAAAACATGCCGTGGCTTTCTCCGCTCGAACAGGTCCCCGGACATCCGTTCTACAGCGCAAGCATGACACTTTTGTCGACGAGCGGCCGGGCACGGCGACCGCTTTATTCGCAATTTTAGGCTATTTACTTGGAGCTTCCGATCGGCATCACGGACAGGCCGGCGTCAGGTCCAGCCGGCCGGCGGCCAGAGCGCGTGCGGCGTCGGACATCCGCGGCGCGATGTCGCGGATCAGCGCCTCGTTGTTGGCGTCCCGTGCCCAGTCCACGCCGTCGTCGGCGAGACCGAGGCGCCGGATCCCGCCCGACCACGCCCCCGCCGCCGCGTCCCGAAAGGAGCCGTAGACCGCAACGTCCACCCGCTTGATCGCCGAGGTCAACACGCGGCCTGGATGCAGGCCGTTCTGGTTGACATCGACGCCGATGCCGAGCCGTCCGGCCGCGGCGGCGGCGCCCAGTGCGCCGGTTCCGGCGAAGCCGGCGGCGGCGAAGAGGACGTCGGCGCCGTCCCGCAGCATGCGCTCCGCTTCCCGCTCGGCCAGCGCGCGGTCGCGGAAGACGTCCGGCGTGTCGCCCAGATAGGCGGCGACCACACGGGCCGGCGGCTGCGCCGCGGCGGCGCCCAGCCGGTAGCCGCACGCGAAGCGTTGGATCGGCGGGATCGGCATGCCGCCGATGAATCCGACGGTGCCGGTGCGGCTCGCCAGCGCGGCGGCGATGCCCATCAGGTAGCCGACCTCCTCCTCGCGGAACAGCACGGAACGGACGTTCGGCAGGTCCACCACGCCGTCGATCAGCGTGAAGCGGACGTCGGGAAACGCCTTGGCCGCCTGGGCGACCGCCGTCTCGTTGACGTAACCGATCAGCAGGATGTTGCGGATGCCCTGACGGGCGAAGTTGTTCAGGGAACGGGCACTCTCCTGTTCCGTCCTGGTGATGTTCTCGCGAACGTCGATGGCGAATTCGCTCTTGAAGCGCGCGAGGCCGGCGACCGCGCTCTCGTTGAAGCCGCCGTCGTTCCTGGTGTTGTTGTAGATGACGGCGAACCCCTCCGCCGCCACCACCGCCGGAGCCGCGGCGGCGAGCAGCGCGGCGGCGAGCAGCAGGCCGGCCGCACGCCGGGCGGGGGAGGCGGGCACGGCAGGCCGCTCAGGCGGCGTTCAGCCGGGCGATGAAGCGGTCCACCTCGGACTTCAGCGTGCCGAAGCGGCCGCCCAGGCCGTCGATGGCGGCCATCAGGCCGGTGGCGGCCTCGCCGTTGCGTTGCGCCGAACCGGCCACCGCCTGGACGCTGTTGCGCAGCCGTTCGGTGCCGGCGGCGGCCTGCTGGACGGCGGCGCTGATCTCGCCGGTGGCGACGTTCTGCTCCTCCACCGCGGCGGCGATGGAGGCGTTGATTTCGCTGATGCTGGCGACGATCCGGCCGATCTCGGTGATGTCGCCGGCGGCGGAGCCGGTGGAGGCCTGGATGGCGGCGACCAGCGCGGAGATCTCCTCGGTGGCCTTGGCGGTCTGGTTGGCGAGGTTCTTCACCTCGCCGGCGACCACGGCGAAGCCCTTGCCGGCCTCACCGGCGCGGGCGGCTTCGATGGTGGCGTTGAGGGCCAGCAGGTTGGTCTGGCTGGCGATCGAGGTGATCAGGGTCACCACGTCGCCGATCCGGTTGGCGTCCTCCACCAGGCCGGTCATCCGGCCGGTGATGCCGTTCGTGCGGGTGGCCGCGTCGTCGGCCACGCGGTTGGCGTTCTGCGACTGGACTGAAATCTCGCGGATCGAGGCGGCGAGCTGCTCGACCGCGGCGGCGACCGTCTGCACGTTGGCGCTGACCATGTCCGCAGCGCCCGCGGCACCGGTGCTGAGCGTCAGGTTGTCGCCCGCGCTGGAGGCGAGGGTGCCGGCCGAGGCGGCCATCTCGCGCGCCGTGCCGTCCACCGAGGCGAGCACCGAGCCGACGTCGGCATCGAAGTTGGATGCCACGGCGGCCAACGCCTCGCGGCGCTGGCGCTCGGCTTCGGCGTGCAGGCGGACCTGCTCCTGCTCCAGCAGCGCCTTCTGCACGGCGTTGGCCTTGAACGTCTCGACCGCGGCGGCCATCTGCCCGACCTCGTCCCGGCGGTCTAGCGCCGGCACCTCGACGTCGAGCGTTCCTCCGGCCAGGCGCGTCATGGTGGCGGTCATGGTCACGATGGGGCGGGTGCTGCTGCGGATGATCGCCACCAGGACGGCGGTGACCGCCAGCAGGGCCAGCAGCCCGCCGACGGCCAGCATCGCCGTCCGGGTCGCCAGCTCGTTCAGCAGGCGGGTTTCCGACAGCCGGATCTCCAGCGTTCCCAGCGCCGTCGACTTTCCGCTGGACTGCCGCATCAGAGGAGCGGAACGGATGATCGTCCCCCCGGCCGTTCCCCCGACCGAGGCGTCGCCGCGGCCGTGTGCGGCGAACACCGCGCCCGACGGATCGCGCACCGTGCTGCCGACATAGTCGGGATCTTCGGCGAGTGAGGACAGCAGCGCCTTGGTCGCGGTGCCGTCCATGTTCCAGGCCGCCTCGGCCGCGCCGCCGGCCAGCGCGGTGGCCAGCATCCGCGCCCGCTCGCCGAGCGCCGAGCGCGCCGAGGCGGTGTTGACGTAAGCGATCCCCGCCACGGCGGTGGCGATGGTCAGCAGGAGGAGGAGGGCGATCGGGGTGACGGTTCGAAACGCCAGACTACGCCGGTACAGCGCAAGCATCGTCGTACCCCGTTCCCTTCGGTTGATCCACCGGATGGCCATGATACGGAGTCCCGTGACGACACCGGGACTCGCTCGTGAAACTTCCGATAACACTGCGTCAGGCAGACCTCCCATTCCATCGGAGCACCCGGGCGTACGGGAGCGGGCGTTCGGACGGAGGGAACGGCGGCCCGCGATCCGCAGCAGCGGATTCGGCATGATCCGACGAAACCCGGGCGGCGGGAAGGTCCGCGCCGCGCCGCGTTAAGGAAAATCCGGCCGCTTGACGTCCAAGCGGATGAATTCACAATTCATCGCTTGGCGAAGACTGCTCGGTATAGTCATCTGCTGGCGAAGTTATACAAGTTAAATTGTCTGGTGGACTTGATGTTGGGCATGTTGTCAACAAACCGCAATCTTGGTCAAATAATTGTGTCACCGACCGATGCTAGAAGCCCGGCCATGGAACCGACGCGGCCGAGGTGCTCGATGACTGCCACCATCTCCAGGATCCAGCCCGCCATCCGGGTGACCCGACTCAGCAAGACCTTCAACTGCTGCGCAGCGCTCCAGGGCGTGAGTGTCGATATCGGGGCGGGCGAGATGGTGGCGCTGATCGGCGCCTCGGGGTCCGGCAAGTCCACGCTGCTGCGCCATCTCGCCGGCCTGTCGCTGGGCGACGGCGGCGATGGCCGCGTCGAGGTTCTGGGCACCCCGGTGCAGGCCTGCGGCCGCTTGGCCCCGGGCATCCGCCGCACCCGGGCGCGCGTCGGGTTCGTCCATCAGCAGTTCAACCTGGTCGGCCGTCTGCCGGTGATGACCAACGTGCTGACCGGCACGCTGGGCCGCGTGCCGCTGTGGCGTTCCCTGGCCGGCGCCTTCACCACCGGGGAGCGCGCGCTGGCGCTCGACGCGCTGGCCCGCGTCGGCATCGCCGACAAGGCGTGGGTGCGCGCCTCGGCGCTCTCCGGCGGCCAGCAGCAGCGCGCCGCGATCGCCCGCACGCTGGTGCAGAAGGCGGAGATCATCCTCGCCGACGAGCCCATCGCCTCGCTCGATCCCGTCTCCTCGCGCAACGTCATGGAGACGCTGGCGCGCATCAACGCCGAGGACCGCGTGACGGTGGTGGTGTCGCTGCATCAGGTCGATTTCGCCATCCGCTATTGCCCGCGGACGATCGCGCTCAAGAACGGCGCGGTGGTCTACGACGGCCCGTCCTCGGCCCTCACCCCGGCGCTGCTGCGCGATCTCTACGGCACCCAGGCCGAAGAGCTGGGGCTGGAGGTGCCCGGCGCCGCCTCCTTCGTCACCGGCCTGACGCCCGGCTACGCGCTGGCCGCGGCCAACGCCTGAAATCCCTCATTCCGGAGATCCGTCCCATGAAGCTTGCGAAGCTCGTCGCCGCCGTCGCGCTGTGCGCCGGCACGGCCACCCCCGCCCTGGCGCAGGAGGTGCTGAACTTCGGCATCATCTCGACCGAATCCACCCAGAACCTGAAGCCGCAGTGGGTTCCGTTCCTGGAGGCCATGGAAAAGCAGACCGGGTTGTCGGTGAAGCCGTTCTTCTCCTCCGACTACGCCGGCATCATCGAGGGGATGCGCTTCAACAAGGTGCAGGTCGCCTGGTACGGCAACAAGGCCGCCATGGAAGCGGTGGACCGCTCCAACGGCGAGGTGTTCGTGCAGTCCTCGGACCCGGAGGGCGGCCTCGGCTACTACTCCTACGTCCTGGCGCAGAAGGACAGCCCGATCAACTCTATCCAGGACTTGCTGAAGAACGCCGGCTCCCTGACCTTCTCCAACGGCGACCCGAACTCGACCTCGGGCTTCCTGGTGCCGGGCTACTACGTGTTCGCGATGAACGGCGTGGATGATCCGAAGAAGATCTTCAAGCGCGTGGTCAACGCCAACCACGAGACCAACGCCATGGCCGTGGCGAACAAGCAGGTGGACGTCGCCACCTGCAACTCGGAGGTCATGCCGCGCATCAAGGAGCGCCAGCCCGAGAAGTACGAGCAGATCAAGATCATCTGGACCTCTCCGCTGATCCCCTCCGACCCGATCGTTTGGCGCAAGGATCTGGCCCAGAACGTGAAGGACAAGCTGAAGACCTTCTTCCTGTCCTACGGCGTCGAGCAGCCGGGCAAGAGCGCCGAGCAGCTGAAGAACGAGCGCTCCGTGCTCGACACCCTGAAGTGGGGCACCTTCCGCGAGTCCAACGACGACCAGCTCATCCCGATCCGCCAGCTGGAGCTGTTCAAGGCCAAGGCGAAGCTGGAAGCTGACGCCGTCCTGCCGGAGGCCGAGAAGAAGGCGAAGGTCGCCGAGATCGACGCCAAGCTCGACCAGCTCAAGACCAAGCTCGCGGCCAAGTAAGCCTTGCCGGTCTGCGGGGCGCCGCGCACGCCGCGGCGCCCCGGCTGCTTTCTCCAGACGCGAAGCCCCGGACATGACGATCACCGACGCCCGCCTCCTCCACCCGCCGAGGACGCCGCTCGCCAAGCTGGCCGTGTATGGCCTTGCCGCGGCCCTGCTTGCCTGGTCGTGGCAGGGGGCCGAGATCCGGCCGGCGGTGCTGTTCTCCGACGCCGGCAACATGGGGAAGTTCCTGCAGGACTTCTTCCCGCCGAACTTCGCCGACTGGCGCTACTACGTGCAGGAGATGCTGGTCACCATCCAGATCGCGCTGTGGGGCACGGTGCTGGCGGTGGTCGCCGCCATCCCCTTCGGCCTGCTGGCCGCCGACAACATTTCCCCCGTGTGGGTGCGCCAGCCGGTGCGCCGCCTGATGGACGCGCTGCGCGCCATCAACGAGATGGTCTTCGCCATGCTGTTCGTGGTGGCGGTGGGGCTGGGGCCCTTCGCCGGCGTGCTGGCGCTGTTCGTCCACACCACGGGCATCCTCGCCAAGCTGTTCTCCGAGGCCGTCGAGGCCATCGACCCGCGCCCGGTCGAGGGCATCCGCGCCACCGGCGCCAACGCGCTGGAGGAGATCGTCTACGGCGTCATCCCGCAGGTGCTGCCGCTGTGGATCAGCTATTCGCTGTACCGCTTCGAATCCAACGTGCGCTCGGCCTCCGTGGTCGGGATGGTGGGGGCGGGCGGCATCGGCGTCGTGCTGTGGGAGATCATCCGCGGCTTCTACTTCGCCGAGACCTGCGCGGTGATGATCATCATCGTCGCCACCGTGTCGCTGATCGACGTCGTGTCGGCGCAGCTCCGCAAACTCTTCATCTGAGGCATCCATGCTGATCAACTGCGGCACGGCCTGGGATCCCTGGACCGCCGGGCGCAGCCTGACCGAGGCGCCGGAGATCGACCCGACCTCGGTGGTGCGCAATTCAGACTTCGGCCGCTACACCTATCTCGGCCCGCGCTCGACCGTGGCGGACGTGGAGCTGGGCGACTACGGCTACGCCATGGGCGGCAACCAGATCGCCCACGCCACCATCGGCAGGTTCGCCAACCTCGCCACCGGCGTGCGCGTCAATCCCAGCAACCATCCCTGGTGGCGGGCGACGCTGCACCACTTCACCTACCGCTCCGCCTCGCACGGCTTCCACCTGCCCGACGACCGGGAGGTCTTCGCCTGGCGTGCCGAGGACCGGGTGGTCATCGGCCCCGACGTGTGGATCGGCCACAACGCCATCATCATGCCGGGCGTGACGGTCGGCACGGGAGCGGCCATCGGCTCCGGCGCGGTGGTGACCAAGGACGTGCCGCCCTACGCCATCGTGGTGGGCGTTCCGGCCAAGGTGCTGCGCTTCCGCGCCGACGAGCGCACCATCGAGCGGCTCATGCGCATCGCGTGGTGGGACTGGCCGCACGAGCGCATCGACGCGGCGCTGGAGGATTTCCGCGCGCTGGACATCGCCGCCTTCGCCGAGAAATATGACCAATGAGCTTGGCGCCTCTGATCCTGGTGGTTGGTCCCAGCGGGGCCGGCAAGGACAGCCTGATGGACGGCGCCCGCGCGAGGTTGGCCGGCGATCCGGCCTTCCACTTCGCCCGCCGCGTGGTGACGCGTCCGGCGCTGGCCGGGGCGGAGGACCACGACAGCCTGACCCTTGCGGAGTTCGAGGTGCGGGAGGCGGCCGGCGGCTTCCTGCTGTCCTGGCGGGCACACGGGCTGGCCTATGGTGTGCCGGCGGCGCTGGACCACCTGCGTCGTCGGGACCAGGCGGTGGTGGTGAACGTCTCCCGCACCGTGGTGAACGAGGCACGTACACGGCTGCGCCCGGTCGGCGTGGTGGTGGTGACTGCCCCGGCCAACGTTCTGGCGGCCCGGCTCGCCGGGCGGGGGCGTGAGGAGGGGGCCGACATCACGGATCGCCTGAAGCGCGCGGCGCCGATGCCCGCCGGCCGGGACGTGCGGGTGGTGGTGAACGACGGGAGTCTGGACCAGGGTGTGCAGGCGTTCCTGCGCGCCTTGAAGGATCTGGCCGGCACCGAAGTGACCGTTTAAGCCCTCCCCCCGGCTCCGCCGGGGGCAGGGTTGGGTGGGGGCAGCGGCCCCGCCAGGCATCAGCCGGCCACGTGCGCCGCTGCCCCCACCTAACCTCCCCCGCCGGGGGCGGGGGAGGGACAAGGAGGGTGCTACGCCACGCGCTTGCCCTCGCGCCAGACGGTGCGGATCACCGGCACGCCGCCGGTGTCGAGGACGCGCACGAGGTCGGCACGCTTGCCGGGCGCGATCACGCCGCGGTCGTCCAGGCCGGCGGCCCTGGCGGGGTTGGCGGTGACCGTGGCGATGGCCTGGGGCAGGGGGAAGCCCAGGGGCCCGTTGTGCAGCAGGAAGGCGGCGCCCATCAGGCTGACCGGCACGTAATCGGACGACAGCACGTCCAAGCAGCCCGCCGCCGCCAGCTCCGCCGCCGCGACGTTGCCGGAGTGCGAACCGCCGCGCATGAGGTTCGGCGCGCCCATCATCACCAGCATGCCGGCCGCGCGGGACGCCCTGGCGGCCTCCAGGGTGGTCGGGAACTCGGCGAAGTGGGTGCCGAGGTCGGCGGCCTCGGCGACGTGCTCCAGCGTGGCGTCGTCGTGGCTGGCCAGCGTGAAGCCGCGCTCGCGGCAGATGGCGGCCAGCGCGCTGCGGTGCGTGTCGGAATAGCGCGCGGCGTTGGCGGTCTGCCGCTCGGTGAAGGCGTCCATCTCGGCGTCCGAGAAACCGTACTTGCCCATGAAGTAGTCGCGGTACTTGTCGGGGTGCACGAACTGGCGCTGGCCGGGCGTGTGGTCCATCAGGCTGACGATGCCGACCAGCGGGTGGGTGGCCAGCGCCCCGAACAGCTCCAGGATGTTGGCCGACGACACCTCGCAGCGCAGGTGCAGCCTGTGGTCGGCGCGCAGGTGGCCGCGCTCCTGCGCGTCGGTCACCGCGTCCACCATGGCCTGGAGGTTGGCGAGCCGGTCCGAGCCCTCCATGATGTCGCCGCAGGCGATGGCGTCGTAGACGGTGGTGACGCCGGCCGAGGCCATGGCCGCGTCGTGCGCCAGCGTGGCGGAACCGGCGTGCCAGCGCACCTTCGGCCGCGGCACGACGTGCCGTTCCAGATTGTCGGTGTGCAACTCGATCAGGCCCGGAACGAGGCAGTCGCCTTCGCAGTCCACGGCGCCTGGAACGCGGGCGGCGCCGCGGCCCAGGCCGGCGACGCGGCCATCCTCGACGTACACGGTGCCGAGGAACACCTCGTCCTCGGCGACGATGCGGGCGTTGGTGAGCACGAGCGTGCCGGTCATGGCGGTCAGCCTTGCATGGTGTGGATGCGGGTGGAGACGGCCTCGCGCACCTCGTCGTCGTGGAAGACGCCAACCAGGGCCGTGCCCTCGGCCTTGGCCTCGCCGATCAGGTCGATGACCACGGCGCGGTTGCGGGCGTCGAGCGACGCGGTGGGCTCGTCGAGCAGCAGGATCGGGTGCTTTGCCGCGAAGCCGCGGGCGATGTTCACCCGCTGCTGCTCGCCGCCGGAGAAGGTGGCCGGGGCGAGGTGCCACAGCCGCTCGGGGATGCGCAGGCGGGACAGCAGTTCGCCGGCCCGCACGCGGGCGGCCTCCGCATCGACGCCCAGCGCGCGCAGCGGCTCCGCCACCACGTCCAGCGCCGGCACGCGCGGGATGGCGCGCAGGAACTGGCTGACGTAGCCGAGCGTGCGCCTGCGCACTTCGATCACCACGCGCGGGGCGGCGGCGGCGATGTCCACCGCCGTGTCCCCATGGCGCACGCGGATGGCCCCGGAGTCCGGCTTGCAGTTGCCGTAGAGGCAGCGCAGCAGGGTCGATTTGCCGGTGCCGGAGGGGCCGTGCAGGGTGACGCACTCGCCGGTCCCGACGGTCAGTGCGGCGCCGGCGAAGACGGGGATCTCCACCCCGCCCTGCGTGTGCAGGACGTAGGTCTTGGAGAGGGATTCCACCTCGATCATCACGGTCATGGCTGGAGCACCGAGGAGACGAGCAGTTGCGTGTAGGGGTGGTGCGGGTCGTCGAGCACCTGGTCGGTCAGGCCGGTCTCCACCACCTCGCCGCGGCGCATGACCATCAGCCGGTGCGCCAGCAGGCGGGTGACCGCCAGATCGTGCGTCACCACGACCGCCGCGAGGCCGAGGTCGATCACCAGACGCCGCAGTAGGTCCAGGAGACGCGCCTGCACCGAGACGTCCAGCCCGCCGGTCGGCTCGTCCATGAAGACGAGGCGCGGGTGGGTGACGAGGTTGCGGGCGATCTGCAGGCGCTGGAGCATGCCGCCGGAGAAGGTCAGCGGCAGGTCGTCGATGCGCTCCGCGTCGATCTCGACTTTCCGCAGCCACTCGCCGGCCTCGGCGCGGATGGCGCCGTAGTGGCGGGCGCCCACGGCCATCAGCCGCTCGCCGACGTTGGCGCCGGCCGACACGCCCATGCGCAGGCCGTCGCGCGGGTTCTGGTGGACGATGCCCCAGTCGGTGCGCATCAGCAGGCGTCGCCGCGGCTCGCTCAGCGCGTAGATGTCGGTGAGGCCGTCCTCGCGCGTGTCGTACGCGACGGTGCCGGAGGTGGGCTCCAGCCGGGCTGACAGGCAGCTCAGCAGCGTGCTCTTGCCCGAGCCGGACTCGCCGACGATGCCCATGACCTCGCCGGGCCACAGCTCGAACGACACGTCCCGGCAGCCGACGCGATTGCCGTACATCCGGGTGAGGCCGGACACCTGGAGGAGCGGCGTCATTCCGCGGCCTCCCGGATCTCTTGGCGCGCGGAGCAATGGTCGGTGTCGGAGCAGACGTACATGCGCCCGCCCCGGTCGTCGGTCACCACCTCGTCGAGGAAGCTGTCGGCGGCCCCGCACAGCGCGCAGGCCTGATCCCATCTCTGGACCTCGAAGGGGTGGTCCTCGAAGTCGAGGCTTTTTACCTCGGTGTAGGGCGGCACGGCGTAGATGCGCTTCTCGCGCCCGGCGCCGAACAGCTGGAGGGCGGGGTTCATGTGCATCTTCGGGTTGTCGAACTTCGGGATCGGCGAGGGCCGCATCAGGTAGCGGCCGTTCACCAGCACCGGGTAGTCGTAGGTGGTGGCGATGCGGCCGAAGCGGGCCACGTCCTCGTACAGCTTCACGTGCATGGCGCCGTAGTCGGCCAGCGCGTGCATCCGGCGCGTCTCCGTCTCGCGCGGCTCCAGCCAGCGCAGCGGCTCGGGGATCGGCACCTGGTAGACGAGGATCTGCCCCTCGCGCAGCGGGGTCTCCGGGATGCGGTGGCGGGTCTGGATGACGGTCGCCTCCACCGTGCGCTCGGTGGTCGCCACCCCGGCGGTGCGGGCGAAGAAGCGGCGGATGGAGACGGCGTTGGTGGTGTCGTCCGCTCCCTGGTCGATGACCTTCAGCGTGTCGGACGGCCCCAGCACCGCGGCGGTCACCTGGATGCCGCCGGTGCCCCAGCCGTAGGGCAGCGGCATCTCGCGGCTGCCGAACGGCACCTGATAGCCGGGGATCGCCACCGCCTTCAGGATGGCGCGGCGGATCATGCGCTTGGTCTGCTCGTCCAGATAGGCGAAGTTGTAGCCCTGGGCGCTGGTCATTCCGCGGCCTCCCGGTCCGGCGTTGTGCGATCCGGGGCGGCGGCGCGCAGCCGCCGGATCAGCTCGAGTTCGGACTGGAAGTCCACGTAGTGCGGCAGCTTGAGGTGCTGCACGAAGCCCGACGCCTCGACGTTGTCCGAGTGCATCAGCACGAACTCCTCGTCCTGCGCCGGGTTGGCGGCCTCCTCGCCGAGCTCGCCGGCGCGCAGCGAGCGGTCCACCAGCGCCATGGCCATGGCCTTGCGCTCGGCCTGCCCGAAGGCGAGGCCGTAGCCGCGGGTGAACTGCGGCGGCATCTCCCTGGAGCCCTTGAACTGGTTGATCATCTGGCACTCGGTCACGGTGATCTCGCCGATCTCGATGGCGAAGCCCAACTCTTCCGGCGCGAACTCCACCGCCACCGTGCCCATGCGGATCTCGCCGGCGAAGGGGTGGGTGTTGCCGTAGCCGCGCTGGGCGGAATAGGCGAGCGCCAGCAGGAAGCCCTCGTCGCCGCGCGCGAGGTTCTGCAGGCGCAGGTCGCGGTCGGCGGGCAGGGTGAGCGGCTGGCGGGGGAGGTCGGCGGG
>NZ_LGQZ01000099.1 GCF_003116015.1 Azospirillum sp. TSO22-1
GGTGCTCGGCGCGGCGGCGCTGCCGGCGCGCGGCGGCGCCCGCACGCCCTGGGCGCGCCTGCTGGCGCGCGCGCCGGCGGCGTACGCCAGCAGCCTGTGCGGCGGGCTGCTGCTCGGCGCGTTCTATGGGCTGGGGCCGCTCTACGCCGCGGCGGTGGGCGGCGGAGCGTCCGCCTCGGGGCCGTTCATGGCGGCGGCGATGCTCGGCGGCGTGGCGGCGCTCGGCCCGGTGGGGCGCGGCGCCGACCACGGGCACCGGGAGCGCTGGCTGACCGCGGCGCTGGCCGCCACCGCCGCGGCGACGGTGGTGCTGGCGCTGGCACCGGCCGGCGACCTGCTGGCGCTGTGCATGGGCGGGGTGCTGCTGGGGGCGTCGGCCTGCACGCTGTACCCGTTGGCGTCGGGCTGCGTGAACGACGCGGTGCGCGCCGACGAGCGGCTGGCGGCCAACAGCCTGCTTCTGCTGCTGAACGCCGCCGGGGCCAGCGCCGGGCCGATGCTGGCCGGCTGGGCGATGACGCACCTGGGCACCGGGCGGTTCCTGCTGCCGGCGGCCATGGCGTGCATCGTCGCCTCGGCCGCCGTGGTCGGAACGCGCCCGATGCCCGAACTGCGTGCGTCCGGGTCGGTTTAGGCCGCCGCGTACGCCCGCCCCTCGCGGGCGCGCATCAGCAGCCAGACCGCGGTCACGCCGGCCAGTTTGGAAGCGATGCTGGCGGTCCACACGGCGGGCGACCAGACGCCGATCATGCCGAAGAAGATCGCCGTGTCGGCCGGCACCGACAGGGCGGCGCTCAGCCACAGCCGGTCGCGCAGCGGGCGCCTGGTGACGGTGAAGACCGCCCAGTCGATGGTCTCCGACACCGCGAAGGCGGCGACGCTGGCCAGCGCCACGAACGGGTCGGCCAGCAGGTAGGACAGCACGCTGCCCGCGGCCATGGCGGCCAGCGACCCGTGCCCGAAGCGCACCTGCACCATGTCGCGCAGGATGAAGATGAAGCCGACCCAGCAGGACCAGACGAGGTCCAGGTGCGGGGCCATGCTGAAGGCGTAGTTGATGGCAACCACGCTGCCGATGTAGGCGGCGAGCCAGATCATGGAATCCTCCGATGCCACCCGCCTGAACGCGGGCGCGTAGACGCGAAACCGGGGCAGACCCGCCTGAACGCGGGCGCCCCGGCGCCTGCTTTAACACGGAAGCGGCGGCGCCGTCACTCCTTCCGGCGCCGCGCGGGAAGCGCGCCGTTTTGGTCGCATGTGCCCTGCACGCCTTTGGTGTATAATGATTATCCTGTTGCACGAACGCCGACGAGCCGGCAGCCTGCACGCATCCGCACGGGGACGGAATGGGGGAACGGAGCGAAAAGAAAGCGACCGCACCGGCCGCCTTGCGCGGACACTGGCGGATTCCGGCGGCGATCCTCGCCGTCGTCACGCTGATGATCGGCGGGCTGTGGACGGCGCTTCTGCACGACCTGGAACGCGACCGGGAGGCGCTGACCGCCTCCGCCGGCGTCGATGCCCTGAACCTCGCCCGTGCGTTCGAGGAGCACGTCGTCCGCACCGTCGACGACATCGATTCCATCCTGCTGCTGCTGCGCCACGACTGGGTGAAGGAGCCGGAGCGGTTCGCCGAGCGGGCCGCCATCATGCAGACCGCGCTGGGGCGCAGCCTGCGGCTCCAGGTCTCGATCATCGACCGCGACGGCCATCTGACCGCCAGCAACATCCCCGACGCCGAGCGCCTGTATCTCGGCGACCGCCCGCACTTCAAGGTCCACCAGATCGACGGCGGCGACGCGCTGTACGTCAGCGAGCCGGTGCTCGGCCGGGTGACGAAGCGGTGGACCCTGCAGTTCACCCGGCGCGTCCCCGCCCCGGACGGCGGCTTCGGCGGCGTGATCGTCCTGGCACTCAGCCCCGACTATTTCGCCGACTTCTACAAGACCATCGACGTCGGCCACAGCGGCGCGGTCACGCTGATCGGCCTGGATCGCGTCATCCGCGCCCGCGCCTCGAAGCTGCCGGCACCGGAAAACCCCCTGGGCCGGCTGGTGCCGGGCGAGCGCCCGTTCTTCAACCCCGCCGCCCCGGCGGCCGGGGTGTACCGCGCGCCCAGTTCCGTCGACAACGTGCAGCGCATCGGCGCGTACCGCCGCCTCGCCAACCACCCGCTGGTGGTGCTGGTGGTGCTGGCCGAGAGTGAGGTGCTGGCGCCGTACCTGGAGCGGCGCGGCACGACGCTGGCCGTCGGCGCCGCGGTGTCGGCGCTGCTGGCGCTGGCGGGGGTGCTGCTGGCGCGGTCGTATCACCACAACCTGGCGATGCGCGACACGCTGGCCGTGAAGGCCGACGAGCTGGCCGCCGCCGGCGAGCGGGTGCAGGACGCCAACCGCAAGCTGAAGGAACTGGCGCGCCTCGACCCGCTGCTCGGCATCTTCAACCGCCGCCATTTCGACGAGGCGCTGGAGGTGGAACTGCTGCGCGCCCGGCGCGCCGGCACCCCGACGGCGCTGCTGATGCTCGACATCGACCACTTCAAGGCGTTCAACGACACCTACGGCCATCAGGCCGGCGACGAGTGCCTGCGCCGCGTCGCCAAGGCGGTGTGCGCCGCCGCCCGCCGCCCGGCCGATCTGGTGGCGCGCTACGGCGGCGAGGAGATCGCGGTGGTGCTGCCCGACACCGGTGCCGAGGGCGCCGCCGACGTGGCCGAGCGCATCCACACCACGCTGGCCAGCCTCGGCATCTCCAACGTGGGGGCGGCGAGCGGCCGGCTGACAGTGAGCATCGGCGTCGCCGTGGCGCCGCCCGGACCCGAGGTGACCGCCGCCCACCTGATCGCCACCGCCGACCGCATGCTGTACGAGGTCAAGCGGACCGGGCGCAACGGCACCCGCCTGACGTCGCTCGGCTATGCCGCCGACGTGATGGCCGCCAGTTGAAGCGTCACGCCCGCTTCCAGGTGGTGCCCTGCGGCCCGTCCTCCAGCACGATGCCCTGGTCGAGCAGGTGCTTGCGGATGCGGTCGGCCTCGGCGAAGTTCTTGGCACCCCGCGCCGCCTTGCGGTCGGCGATCAGCTGCTCGATCTCCGCGTCGGCGAGCTGCGCGGCGCCCTTCGGCGCCCAGCGGAACCACGCCTCCGGGTCCTGCTCCAGCAGGCCCAGCGCGCGGCCGGCGGCCAGCAGCCCGCCCTTCGCCATCGCCTTGTTGGCCGGCGCCTCGGCCTTGTGGACCGCCGCGGCGAACTCGTGCAGGTGCGCGATGGCGAGCGGGGTGTTGAGGTCGTCCTCCAGCGCCGCCAGCATGTCGAAGGGCAGGTCCTGCTCCAGCGGTTCCGGCTCGCCGCGCAGCGCACCGTACCAGCGGTCGAGCGTCGCCTTGGCGGCGCGCAGGCCGTCGCGGGTGAAGTCCAGCGGCTGGCGGTAGTGGGCGGACAGCAGCGTCAGGCGGATCGCCTCGCCGGGGAACTCGTCCAGCAGGTCGTGCACGGTGAAGAAGTTGCCCAGCGACTTGGACATCTTCTCGCCCTCGACCGTCACGAAGCCGTTGTGCACCCAGTAGCGCGCGAGGTGCGCGCCGTCGTGCGCGCAGCGGCTCTGCGCGATCTCGTTCTCATGGTGCGGGAAGATCAGGTCCAGCCCGCCGCCGTGGATGTCGAAGGTGACGCCCAGGTGCTCCTTCGCCATGGCCGAGCACTCGATGTGCCAGCCCGGCCGGCCGCGGCCCCACGGCGAGTCCCAGCCCGGCACGCCGTCGGCGCTGGGCTTCCACAGCACGAAGTCCTGCGGGTCGCGCTTGTAGGGCGCCACGTCGACGCGCGCCCCGGCGATCAGCTCGTCGATGGAGCGGCGGGAGAGCTGGCCGTACTCCGCCATGGAGGGCACGGAAAACAGGACGTGCCCGTCGGCAGCGTACGCGTGGCCGGCGTCGATCAGGCGCTGGATGATGGCGATCATCTGGCCGATGTGGTGCGTGGCGCGCGGCTCGATGTCGGGGCGCAGCGCGTTCAGGGCGCCCATGTCCTCGTGGTACAGGCGCGCCGTACGCTCGGTCAGGGCCTCGATGGGCTCGCCGGACTCGCGGGAACGGTCGATGATCTTGTCGTCCACGTCGGTGATGTTGCGGACGTACGTCACCTTCGGGTACAGGCGCTTGAGCAGCCGGTACAGCACGTCGAACACCACCACCGGCCGGGCGTTGCCGATGTGCGCCGTGTCGTACACCGTGGGGCCGCACACGTACATGCCGACGCTGTCCGGCGACAGCGGCTCGAAACGCTCCTTGCGGCGGTTCAGCGTGTTGTACAGGTCGAGCGGCATGGGGTCCTCAGGCGGTCTCACCATTTAGGCGGCGCACGGCGCGCACGCGGCCGATCAGGGGTAGCAGGTTCTTCAACTCCGGTCCATGCTCCCGCCCGGTGAGCGCGAGGCGCAGGGGATGGAACAGCTCCTTGCCCTTGCGGCCGGTGGCCTGCTTCACCGCGTTCGTCCAGGCACCCCAGGTGGCGGCGTCCCACGGCTCCTCCGGCAGCAGGCCGGCGGCGGCCTGGGTGAAGGCGGCATCCTCGACCAGCGGGGCGACCGGCGCGTGCGTGACGCTCCACCACGCGGCGACGTCGGCGAGCGTCTCCAGGTTCGGCCGCACCGCCTCCCAGAACGCCGCGTCGACGCCGTGGAAGCCGCGCCCGTCCAGCTCGGCGCGCACCGCCTCGAAGGGGGTGGCGTGCAGCAGGCGGGCGTTGAGGCGCTTCAGCTCCTCCAGATCGAACTTCGGCGTGGCGCGCGAGACCTTCTCCATGGCGAACTCGGCGACCAGCTCGTCCAGGGTCAGCCGCGGCTCGATGGCGTCGGAGGTGCCGAGCTTGGCGAGCAGGCTGGCCAGCGCCATCGGCTGGATGCCCTCCTCCTCGCGAAGCGAGGTCACGGACAGGCTGCCCAGGCGCTTGGAGAGCCCCTGCCCGCCCGCGTCGGTCAGCAGCGGCAGGTGCGCGAAGCCCGGCACCGCGGCGCCCAGCGCCTGCCAGATCTGGATCTGCACGGCGGTGTTGGCGACGTGGTCCTCGCCGCGGATGACGTGCGTGATGGCGAAGTCGGCGTCGTCCACCACCGAGGTCAGCGTGTAGAGCGGCCGCCCGTCCTCGCGGATCAGCACCGGGTCGGACAGCGCCGTCCCCTCGAAATGCACCGGCCCGCGCACGAGGTCGGTCCACTCCACGGGCGCGTGCTCCAGCTTGAAGCGCCAGTGCGGTTTGCGGCCCTCGCCTTCCAGCCGGGCGCGGTCGGCGTCGGTCAGCCGCAGCGCCGAACGGTCGTAGATCGGCGGCCGGCCCTGCGACAGCAGGCTGGCGCGCTTCAGCGACAGCTCCTCGGCCGTCTCGTAGCAGGGGTACAGCCGCCCGGCGGCCTTCAGCGCGTCCGCGGCCTCGTCGTAGCGGGCGTAGCGGTCGCTCTCCCGCGCGAAGCGGTCCCAGCTCAGGCCGAGCCACGTCAGGTCCGCCTCGATCCCCTGGGCGTACTCGGGCTTCGAGCGTTCCTCGTCGGTGTCGTCCATGCGCAGCAGGAACGAGCCGCCGGCCTTGCGGGCGAACAGCCAGTTGACCAGCGCGAGGCGCACGTTGCCGACGTGCAGCAACCCGGTGGGCGACGGAGCGAAACGGACGGCGACGGACATGGCGGAACGCCTGGCACGGGAACGGGGGTGTCGGGATAGCATGGAACAGGCGGAGGCGCGAGAGGGCTCCGCCCGCCATGCCGTCCCCGCCGTCTCACCGCCCCGCGCAGTACTCCGCCGGATCCACCACGCCGACCACCGTCACCTCGGTGTCCTTGGGCACCACGTATTCCTGGGCGCCGCGGATGTCCGCCACCGCCGGGTCCCAGTTGTAGGTGTAGCCGAGGCGGGTCCACGGGTAGCCGGTCTTCGCCACGTCGGGATTCAGCTGGTGCGCGCCGACCGCCCAATTGGCGAACCACGCCACGTACTCCGGCGAGCCCGTCACCGTGTTGCCGCAGGCCTTGGCGTACGGGTCCGGATCGGCGCAGGGACGGAAGACGCCGGCGCTGGTCGGGCCGGTCTTCTGCGGGCCGTCGATGCGCAGGCGCACGAAGCGGCGCTTGGCGAGATCGGTCTCCGTGGCGGGCTTGAGGCCGAGCAGCTGGTTGAGCCGGGGCACCACCTCGCCCTTGGGAAAGGAGCGGCAGATCCCGCTCACCTCCGGCTCGACGGTGATCCAGGTCTCGCGCGCCAGTT
The DNA here is from genome assembly GCF_003116015.1 of Azospirillum sp. TSO22-1. GTDB lineage: Bacteria > Pseudomonadota > Alphaproteobacteria > Azospirillales > Azospirillaceae > Azospirillum. The sequence goes on from NZ_LGQZ01000099.1 coordinate 6,254, forward strand.
TCACCGTGCCGCCGACGCTGCCCGCCGCCCAGTCCGGGTAGGTGGTGTAGGTCAGCGCCTGCACCGGGTAGGCAAGCGGCGTCAGCGGCCGGACATTCGATTCCTCGAACACCGCGGAGCGGGCGACGGAACGGTCGTAAAGTTCGGTCTGCGATGCGCACGCCGCCAGGGCCAGCGCAAGGGTTGCGGCAAAAATCGTCCGGCTGCGCACAGCGAAATCCCCCACCATCGAAATACACGTCACGGTAGCATGACTCGATAACGGGGCTTGATCCAGAGCATTGTGCGGAGCCGCCGCCTCCGCCACTCTGCCGCCCGCGGGGGAAACGCAAAAAACCCGAAGGGAAGTGGAGACAATGAGGCTCGCAGAGGCTTTGCTGCACGCGCTGAAGGAGCGCGGCGCGCAAACGGTGTTCGGCATTCCGGGCGACTTCGCCCTGCCGTTCTTCAAGGTCATGGAAGAGACGAAGATCCTGCCGCTGGTGACGCTGAGTCACGAGCCGGCGGTCGGCTTCGCGGCGGACGCGGCGGCGCGCGCCGGCACCACGCTGGGCGTGGCGGCCGTCACCTATGGTGCTGGCGCGCTGAACATGGTCAACGCGGTGGCCGGGGCGTACGCCGAGAAGTCGCCGGTGGTGGTGATTTCCGGCGCGCCAGGCGCCGGCGAGGGCGGCGGGCTGCTGCTGCACCACCAGGGCAAGACGCTGGACACCCAGTACCGCGTCTTCCAGGAGATCACCGTGGCGCAGGCGCGCCTGGACGATCCCGCCACCGCGCCGGCCGAGATCGCCCGCGTGCTGGGCGCCGCGCAGGCGCTGCAGCGCCCGGTCTACCTGGAACTGCCGCGCGACATGGTGAACCGCGAGGTCGGGCCGGTCGGCCCCGACCCGGTGTTGCCGGTGGATGGCGACGCGCTCGCCGCCTGCGCCGACGAGGTGCTGGCGCAGCTGCGCAAGGCGACGTCGCCGGTGCTGATGGTGTGCGTCGAGGTGCGCCGCTACGGCCTGGAGGACAAGGTGGCGGAGCTGGCGCGCCGGCTGGGCGTGCCGGTGGTCACCTCGTTCATGGGGCGCGGCCTGCTGTCCGGCAAGCCGTGGCCCCCGCGCGGCACCTACCTGGGCGTCGCCGGCGACCCGGCGATCACCAAGCTGGTCGAGGAGTCGGACGGGCTGTTCCTGTTGGGCACCCTGCTGTCGGACACCAACTTCGCGGTGTCGGAGCGCAAGCTCGACCTGCGCAAGACCATCCACGCCTTCGACCGCGAGGTGACGCTGGGCTACCACAGCTACCGCGACATCCCGCTCGACCGGCTGGTGGACGCGCTGCTGGAGCGGCTGCCGGCGTCGGACCGCGTGGCGGAGGCGCAGGGCCGCGCCTACCCCGCCGGCCTGATCCGCGACGCGCAGCCGATCGGCCCGATGGACATCGCCTGCGGCGTCAACGACATGGCGGCGAAGCACGGCGACCTGATGATCGCCTCGGACATCGGCGACTGCCTGTTCACCGCCATGGACATCCGCGACGCCGGGCTGATGGCGCCGGGCTATTACGCCGGCATGGGCTTCGGCGTGCCGGCCGGCCTGGGCGCGCAGGCGGCGACGGGCAAGCGCCTGCTGATCCTGGTCGGCGACGGCGCGTTCCAGATGACCGGGTGGGAGCTGGGCAACGCGCGGCGCTTCGGCCTCGACCCCATCGTCGTCCTGTTCAACAACGCCAGCTGGGAGATGCTGCGCACCTTCCAGCCGGAGTCCGCGTTCAACAACCTCGACGACTGGCACTACGCCGACATGGCGAAGAGCCTGGGCGGCGACGGCATGCGGGTGTCCACGCGGGGCGAGCTGGGCGCCGCGCTCGACACGGCGTGGGAGACGCGCGGGCGCTTCCAGCTGATCGAGGCGATGATCCCGCGCGGCGTGCTGTCCGACACGCTGGCCCGCTTCGTCAAGGGGCAGAAGCGCCTGCACAAGAAGCCCGCGGAGTAGGGGCCGCCCTGAAATCCATGCCTTGGGCAGTGTAAACACAGAGGCACGGAGACACAGAGGAACACGGAGTTTTTTTCTCTGTGTCTCTGTGCCTCTGTGGTTCATCCTTCGCCACATCGAGGATTTCCCCCTCTCCCACGGGGGAGGGAGGCTGAAAAAACCAACGACACGGAGGAACCGAGCATGGCCGACAAAAAGCTGCGGATCGGCGTGGTGCTGTCGGGCTGCGGCGTCTACGACGGCGCCGAGATCCACGAGGCGGTGTGCACGCTGATCGCCATCGACCGGGCGGGGGCGGAAGCCGTGTGCTACGCCCCCAACGTCGCCCAGGCGCACGTCATCGACCACGCCACCGGCCAGGAGACGGGCGAGACCCGCAACGTGCTGGCGGAATCCGCCCGCATCGCCCGCGGCAAGATCACCGACCTCGCCCGGTTCCAGGCCGGCGACGTCGACGCGCTGATCTTCCCCGGCGGCTTCGGCGCGGCCAAGAACCTCTCCAGCTTCGCCTTCCAGGGCCCGGACTGCACGGTGAACCCGGACGTCGAGACGGCGGTGCGCGCCATGGTGCAGGCCGGCAAGCCGATCGGCGCGCTGTGCATCGCCCCGGCCATCCTCGCCAAGCTGCTGGGCAAGGAGGGGGTGGAGCTGACCATCGGCTCCGACGCCGGCACCGCCCAGGCGCTGGAGACGCTGGGCGCCAAGCACCGCACCACCACCCACTGCGAGGTGGTGGTCGATCAGGCGCACAAGGTGGTCACCGCGCCCTGTTATATGCTGGACGCGTCCGTTGCGCAGATCGCCGATGGTGCGGCCAACGCGGTGAACGCGCTGATCGGGCTCGTCCGTTCGGCCTGATCGGCCACGGGACTTACCCCGCCGGGTGGAATTTACCCGGCGGGATCCCGCCCGTACCATGCTTCCCTGATGCAGCGGTTCCCCGACCGCGGAGGGCAGCATGGTGCGCACGCTCTTCCTTGCGATCCTCGTCTTCGCCGCCGGTCCGGCGGCCGCCGCGGACTGGTACGCGGTGGATGCGTCCCGCGTGCGCATCGCCGTGAAGCACCCCGCCTTCGCCGGTCAGGCGCCGGCGGTCAGCGTCCGCATCCCCGACGACATCGCCCGCACCGCGCAATCCGACTGGCTGCGCCTCGGCTCGCTGGCCGAGCCGGGACCGGTGTTCACCGCCACCTACCAGACCGAGCACCGCGGCTTCCCGCCCTACACGCTGGCCGAGAGCTTCCGCCACAAGATGGCCTTCCGCGCCTGGACGACGATCGCGGTGGCGGACGGGCCGACCGTGCGCTCCGACTTCGGCCCGGTCGAGACCATGAAGGTGACCATCGCCAGGGACGGCGTGGAGCGGCAGTGCGGCTACTGGCACTGGCAGGAGTCCGACAACCGCTCCTACTTCGACGGCTGGTACTGCCCGGCGGTCGGCCAGGAGGTCGGCGACGCCGACATCCAGCGCTCCGTCTGGGCGGTGCGCTGGCGCACCCAGGAAGCGCGCGCGCCCTGACCACGGCGAATCACTCCTGGTGACACCACCGCCGGCGTGCTCAGGGTCGGAACCATATGCGCCCAAGAAAGCGGCAATATGGCGAATGATTATGCAAGCAGAGAACCGAATTCGCATACGCGAACGTATTTCATGCGCCCCGGCAAGACTTGAATCAGCACGAATTTGAAATTTTCGTGACAGACGATATCATCGGTTCGCATGCGAAGGGGGATGCGACGATGACGAACCGCGTGTGGAAGCGCCCGACGATTGCCGGTCTGGTGAACTGGTTCGGCATCCTGCTTACGCTCAGCTTCCTGGCCGCGGGCGCCGCCGGTAATTTCGCCATAAACGAGTTGAAGGTCGGTGGCCCGATCTACCAGCGCATCATCTTCGGCAAGGACCTGATCGCCGATATCCTGCCGCCGCCGGAATACGTCATTGAATCCTACCTCGAGGCGACGCTGGCGATGAACGACCCGGCCTCGGTCGAGGCGCATCGCGCCCGGCTGGCCAAGCTGCACAAGGAATACGACGAGCGCCACGACTACTGGCTGGCGCAGGACTTCGAGCCGGCGTTGCGCGACAAGCTGACCCGCACCTCGCACGCCCACGTCATGCGCTTCTGGGACGCGCTCGAAGGGCGGCTGCTGCCGGCGCTGGCCAAGCGCGACCTGGAGACGGCGCGCGCCGCCTACGCCGACGTCGCCGCCGCCTATGGCGCGCACCGCGCCGTGGTCGATGAGGTGGTGGCCGCGACGGAGACGCTGAACGCCGCCACCGAGGCCCACGCCGCCGACCGCGAGACCCTGTTCATGACGGTGGTGTGGGTGGGCTCGGCGCTGGTGCTGGCGCTGCTGGTGGCCGGGGTGGCCGGCATCGCGGTCGGCGTGATCCGGCCGGTGGTGGCGATGACCGGGGTGATGAAGCGGCTGGCCGGCGGCGACCTGACGGTCGGGATTCCCGCCGCCGACCGCAGCGACGAGGTGGGCGCCATGGCCGCCGCCGTCACCGTGTTCAAGGAGAACGCGCTGGAGGCCGAACGCCTGCGCGCCACGCAGGAGGCGGAGCGCGAGCGGGCCGAGCACGACAAGCGCGACGCGCTGATGCGCATGGCCGAGACGGTGGAGCGCGAGGCCACCGCCGCGGTCGAGAACGTGGCGACGCGCACCGGCCGCATGGCCGCCAACGCCACGGAGATGGCGGCCTCGGCCGGGGCGGTCAGCAACAACAGCCAGAACGTCGCGGCCGCCGCGCAGCAGGCGCTGGCCAACGCGCAGACCGTCGCCTCGGCGACCGAGCAGCTGAGCGCGGCGATCCGCGACATCTCCGGCCAGATCGGCACCGCCACCGGCATCACCGGCAAGGCGGTGACGGCGTCGGGGCACGCCGAGCAGACGATGATGCAGCTGGTCAACGCGGTGAACCGGATCAGCGAGGTGACCAAGCTGATCAACGACATCGCCGGCCAGACCAACCTGCTGGCGCTCAACGCCACCATCGAGGCGGCGCGGGCCGGCGAGATGGGCAAGGGCTTCGCGGTCGTCGCTTCGGAGGTCAAGAGCCTCGCCACCCAGACCGCCAAGGCGACCGACGAGATCGCCAGCCAGATCACCGAGATCCAGACCACCACGGCGGAAACGGTGGAAGCGGTGCGCGCCATCACCAACGCCATCCGCAACGTCGAGACGGTGTCGACCACCATCGCCACCGCCATCGACCAGCAGGGCGCGGCGACCAGCGAGATCGCCCGCACCGTGGCGCAGACCTCGGAAGCCGCGCAGGAGGTGGCGGAGCGCATCGCCCAGGTCTCCGCCGAGGCGTCGGTGACCGGCGAGCGGGCGACGCAGGTGAACAGCCTGTCCGGCATGGTGGCGCAGAGCATCGACCAGCTGCGCCACGTGGTGATCGAGGCGGTGCGCACCGCCACGCCGGAGGTCAACCGCCGCCGCCTGCCACGCTACCCGCTGAACCGCCCGGGCACGCTGTCGGCCGGCGCGCGGCAGGTCGCGGTGACGGTGGAGAACGCCTCGGAGGGCGGCGCCCAGGCGAAGGGCGACGTCGCGGGGCTGAGCGCCGGGAACGCGGTGCAGCTGACCTTACCGGGGATGGAGCGGGCGATCCCGGCGACGGTGAAGCGCATCGAGGACGGCCGGGCACACCTGACCTTCACCGTGCCCGCCTCCGACGCCCAGGCGTTCGCCGAGGCGTTCCGGAGGCTGGTGGCGGGGCTGAGGCCGCTGGAGCACGCGGCGTAAGAAGCCCCTCCCCCGCGAGGAGGAGGGGCTTTGGAGGGTCAGAACCGCAGCACCTTCGCCTGCACCACGCTCGGCAGCGCGGCGATCTTCGCCAGCACGTCGTCGCCGATCCGCTGGTCCACCGAGACCAGCGCGATGGCGTTCTCGCCCGGCGCGGTGCGGCCGAGGTGGAAGGACGCGATGTTGACGCCGGCGTCGCCCAGCGTCGCGCCCAGCCGGCCGATGAAGCCCGGCTTGTCCTCGTTGCGGATGTACAGCATGTGGGTGGACAGCTCGGCCTCCACCGGCACCTCGTCGATGCCGACGAGGCGCGGCTTGTCGCCGCCGAACAGCGAGCCGGTCAGCGTGCGGCTGCGCTGCTCGCTGACCACCGTCACGCGGATCAGCGTGTGGTAGTCGCCGCCGCGGTCGCGCTTGGTCTCGGCGATGTCGATGTTGCGCTCGCGCGCGATCACCGGGGCGTTGACCATGTTGACGCTGTCCAGCAGCGGCGACAGCAGGCCCATGACCACCAGCGCGGTCAGCGGCTTGGTGTTCAGCTCGGCCACGGCGCCCTCGTACTCCACGGTGATGGAGCGCAGGCCGGACTGCGTGATCTGCCCGGCGAAGCTGCCGAGCTGCTCGGCCAGCCGCATGTAGGGCTTCAGCTTCGGCGCGTCCTCGGCCGAGACCGAGGGCATGTTCAGCGCGTTCACCACCGCGCCGGTCATCAGGTAGTCCGACATCTGCTCGGCCACCTGCAGCGCCACGTTCTCCTGCGCTTCCGAGGTGGAGGCGCCGAGGTGCGGGGTGCAGATCACCTGCTCCAGGCCGAACAGGGCGTTGTCCTTGGCCGGCTCCGTCGCGAAGACGTCGAGCGCCACGCCGGCGACGTGGCCGGACTCGATGGCCGCCTTCAGGTCGGCTTCGACGATCAGGCCGCCGCGGGCGCAGTTGACGATGCGGACACCCTTCCTGCACTTGGCCAGCGCCTTGGCGTCGAGGATGTTCTTCGTCTGCTCGGTCAGCGGCGTGTGCAGCGTGATGAAGTCGGCGCGGGCCAGCAGCTCGTCCAGTTCGACCTTCTCGACCCCCAGCGTGACGGCGCGCTCGTGCGACAGGAACGGGTCGTAGGCGACGACCTTCATCTTCAGCCCCTGCGCCCGGTCGGCGACGATGGAGCCGATGTTGCCGGCGCCGATCAGGCCCAGCGTCTTGCCGGACACCTCGACGCCCATGAAGCGGTTCTTCTCCCACTTGCCGGCGTGGGTGGAGGCGTTGGCCTGCGGGATGTCGCGGGCGACGGCGAACAGCAGCGCGATGGCGTGCTCGGCCGTGGTGATGGAGTTGCCGAACGGCGTGTTCATGACCACCACGCCGCGCTGGGTGGCGGCCGGCACGTCCACGTTGTCGACGCCGATGCCGGCGCGGCCGACGACCTTGAGGTTGGTCGCCGCGGCCAGCAGATCCTTGGTCACCTTGGTGGCCGAGCGGATGGCGAGGCCGTCGTAGTCGCCGATGATGGTCTTCAGGTCGTCGGCGGACAGGCCGGGACGGACGTCCACCTCGACGCCGCGCTCGCGGAAGATCTCGACGGCGCGGTCGGACAGCTTGTCGGAAATCAGGACCTTGGGCATGTGGGGCTCCCCTGGGGAATTGGTTGAATGCGCCCTAGGTGCCCCCACCCCATCCCTCCCCTGCTCTCGGCGGATCGAAGATCCGCCTGCCGCGTCAGCGCAAACCGAAGGTTTGCGCGTGAGCTTCGCAGGGGAGGGGGCCTGTCGCCATTCCCCTCCCCTGCAAAGCGGGGGAGGGGGCAGGGGTGGGGGCAAGTGATCAGGCAGCCGCCGTGATCTCGGCCTTCGCCGTGGCGAACGCCCAGTCGAGCCAGGGCAGCAGCGCGTCGATGTCGCCGCCCTCGACGGTGGCGCCGCCCCAGATGCGCAGGCCGGCCGGCGCATCGCGGTAGGCCGCGATGTCGTAGGCCACACCTTCCTTCTCCAAGAGCGACGCCAGCTTCTTGGCAAAGTCCGCCTGGCCGCCCGCGTCCAGCGCGGTGACCGCCGGGTCCGCGATGGTCAGGCAGATCGAGGTGCAGGAGCGGATGGCCGGGTCCTTCGCCAGGAACGCCGCCCAGTTGCCGGACTTCGCCTGCCAGTCGGCGATCTTCTTCAGGTTGCCTTCCGAGCGCTCGACCAGCGCCGTCAGGCCGCCGACCGACTTGGCCCACTGCAGGCCGTCGATGGCGTCCTCGACCGCCAGCATGGACGGCGTGTTGATGGTGTCGCCCTTGAAGATGCCCTCGTTGATCTTGCCGTCCTTGGTCATGCGGAAGATCTTCGGCATCGGCCACGCCGGCTTGTAGCTCTCCAGGCGCTCCACGGCGCGCGGGCTCAGCACCAGCATGCCGTGCGCCGCCTCGCCGCCCAGCACCTTCTGCCAGGACCAGGTGACGACGTCGAGCTTGTCCCACGGCAGGTCCATGGCGAACGCCGCCGAGGTGGCGTCGCAGATGGCGAGGCCCTGGCGATCGGCCGGGATCCAGTCGCCGTCCGGCACGCGCACGCCGGACGTGGTGCCGTTCCAGGCGAAGACGACGTCGCGGCTCCAATCGACCTGCTTGAGATCGGGGATCTCGCCGTAGCCGGCCTGGAGCAGGCGGGCGTCGAGCTTCAGCTGCTTGGCGATGTCGGTGCCCCAGTCCTTGCTGAAGCTCTCCCACACCAGCACGTCCACCGGCCGGGCGCCCAGCAGCGACCACAGCGCCATCTCGACGGCACCCGTGTCGGAGGCCGGCACGATGCCCAGGCGGTAGTCGGCGGGGATGCCCAGGATCTCCTTGGACAGGTCGATGACCTGCTGCAGCTTGGCCTTGCCCGGCTTCGAACGGTGCGAACGGCCGAGACAGGCGCCCTTCAGCGCGTCCAGCGACCAGCCCGGACGCTTGGCGCAGGGACCCGAGGAGAAGTTGGGAACGGTCGGCCGGACGGTCGGCTTCATGGAACGCTTCCTTCGTTGCTGTGCGACCGGGTGGGCGGTCGCGGCCCGCAGCGACGATAGGTGCGTGGGCGGGGGTCCGTCAACGGAAGGGACACAGGCGTGCCTGGGGCGGGATGCCGCGCGGGGCTGGAGATGCGCTGCCGCAATCATGAACGACTAATGGAGGAATTTTTCATATTATATTCCTCCATGCAGGGTATTTAAAGAAATAATACGATCATTTGGTTGTGCATTCTGCAACATACAAGAGAATGAAGGGGTATTCCCATGAAGGCTCTGATCGTCGACGAAACGGCCACCCTGCGGCGCATCGTGCGCAATCACGTTGTGATGAACGGTTATCCGGAGCCGAGCCAGGCGGACAGTTTCCCGGCTGCGCTTCAGACGCTCCGCGACAGCCCGCACGACCTCGTGCTCTGCGACTGGAAGGTCGGCCAGGAAAGCGGCATTGAGCTTCTCAAGAGCATCCGCGCCGACGATGAGATCAAGAACGTCCGATTCATCCTGATCATGCCGGACGTCAGCCATGAACTGATCATGGAAGGCAAGAAGTACGGCATCAACAACTACATCATAAAGCCGTTCAACACGGAACAGCTGCAAGCGAAGATCCGCCACGTGATGGGTTGGTGAGCGGTTCCGATGCCGGGCCGCCCGACAGGCGGCCCGGCGCCGAAGCCCGCGACTACCGCCCCACCGCCGCCAGCACTCCGCGCATCCACTCCAGCGCCTGATCGGCGTGGTCGGCGTCGAAGGGCAGGTCCGGCCAGTACTCGGCGTGCTGGCGCAACCGCGCCAGATCCTCGAAATAGTTGGCCAGCACCAGGATGTGCTGCGGCGGCGCGTCGGTGAAGCGCGCGGTCCGCATCGCCGCGCGCACCTTGGCGTGGCGCACCGGGTCGCGGCCGACGTCGACACCGACGTGCGGGGCCGCCATGTGCAGCGCCGCGGTGTAGCAGGCCTGCGCCGCCATGCGGCACTGCGCCTCCCCCGGGGTGCCCGCCAGCAGGGACTCGGCGGCGGCGATCAGGTCTTCAGGACGCATGGGTCCCCCGCAGGAATTCGAAGCCGATGCGGCCGGCGAACTCGGGTCCGGCCTCGCGCACGCGGGCGTGCACGCGGTCGAGCGCCGCGCGGTAGACGCGGTGCGGCCTGTCGGTGCCGGGCGGCACGCGGATGCCGAGCACGCGGAACAGGTCGTCGCCGAACGACTGCCCCATCGGCTCGCTCTCCAGGCCGAGTTCCTGCGCCACGAACGCTTGGTAGACGTAGACCGCGCGCTCGTCGCGCAGGCGTTCCGGGTCGAGGTCGTCGACGCCGCGCGGGTACAGCGTCGGGGCCGCCTGATAGAGCGCCGCGAAGGCCTGTCGGCTGGCGGACTCGGCGGTGTCGATGACGCGCTGGAGGGCGGCGATGCCCAGCTCCAGGAAGCCGGTCCACTGCGCCCACTCCTCCTCCGTCGCCGTTTCGGCGATGCGGCCGCGCAGGTCGGCGCAGCGCTCCAGCAGCGGGCCGAGCGTGCTCTCGGCGCTGCGCGCCATCCACAGCAGGGTGATCGCCGTGCGCTCCAGCGGCAGCACGGCGTCGGGCGCCGCCTCGGCGGCGATCTGGGCGGCGGTCCACTCGACGCGGCCGGCCCACTCGTTGACGCTCGTTGCATAGGCACGCGCGGCGTCGGCGCGGCGCTTGAGGTCGGCCAGCCGGTCCGGCGCCAGGACGCCGGGGACGAAGTCCGGCAGCGCGCGCAACGCCTCGGGCGGGCGCATGACGGCGGCGATGTCGGAGGCTCGCAGGGGGTTCGTCATGGCCGCCTCACACGACGCTGGTGAAGCCGTTGGTGATCGGGTAGCGGCGGTCGCGGTTGAAGATCCGCCGCGTGATCTTCACCCCCGGCGGCGCCTGCCGGCGCTTGTATTCGGCCAGGTGCAGCATGCGCCAGACCTTGTTGACCGTCTCCGCCGCGTGGCCGCGGGCGACGATGTCGGGGATGCTCAGGTCCTGCTCCACCAGGCATTCCAGGATGTCGTCCAGCACCTCGTAGGGCGGCAGCGAGTCCTGGTCCTTCTGGTTGGGGCGCAGCTCGGCGGTCGGGGCCTTGGTCAGGATGCGCTCCGGCACCACGCGGCCGGCGGGTCCCCGGGCGTTCGGCGGCAGGTGCCCGTTGCGCCAGCGGCACAGGCCGTACACCGTCATCTTGTAGACGTCCTTGAGGATGGCGTAGCCGCCGCACATGTCGCCGTACAGCGTGGAGTAGCCGACCGACAGCTCCGACTTGTTTCCGGTGGACAGCACCATGGCGCCGAACTTGTTGGACAGCGCCATCAGCGTCATGCCGCGGGCGCGGGCCTGGATGTTTTCCTCGGTGATGTCGGGATCGCGGCCGGCGAAGGCCGGGGCGAGCATGTGGGTGAACGCCTCCATCGCCGGCACGATGGGGATGGTGTCGATGCGGCAGCCCAGCAGCTCCGCCGCCTCGGCCGCGTCGTCCAGGCTGTCCTGCGAGGTGTAGGGCGAGGGCATCATCACGCAGTGCACGCGGTCCGGCCCCAGCGCGTCCACCGCGATGGCGGCGGAGAGCGCCGAGTCGATGCCGCCGGACATGCCGAGGATGACGCCGGGGAAGCGGTTCTTGTTGACGTAGTCCTTGAGGCCCAGCACCAGCGCCTCGTAGATGCCGGCCAGCCCCTCGGCCGGCCTGGCGATCTCGCCCTCGGCGCAGGTCCAGCGGTCGTCCGCCCCGCGCTCCCAGCGGGTGAGCAGCAGGTGCTCGGCGAAGCTCGGCGCCTGGGCCTTGAGGGCGCGGTCGCCGTCCAGCGCGAAGGAGGCGCCGTCGAACACCAACTCGTCCTGGCCGCCCACCTGGTTGACGTAGAGCAGCGGCAGCCCGGTCTCGGTCACCCGCTGCACCGCCAGCTGCAGGCGGCGGTCGAGCTTGTCGGCCTCGTAGGGGCTGCCGTTCGGGACGACGAGGATCTCCGCGCCGGTCTCCACCAGCGTCTCGGCGGCGTCGGGGGTCCACATGTCCTCGCAGACCATCACGCCCAGCCGCACGCCGCGAAAGTTGATCGGCCCGGGCAGCGGGCCGGAGGCGAACACGCGCTTCTCGTCGAAGACGCCGTAGTTCGGCAGGTCGTGCTTGTAGCGCACCGCCGCCACCTTGCCGCCGTCCAGCAGCAACGCCGCGTTGTAGGTCCGGCCGCCGTCGCGCCAGGGGGCGCCCACCAGCACGGCGGGGCCGCCGTCGGCGGTCTCCTCGGCGAACGCGGTCACCGCGCGCTCCACCGTGTCGAGGAAGAAGGGTTTCAGCACCAGATCTTCCGGCGGGTAGCCGCAGACCACCAGCTCGGTGAACACCACGAGGTCGGCGCCGCGCGCCGCCGCTTCGGCCCGCGCGGTGCGGATGCGGTCGATGTTGGCGGGGATGGCGCCCATGGTCGGGTTGATCTGGGCAAGCGCGATGGACAGGCGGTCGGTCATTCTCTGCGTTCCGTTCCCGAAGGACAGCGGAGCCTAGCAGCCGGCGCGGCGCCGCGAAAGGCCCGGAACCCGCCTCGACCGGTGCTGTTTGCAGAGAGGCAGCAGCAGGAGGCAGACCATGCAGGGTTCCGGCTCGACCACATCGGTGTGGATGGCGACGGCGACGACGCCGCAGAGCACCGTCGACCCGCAGAGCGTGCGGCCCGACGTGGTGGTGATCGGCGCTGGCATCGCCGGGGCCAGCGTCGCCTATTTCCTCCAGCGCTCGGGCAAGACGGTCCTGCTGCTCGACGACGGCGCGCCGGGCGACGGCGAGACCGGGCGCACCACCGCGCACCTCTCCAACGCCATCGACGACCGCTTCACCGAGATCGAACGCCTGCACGGCCGGGAGGGCGCGCGCCTCGCCGCCGAGAGCCACGGCGCGGCCATCGACGCCATCGAGCGGATCTGCCGCGAGGAGGGCATCGCCTGCGACTTCGCCCGCCTGGACGGCTGGCTGATGGCCGCCCCCGGCCAGGACCCGGCCGAGATGGACAAGGAGCTGGCGGCCGCGCACCGCGCCGGCCTGACCGGCGTCGAGAAGCACGACCACGCGCCGGGCATCGCGCATCCCGGCCCGGCGCTGCGCTTCCCGGACCAGGGTATGCTCCACCCGCTGAAATACCTGTCGGGGCTGGTCGAGGCGTTCCGCAGGCGCGGCGGCACGCTGGCCACCGGCGCGCACGTCACCACGCTGGAGGAGATCACCGACGGGGTGCGCGTGCACATCCACGGCGGCGCCGTCGATGCCAAGGCGGTGGTGGTCGCCACCAACGCGCCGATCAGCGACCGCGTCGCCATCCATTCCAAGCAGGCGCCCTACCGCACCTACGTCCTCGGCCTGAAGGTGGCGCGCGACGCGCTGCCGACCGCGCTGTGGTGGGACGACCTGGATCCCTACCATTACGTGCGCCTCCAATCGGAGAGCGACCACGCCGTGCTGATCGTCGGCGGCGAGGACCACAAGACCGGCGAGGCCGACGACATGGACCTGCGCTACGCCCGGCTGGAGGCCTGGACGCGCGAGCACTTCCCGATGGCCGGCGAGGTGCAGTACCGCTGGTCCGGACAGGTGATGGAGCCGTTCGACGGCCTCGCCTTCATCGGCCGCGACCCGGCGCACTGGGGGCACGTGTTCATCGTCACCGGCGACAGCGGCATGGGCATGACGCACGGCACGCTGGCCGGCCTGATGCTGTGCGAGCTGGTGCACGGCCACGACCACCCCTGGGCGACGCTGTACGACCCCTCGCGCAAGATGATCCGCAAGCTGGGCACCTACCTGCGCGAGAACCTCGACGCCGCCCGCCATCTGGCGCGCACCGCCTTCGGCCCGTCCGACGTGGACTCCGAGGATCGGATCAAGCCCGGCGAGGGCGCCATCATGAAGACCTTCGCCCGGCCGGTGGCGGTCTACCGCGACGAGCAGGGGCACCTGCACCGGATGTCGGCGGTCTGCCCGCACCTGAAGTGCACGGTGGAATGGAACTCCGGCGAGAAGACCTGGGACTGCCCCTGCCACGGCTCCCGCTTCGCCTGCGACGGCGCGGTGCTGAACGGCCCGGCGACGTCGGCGCTCGCCAGGGTCGGGCAGGAGGTGGACGGGCGCGTCAAGTGAGCTTGCGGGAACGCCGTCGATCCGACACCATGCGGGACGATGGAGGATCCGCCCGCATGACCGCCCAAACCACCGATGGCGACGCCGTCCTGGCGCTCAACCAAGCCTTCTACCGCGCCTTCGCCAGCCTGGACTTCGCCGCCATGGACGCGCTGTGGGCGCGGCATCTGCCGGTGGCCTGCCTGCATCCGGGCTGGACGCTGCTGATGGGGCGCGAGACGGTGATGGACAGCTGGCGCGCCCTCCTCGCCGGGCCGCAGCCGCCATCCATCCATCCGCGCAACGAGCAGGTGGTGATGCTCGGCGACACCGCGCTGGTGCTGTGCGAGGAGGTGATGCCGGGCAACGTCTGCGTCGCCTCCAACCTGTTCGCCCGCGAGGAGGGCGCCTGGCGCCTCGTGCACCATCAGGCGGGACCGCTGGCGCCGGCGGCGGAGCGCGGCCCCACCCCGGCACGGCGCCTGCACTGAGCGGCTAATTCCCTTCGAAGGTCCGCAGCACGTCGATGGCGACCTTGTCGGCGACGGTGCGTTCCGGGTCGGTATTGGTCAGCGCCACCACCGCCCAGCGGTGCGCCCGCGACACCGCCATGTAGGCGTTGAAGCCGCCCGTGGCGCCGGAGTGCCAGTAGATCGGCGTGCCGTCGCGAGCCCACGCCACGAACCAGCCCAGCGCCATCGCCCCGTGCCCCAGGCTGCCGGGATCGACCAGCGAGGGCCCCTGCACCTGCACGGTCTGCGCCAGCGCCAGCGTGCCCACGGTGTCGGCGCCGCAGCCGCCGGGGCAGTCGCCCATGTTGACGCGCAGCCACCGCAGCAGGTCGTCGGCGGTGGAGTACAGGCCGAAGGAGGGCAGCATGGCCGGCGCCTCCCAGTCCGGCACTTCCGAGCCCCGGGCGTGGCCGACCGCCTTGCGGGCGCGCTGCTCGGCGCTGAGGCGGAAGGTGGTGTCCCGGAGGCCGAAGCGGTCGATGACGATGCGCTTCAGCAATTCCTCGTAGCTGGTGCCGGTGGCGGTGGACAGCGCCTCGCCCAGCACCGCCATGCCGACGTTGGAGTAACGGAAGCGCGTGCCCGGCGGCACCGGCAGCTCGTAGCCGGCGAGCCACGCGTCCACCTCGCCCGGGGTCAGCGGCTTGTAGGGGTTGCGCGGGTCCTCCAGGCGCGACCAGGAGAAGTTCGGCGTCTCCGGCACGTTGGGCAGGCCGGCGGTGTGCGTCGCCAGATCGACCAGCCGGATCGGCCGCCCCTCGTAGGCCGGCACGTGCGGCGTCTGACGCAGGTGGCGGTCCAGCGGGTCGGTGGCGGCCACCGCGCCGGCGCGGATCAGCTCGGCCAGGATGGTGCCGGTGAACGGCTTGGTCAGCGAGGCGATCTGGAAGACCGTCCGGCCGTCGGGCCGCGGGCCGCCGCGCCGTCCGGTGCTGCCGTAGCCGGTGACCACCGTGCGCCCCTGGTGCATCACGCCGACCACCAGCCCGCCCCCGGTCGCCCCCGCCTCGGCCAGCCGCGCCAGGGCGGCGCGGTCGACCACCTCCTGGACCCGTTCCTGAGACCGTTCCAGATTGAGCGCCGACGCCGCGGGCGCCAAGCCCACCGAAGCCGCCAGCGCAAGCCCGAATCCCATCGCCGCCGCCCGCATTCCACAGCTCCCGTCCTGGGTCGCTGGTGGACAGTGGGGAGCGGCGGGTCCGGCCGGGATTCACGCGTCGGGCGATCCCCCCACAGCGCGCGGGGCGCCGGTCGACGCACCTCGCGGGCGGGGTGGCGGGTAACCCTTTTCGCCCGGCCGCTCTGGCCGCTGGACAGGCGGGGGATGCCGGGCTAGGACGAAGGCCCGACGGGGCACGCGGCAGGATGATGACGGCGCTGGAGCAGATCAGGCAGTTCGCGATGTTCGTGGTGGTCGGCTGCGCCGCCGCGGTCGGGCATTACGGGCTGCTGGTGGCGCTGGTCGAACTGGCGGGAGCGCCGGCCGTGCCGGCCTCGGCCGCGGGGTTCGTCGTCGGCGGGGTCATCAGCTATCTGCTGAACTACCGCTTCGTGTTCGACAGCGCCGGGCAGCACCTGCCGACCGCGGGCAAGTTCGTGGCGGTGGCCGTCACCGGCCTGGCGCTCAACAGCGCGATCATGTGGGTGCTGACGCACTGGGCGGCGCTGCACTACCTGCTGGCGCAGGTCACCGCGACCGGCACGGTGATGCTGTGGAGCTACGGCGCCAACCGCTTCTGGACCTTCGGCAGGCCGGTCAGGCCGGACGCCCCACCAGCGTGAAGCGGTGCGGCGTCGGGCCGATGTTGGCCGGCAGCCGCTCGACCGTGAAGCCGGACCGCTCCAGCACCGCCGACAGCTCCCCGGGCGTGTAGGTGGAGAAGCCGACCTGCTGGCGGACGCGCCGGTAGTCGGACAGCGCCATGCGCACGATGCCGCCCAGCGCCGCCATCAGGAAGCCGTGCCGCGCCGCGAACTCCAGCTGGCTGCGCACGTCGCGCAGCATCGGCGTGCCGGTCGCCACCACGTCGGCCAGCATCAGCCGCCCGCCCGGCGCCAGCAGATCCCGCCAGCGTGCCAGCAGCCCCGGCAGATCGTCCTTGGCGATGTATTGGAGCACGGAGACCACCGTCACCAGATCGACGCTGCCCGCCGGCTGCGCCGCCAGCGCGGCCTCGTCCAGCACCCGCACCCGCGGCTGCCCGCCCAGGCGCGCCGCCAGCTTCCGCCGCACCGAGGGGGCGCCGTCGAACAGCAGCACCTGCCCGCAGGCCCGCGCCATCGCCCCAGCGCCCAGCGCCTCGCCGCAGCCGAAGTCGAGCACCGTGCCGCCCGACGGCAGGTGCGGCATCAGGTCCTGCGTGATGCGGTCGAAGTGCGCCTCCAGATTGCGCTGGTCGGCGTAGATGGCGTTGGGACGATCCCAGAAGTCGATCCACAAGGTCACGGCGCCCTCCCCTGTCGCGCGAACGGCGACAGGGGAGTATGACCGATGTCTTAACGGATGATCAACCCGCCGGATCTTCCTATCCGTCTCATCAATGGGCGTCCGTCTGGGCGCCCGCCCGCAGCTTCCGCTCCGGCGGACGGCGGTCCTTGACGATGGAGAGCGGCACGCCATCGGCGTTGATCTCCAGGATCGGCTGGCCGTCCAGCAGGTCGGGGCAGCGGCGCACCTGGGTGAACGCCATGAAGAAATCGGCGCGCCGCCAGTCCGGGTCCTTGTCCACCAGCTTCAGCCACGGCGGCAGGTCGTAGCGCACCGCCAGCGGGTTGCCGCACACCGAGAGCGTGTAGGTGGTCTGCGGCGCGGCGCCGTTGTTCTCGCGCTCGACGAAGGCGATCAGCTCCTGCGTCGCCTCGTGCAGCGAGTTGCCCCAGTAGTCCAGCTCGAACTTGCCCACGGCGCCACGCAGGCCGCCGATGAACTTGTTGTAGTAGACGTACTGGTTGGGATGCATGCTGGCGAGCTGCCAGAGATAGACCACGCCCAGCACCGTCAGCGCCCCGGCGAAGACGTGCCCGGCGCGCCGCCCCCACTGCTCGGCCACCGACCAGCCGCGGTCGGCGGCGTAGGCGGCCATCACCGCCATCGGCGGGATGACGAACAGGAAGTGGCGGATGCCGTTGTAGATGGTCGGCCGCATCAGCATGAAGACGACGATCGGCACGAAGGCGCCGAGCACCGTCGGCACCCAGGTGACCGCCACGTGCCGGCGCCACGGCTGCGATTCCAGGCGCAGCAGCGCCACCGCGCCCATCAGCACCGCGACGCCGAGGCCGACCACCAGCGCCTCCGGCAGCTTCACCGCCAGATACATCGGCACGTAGGAGGCGGGCGGGTCGCTGGACAGCACGTTCTGGCCGTTCAGCAGCGTGATGATCTTCAGCGGCACGCGCGAGAAGGCGGCCAGCGCCTCCAGCGGGTTCAGCGGGTTCAGCACCGCCCACGGCCAGAACACCGCCATCACCACGTAGGCGATCGGCAGCGCCGGCAGCAGGATCAGCGCCGACAGCCGGGCGTCGTGCAGCATCTGCTTGCGCCCTTCCAGATGCCACACCACGCCGAGGTGCAGCAGCAGCGCCAGCCCCAGGTAGAACACCCCGAACACCGCGCCGACCCGGATGCCCAGCGCCAGGCCGAGCATCAGCCCGAACTTCCACGCAGCCGAGCGGCTGGGCCTGGGCATCTGCTGCAGGATGCGGGTGGCGAAGTACAGCATCCACACCATGCCGGCCGCGAACGGCACGTCCTTGGTGTTGTTGAACATCGCGCCGTAATAGACGCCGCACAGCGCCAGCCCCGCCGCCGCCAGGAAGCCGGCGCGCGGGCCGGCCAGCGCGCGGCCGAGCCGCCAGGTACCGGCGATGCCGACCACGCCGATCAGGCCGCACAGCAGGTGGCGGGTGGCGTATTCGTCGAAGGGCGAGACCGGGATCAGCACGGCGACCGCCAGGTCGAACAGCCCGCCGTACAGGTACAGGTCCTTGAAATGGAAGGCGGAGTGGTCCTGGAACCCCGACAGGTAGAAGGACAGCAGCTCCTTGCCGTAGATGTGCTGCACCTCCTCGTCGGTGGTGATGCCGTAGTCCTGGAAGGACAGCACGACCAGCACCAGCATGCCGAGCAGCAGCACGCGGGCCAGCTGGTCCCACACCGTGCCGTAGTCCATGCCGGCGCGCGCGCCGGCGCGGATCGCGGGGTCCGTCGGGAAGACCTGATAGTTCACAGCGGCGCCTCCGGCACCCGGTGACGCGCCGCCGCCGCCACATCGACCTGGGCCTCGGCGCCCTCGGCGAGGCCGTGCGTCGAGCGGACGATGAACAGCGGACGGCCCTTGACCTCCTCGAACACCCGGCCGAGGTAGTCGCCGATGATTCCAAGCGTGATGAGTTGCAGGCCGCCCATGAACAGCACCGAGACGATCAGGGATTCGTAGCCCGGCACGTCGACGCCGAACAGCAGCGTCCGCAGCAGGCGGAGCACGATGTACACGAACGCGAAGCCCGACACCATGACGCCGATCAAGCTCCACACCCGCAGGGGGAAGGTGGAGAAGGCCGTCAGCCCGTCGAAGGCGAAGCGCAGCAGCTTGACGAAGCCCCACTTGGTGTCGCCGCCGGTGCGCTGGCCCTGCTCGTACGACACCACGGTCTGGCGGAAGCCGACCCAGGCGAAGATGCCCTTCATGAAGCGCGAACGCTCGGGCATCCGGTTGATGACGTCGACGACCTTGCGGTCCATCAGGCGGAAGTCGCCGACCTCGCGCGGCAGCTTGACGTCGGACAGCGTGTCGAACACCCAGTAGAAGGCGCGGGCGAACAGCCGGTGCTTCCAGCACTGGCCGACCCGGGCGTGGCGCGCCGCCACCACCACGTCGTAGCCTTCCCGCCACTTGGCGATGAACAGCGGCAGCACTTCGGGCGGATGCTGCAGGTCGGCGTCCATCGGCACCACGGCGTCGCCGCGGGCGTGCGCCAAGCCGGCCGAGAGCGCCAGCTCCTTGCCGAAGTTGCGCGACAGGTCGACCACCTTGATGCGCTCGTCGCGACCGTGCGCGGCGACCAGGCGCTCCAGCGTGTCGTCGCGGCTGCCGTCGTTGACGCAGACCACCTCCCACGCCATGTCGAGCCCGTCGAGCACCGGCGCGAGCCGCGCGAACAGCGCCTCGACGTTGGGACCCTCGTTGTAGAAGGGGATGACCACCGACAGCAGCCGGCGCCCGGCGCCGCCACCGGCGCCTTTGCCGTCCGGGCCGGCCGGAGAACGAACCAGGGTGGGCGCCTGGGGCGCCTCGACGAGGGACATGGGTGACCGCAAGCTCACTTCACGCGCTGCCGGATGCCGTCCAACGGGCTGCGGGACCCCGGCCGGTCCGTGTGCCTTTGTCGCGTATACCATGAGACCTACGTGTGGGCAAAATGCCTGTCTTGTGACCATTGGCCGATTCGCGCGCGCGTCTGCCCGTACCGCAGCGCACACCGGCCCCCCCGAATGGCGGCCACCCACACGAACGTTCCATGCCCGACGGTTATTCCATCCGCTCCGGCAGCCACCCCTTGCGGCCCGCCCGCCCGGCGGCGCAAATAGGGCCCGACGTTCCGCAAGCCGCCACCGACCCGGTCCCCCTGATGATCCTGACGCCCATTCCCGCCGACATCCTGCCCGAAGCGCTGGAGCGCATGGCAGCGCATCTCGCCGACCGCCCGCAGCCGCTGGCCGCGTTCCACCGCATCGCCGCGACGTGGCCAGTGCCCGGCGGCGTCGACACGCCGGAGCAGCGCGCCGACGGCGTCGCGCTGGCGCACGCGCACGGCATCGGCACGCTGGACGAGAAGCCCAGCGCCTCCTTCATGTGGGACGGCGCCGTGATCCGCGTCGACGTCGAGGCCACGGTGATCGTGCACGAGGTGGCGCACTGGCTGTGCGCCGCGCCGGAGCGCCGCGGCCTCCTCGAGTTCGGCCTCGGCCCCGGCCCGGAGACCAGCCGCCGCGCCGAGGCGCGCGCCCAGCAGACGCAGACCTTCCAGCAGTGCATGCACGAGGAGGCGCAGACCTCGCTCCTCGGCATCCTGTGGGAGGCGGAACTGGGCCACCCGGCCATCCTCGCCTTCCTGGAGCAGAACTGGATGGAGGCGTGGGAGCGGCCGGGCACCGCCGACTGGTTCGCCGGCCACGCCGCCGAACTGTTCGAACGCGGCCTGATCGATGCCGACGGCCGTCCGGCCACCGTCCGCGATTGGTCGGATAAACGCAGGGCCGACGCCCACGGACTGGAGACCGCGCATGGCTGAGACCGTCACCGTCCTCCCCCTGGCCTGCGAGCACGAGGCGGGCTGGCGCCCGCTGTTCCGCGGCTATCGCACCTTCTACAAGTGGCCGGAGGACGAGGCGGTGCTCGACCGCGTGTGGGCGTGGCTGCACGACCCGGCGCATCCGCTGGAGGGCTTGGTCGCGATGCAGGGCGGCCGCATCGTCGGCCTCGCCCACTTCCGCGGCGAGCCGAGCCCGAGCCGCGGGATGGAGGTCGGCTTCCTCAACGACCTGTTCGTCGATCCGGACGCCCGCGGCGGCCGCATCGGCGAGGCGCTCCTGCAGGAGCTGCGCCGCGTCGCCGGAGCGCGCGGCTGGCCGATCGTGCGCTGGATCACCGCCGACGACAACTACCGCGCCCGCACGCTGTACGACCGGGTGGCGAGGAAGACCGCGTGGAACCTGTACGAGATGGCGGCGGGTTAGGGCATTTTCACATTGAGTGCGCGTAGCCTGCGGCTTGGAAGCAGTTTGCGCACTCCTGGGGCAGGAACGCGTCGAGAAGCGCGCCAATGCGTGTCCGCAGCCCCTCGACGGTGCGTTCCGGCTGCTGGCGGAGCGCGGACGGAGGCCAGCTAGCTCCGGGTCCTTCACGAGGCCATCGGCTTCGCAGCCACTCTGTGAGTTGCGCCACAGCGCGATTTTAGCCCTCCGGGCTAATTCACGCGCCGACACGCGGCCCACAGGACGCCGCGCCACCCTCCCCAAGGAAGGAAAAGCCGATGCCCGGCGTTGCTGCGCTTCGTACTGCCACCTTTACCCTCGCCGCCACCGCCATTCTCGCCGCTACGCCCGCCCTGGCCAACGGGCCGATGGGCGGGTCCATGGGGGGATCGCCCCCGGTAAACACCTCCAGTGCCGCCAGCACTCCCCGCACCGCCGCGCCCCCCAGCATCACGACCGGCCCGGCGCTCTCCGGTTCGCCCACCGGCGGCTTCCCACGCCTTGGCATGCCGCCCGCGGGCCGGCCGGCCCCAGCAGACATCCCGGTCATGCGAGCGGCTCCGGACAACATCCCGGTCATGCGGGCGGACACCGGGATCGCCGCCGCGCGCAGCGCTGCATGGCAGCAGTTGAACGACAACGTGGATATGGTCCGCAACGGCGGCGTCGGCACGGCCCTCGTCACCATCCTCACCAGGGATCCGAGGGCGGCTCGGGCGGCCTCCGGGGCCGACAGCATGCTCACGGGGGTGGGTGGCTTGGCGGCGGTGCCGCCGATAACCGTCAGACCCGTCGTCCCGCCGGTCGGAACCGTCAACAACCCGGCCGGGTTGCGCTCTCCCGCGCTGTCGGACACGACCACGGTGCTCAAGGCGACCGAGGCTGCTGTCCAAGCCCGGCTGCAAGGCGCAACGCGCGGCACGGCGGCGGCCTTGCGGACCCCATCGAACCGCATCTTCACCGACCTGAGCAGTTTCCCGCGGAGGCAGACCGGCGGGACGCCGACGCCGATGGAGCCGTCCGTGCAGGACGCCTTGAACAATGCTCCTCATCCCCGGCCCGGCTGGCATGGGAAGTGCGCCGAGCCCGGCTGCGTGAGCCAGACGCTGTCCGCAGGCCAGGTTCCGGGAGGCGGAATGAGCACGGCCGTGGGTATCCAGGACCTGGTTCCGAAGCCCCCCTGCACGTCGTGCCAAAGCGTGCTCGACAGCTTCGGCGTGACCGCATGGCCGCCCCGAACGCCACGGTAACGACAGGCCCGGACCGGCACACAAGACGGCGCCCTGCAGCCAGGGCGCCGTCTCAAGCGGGGTTTTTTTGTTCGTTCCCGCGGCTTTTCGTTTGCCATTCCACATCGTTGGCGGAATCATCAATTTCAAATGAAATAAATGGTGCGGTCCGCCACACCAATAATATCCTGTGGGAGGACATATGATTCCGTTGAAACCCCTTGCGCTCGCCGCGTGCCTGATGGGGATGGTGGCCGGACCAGCCGCCGCGCAGCAGCCCGTCAGGATCGGCGTCCTGGCCGATATGTCCGGCTTCGCCGCCGACATCGGCGGGGCCGGCTCAGTGCTGGCGACGAAGATGGCGGTGGAGGATTTCGGCGGTCGCGTGCTGGATCGTCCCGTCGAGGTGATCCACGCCGACATCCAGAACTCGCCGGACATCGCTTCGGCCACCGCACGCCAGTGGTTCGACCAGGGGGGCGTGGACATGATCACCGACCTTCCCGTGTCCTCGGTGGCGCTCGCCGTGCAGGCGGTGGCGCGCGAAAAGAAGAAGGTGCTGATGATCTCCGCCGCGACGACGGCGGAACTGACCAACGCGCAATGCTCGCCCTACACCGTGCACTGGGCCGACGACACGCACGCGCTCTCGGTTGCGACGGCCAAGGCGGTGGTCGAGTCGGGCGGCATAAGCTGGTACTTCGTCGCTGCGGATTTCGCCTTCGGGGCGGCCATGCAGAAGGCGGCCAGCGATGTGATCACCGCGTCCGGCGGGCGGGTGCTGGGCGGGGTCAGGCACCCGATGAACGCGGGCGATTTCAG
Organism: Azospirillum sp. TSO22-1; assembly: GCF_003116015.1. Taxonomy (GTDB): domain Bacteria; phylum Pseudomonadota; class Alphaproteobacteria; order Azospirillales; family Azospirillaceae; genus Azospirillum. Next base: position 29,410 of record NZ_LGQZ01000099.1, read on the forward strand.
CTCCTACCTGCTGGCGGCGCAGGGCTCGGGCGCCAACGTCATCGGGCTGGCCAACGTCGGCGTGGACACCATCACCACCATCAAGCAGGCGGGCGAGTTCGGCATCTCCAAGGGCGGGCAGACCATCGTCGGCTTCATCGTCTTCATCACGGATGTTGACGCGCTGGGGCTGGAAACGGCGCAGGGGTTGTACGTGACGGAGAACTTCTACTGGGACCAGAGCGACACCACCCGCGCCTGGGCCAAGCGCTTCCAGGAGCGTCATGGCGAGATGCCCAGCAAGGAGCAGGCGAACACCTATCAGGCGACGCTGAGCTGGCTGAAGGCGGTGAAGGCCGCCGGCACCACCGACTCCGCCGCAGTGATCGCCAAGATCAAGGACATCCCGCTGGAGCAGTTCGGCGCCCCGGCCCGGGTCCGCGAGGACGGCCGCGTCCTGTACGATCTGGCGCTGTGGAAGGTGAAGGCGCCGGCCGAGAGCAAAGGCCGCTGGGACTATTACAAGAAGGTCCGCGACATCCCCCACGCCGAGGCCTTCCTGCCGCTGGAAAAGAGCACCTGCCCCTTCGTGAAGAAGTGATGCGGAGGGGGAGCTGATCGCACCGAACCCGGCGTGAGGCCCGGCACCGCTAACGGACAACGCGCCAAACCCCGTCCGGCCCCTGGCAGGCCGTTCCAACGATGGGCCGCATCACGCCGCCGTACGCCCTGTGCGCCTGGAACTCACGGCAATACGCCCCGGAGGCCGACAGGTAAGGCGGCGAGGTCGGCACCGCATCAAGGACGCCCGTCGAGGCGGGGCCCGGCCGTGCATCCGGTGCATCCATCGAGGTGGACATCAGGGGATAGGCGGATGGAGCGGATGGCGGCGCATAGGCAGGAGGTGGGGCCGGAGGCGGCGCGGGCGGTGGAGCGTAGACCGGCTGCGGGGCCGTGAACATCGACCCCAGGGCAGCGCCCAGGCCAAAACCAAGGAGCCCACCGACGAGTCCGTACACCCAGTCGTCGCCACCGCTGTGATGGTGGCCGTAATGGTAGCCGCCGCCATGACCATAGCCGCCGCGCGCTTCGGCCGGTGACGTCACGAGAACGAGCCCGGCGACCGCCGCGCACGCGCCCTTGAACAACTGTCGCGACATGGCTCCCTCCGCGCAGTGCCCATGCCTGACGACAGTATGAGCGCACGGTGCCGCGCAGGGAAAGTGCGCGAATGGTCAGAAGCGGCCGACGCGAAACCCGCAGGCGGTTCACCGATCGGCAGGAACACCGCGGCGCCGATCCCCCGGCCCGGTTCGCGCCGGTTCCTGGCAAGCCGCGTTCAAGTGTGGGGCGGAATGTGGGGCGCTGTTGAGGAGGCGAAGGAAAATGCCGTCTTACTCAACAGCTGAGCCCGAGAAACTGGCGGATGGGGGGAGATTCGAACTCCCGATACCCTTGCGGGTATGCCGCATTTCGAGTGCGGTGCATTCAACCGCTCTGCCACCCATCCGTTGCGCCATGGTGCGGAGCGGCGCGGAACCTAACCGAAGCGTTCCGGCGCTGCAAGCCCTAAGATGAGCCCGCAGCGCCGGAATTTTACACTCAGCTGATTTCATACGCGCGCTCGCCGTGGGTGACGAGGTCGAGGCCCTCGTACTCCTCCTCGGCGCTGACGCGGCGTGCGATGGCGACGTTGACCGCCTTGATGATCGCCCAGGTCACCACGCCCGACCACAGCGCGGTGACGCCGACCGCCAGCGCCTGCACGCCGAGCTGGCTCAGCCACGTCATGCCCTCCGCCAGGCCGTTGCCGCCCAGGCCCTTCAGCGCGAACACCGCCAGCAGCAGCGAGCCCAGCATGCCGCCGACGCCGTGCACGGCGAAGACGTCCAGCGAGTCGTCGATCAGCAGGCGCTGCTTGACGAACAGCACGCACTGGAAGCACACCGCGCCGCCCAGCGCGCCCAGCACGATGGCGCCGCCCGGCCCGATGTAGCCCGCCGCCGGGGTGACGGTGGCGAGGCCGGCGACGCAGCCGGTGACCAAGCCGACCGAGGTCGGCTTGCCCAGCTTCAGCCACTCGATGGCGGTCCAGGTCAGGGCGCCGGCCGAGGCGGCGACGTGCGTGGCGATGATGGCGGCCGCGGCGCTCTGGTCGGCGGCCAGCGCGCTGCCGCCGTTGAAGCCGAACCAGCCCACCCACAGGATGCCGGCGCCGGTCATGGTCATGGCCGGGCTGTGCGGCGGGATCAGCTCGTGCGGGAAGCCCTTGCGGCGGCCGATCATGATCGCCGCCACCAGCGCCGACACGCCGGCCGTGGTGTGCACGACGATGCCGCCGGCGAAGTCCAGCGCCCCCATGGCCGCCAGCCAGCCGCCGCCCCACAGCCAGTGCGCCGCCGGCAGGTAGACCAGCACCAGCCACACGGTCGAGAACACCACCACGAAGGCGAAGGGTGCCCGTTCCGGGAAGGCGCCGATGATCAGCGCCGGGGTGATGACGGCGAAGGTCATCTGGAACAGCGCGAAGACGTTCTCCGGCAGCCCCGACGCCGGCATCGCTGCGTCCATGTTGGCCAGGAACGTCTTGCCCAGGCCGCCCAGGTACGGCGCCGTGCCGTCGAAGGCGAGGCTGTAGCCGAACGTCACCCAGATCAGCGAGGCGACGCAGCAGATCGCGAAGCAGTTCATCAGCACGGACAGCACGTTGCGCGCCCGCACGAGGCCGCCGTAGAACAGCGCCAGCCCCGGCAGCGTCATGAACAGCACCAGCGCCGACGCCACCAGGATCCACGCCGTGTTCGCCCCGGAAGGCGCCAACGCGGGAGCCGGCGCGTCCGCCGCCATCGCCGGCAGCGCCGTGGCGAGCGCGCCGATCAGCCCCGCCGGGGCCGCCTTTCCAATCAGCCGAAGTTCCATAGGTCCTGCTTCCCCATCCACTGGCGCGCCGCGCGCCGGTCGTTAGCCTAAAAACTATGCATTTGCCTGCGGAGTGGCCGATTCCCCATCCACCCCATGCCGCCGGTTGGCCCCTTCGGCTTCGCTGTGTTCGGCGGGCTTAAAGCCCATTCCTTGTGCAGCAAAGCCGCTGAATTCAGCCACTCCGGCGTCCGGCGGCGAGATTGTTTGCAATTTACCTGCCACGTTTTCGGGCATGTCAGGCGAAACTGCGGAATTCGTGGGCAAATCCTTGGTGATTCAACGAGTCGCGGCATGCGGCGGAGGCGGCGGCCAGGGTACAGACGGGCGGCCCGCCAGGAGGCATCATTGCTCGAATCTTGAGCAGCACCCTGAAACCGCGGCTGGAACCACAGAGACACAGAGATACAGAGGGGACATGCACCGGCACTCTCTTCCCTGTGTCTCTCTGTGCCTCTGTGTCTCCGTGGTATGAATCGTCGACGCGTTGATGACGCGGCAGGCCGCGACGCCCCGGCTTTCGCCAATTCAGGCTCCCAAACCCTGTTGACTCTGCGGGGAAGACGCGTATAAATCGCCGCTCTCACGAACGGGCACGCACCAACAACGGTGGGCGGGCGGCCCGCCGTTTGTTCTGCAATGGGTATACGACAATGTTCGCAGTGATCCGCACCGGCGGCAAGCAGTACAAGGTCGCCTCTGGCGACGTGATCAAGGTCGAGAAGCTCGAGGCCGAGGCTGGCGCTTCCATCACGCTCGATGACGTGCTGATGGTCAGCGACGCCGGCTCCACGACGATCGGCACGCCGACGGTGGCGGGCGCTTCGGTGGCCGCCGAGGTCGTCGCCCAGGACCGTGGCCCGAAGATCATCGTCTTCAAGAAGAAGCGGCGCCAGAACTACCGCCGCAAGAACGGCCATCGCCAGGACCTGACCGTCCTGCGCATCACCGGGATCAACGGCGCGGCCTGAGCCGCAGCCGTATGTAAGGAGTAGGACTATGGCTCATAAAAAGGCAGGCGGCTCCTCGCGCAACGGGCGCGACTCCGACGGCCGCCGTCTCGGCGTCAAGAAGTTCGGTGGCGAGCTGGTGATCGCCGGCAACATCCTGGTCCGCCAGCGCGGCACCAAGTTCCACCCGGGCACCAACGTCGGCATCGGCAAGGACCACACGCTGTTCGCCCTGACCGACGGTCAGGTGGCGTTCAAGCGCTCGTCGGCCGGCCGGACCTTCGTCCAGGTCGTGGCGACCGAGGTTGCCGTCGCGGCCGAGTAAGCCGCACGACCCCTAGGGGCGTCTACGAATTCGGGGGACCGGGCGACCGGCCCCCGTTTTTCGTTTCTGCTGTTATAGTCTTTCGGCCCTTCTCTCGGCCGTCATCCCCGCGAAAGCGGGGATCCAGCGTGAGCCCCGACAGGGGCGGCATGACTCATGTGGCTCGCGGACGCGAGCACTGGATTCCCGCTTTCGCGGGAATGACGGGGTAGGGGCGTTGCCGGTTTCACTGTAAGAATCGCGCCATGAAGTTCCTCGATCAGGCCAAGGTTTTCCTCAAGAGCGGCGACGGCGGCCCCGGCGCGGTGGCGTTCCGGCGCGAGAAGTTCATCGAGTTCGGTGGGCCGGACGGCGGCAACGGCGGGCGCGGCGGCGACGTCATCATCGAGACGGTGAACGGCCTCAACACGCTGATCGACTACCGCTACGCCCAGCATTTCAAGGCCAAGCGCGGCCACCACGGCATGGGCAGCGACCGCACCGGCGCCAAGGGCGACGACATCGTGCTGCGCGTGCCCGTCGGCACCCAGATCCTCGACGAGGATCAGGAGACGGTGCTCGCCGACCTGACCGAGGTCGGGCAGCGGATCGTGCTGCTGAAGGGCGGCGACGGCGGATTCGGCAACGCGCACTTCAAGACCTCGACCAACCGCGCCCCGCGCAAGTCGCACCCCGGCTGGCCGGGCGAGGAGCGCTGGGTGTGGCTGCGCCTCAAGCTGATCGCCGACGCCGGGCTGGTCGGCCTGCCGAACGCCGGCAAGTCGACCTTCCTGGCCGCCACCACGGCGGCCAAGCCGAAGATCGCCGACTACCCCTTCACCACGCTGGCTCCCAACCTGGGCGTGGTGCGCGCCGGCGAGGAGGAGTTCGTCATCGCCGACATCCCCGGCCTGATCGAGGGCGCGCACGAGGGCCACGGCCTGGGCGACCGCTTCCTCGGCCACGTCGAGCGCACGCGCATCCTGCTGCACCTGATCGACGGCACCGCCGAGGACGTCGTCGAGTCGTACCGCGTCATCCGCGGCGAGCTGGAGGCCTACGGCGGCGGCGTCATCGCCGGCAAGCCGGAGATCATCGGCCTGAACAAGGCCGACGCCATCCTCGAGGAGGAGGTCGAGGAGAAGAAGGCGGCGCTGGAGGAGGCCTCGGGCGCCGAGGTGATGATCCTCTCCGGCGCCACCGGCCAGGGCGTGAAGGAGGTGCTGTACCGCCTGCTCACCGCCATCAAGCAGTCGAAGGAGGAGGAACCGGGCGTCCTGCACCCGACCGCCACCAAGACGCAGCGGCCGGACATCCCGACCTTCCGCACCAACCGCGATCCCGACATGGCCGATTGGGACGACGAGGACGACGGCTCTTGGAGCGAGGAGGACGGCGAGGATGACGACCAGCGCTGAGGCCGCGGCCCTGTCCGTCCCCACCCTGCTCGACGCCCGCCGGCTGGTGGTCAAGATCGGCTCGGCGCTGCTGGTGGACAGCGCCAGCCACCAGATCCGCCGGGAATGGCTGGACGCGCTGGCCGACGACGTGGCCGCCGCCCGCCGGCGCGGCACCGAGGTGGTGGTCGTCACCTCCGGCGCCGTCGCGGCGGGGCGCGAGCATCTCGGCCTCGTCGGCCGCCCGCTGAAGCTGGAGGAGAAGCAGGCCGCCGCCGCCACCGGGCAGATCCGCCTCGCGCACGCCTACCAGGAGACGCTGGCCCGCCACGACGTCACCGTCGCCCAGGTGCTGCTGACGCTGGAGGACACCGAGGAGCGGCGACGCCACCTCAACGCCCGCGCCACCATCGACACGCTGCTGAAGCTCGGCGCCGTGCCGGTCATCAACGAGAACGACACGGTGGCGACGTCCGAGATCCGCTTCGGCGACAACGACCGCCTCGCCGCCCGCGTGGCGCAGATGATCTCGGCCGACACGCTGGTGCTGCTGTCCGACATCGACGGGCTGTACACCGCCGACCCGCGCAAGGACCCGGACGCCGCCCACATCCCGGTGGTGACCGAGTTGACCCCCGCCATCGAGGGCATGGCCGGCGAGCCGCCGCCCGGCTACAGTTCCGGCGGCATGGTCACCAAGATCGCCGCGGCGCGCGTCGCCATGTCGGCCGGCTGCCGCATGGTCATCGCCAAGGGCAAGCGCATGAACCCGCTGGCCGCGCTGGAGAAAGCGGAGCGCGACGGCGGCGCGCCGTGCACGTGGTTCCTGCCGGCCGCCGAGCCCTCCAGCGCCCGCAAGGCGTGGATCGCCGGCCACCTCAACGCCTCGGGCGTGCTGGTGGTGGACGACGGCGCGGTGCGCGCGCTGAAGCAGGGGGCCAGCCTGCTCCCGGCCGGCGTCGCCGAGGTGGAGGGCGCGTTCGAGCGCGGCGACGTGGTCATCGTCCGCGACCGCGAGGGGCGCGAGCTGGCGCGCGGCCTGTCGGCCTACGGCTCCGACGAGGCACGCCTGATCCGCCGCCGCAAGAGCCAGGAGATCGAGGCGATTCTCGGCTATCGCGGCCGCGACGAGATGATCCATCGCGACGATCTGGTGGTGCGATGAAGGTGATTCGATGACGGTGGCCCGCCCTCCCCTGCAGGCCATCCTCTGGGACATCGACGGCACGCTGCTGGACAGCGAGCCCTGGCACCAGCGCGCCACCATCGCAGTGTGCCGCTCGCACGGCTATGAGATGACCGACGCGCAGTACGCGGCGACGCTCGGCATCTCGTTCCCCGACTTCTACGCCCGCCTGCACGCCGAGCGGCCGATGCCGGTGAGCTTCGAGCGGTGGGCCGGCGCCATCACCGACCACTACATCCGGCGCATCCACGAGGTGGCGCCGCGCGACGGCGCCTTCGCGCTGGTCGAGGCGTTCGCGGCGCGCGGCCTGCGGCAGGCCTGCGTGTCGAACAGCGGCCGCCGGGCGGTCGAGGCCAACCTCGGCTACATGGGCCTCAAGCATTTCGAGTTCGCCGTCAGCCGCGACGACGTGGTGAACGGCAAGCCTGACCCGGAGCCGTACCTGCGCGCCGCCGAGCGCCTGGGCGTGCCCCCGGAAGCCTGCGCCGCCATCGAGGACAGCCCGACCGGCGCCCGCGCCGCCAAGGCGGCCGGCATGCTGACGGTGGCGTGGCCGCAGCACACCCACCTCGTCTTCGAGATGGCCGACCACGTCGTCGGCCACCCCGGCGAGGTCGACTGGGACGCCCTGTGCGAGATGGCCGGCGACTGCCGGCGCCTCGCGGCGGATTGACGCCTACTTCGACGCCCCCATCGCCACCGGGCCCTTCAGCGGCGGCAGGGTGCGCAGGTAGGCGACCAGCGCGGTCAGGTCCTCGTCCCGGATGTTCCTGTAGTAATGGTACGCCATCGGCGGCGCGAGGCGCGCGCCGTCCGGGCGGACGCCCGACGTGATCGCCGCCTTGATCTGCGCGTCGGTCCACTTGCCCAGGCCGTCGTCCGGGTCGGCGGTGACGTTGCGCGACACCGAGACGCCCCACGGCCCGTTCAGCGGCAGCCCGCCCGCCCCCCAGCGCGTCATGTCCAGCCGCCCGTCGGACAGGCGCGGCGTGTGGCAGTCCATGCAGTGGCCGAGTGGGCCGGTGACGTACTCGGCGTACTTCGCCGCGTCGCTGCGCGGCACGTCGGGCACCGAACCGACCGGCGGCCCCCAGCTTACCGGCAGCGGCATGCGGAACTCCGACTTCGGCACCGGATTCACCACCGGCTTCACCTGGCGCAGATAGGCGACGATCGCCATGGCGTCGCCGTCCGACATGCCGCGGTAGAAGTGGAAGGGCATCGGCGGGCCGATCAGCGTGCCGTCGGGGCGCCGGCCCTCGCGGATCGCCGTGACGATCTCCGCATCCGACCAGCGGCCGATGCCGGTCGCCGGGTCCGGCGTCAGGTTGGCGGTGTAGGCGGTGAACGGCGCCTCCTCGATCCGCAGGCCGCCGGCCAGCTCCATTCCCGGAACCGGCCCGTCCGGCCCCTGCGGCGTGTGGCAGTTGCCGCAGGCGACGATGCTGTTGATCAGATAGGCGCCGCGCTCCAGCGGCGTCTCGGCCGCTGCGGCATGGGCGAACGCCAGGGTCGCCAGCACGGCGAGGGCGTGCGGGATACGCGTGGTCATCTCAGCTCTCCCCCGAACCTTTTCGGTTTCTAAGGGAACGCTAGCGAAGCAAGCCCTCCGTCGCCACGGCGTAGTTGACCTATGCGCTCCGTCTTTCGGCGAAGCGCAACGCAGGGCTGGGTTACTCCGGCTTTCCGCTTCGCTCCGAATTCGTTACAGTCGCCTTCCTTACCGCATCGCAAAGGAACGACTCCCGTGTCCGCGCCCGCTCAAATCGCCGATTCCCTGCTCGATCAGATGCTGTCGCTGGGCCGTGCCGCCCGCGACGCCTCCACCGTGCTGGCGAACGCGCCGAGCCCGCGGAAGGACCAGGCCCTGAGGGCCGCCGCCTCGGCCATCCGCCACGCCAAGGCGAAGATCCAGGCGGCCAACGACCGGGACGTGGAGGCGGCCAAGGGCCGCGGCCTCGCCGGCCCCATGGTGGAGCGTCTGCTGCTGAACGACGCCCGCATCGAGGCGATGGCCAAGGGGCTGGAGGACATCGCCGCCTTCCCCGACCCCATCGGCGCCGTGCTGGCCGAATGGACGCGGCCCAACGGCCTGACGATCCAGCGCGTGCGCGTGCCGCTGGGCGTCGTCGGCATCATCTACGAGAGCCGCCCCAACGTGACCGCCGACGCCGGCGGGCTGTGCCTGAAGTCCGGCAACGCCGCCGTGCTGCGCGGCGGGTCGGAGAGCTTCCACTCCTCGCGCGCCATCGCCGATTGCCTCGCCGAGGGGCTGCGCGCCGCGGGCCTGCCGGAGGCGTGCGTCCAGCTCGTCCCCACCACCGACCGCGCCGCGGTGGGACACATGCTGACCATGCGCGACCACATCGACGTGATCGTGCCGCGCGGCGGCAAGTCGCTGATCCAGCGCATCGCCGAGGAAAGCCGCATCCCGGTCATCAAGCACCTGGACGGCAACAACCACGTCTATGTCGACCAGGGCGCCGACCTGGAGAAGGCGCGCAAGGTGGTGATGAACGCCAAGATGCGCCGCACCTCGATCTGCGGCGCCGCCGAGACGCTGCTGGTCGACCGCGCCGCAGCCGGCACCATGCTGGCGCCGCTGGTCAAGGACCTGCTCGACGCCGGCTGCGAAGTGCGCGGCGACGACGACGCGCAGGCGGTGGATGCGCGCGTCGTGCCGGTTGCGGCCGAGGACTGGGACACCGAGTACCTGGACGCCGTCATCGCCTGCGGCGTGGTGGACGGGGTGGACGCCGCCATCGAGCACGTCAACCGCCACGGCTCGCACCACACCGACGCCATCGTCACCGAGGATCCGGCGGCGGCCGAGCGCTTCCTGCAGCGGGTGGACAGCGGCATCGTGCTGTGGAACGCCTCGACGCAGTTCGCGGACGGCGGCGAGTTCGGCATGGGCGCGGAGATCGGCATCTCCACCGACAAGTTCCACGCCCGCGGGCCCGTGGGCGCGGAGCAGCTGACCAGCTACAAGTACGTCGTGCGCGGCGATGGGCAGACGCGGCCGTAGAATTCCCTCTCCCGCCCCGGGAGAGGGAGGGACCCGCCCGCAGGGCGGGAGGGTGAGGGTTGCGCAAGGATCCTTGAATTTTCCCTCACCCGGCGCCTCCGCCACCCTCTCCCGGGGCGGGAGAGGGTTGGTCCACAAATACTCCGGCCCCCAGCACGCCCATCTCCGCATCGGCCTGCTCGGCGGCTCGTTCAACCCCGCCCACGCCGGGCACCGGCACATCAGCGTCTACGCGCTGAACGCGCTCAAGCTCGACCAGGTCTGGTGGCTGGTCAGCCCGCAGAACCCGCTGAAGTCCGCCGCCGACATGGGCAGCCTCGCCGAACGCCTCGCCTGGGCGCGGATCGCCGCACGGCACCCGCGCATCCGCGTCACCGACCTGGAGTGCAGCCTCGGCACCCGCTACACCGCGGACACCCTGAGGCAGCTCACCCGCCGCTTCCCGAAAACCCGCTTCGTCTGGCTGATGGGAGCCGACAACCTCCGTCAAATCCCCCGCTGGAGGGACTGGACGCGGATATTCCGGTTGGTGCCCATTGCGGTCTTCAGCCGGCCGGCTTATTCTCTTGGTGCACTGGGCGGCATGGCCGCGCAGCGCTTTGCCCGTCGCCGGGTGCCCGATCTCCGGGCCAGGGGGCTGGCCGAGGCGACGCCGCCGGCCTGGACCTTCCTGCGCAACCCGCTGCATCCGGCTTCGGCGACGGCGATCCGCCGGGCGCGTGCCCGCGGGTCGTGACCCCTGGTAACCGAGGTGGGAACCATCAGTACGTTCATGCAACCGGCCGCCGCGTCCCCCGTGCGGCCCGCGCCCGTTCCCCAGGAACTGAAGGCGCTCATCGAGAAAGCCCTGGACGACGACCAGGCCGACAGCGTCGTCGTCATCGATCTCGCCGGCAAGACCAGCATCGCGGATTACATGATCGTGGCGTCGGGCCGCAACACCCGGCACATCGCGAGCATGGCCGAGAAGCTGCGCGAGCGCCTGCGGACCGCGGGCATCGGCAACGTCGAGGTCGAAGGGCAGCCCCAGTGCGACTGGGTGCTGATCGACGCCGGCGACGTCATCGTCCACCTGTTCCGGCCCGAGGTCCGCAGCTTCTACAACATTGAGAAGATGTGGGGCCTCGACCTGCCGCGCGCCGAACCGCAGCGGCTGATGGCCTGACGGCGCGAGGATCGGGAGCCGGACCATGCGCCTGTGGCTCGCCGCCGTCGGGCGGGCGCGGGGCGGCCCGGCTCGCGACCTGTACGAGGAGTACGCCGGCCGGCTGGGCTGGCCCTTGACCCTGCGCGAGGTCGAGGTCAAGAAACGCCTGCCTTCCGAAGAATTGAAGCGCCAGGAAGCCGAGCTTCTGCTGGACGCGGTGCCCGCGGGCGCCATCATCGTTGCGCTCGATGAACGGGGAACCGCGCTGTCCAGCGCCGCCTTCGCCCAGCGCGTCGGCGGCTGGCGGGATTCCGGGGTGGGCGACCTCGCCTTCCTGATCGGCGGCGCCGACGGGCACGGCGAGGAGGTGCGGCGGCGCGCCGCCTTCCTGCTGGCTTTCGGTCCGGCGACCTGGCCCCATATGATGGTGCGCGGGATGCTGGCCGAGCAGCTGTACCGCGCCCAGCAGATTCTGGCGGGACACCCCTATCATCGCGCGTGAAACTGATATATTAGTTAGCCGAACCGCTGAGCGACCTGATCTGGAGAAGACCGCCATGACCGACACCAAACGCCCCCGCCCCGTCGTCCTGTGCGTGCTGGACGGCTGGGGGTATCGCGAGGAGACGGCGGACAACGCCATCGCCCAGGGCGACACCCCGGTGTGGGATCGTCTGTGGTCGGGCGAGCCGACCGGCTTCCTGAACGCGTCGGAGGAGGAGGTCGGCCTGCCCAAGGGGCAGATGGGCAACT
>NZ_LGQZ01000031.1 GCF_003116015.1 Azospirillum sp. TSO22-1
CCTCTTCGAGCGCGGCCCGGCGGTCGGCGCCTCGCTGCGGGCGTGGGCGCACGTCCGCGTCTTCTCGCCGTGGCGCTACAACGTGGATGCCGCCGCCCGCACGCTGCTGGAGGCGACGGGCTGGACCGCGCCGGACGACGAGGCGCTGCCCACCGGGGGCGGGATCGTGCGCGACTACCTGGAGCCGCTGGCCGCGCATCCCGGCATCGCGCCGCACCTCCGCCTCGGTGCCGAGGTGCTGGGCATCACCCGGTCCGGCCTCGACAAGCTGACGACGTCCGGCCGCGCCGATGCCCCGCTCGTGGTGAGCTGGCGCGACCGCGACGGAACCGAGCACCGGACCGCGGCGCACGCGGTGATCGACGCTTCCGGCACCTGGTTCACCCCGAACCCGATGGGCGTCGACGGGCTGCCGGTCCCCGGCGAGCGAGCCGCGGCGGACCGCATCGCCTACGGCATCCCCGACGTGCTGGGCGCGGAGCGCGAGACCTACGCCGGCGTGGCGACGCTGGTGGTCGGCTCCGGGCACTCGGCGATGAACGCCGTGCTCGACCTGCTGACCCTGCGGGAACAGGCGCCGGGCACGCGCGTGCTGTGGGCCCTGCGCCGGAACCAGATGGCACGGCTTCTCGGCGGCGGCCTGAACGACCAGCTGCCGGCGCGCGGAGCCCTTGGCGTCGCCGCCACCCGCGCCATTGCGGAGGGGCGGCTGGAGCTCTTGAGCCCCTACGCCGCCGAGCGCGTGGAGCGCGCCGGGGACGGCCTGCGCATCACCGGCGCCCTTGACGGGCGACCGCACGAGATGCGGGTGCAGCGCGTCATCGTCGCCACGGGCTTGCGGCCGAACCTCTCCATCCTGCGCGAGCTGCGCGTCGAGTTGGACCCGCTGGTCGAGGCGCCGCCGAAGCTGGCGCCGCTGATCGACCCGAACCTGCATTCCTGCGGCACGGTGCCGCCGCACGGCGTGGAGGAGCTGTCGCATCCAGAGCCCGGCTTCTACATCGTCGGCGGCAAGAGCTACGGCCGCGCCCCGACCTTCCTGATGGCGACGGGATACGAGCAGGTCCGCTCGGTGGTGGCGGAGATCGCCGGCGACCACGTGGCGGCCCGCGACGTTCATCTCGTACTGCCGGAGACCGGCGTGTGCAGCTCGGACGCCCTGTTCGCCGAGGAGGAGGAAACCGCCGGTGGCTGCTGCGGCACGCCGGCGCCTGCTCCAGCCGCGCCAGCCACGCCGGCCAAGGCCACCGGCTGCTGCACGAGGGTGGCATGACCGACGCCGTGGCCGGCGCGCGTCCGCATCCGGCGCCGCGCGTCGGCCGGCGGCCGTTCATCGCGGCGCTCGGCGTCGGCCAGATCGTCTCCTGGGGCACGCTCTACTACAGCTTCCCGCTGATGGCCGGGCCCATGGCCCAGGAGTTCGGCTTGAGCAAGCCGGAAGTGTACGGTGCGGCCACCGTGGGACTCGCCGCGGCGAGCCTCGCGGCCTACCCGGTCGGCGCCGCCATCGACCGCGGGCACGGGCGGGCGGTGATGGCGGCGGGCTCCGGGCTGGCCTCCCTGCTGCTGCTGGTCTGGGCGCTGCTGCCGGCGAGCTGGGCGCTCTACCCGCTGTTCGTCGGCATCGGGCTGGCGCAGGCGATGACGCTGTACGAGCCGGCCTTCGCGGTCGTCGCCCGCCGCTACGGCGCGGGGGTGCGGGCGGGGATCACCACGCTGACGCTGTGGGGCGGCTTCGCCAGCACCGTCTTCGTGCCGGTCATCCAGCTGCTGCTCGACCAGGTCGGCTGGCGCCCCGCCCTGGCTGTGCTGGCACTTGCCAACCTAATGTTCGGGATGGTGCCGCACCTCGCCGTGATCGACCGCGGCACCGATGCGCCGGCCCCGTCCACCGGGCCGATGGCCGGCCGGACGGCGATCGGCTGGGCGCTGCGGCGTCCGGCGTTCTGGGGGCTGCTGGTGGCCTTCACCGTCTACTACGGCACCTTCTCGGCGCTGACCTTCCACCTCTACCCGCTGCTGATCGAGCGTGGCTTCGACGCGGTGACGGTAGTCGGCGCCATCGCCATCATCGGGCCATCCCAGGTGGCTGGGCGGGTCGCCGTCTGGCTCTTCGCGGCGCGGCGGTCGATCCGGGCGGTCGGCTCGATCACCGTGCTGGGCTTCCCGGCCGCGCTGCTGCTGTTCTGGGCGTTGCCGCCGGGGTTCGTGTCGTTGGCCGTGTTCGCCACCGTCTACGGCGCGGCCAACGGGATCATGACCATCGTGCGCGGGCTCGCCGTGCCGGAGATGCTGACCCGCGACGCCTACGGCGCCATCAACGGCGCGCTCGCGGTGCCGGCCACCGCTGCCAAGGCCGCCGCCCCGGTGCTGGCCGCCGCGCTGTGGGCGGCGACGGGCTCCTACGATGCGGTTCTGACCGCAGCGTTCGCCGGTTCGGTCGTGGTGGTGCTCGGGTTCTGGGCGGCGGCGTTGCACGGCCGTCCCGCCGGTGGCGTGCGCTGACCCTGTAACGCATCGCGCGTCCGCCTCGTCCAACGGGAAAGGGCCTCCGCGGCCCTCCCCATCAAGGAGAAGAGGATGAGGCCTCCAGACTTCGAGAGCGGCGCCGGCCCGGCGCTCCCGACCGCGACCGACTTGGCCGTTCATCGTGCCGGTCTGCACCGTTTCGTCCTGAGCGTCGTCGGCAACCCGGACCTCGCCGAGGACATCGTGCAGGAGACCCTGTTGCGGGCGATGACATCGCCGGCCGGATTTGCCGGCCGATCTCGGCCGATGACCTGGCTGTCGGCGATCGCCCTCAACGCCCTGCGCGACCACTACCGCCGGCGCTCCACCCGCACCGAGGTTGCGGCCGACGAGGCGGCGCTGGAGGAGGTGCCGTCCGATGACGACGTCGTGCTGGCGCTGATGCAGGACGAGATGGGCGCTTGCATCGCCGAGCACCTCACGGCGCTGCCCGACCGGCAGCGCGAGGTGCTGACCCTGCACGACATCGGCGGCGCCAGCCACGCCGAGGTCGCCGAGGCACTGGGGATCAGCGAGGGCAACGCCCGGGTGCTGCTGCACCGCGCCCGCGCCGCGTTGCGCGAGCGCTTGGCGTGCCACTGCCGGATCGACTTCGGCCGCGACGCGGTGCCCTGCACGCCGCGGTCCGGAGGCGAGCCATGAGCCCCGAACCGCTCAATGTGCCGGTGCCGGCCGCTTTGCTTCCCAAGGAACGGGAGACCGTGATGACCACGCCCAAGAGCCGGTACAGCCCGGCCGCCGTCCTCGTCGCCGCCTCGGTCATCCTGGCGCTCTCGCTGGGAGTCCGGCACGCCTTCGGGCTGTTCCTCCAGCCGGTCTCCATGGACGGCGGCTGGGGCCGCGAGGTGTTCGCCTTCGCCATCGCCCTGCAAAACCTCGTCTGGGGCGCCGCGCAACCCTTCGCCGGCATGGCCGCCGACCGGATCGGCGCTGGCAGGATGATCGTGGCCGGCACCGTCCTGTACGTGGCGGGCCTGCTGGTCATGGCGCAGCCGCAGGGTCCGCTCACCTTCATCCTCGGTGCTGGCGTCCTGGTGGGGCTCGGCCTCAGCGGCACGACCTACCCGCTGGTGCTCGGGGCGGTGTCGCGGGCGGTCCCGCCGGAGCGGCGCAGCCTTGCGCTCGGCATCGCCATGGCCGGGGCGGCGTTCGGCCAGTTCCTCATGCTGCCCGGCGCGCTGCTCGGCATCGACCTCCTTGGCTGGTCGGGGGCGCTGGTCGCCTTGTCGATCGTCACCGCCGCCATGGTCCCGTTCAGCGTGCCGCTGTTCGAGCGCCCGGCGGAGTCGGCGCGTGCCGTTCACGACACGACGGCGGGAACGGCGATTCGTGCGGCGCTGGCCCACCGCGGGTTCCAGTTGCTGGCGCTCGGCTTCTTCGTCTGCGGCTTCCAGGTGGTGTTCATCGCCACCCATTTGCCCGCCTTCCTGACCGACAAGGGGTTGCCGTTCGAGACCGGCTCGACCGTGCTCGCCCTCATTGGGCTGTTCAACATCGCCGGAGCCTATGTTGCCGGCCTGTGGGGCGGGCGCTACCGCAAGCCGACGCTGCTCGCCTGGCTCTATCTGGCCCGCGCCGTGATCATCGCGGCCTTCGCGTTCCTGCCGGTGAGCGTGTGGAGCGCCTACGCCTTCGGGGCCGTCATGGGGCTGTTCTGGCTGTCTACGGCGCCGCTGACCAACGGCACCATCTCCGATCTGTTCGGCGTGCGGAACATATCTATGCTCGGCGGCGTGGTCTTCTTCGCTCACCAGCTCGGTGCCTTTCTGGGCGGCTGGATCGGGGGTGTGCTGTACGACCGCCTCGGTTCCTATGACGGGGCGTGGCTGCTCGCCATCGGGCTCAGCCTCGTCGCCGCCATGCTCAACGTGCCGATCAAGCTCGATACGCCGGCCGCGGAGCCGGCGAAGGTGGCGACATGAGGGCGCTGCGCAGCGTTGTCCTGGCGGTGATCGGCCTCGTCTTGCTGGCAGCGATCTGGCCCCTGTACCGGGCTCCGGCCATGGGGATGATGCTGTCGGCCACAACCTTCTGCCAGTGAGGAGAGGGCGCGACATCCTTGCGCCCGACGGCGCGCGCCAGCGCCACCCCCGGCGTTGAACAGAACAGGCCGAGGTTGATTCCCGGCGTGGCGAAGCGGGCCGTCGTCGAGGCATAAGCCAAATCGCAGCTCGCCACCAGCTGGCAGCCGGCTGCGGCCGCCGCCCCGTGGACCTTGGCGATCACCGGCTGGGGCAGCCGCACGATGGCGGTCATCACCCGCGCGCACAGGGCGAACAGCGCCGCCACGGGGGCGCGTCCCTCCAGCGTGCACATCTCCCGCACGTCGTAACCGGCGCAGAAGGCCCGCCCATTGGCGGCCAGAACCACCACCTTGACCGCCCGGTCGACTGCGAGCGTGGCGAGCGTCCGTTCCAGCTCGGTCAGCAGCGCGACGGACAGGGTGTTGTGGGCTTCAGGCCGGTTGAGCGTCAGCGTGGCGACGCCGGCCTCGATTCGGGTGAGCAGGATCGGTTCGGCTTCGGGCACGTCGATCTCTCCGTGTCTGGTGCCGATCGGGCGAGCTGCGCAGCACGAACGGCGCCCGCACCCAGCGCGTGCCAGGGTGCGGGCGCCGGGGTGGCGCGGGTCGGGGTCCACCCGGTCGATGGGAAGGATTGGTCAGCAGCAGCCCGCCGGAGCCGCCGTGGGGGCGCAACCGGCCGCCACCGAGACCGCCACCAGTTCCTTCTCCCGCATCGTCAGGGACATCATCGTCTCCGCCCAGGGGAGGCGCGGCCGATCCGCGCCTCATGCCCTGACGGGCCGGGTGCCGGAACGTTACATCCCGCCGCACCCACGGCATGAATCGGCGCTTTCGCCCGAACCTGCCTCCGTCACCGGACGTTCCGATATTTCGATAATGCTCAAAATGCCCTTGGCGGACCGTTCCACCCATGATATTTCGACATTACTGGAAATAACAAAGCAACCCGGCGATCGCGAGGGAGCACCGTGGACAAGAAGGATGTCCTGTCGTCGTTGGCCGCACTGTCACAGGAGACCAGGCTGGACATCTTCCGCCTGCTCGTCCAGGCAGGCCCCGAAGGCCGCTCGGCGGGAGCCATCGCCGACGCGCTCGGCGTGGCGCCGGCAACCCTGTCCTTTCACCTGTCGAACCTGACCCATGCCGGCCTGATCGTGCAGCGGCGCGCGAGCCGCTCGCTGATCTACACCGCCGATTTCGACCGCATGAACGCTCTCCTCGGCTTCCTGGCGGAGAACTGCTGCGGTCGTCCCACCTCCGTCCCCACCTGTGAGCCGGTCTGCGCGCCGTCTTCGGCCGCGTCCTGTGGCAAGTGATCCCGGCCACCGCCAATCCTGGAGCAACAAATGACCGAGGAGCGCGTCTACAACGTGCTGTTCCTGTGCACGCACAACAGCGCCCGCAGCGTGCTGGCGGAGTGCATCCTGAACCGTGAGGGCAAGGGCCGCCTGCGCGGTTTCAGCGCCGGCAGCCAGCCCTCCGGCCGCATCAACCCCTTCGTCCGCGACCTGCTGGAGCGGCTGGGCTTTCCCACCACCGACCTGCGCTCCAAGACCTGGGACGCGTTCGCCACGGCTGAGGCGCCGCGCATGGATTTCGTCTTCACCGTCTGCGACAACGCGGCCGGCGAGGTCTGCCCGGTGTGGCCCGGCCAGCCGGTCACCGCGCACTGGGGCTTCCCCGACCCGTCCAGCGCCCAAGGGACCGACGCCGAGAAGGCGGCCTTCACCGCCGACGTGTTCCGCCAGATCGAGCGCCGCATCCAGGCCTTCGTCAGCCTGCCTTTCGCGTCCCTCGACCGGCTGGCGCTGAAGCGCCGGCTGGAGGACATGGCGCGATGACGGCCGCCGCCCACACCGCCCCGGCGGCCCGCCCGGCGATGGGCACCTTCGAGCGCTACCTGAGCGTTTGGGTGGCGCTGTGCATCGCCACCGGCATTGCGCTGGGGCACCTGATCCCCGGCGCCTTCGCGGCCGTGGCGGCGGCCGAGGCCGCCAAGGTCAACCTGCCGGTGGCGGTGCTGATCTGGTTGATGATCGTGCCGATGCTGCTGAAGATCGACTTCGGCGCCCTGCACGAGGTGAAGGAGCACTGGCGCGGCATCGCGGTGACGCTGTTCATCAACTGGGCGGTCAAGCCGTTCTCAATGGCGCTGCTGGGCTGGCTGTTCGTCGCCACGCTGTTCCGCGGCCTGCTGCCGGCCGACCAGATCGACGGCTACATCGCCGGCCTGATCCTGTTGGCCGCCGCCCCCTGCACGGCCATGGTGTTCGTCTGGTCGAATCTGTGCGGCGGCGAGCCGCACTACACGCTGAGCCAAGTTGCCTTGAACGACCTGATCATGGTGGTCGCCTTCGCACCGCTCGTCGGGCTGCTGCTGGGCGTGGCGTCGATCACCGTGCCCTGGGACACCTTGCTGCTGTCGGTGGTGCTCTACATTGTGGTTCCGGTCGTCGCGGCCCAGACATGGCGGCGCAGCCTTCTGGCCGCCGGCAGCGACAGGGCGCTGAAGCAGGTCCTGGACCGTCTTCATCCGGTGTCCCTGGTGGCGCTGCTGGCCACGCTGGTGCTGCTGTTCGGCTTCCAGGGGGAACAGGTGCTGGCCCAGCCGCTCGTCATCCTGCTGCTGGCGGTACCGATCCTGATCCAGGTCTATCTGAACGCCGGGCTGGCGTACTGGCTGGCGCGGCAGTTCGGTGTGGCGTGGTGCGTGGCGGCGCCCGGCGCGCTCATCGGGGCCTCCAACTTCTTCGAGCTGGCGGTCGCGGCGGCGATCAGCCTGTTCGGCCTCCAGTCCAGCGCGGCCTTGGCCACGGTGGTCGGCGTGCTGGTCGAGGTGCCGGTCATGCTGTCGGTGGTGAGGATCGTCACGGCGACCCGCGACTGGTACGAGGCCCGCTGAGCGCGCCCGGCGGACGGCGTTGCATCGTTCCGACCGGTGCTGGACGCGGGACGCGGGGCGGATCATCTCGATGCGCCCCGCGTCTTGATGCCGATCAGGACCGTCAGAGCAGTCCGGCCGCGTTCATGGCGCAGACGGTCAGGAGGGCGGCGACGCCCTGCAGGATCGGGCCGACGGCCAGGATCCGCACCGCCGCCGCGTCGTCCTGCCCGACGAAGGCGTCCTGCCGCACCAGCCAGAAGAGGCTGTCGTTCGGCGTGATCGTCACGAAGGCACCGGCGCACATCGCCAGGGCGGCGGCCTCGGGCGAGACCTGGAGGGATGGAAGCAGGGCTGCGATGATGCCGCTCGTGCCGGCGAAGGTCGCCATGGATGACCCCTTCACCACCTTGAAGCTGGCCGTGAAGACGAACAGCGCCGGCAGGACGAGCCCGGTGGAGACGAGCGCTTCGGCCCAGCGGGTCACCGGGACCGTCTGGACCAGCATCGAGCCGAGCGCGCTGGCCGCACCGATCGTCAGCAGCAGCGGAGCGGTGCGCCGCATGCCGCTTTCCAGGGCCTGGGTCCGCTCGTCGGCCGCCAGCGGCACCAGGGCGATGACGGCGGCGACCAGCAGCGCACCTTTGGGGGTCAGCAGGAAATCGACCAGCGGCGACAGTTCCATGTGGCCCCGGGCCATGAAGCCGGCCGCCAGCAGGACGATGATGGAGCCGAGGGGAGCGGCCACCCGGCCGGTCAGACGGCCCTTGGGGACCGGGGTTCCGTCCTTGGTCTTACGTTCGTAATGGCGGGCGTACAGCAGCCCGACGATCCAGGCGACGATGAAGACGGGGACGGCGACGACCGCCAGACGGTTGTTCAGGCCCCCCAAGGCCGTCGCCACGATCGCCGGCCCGGCCGGCACCAGCAGCTTGAAGCCGGCGTAGGCGCCGAACACGAGCGAGAGCTTGCGCCCGGCGGCCATGGGCGACAGTGCGGCGTAGGCGGTGTCGGGACAGACCATGCCGGCCCCGGCGAACGGGGCGAGGATGGTGGAGACCCGCCCCGATCCCGCCGCCGCGTCGGAACGGGACAGGGCCGCCGCAAGGGTGAAGGACGGGATGAGGATCAGGACGAACTCGCCGAGCGAGCCGCCGAAGCCGGCATCGACCGCGTGGATCAGTGCCGAACTGTCCATTCCGCTCGCGATGCCCAGCGCCAGGGTGGCCAGCACCATCACCAGGGGGAGCGGGATGAACAGCAGCAGGGAGACCAGCGACCGCCGGGCTGGTGCTTTCTGCTCCGCAACCGCGCATTCACTCATGGACGTGTCCTCGACGCGAACGTGTAATTCCCCTAAGATCCTGGGGGGAAAAAGGCTCCCCGCAAAACGACTAATGGCGGCGGTCTGCATGAGTCAGGATCATCCAAGGACCGGCCATCCGTCCCTTCTTGCAGTCCGCGCGTTCGAGGCGGCCGCGCGCCTGGGCAGCTTCACCCTGGCGGCCGAGGAACTGCGGTTGACCCAGAGCGCCGTCAGCCGCCATGTCCGCTCGGTCGAAGAGTGGTTCGCCGTGGAGTTGTTCGTCCGGCGCGGCCGGTATGTTGCGCTGACCGACGAGGGGCGGGAGTACTTCGGTGCCGTCTCCGACGGGCTGGAGCGCATCCGCCGTGCGAACGATTCCCTGCTCCGGCGTGGCCGCCGTGAGGAGCAGGTGACGCTCTCGCTGCTGCCCTCGGTCGCCGCGCTGTGGCTGGCGCCGCGCCTGCCGGACTTCACCGGCCGATACCCGGACGTCGATCTGCGCATCCAGGCCAGCATGACGCTGGCCGATCTCCGGCGGGACGGCATCGATCTCGCGTTGCGCTACGGGCTCGGCACGTGGCCGGGCCTTCGCGCCGAGCGTCTGGCGGAGGAGAGGCTGATTCCGGTGTGCGCCCCGGCCTACGCCGGCCGCCTGGGTCTTGGCGGCGATCCGGAGGGTTTGGCGGCGGCGGTCCTGCTGACAGACAACATTCCCGGCGGCTGGGCGAACTGGTTGCGCGCGGCCGGTCTTGATCCCGCCGCCATGAGGTTCGGCCCTTGCTTCGACGAAGGCACCAGCCTTTATCGCGCGGCGGCGGCCGGTGCCGGCGTGGCGCTCGGCCGCTCCCTGCTAATCGACCGCGACATCGCCGAAGGGCGGCTGGTCGTGGCGACACCGTTCAGCATCCCGGCGACATACAGCTACTGGCTCGTGCAGCCGGAGGAGCAGAAGCCCCGCCGGGCGGCCTCTCTGCTGGCCGGCTGGCTGCGGGAACAGATCGCCGAACTGGCCCGGCCCCTTGAGCCCGGACCGGTGGACGGCGTGGCCGTCAGCTGACCAGCGGGTATTCGATGGGCTTGAAGCGCCGGGCTTGGCGCTCAGTGCCGGGTAGGCCATGGCCTGCGTCGAGCCGGTCTCGCTGTGGACTTCGACCAGATCGCCGGCGGCGACACCCAGCCGCTTCATGTCGTCGGGGTTCAGTTCGATGGGCGCCACCGGCATGCGCTCCCGGACGAACGGAAGATGCACGTCGTAGAAGGCGTTCTGCCAGACCAAGTTGGCGCGGCCGTTGTTGATCAGGAAGGCGTGCGTGTCCTTCTGCCGCCTCCGGGCCTCGATCTGCAAGCCGCGCCACTCCGCCTTCAGGAACCGGGCGCGCCCGTCCTCCAGCTTGAATTTTCCGTCGGCGTAGAGCCGTTGCGTTCCCCGCAGCCGTCCATCCTTGTAGGTCTGCACCGGCTCCTGCGCGCCGTTGGTGCCCGACGCCCGCAGGCGCTCGTAGGTGACGAAGGCGCCGCCGTCGACATGGCGGGGATAGCCGTCCATGAAGGCGTCCTCTTCGGTGCGCCAGTTGAACTTTCCCTTGAAACGGCTGGCACAGGCGCGTCACTGGCTTCACGTGGATCGGTCACCATCAAAACTGCGTCAGAGCCAGCGTTGCACGCCGAAATGGATTCCTAAGGGCGTACAAGCTTGAGCCGAAGCCTACCAGCCTCCGCAGCAAGCCCAGGCTGGCCGGTCCTGCGGGCGAGATGTTCCGCCCGACGGAGTAACGCTGCCGCGCCGCTGCCGACAGGCCCCGCCAGAGAGGCACTTCGGCCGGCTCGGAAATAAAGGTCGGCCGCCTCGGCAAGCCGGCCGCCGCTCTCGGCAGCCCGCGCCGCCGACTCCAGAGCGCGTGCGACCCCCACTTCGTCGCCGTTGGCGCGGCGTAATTTCTCCTCGGCCGTAAAGGCGGCCAATGCCGTGCCCACGTCGCCGTCCAATGAGGCGAGCCGACCGGTGAGGGCGAGCCGGTCGGCCGCCAGCTCGGGCTCCTCTGAGGCAGGCAGCTTCTCGATCGCGTCCTGCAGCGCGGTCCTGTCACCTTGGTCTGCCGCGATCAGGCCGATCAGATAAGTGGCTCGGGCCGTGACGAGCACATCCTTGCTGGATTCGGTAATCTCCCGGGCAAGTTGCCGGGTCTTCTGTGCGTCGCCCAGACGGTAGTGGGCGGTTGCCTCGACCAGAGTGAGGGCAGTCGGAACAGAGCGCCCCCGTCGCAGGAGTTCCGAACGGCTCCGCGCGGCGACCGCCGCCGCGTCCGCCGCCTTGCCCCGGCGCAGTTCCGATAGCGCCAGTTCCTGCCCCGCCACCGCGATGGCGGCAACGTCGTCGAGCCTGTAGGCACGGTCCAGGGCACGGGTGTAGACGGTGGTCGCCTGGTCGTAGCGGCCCGCGAGGAAGGCATGGCGCGCGGTTTCCAACACCGATACGGTTTCGGCATCCTCGATGCCGCCGGTGTCTGGAGTGCCCTTCGGCCCGCCGCCACAACCGCCGAGGAACACCATGATCGCCATCGGAATTGCCGCTGTCACGGAGCCAACCCGCGGCAGCCTCACGGGCGGACCTCCAGCGGCGAGAGAGGCCGGCGTTGGACCTGGGAAGTGCCGCTGTTCCCGCCGATCAGCCAGTTGCCCTGCAAGGTCACCAGCAGCTTCTCCAGTTGGGTAACGGTTGCCTGGACTTGGGCGACGAGCATCGGCAATTCCGCCGTAGCCGAATTGGCCCGGCCGGCTAGGTCGCGGAGTTGCGGCGTCAGGCGGTTCAGATTGTTGAGCAGCCGATCGACCGAGACCAGCGCCGTGTCGGCGTGGCCGATGGCTGGAGGCAGCATCCGAATCGCCTCCGCGACCTCGCCGAGCAGTGTGTTGACCGAGATCAGCACCGCGTCGACGTGGTTCATGGACGCAGGCACCATCCGGGCCGCCGCCTCCAGTTCCCGGACCACCGTGTCGTCCGTGAGCAGGCGGCCGAGGGTCCCCTCTCCGCGCTCCAGCCGTTCGGTGATGGCGGCAAGGGCGGCGATCGTCCGGTCGGTCTTCTCGATGAGCGGGATGATCCTGGCGCTCAGGTCCTGCACCAGTTTCCCGACGTCGGCGGTGGCCGCGCGTTCGGTCTCGGCCGTCAGGACCGCGTACTTCCAGTTCAGCGGCTCACCCGAGCCCCGCGAGATGTCCAGAAAGGCCGCCCCGGCGATGCCGAACTGCTTGCGGATCAGGACGCGGGAGTCGCTGCGGATGAAGGGCTGCATGGCGCGTTCGATGCGGACGACGGCATGGAAGCTGGCGCTGGGATCGATGACGATCTCCTCCACCCGGCCGGCTCCGGTGCCCAGCACCTGCACGTCCGACCCGCGGACAAGGCCGGCCGGCCCGTCGGCCGGCAGAACGATATGGAGCGTCGCCGACGGATTGAGCATCCGTTGCAGCATGCCCGCCTGAAGCACCGCGGCAACGAACAGGGTTCCGGCCACCAGCATCAGCAGGCCGGCCCGCCGACTGGTCTGCCGGAAGCCGGCATGGGTGTTCAAATACGTGGCCGCCTGCCGGTCCGCCGTCATGGCCGGTCCCTCGCCGCTGCGATGACGCTGCCGCGCAGCCGGCAGCGCTGACTGGCTGGAATCGCTTTATCGTGCCACAGGTCGGGGTCAAGGGTAAACCAGACCGCCGCGGTGCCCCGGTCGCGCACCGTGCGGATCATATTGATCAAGGCGCCGGTCAGGTCCGCCGGCGGCCCTTCCAGAATGACCAGCGCCGGCGACCCCATGAAGGCCCGCACCAGATCCGCCCGCGCGAGATCACCGGGCGCGCAGTCCGATGGCAAGCCTGTCGGCACGCCGGGAAGCCCGAAAGCCACGGAAAGGCGGCTTGCCTCGTCCCGGATGTCGGCCTCGGGTCGCATCGTGTGATGGAGCTGTGCCAGCATGATGTTGTCGATCACGCTCAGGTAGGAGATCCAGGCGCCCGGTCGGAAGCCGTGTCCGATCCGGCCGCGCAACGCGTTGGCAAGATCGGGCGGAAGCCGGCGCCAGTCCCGGCCGAGCATGCGGACGGATCCGCGAACCGGATTGGTCAGGCCGCAGGCGGCATCGGCCATGACCCGTTCGTTCTGCTCGCCGCCGTGATCGATCAGGACGAGTTCGCCCGCATCCAACGTCAGGTCCACCGTAACGCCGCTGTCCAGCGTCGCCGCAGCGAACTCGATCACCGGCACATCGGCCATCATTGCACCACGAGGCTGACGACGCCGCTGATCAGGAAGATGAGGAGCAGCGCGCGGAAGAACCCGACGGCCAGCAGCGCCCCGTCGCCGCGACGGCTGCGGAGGTCCGGCCCGGTCATCGCGGTGACGCAGCAGACGGTCCCGATCGCGAAGCCCATGCTCAGGGAGTTCAGCGGCAGCACGGCGTAACCCTGCGCGCCGATCGTGCCGAGGAAGCCGAGCAGGATCGTGCCGGGTGGCTGATGGCTCACGTGAAAGGTCATGGCGGCCAGCAGCGCGACGACCGGAGCTATGGCGACGAACAGCATGGTCAGGCAGAACACGCTGACCGACAGCGCCGCAACCCGCGGAACGACGAACAGGACGAAGGGGTCGACGCCCTGCGCGTCCAGGGCCCGCATCCGCCCGTCCGCCCGCATCCGGCTCAGTTCGCTCAGGATGATCAGGCCGCTGTGGCCGATCGCCAGCACGCCGACCGTAAACGGTGCTATTTCGCGCACCAGGATCCTCAGGATGATCGCGCTGAGTTGGGTCGACTGGCCGAGCTGCTCCAGCCACCAGAGCACCTGGAACAGCAGCCCGAAACCGGTAAGGATGGCGGCGAGCGCGACCGAAGAGACACAGTCGGCCCCGGCAACCCCCATGAAACGGACGAACTCGCGCCGCGCCGGCCGGCGCCACGTACTCGGCCGGACCATGTGGCCGAGCACCGCGGCCCCCACCGCCGCCGTGTCGATGACCCACTCGAACCGCCACGGCCTGTCCGTCCTGCCCCCCGATTCATCGGCAGCGGGCGGTGTCCCGGTGACCGGGGCGGGGGTGTCGGTCACAGCCGCCCCCGCAGGAAGTAGGTTGTCATCTCGCCCAGCCGCTCCAGATAGAAAGCGCCGCGCACACGGAAGGCGAACCCGTTGCGCAGCAGCGCGTAGGTGGTCTCCGTCACCTGAATGGCGCCGCTGGGCGCTGCCGTCGCCATGGCGCCGGCGACGCGCACCGTCTCGCCCCACACGTTGAACACCACTTGGCCGAAACCGACGGCCGAGCCCATCACTGGCCCGGTGTCGAACCCCATGGCATAGCCCGGCGGGCGACCCAGCCGGGTGAACAGCCGGTCGCACTCGGCGTCCATCTCCAGCGCGAACGCCGCAAGCCGGGTCGCAGCGGCGGCGGGATTTCCGTCGAAACCCTCCGCGGCGACGATCTGGTCGGTCAGGATTTTCAGATAGCGGATGCCGAGCCGTTCCGCCGCCCTTTGGCAGGCGGCGACGATCTCCCCGATGCCGGCCGTCTGAGCCGTGTTGCCGGTCGCCAACGCGACGTCGTCGGCCATCCGCAGCACCAGCACGGTCACCTGTGGAAACCGCATGGCCGAAACCTGCTCCTCGCGCAGCCCGCGCCGCGCGATCTCCTGGAGTTGCAGGCGGTCGCGCTCGACGGAAATCGCAGCGCTCCGCAGGGTCGGTGGATCGAACGATGATCCGTGGGCTTCAACCTCCAGGATCACGGGGGCTTCGGCCGCGGGACTATGGGCCTCCGCAGCGACGAAACCGGGCGCCAGCAGCTTCCCCAGGAGACGGGCGAAGCCCTCGCTTACGCCGACATCGCCGGCCCCATCCTCAATCCAGAGACAGCCCAGGGTGCGGTCGCCGGCGCGGACCGGCACCGCCAGGAGGGAGCGTCGGCCCGTCGCGCGGAGATACGGGGCAAGCCCGGACGTGCGCGGGTCCGTTTCGGCATCGCCCGTCGCCACGATTTCGCCGGCCAGCAGCTCTTGGCGGAACAGCGGACAGTGGTCGAGCGGGATTGCCGCCGCCGAGACATGCCCGCGGTTGTCCCGGTCGAACCCGTCGGTGCAGATCAATCTCTCCCCATCGATGCGCCACAGACTGACGCCGTGGGCCATTGTGGCATCCGCGGCGATTTCCATGGCCCGCCGGAGCGCCGCCGCATCGCCCGGATCGGCAAGCGTTCCAAGCCGGCCCAGCGCGGTGAATCCGGCGCCTTGCCGCTCAAGCTCCCGCTGACGGCGGCGCACGGCGCGCACGTTACGGTCTGCGGAATAGGCCTGCCAGACAAGAAACCCGGCCATGGCCATGGCGAGCAGCACGACCGTCCCGGACAGCAGCAGCGCCTTGCGGTTGTTGGCGGCGACGAACTCGACGAAGTCGCTTTCATGCGCAATCAGCAACAGCCACCAGTCCCGCCTGAGCGTCGCGCGCAGTGGGTGGGCCGACACCATATGCCGGTTGCCGCCGATCTCTATCGCCCCGTGGATCTCGCCGGCAATGCGGACCCGGTCGAACACCTCGCGAAGCAGCGGGTCGCCCAGTTCCTCGATCCGCGCCGGGCGCAGCGCATCGCCGTCCGG
Source organism: Azospirillum sp. TSO22-1 (assembly GCF_003116015.1). GTDB lineage: Bacteria > Pseudomonadota > Alphaproteobacteria > Azospirillales > Azospirillaceae > Azospirillum. Next base: position 15,375 of record NZ_LGQZ01000031.1, read on the forward strand.
CCGCGGCATGGCGCGGATGTCGGGCACCGCGACCAGGCGGCCGTCGCCGTCGACCAGCACCGCCTTGCCGGTCGCCCCGACCTTCAACGTGTCCAGGAATCCGCCAATGTCCATCAGGTCGAGGTCGGCGGCGGCGACCGCGCCGGAGCGGTTTGGCAGGACGCGGGAAACGGTGATGCCCGGCGACTGCCGGGTAAAGAACACGTAGATGTCGCTCCAGACGGTTCGGTTCCCTTCCACCGCGGCGCGATACCAGGGGCGGGACGCCGGATCGTAGCGATCGGCGGGATCCTCCTCGATTGCGCGCACCGTGCCGTCCGTGGTGCGGCGCGTCCAGGTGACGGTTCGTCCGGCCGGCCCGATCGTGATGCGTTTCGTGTCCAGCGTATCGGCGTCCGAGCGTTGCACCATCATGAAGCGGCCGTCCTCTGCCCCAACGTACAGGGTCGCGAGCTGTGGCCGGGCCCCCATCAGGGCAAGGGCGATCGTTTCCGATGCCGGGGCATCGGGGCCGCCACCGGCGTAGGCGAGGATCCTGACCGCGTCGGCGGCGGAGTCGAGATAGGCCGAGACTTGGCTGCCGGCGCGCTGGTCCAGTGCCTCGATCAGGTCCCGGGCGAGGACCAACGCGTCCCGCCGGTTCACGGAGTAGGAGTAGAGCGCGGTTCCGACGAGGGCCGCAGCCATCATCAGCACGCCGAGGATGGGGACGCCCAGGCGGAAGAACCGGCGGATGCGACGGCGCCGGGCCTCCGCCGGATCAGCGTCGACGTCAATGATTTCCCGCCGTGCCACGACGCGAGCCTCCAGGCATCGCTCCGCCGCGCAGGCCACCTCAGTATTCGTGCGCCGCGCTCCAGCGCTGGAGAGGCTTGCACAGCGTTGTTGCATGAATCCTGTCACAGGCAGTCTGCGCTCCCTGCCCCCGAAACTCAGGCGATCTTTCGGAGGGGGCGACAACTTTCGCGCCGGCTTGATCGTGCGGCTGTGGAGGAGGTCGAGCTTTCCTCGGTCGGACATCGTGGTCTCGGCCCTCCGGAGCACGGGGAGAAGCCCGATCTCGGAGAGGATGCTGATCCACACAAGGGCCAATTGGCGGCCCTACCAGTTCGATTGGTGATCTTACCAATAGGTTATATGCTGAAGTCACGTTGCCGGAGGGTAAGGTTCGCTGACAAACTCTATGTCGATGGAAGGTGATGATTACTGGATACCACCGAAGGGGACGTCTCATGCACAGCGCAACTGCATGGGTGCTTTTTCTGGCTGCAGCGTTCGCGGGAACGGCTGCTCACGCTGATGAAGCCGGTGCCGAAAAATTACTTAAAGGTATGTCTGACTATCTTAGTGCACAAAAGGCAATATCATTCGATTTTGACACCAATCTCGAAATCGTCAGCACGCAAGATCAAAAAATTGCGTTGGCAAGCTCCGGTACTATGTCGCTCAATCGCCCTGATAAGCTTCACGTGACGCGGACCGGTGGGTTTGCGAATATGGAAATGGTCTTTGACGGGAAGACGGTTACGTTGCTTGGCAAGAACACCAACCTGTACGCTCAAGTCGAGGCAACCGGCACGATCGACCAATTGGCCGACGTGTTGCGGGACAAGTACCACAGGCCCGTCCCAGGCGCCGATCTGCTGATGTCGGATCCGTATAAGGAACTGATGGCGGAGGTCAACGACGTGAAGGATCTGGGAAGCGGCGTGATCCGTGGCGTCGAATGCGATCATCTTGCTTTCAGGACGAACGACGTCGATTGGCAAATCTGGATCGCGCAAGGAGTGCGGCCTTATCCGTGCCGTTATGTCATCACGAGCAAGAAGGTTGCCGGGTGGCCGCAATACACTGTCGATATTTGGGCGTGGAAGGCTGGAGCAGAGGTCGCATCCGACAGTTTCAAACTGCAAATCCCCGCCGACGCCAAGAAATTGACGCCGGAAGAAATCCGCGAGCTTAGCGATATCCCCGCTCTTTTCTCGGGAAAAGGAGCAAACTGATCATGTTGAAGCGCATCGGCGTTGGTTTGCTGGCGATAGCCATGTACGGTATTTGTCTGGAATTCGGCGAGCGATTCGAGGTTCCGGGCGTGCGCAGCGCCGTCCCCACCGCCGAGGCTGTCGTCGGCCGCCCCCTGACGCCGGTGAGTTATGCCGGCGTCGCGCGAAGGACCTCGCGCCGCTGTGCAGCAGGCGTTTACGACTGCTAGGCCCAGATCTCACCGGGCGGATGCCGTCAGGTCCTCCTCGACAAAACGCAAAAGCGCCTCCGCCAGTGCCTCGCGCGGATACGCATTCTGCGTCACGAACAACGAGCCGATGGTGTCATGCGTTCGGGAGATCGGCACCGCAAGCGCCCAGTGGTCGGCGTTGACATAGCCCATGAGGGTGCTGCCGGGTACGACCTGGTCATAGAAGATCATCTGGCTGTCGTTGCGCGCATCGATGCGGGCAAGTTTGTCGTAACTCGATGTCAGGATCGACGAGATGCGGTCCGGCTGCGGGAAGGTGACGAGCGAGTAGTACCGCAACGCGCGAGGAAGCGGGTTCTGCGCCAGCCATTTCTTGCGCGTTGCGGACCGCAGGCTGTTTATTGCACCGCCGTCGCCTGAGGTGCAGGTCGCCCCGGGAAAGTGCCGCAGCAGGTCGGCCTGGTATTGCTCGGCATCGTCAGCGAGCGCCGACCCTCCGACGGCACCCGCGGCGCTGACCACCGCGGCCACACGGCTGTGAATCTCAGGGTAGGCGACCACCGCCTCCAGGATGTCCGGCGCACCTTTCGAGTAGCCGATCAGCACAAGACGCGATGCTCCGGCCTCCGCCGGCATCGCCATGATCGCATCGCGGATTTGCCGTGCGTTGTTGGCGGAACTCGACAGCGCGTCGACCTTGACCTGCAGCAGATCATACCCGAACTGGCGCACGTGCGTCGCGACAGTGCCGGGCGCCTGCAGCCACTGCTCGAAACACTCGTACCCAACGCCGGCGACCATCACGCCGACCAAGCGCCGTTTCGATGGGCCGAGCTCGACGCGCTTGCCGGTGCCGGCGGGTTCGCTGCCGACGCGGGTCAGGGCGTCCTCGCAGGGGCGGTAATCAGGAATGTCGCGTCCTCGCGCCTCCAGCACGGCGCAGTAGATCTCACGGAAACGCCCCCGCTTGTCCTCCACCCTGGCCTGGGAGGCCGGGACGAGAGCAAGTGGCGGCGTGTCCGTCGAGTAAGGAATCAGCGGCTTTGCCGTGCATGCCCCGAGGGTGAGGCAGCCCGCGACGGCCAACAACACATTGCTGCTGCTCAACGGCATGCGAGGAGCGCGGGGCCGTCGGGCAGCTGCAAGCGCTTCGATGATCCAGTCACTTGCGTGCATCGTCGTTCCCGTCGCGTGCGGCCGACCTGCGTCCGTCCAGATACGGCTCCCAATCGAGAAACTCTACCTCCGAAAGGCCGATCGGCCGCGTCGCAAAGAACATGACCGCGCGCAGACCATCGCTCTGATAGCGGGCGCCGCTGAACGCCGTTGGAGGCTGCGTCGGGGAGGCCGGACCGGCACCGGTGACGAAGCCGAGCTTGTCCAGACCGCCCGAATACATCATGTCCTGAATGAGGAGGTTTCTCGCCTCGTCCACATCCTCATGCAGAACGACGCTTGTTGCGTCCGGGGGCGCGAACCGCCCGCCGACCGGCCGTCCCACCTGCACGAGGTACACGGAGCGACCTTCGAAGCGGATGGGTGCGAGCCACGCACGCACCCAGGTCGCCGGCGCACCCGCTTGCGACTGCTTGCGTCCCACGATATCCGGCCGGCGGCCGAAGACCTGTTCGACCGCATCCACGGGTCTCATGTCGCGGCGATAGCTGCGGCGTGCCAACGCCGCCCCAATGTCGGAAGACTCGCCGACGAAGATGATGTTGAGGGGGGCGCCGTACGCCGTACCGCGCGGATCGGTGGCGCAGCATGGCAGCCGCTCCAACTCCGAACGCAGGGCGGCGAGAGTGTTGCGGTCCTTGATCGCCGAATCAGGATACCGGTACGCGCTGAATGCGAAGCGCTCATCCCCGGCGTCGTCCGGCACGCTCAGGAAGAGGGAGAAGGGGATCAGCGCCTTCCTCTGGAGCAGATCGATGTTCAGGAGTCTGACGCCGTGCTCCGGGTTGATGAAGAGCAAGCCAGCGTGCGTCACGTCCGGCAGGACAGGATTCTTGAACCCGAGTTTGTTTAAGTGCTCGTCGATGCGGGCGTTCGCATCCTCGGCGAGCGGCATGTGCACGGACCATGCGATTTCGAGCGGCGAGAAGTAATCGGGGTCGGTGCCCGGGCGCAGAAGCCACAGCGGATCCGCCGTCTGGTTCTGGACTTCGATCCACACCGGTTGCACGCGCTTCCTATCGACCTCGACGCCGAGCATGCGCCGGCTGTCGTCGGCGCTCAATACGGCGGCACTCACGCGCACGTCGCGCTTGGTGGCCTTCACGGCACGGTCCCGCAGTCCGGCATCGCTGACGTCGGCAGGGGCTTGCCACGCCGCACAACCGGCCGCCGCCAGTGAGAGACTCGCGACACATGCCACAGTGCTCAGCAGACGACGCATCGCATGCATGACTCCGTGCCTTGTTCGTGGGCGCGGCGGCAACGGGTTCATTGTTTGATCCGCCCGGTTACCTGCTCGGCCTCGTCGTCCGTACCCTGCCACGGGAAGAACGTGATGCGCGCCAAGGAGGTGTGCCGGCGGTCGAACACGAGGACGCCGCGAAGTCCATCGGTGTGGTACGGGTCGGTCGTCAGATTGCCGCGCGGAGCACTCCTTGGCGCGGCTCCCACTCCTTGCACAAACCCCAGTTTTGCGAGGTTCACGGAATACGCCATGTCCTGCATCAGCGCCCCGCGTGCTTCGTCGACGTCGGGATCGATCTTGTGCGTCGTGAATGTCGGGGAATGCATGGTCAGACGGCTGCCGATATCACGGCTGATCTGACCCACCCACACCTGTTTGCCATGGTAGCGCATCGGGCTGAGCCACAGCCGAAGATGGTTGCGCTGATGGATGTTGTCGCGCGCCCTCTGCAAAGCGAGGTCCTGAACCCGTCCAAACAAGTAGAGATCGCTCACCGGAGCGTTGGTGTAGCGCTCGCCGGACAGCGCGGATGTCACCACCTTCATGATCGATCCCGTCCACTTTTCCTCGGTCGCATGCCAGCCGCGACGTGCGAATGCGGGGAAGGCATCGTCGAGGCCGCCCACGACCACCAGGTTGAGCGGATCGCCGTTCTTCGAGCCCGCCTCGTTGGTCACGCAACACGGCAACGCCACCAGCGCGGCCCGGAACGCGGCGTCATCCGTGTAGTTTACAATTTTCTCGGCCGGGTAGATCTCGCGCCCGAACACTTGGGTCATGCGGTAATCGGCGCGGAAGCCGGGCACGGTTGTGAGGATCGAAAACGTTCTTGCGCGTCCGTTCGCGACCAAGTCGAGGTGAACGAACTTGAACCCCTCATCAAGGTTGGTCAGCACGAACCCCGACGTCGTTGCACCAGGGGGGACAGGGTTGTGGAAGGCAAGGTGCCAAAAGCGTCGGTCAAGCTCCAACGTCCGATCGGGCGGGTCGCCTGGGGTAAATGCTTCCGCCGCTTCGGAAGCTGGGAAGAAATTCGGATCAAGGCCCGGCGACAACAGGAAATAGGCGCGATCGTCCCGGTTCTCGACTTCGATCCAGACCGGTTGAATGGATTTCTTCGCGAGCGGCACACCGTATACCGTGACGCTCTCTTCAGCCGACAGCACGGCGGCCGATATGCGCACGCCGCCCTCGGTGCGCGTCACGGCCCGGCTCTTGTAGTCGATGTTCGTTGGCAGCGGGGTCGATGTGCAGCCGGCAAGCGCAGCGGCGACAACAGTCGCTGCCAGGACCAGCTTCACCATGCGGTTCATCCCGGAACCTGGTTACGCGAGTTATGACAGATCATCATAGACGGGCCAATTCATCATATGGTGCTTGGCACGCGGGAACTGGTGGCAGCGGGCAGCGCGATGTCTGATGGAAGCGGGCCTGAAACGGCGTGATGTCAACCGGCGTCGGATTGGGGCTCTGTCGCAGATTTGATGGTGCGACCTCATCCGGTGCCGATGACGCGGGCCTGAAGGATGTCGAGCTTGCCGCGGCCATACATCTGCCGCTTCACCAACTTCAGCTTGGTGATCTGCCCCTCGGTCTGACCGTTGGACCAGGGCAGGGTAATTGCGGCGATGACGGCATTTCGGTCCTTGGCGACCCCGTTGGCGAAGGACGCCACCAAGCTCGCCTTGGCCCGCTGCAGCCAGGGCTCGAACTCCTCGGCGCTCTTCTTCCGGATCATCGACTGGAACGCCGCCACGATCTCGCGCGCCTCGACCAGCAGCGGCACGCCGCCCTCGATCGCCGCGACCGTCACCGTCTCCGCTTTGCTCGGAGCATCCCGGCCGATGGTGAGCAAGCGCGCGATCGTCCGCGCCGCCGGCGTACGGCCGAGCGCCCCGGCCTGCGCCTGGTCTGAGCGCCGGCGACGCGTCGCCCATTCGCCCACGACACGCAGGCTGCCCCGGAACCCACTCCTCCTCAACTGGCGCCAGAGCTCCGCCGCGTTGTGCTGCCCGGCAGCCCACTGCGCATCCAACCAGGGGAGATGCAGGTCAAGCGAGCTCTCCCGGATCCGGAAGATGTCGGACCGCTGACCGCGCACGACCTTGCGGACGAGCTTGCGGCTGTGGCCGGTGCGGCGGACGATCTCCTTGATGGCGACGTCCTCCTTGGCCATGGCGAGAATGACGCCGTTGGTCTCCTCCCGGCGCCGATAGCCCTCGTACTGGATGCGCTCCGCCGCGGTGAGCAGGGCGGGATCGACGGTCGCCGCCCCGATGGCGGTGCGGATCTGGCGCATCGACTTGCGCACGGCATCCAGGAAGGCGTGGCTGGCGTTCTCCATGAGGTGCCAGCGGTCGGCGATCGGCACCATCAGGCGTCGTCCCAGGCGCGCCGCGGGGCGTCCACCGAGGGCGAGACCGAGATGATGGACGACATCGTCGAGCCGTGCTGTTCGCCGGGCCCATGGCTTCAGAACATCCGGATCGAAGCGCTCGGCGAAGATCCGGCGACGACAGGTTGGGACATCGCAATGGAAGCGCCGCGCTTGGAGGTGCAGGCGGACGTTACGCCCCGAGAGCGGCAGGTCGAGGAGGAGGCGCTGGTACCGGCTGTGCACCCGAAACGAGTGTCCGCCGCACAACGGGCAGGGGCTGAACGCGGCGGCGGAACGCATCGTGATGTCCACCTGTCACCGGTCGCCGTAGATCTGTTGCGGGCCCTGCCGCGCTGGGAAGGATCGGAGTTCGTGTTCACCGCCACCGGTCGGACGCCAATATCTGCCTTCAGCGACGCGAAGGAGACGCTGGACGCCGGGATCGTTGCTCATCTTCAGAAAGAGGCAAAGGGCAAAGGGGACGATCCGGAAACCGTTAAGCCCCTCCCTGACTGGCGTTTCCACGACCTGCGCCGCACGGCGGCCACCATGATGGCCGAATTGGGCGTTCCACTCCACGTCGTGGACAAAATCCTCAATCACAGTCAGGGCACCATCAAAGGCGTCGCCGCCATATACAACCGTCATCAATATCTTGAAGAACGGAAGCAGGCGTTGGCTGCATGGGCGGACCGGCTGATCCAGTTGCCTGCCGAAAGGGAGCCATTGAAAGCTGAAAGAGAGCTTTAGCCGGTCGTCTTAAGAGAACGGCAGAGATAGGCACTGGTCATCCACATCGGATCGCAGTGGACGCGAAGACGGGATTGGTTTCAGAGGGGCTTATCCGATAAATTGCCAGAATGTTCGAACTCGATTCCCGGCACATCCAAGCACTGACCGACGACGACCTGAGAACCCTGGTGGGAAGGTTGTGCGAGCGGGAACTGAGCCACGCCGACCTGCCGATATCCGCGGTTACTTATGGCGGAGATCCGCGTGCACCGGATGGCGGCGTCGACGTTCGGGTCGCTCTTCCGAAGTCGGCCATGGCGCCCGACTGGGTGCCGCGGCTCTGCACGGTCTTTCAGGTCAAGCAGGAAAAGGCCGGCCGCCGCGCCGCAGGTATCGCCGCCGAGATGAGCCCCGGGGGTATTCCGCGCCCGATTTTCACCGCCTTGGCGGCGGAGGCGGGGGCCTACATCCTGGTCAGCGGCAAGGAAAACCTGTCTGATACCGCACTGGAAGCGCGCCGCAAGGCCATGCGACAGGCCATCGGAAACATCGCGGAAGCCGGCAGGGTCGTGTTGGATTTCTACGACGGCCACCGGATCGCCCGCTGGACGAGCCAGCACCCCGGCCTCGTCCTCTGGGTCCGCGATAGAATCGGTGAGCCGCTCAACGGCTGGCGACCATTCGGCGACTGGTCGGCCGCTCCGCAGCCGGTGGACAGCGAGTACCTGCTGGATGATGGGGGCCGGCTGTTCGATAGCTCCGCCCTCGGCCGGGAAGGCATCCCCATTGCCGAAGGGTTGGAGCGCATGCGGGCGGCGCTGTCGCAACCGGGCGCCGCGGTGCGTCTCGTCGGACTCTCGGGCATGGGCAAGACGCGGCTGGTGCAAGCGCTCTTCGACGACCGCGTTGGAAACGCCGCACTCGATCCGGCGCTGGTGGTGTACGCCGATGTCGGAACCGAGTTGGATCCATCACCCCAGCGCCTGCTGACGAGGCTCGCCCGCGATGGACGACGGGCGGTGATGATCGTCGACAATTGCCCTCCCACACTGCACATCGCGCTCACCCACGAACTCGATGCCGCCAGTGGTGCGCTCAGCCTGATCACCGTGGAATATGACGTCGGCGACGACGAGCACGAGAACACCACCGTGTTTCGCCTCGAACCGGCATCCGACTCGATCATCGAACGTCTCGTCGCCCGCTCCCACCGCCATATCGCGGAATTGGATCGCCGTCGCATCGTCGATCTGTCGGAAGGCAACGCTCGGCTTGCCCTCGCACTGGCTGAGACAGTCCGGCGGGGTGACAGCGTGGCCCGCCTGTCCAGGAGCGATCTGTTCAACCGCTTGTTCCACCAGCGCCACGACAAGGATCAGGCTGTGCTGCGCGCGGCGGAAGCCTGTGCGCTCGTCTATTCCTTCGACGGCGAGACCATGGAGGGGGACGGCGCCGAACTGCCGGTGCTGGCGGAATTGGCCGGACAGACCACAGCGGAACTGCACCGCCATGTGGCCGAACTCATGCGCCGCCAACTGGTTCAGAAGCGCGACCGCTGGCGGGCGGTGCTGCCGCAGGCGCTCGCCATCCACCTGGCGCGGACAGCACTGGAAAACCTCCCGGTCGCTATGGTTCGCAAGGCCATGGAACAGGAAGCCTCCGCCCGTTTGGGGAGGTCGTTCTCCCGCCGCATCGGCTTCCTGCACGACAGCGATGCAGCCCAGACCCTCGTCGCCGCGTGGCTGAAGCCGGATGGGCGCCTGGGAGATGTCGCGCAACTGCCACGGAACGAGTGGGCAATATTCGAGAACGTGGCACCGGTGCAGCCAGACCTTGCGCTGGGCGCTATCCAGACGGCAGCGGACCGCAAAGGCGACGCGGCATTTTTTGCTGCCGACCGGTATCACCGCAGCGAGTTGGTGGGCCTGCTGCACACCCTGGCATACGGCTCCGCCAGATTCGATCAGGCGGCGTGGTTAATGATCCGCGCTCTCGCAACGGAAGCACCGGACAACAACCACTATTCCGGCCGAGAGCACGTCGAGGCCCTGTTTTCACTGGTGCTCTCGGGTACGCACGCCAGCCAAGCCCAAAGACTGGCGATGATCGACCGCCTGCTGACACACCCGGAGCCGCGTTTCAACGAGATCGGTGTGACGGCATTGGGAGCCATGCTGAACGCCGGCCATTTCAGTTCCTCGCACCGATTCAATTTCGGCGCCCATGCGCGCGACTACGGTTGGCAACCCAAGTCGCTCGAAGAGCAGGCGGCATGGTATCGGACAGCGCTTGCTCGGGCCGTAACCCTCGATGAGTCCAGAGCGCCGTATTCCGAAAGGATCCGCGCCTTGTTGGCCGGACACCTGCGCCTGTTATGGAGCGTACCGCTCCTGACGGACGATCTGGCGGCCGCGATCCGAACCATCGCCGGAAAGGAATTCTGGTCGGAGGGTTGGAAGGCGATGTGCGCCACCATCGCCTTCGATCGCGAACATATGCCGGCCGACTCCTTGACCACGCTCCGCGGGCTCGAACAGCACCTGCGACCGGCAGACCTGATGCAGATGACCCACGCCTATGTGCTGTCGGAAGGGAAAGGCATCGACGATCTCCTCGATACGGAAACCATGGAGGATCTGGATGACCTTGACGGGGCTTCTGCACGTCTCAACAAGAAGATCCAAGCCCTCGGCCACGCCCTGGCAATCGAAGATGGAACGCTGGACCGGCTGCTGCCGGACTTGATTGCCGCGAACGGTGGCCGAGTGCACGCGCTCGGCGCCAGCCTCGGCGAAGCGGCTTCCAGCCTCAACGCCCTCTGGCGACGTCTTGCGAACGCGTTCGCGACCACCGACGACGAACACCGGGATACCACCATCCTGCGCGGATTTCTCTGGGCCGCCTCGAAGCGCGATGGCGCCTGGGTCGAAGGCGTGCTGGACCAGGCGGTTTCCGATCCGCTTTTCGGCCCGTGGTTTCCATGGTTGCAGACGGCCGTACCCATCGGAGATGCAGGAGTGGATCGTCTCCACCGATCGCTTGCCGTGTCGCTGGCCCCGGCAAGTGCCTATTGGCCGCTTCAGTACGGCCACTCCGAGGAGTTGTCGGACGAGACTATGGCGCCGTTGGTGGAAGTGATCGGAGATCAGCCGGGCGGGCTCGCTGTGGCCATGAACATCCTATCCTATCGGGTCTACAGAGTTCGAAGTGAAGGTAAAAGCGCATTTACCCCCGCCCTGGCATCGGTCGGCCGTTCTCTGGTCCTGTCGCAGGATTTTGCGAAACACAGCGCCAACGCAGATTACAAGCTTTCCAAGATCGTCAAATACTGTTTTGCGGGGAAAGATGCGGCAGACGCCGCGTACCGGCTGGGCAAGGCCATCATCACAACCACCGAGAATCACCACTGCTCCTTGCTGCACGCCTTCGAACAGACCCTTCTCACCCTTGCGGAACGACAACCGACCGCCTTCCTCGACGCGTTTGTCGGGGAAACACCCGAGGACGAAGATTTTTGGATATGGCGTCGCACGAGCCTTCGCAAACGCAACCCCCTGCTTGCAGTGGAGCGTGAGGTGCTGTTCGAGTGGGCGGATCACGCACCCGGCGACCGTTATCCCAGGACCGCGTGCCTCCTTGGACTGTTTCCTCGCGGGACGGCCAAGGAGTTGCCCGAAGGCGATTATCCCCTGTTTTTGGCTTTGCTCGACCGTGCTCCGGATCGAGCGGCCGTGCTTGCGGCATTCGAAGCATCGCTCCTGCCCGTTTCATCGTCGGGCAGCCTCGCCGACGTCATCGAAGTCCGCCGTCAGCGGCTGGCCCTGCTTCTGGCCCACGCCGACCCCACCGTCCGCGATTGGGCAACCAAAACCGACCGAAAGCTTGCCGAATTGGCGAGCCAAGAGCGTGAATGGGAGCGGACATCCGACCGACGCGCCCAATCCTTCGAGTAGCGTGGAGCCGGGGTTCGAAAAGATGGCGCGGCATGCGGCATGCTCCGTGTTGATCGGACATGTCGTCGGCACATCCGATAGCTTCGCCGTCTGCATGCCCAAAAGCCAGCCGCGACAACCAGGGAGCCACCGAACACCAAAAGAACGCCGGACGAACGCTTGCGGCAGATCAAAGCTCCGGCGCCGGCGCGCGCATAGGGTCGCCGGCGGACGGCCGATGCGGCTCGTTCCGGAACCGGCGAGGATATGAGCATGATGGGTGCGCTGACCGCTTCGGCGCGATGGATCCCGGCGACGATCCTCGCCTCGTGCCTGTTCGCCGCTCCCGTTGCGGCGGCAACGAATCGGCTTCTGGCAGCCGACGAAGCCCTGCCGCATCTGACGATGATCGACACGGACAGCAACCGCATCGAGGGCATGATGCCCGTCGACGGCCCGGTCAGCCTGATGGTGCAATCCTCCAAGACCGGGCTCGTGGCGCTGTCCTACCGCGACCGCCCGGCCGTGGGCATCCGCCGGATCGGCTCCGGCGAAGACATCGACACGGTCCGCCTCGACGCACCGGCGACGCGCCTCCTCCTGTCACCGGACGAGACGACGCTGGCCATCATCTGCGAGAATGGACAGATTCTGTTCGGGCGTCTGGCGGAGCCCGGCACGACGCACGCCGTCACCGGCCTGAGCAAGGTGTCCGACGTTGCCTTCGGCCATTCCGGCGAGATTGCGCTCATCGCGGTGGACGGGCGTGCGGGGCTCGTCGCCTTCGATCTTCGGCGCTTCCGTCAGACCGGCGTCATCCGAGACCAAGGCGACTCCTTGTCGGGCCGGAAGCGCCTGGCACTGTCCGCCGACCACCGCCGCGCGCTGGAGATGCAAGGCGACGGCCGCCGCCTCGTTTCCTACGATCTGGTCCACGGACGGGTCGAAGCGCGCATCGATCTGGGGGAGCCGGCGCGGGGGTTGTACCTGCTGGGCGACTACGCCGCCTTGCCGCTCGACGGCGGCAAGGTCGTGGCGCTCCGCCCCATCGACGCCCTGAAGGAAGAGGTTCGCCTCGCCGTCCCGGCCGCCGTGTCCGGGTTCGTCCCGGTGTTCGGCGGCAGCATGGGCGCCTTCGTCTCGGAGAGCGGCCGACGGGTCTTCGTGGTCGACACGATGACGCCGCGGGTGATCGCGGACGTCGCCCTTCCCGCCCGACCGGCCGGGGTCTCCACCGGCCGGGGGTCGCTGGCCGTGTACGTGGCGCTGCCGGACGCCGGCAAGGTCGCGGTGATCGGCGTCGTTCCACACGAGGTCACGATGATCGAGACCGGAAGCCGACGCCCGGCGGCCCTCGCGGGGGCCGGCGACGGGCAGTGCCGCTGACGGCCCCGATCCCCGGAAGGGTCCGGAGGAGGCCGCCCGGGCACGGCCTCCTCCGGAGGGATGGTCAGGGCTTGGCGACGTGCCAGACGTTGTTGACGCCGTCGCCGGTGGTGTCGCCGGGCTTGGCGTCCTTGGCCCAGGTGTAGAGGGGCTTCCCGCTGTAGGCCCACTGCTTGACCCCGTCGTCGCGGGTGATCACGGTGTACTTGCCCATGGGTTTGGCATCGGCCGCGGCGGCCAGCGGCGGCCAGTTCGCGGCGCATGGGCCGTTGCACGTCGACTTGCCGCCCGCATCCTTGTCGAATGTGTAGAGCGTCATGCCCTTCTGATCCGTGAGGATCTGGCCGCCCATGGCTTGGGCGGTCTTGGCGGGCTCCCCGGCCGCCTGCGCCGGAGCGCAGACGCCGAGCCACCCGACGGTGATGAGCGTGGCGGCATAGACTGTGCGCATCATGACCTGCCCTCCTCTCTAAGGCACCGCTAACCGGTGCCGTGTGATCCAAGGACGCCCCTCGTGGCGGGCTATTCCCCGCCCTGCGCGGCTCAATGGCAGTAGGCGCTGCCCACGGCGGACACCACCGTCGAAGCGCCGCCGACCACGTCCTCGATGACGCGGCTGACGCTCGCGTGCAGCACGTCGATGACCGCGACCCGCCCGGTATCGCTCAGCGCCACATAGAACTTGAGGCCGTCCGGCGATGGCGCGCCGGCCTCCGGCACGCCGGGCACCGGAAGCGGCGCCAGACGCCGGCGGTCGCGCAGATCGACGGTCTGCACGGTGCGCGCCGCCCGGCTCAGCCCGATGGAGACGCTCTGGAACAGCCCCAGGCCGAGACCGCTGACGTGGCCTGACATCGGGATGCGCGCGCTCTCCTTGAGCGTCCAGGTCGAGATGAGCGACACCGCCTGCCCGCCGGCCACCGGGATCATCACGAACTGGCTGTCGGCGCTCGGCAGCAGGCGTCCCACGGGCGGCGGCAGTTGCACGCGCGTGGCCTTGGCCGTCTCCTTCAGCGCAAAGATCGTCAGGACGCCGCGTTCGCCATGCACGGCGAATGCGTATTCGCCCCCGGGATCGGTGGCGACCTGGACGATCAGGCCGTCGCGCTCGTCCGCCGCGAAGTCGGCCGCGATCCGTCCCGCCGCCGTATCGACAAGGGCGACCCGCGTGCCACGTGCGACCAGGAGGCGTCCGTCCGGGGCAAAGGCCATGGATCGAAGGCCGGTAAGGTCGGGGACCCGCAACGTCGGCCCACCGGCGGACCGGATGAGTTCGACCGCGCCCGCGTCGGGATCGGCGACGGCGAAGAGCGTCCCCGTCCGGTCGACCTGCAGCAGGACGGGCGCGATGCCGGTGTCCAGCTCCCGCTTCACGGAGCCGCTCGCCGCGTCGACAACGTACAGCCGGCGCGCACCGACATCGCTGGCCACCAGTTCGGTTCCCTTGTTCAATGCCGCGATCTGCTTCGGCAGTCCCGGCAAACGGGTTCGCGAAACGACGGAATCGGTGGCGCTGTCGATGATGGCGACGGTCGGATCGAGCGCCGATGCCACGAAGATGAACCGCGCCGGATCCGGCGAGGCCGCCAGCGGCGTCGATGCAACACCGATCGGACCCAGGATCGCGCAGACGACGAGCAGCACGCCGCGCAGCATTGGCCCCTCCACCGTTCCGGCGGTATCAGGGTACGAACTTCGCGTTCCTTCGGGAAACGCTCTGAAGGGGTGGCGCCGGCCGCATCCGCCGCAGGCACACCCGGAAGACAGCCGGCCGGCGCCCCCGAAGGAGCGCCGGCCGACCGGCTTCAGAACTTCACGGTCATGCCGGCGATGAAGGAGCGGCCGGCCCCCGGCAGCGCGCCGACCCGGCCCCGGCTGCCGCCGGCCCTGTAGTCGGCGTAATCGACACCGCCCAGCGGCTGGTAGTACTGCTGGTCGAACAGGTTCTCGACGCCGACGTCGAACCGGATGTTGTTCCACTCGTACCCCGTCCGCAGATTGACGAGGGCATAGCTCGGCGTTTCCGGCTCGTTACGCACCGACTCGACCCGCTCCTTGCGGGCGGTCGCCTGAAGCTCGAGGGCGCTGTACCACCCGCCCAGCCGGTGCTCGACCGTCAGCAGGGCGTTGACCGGCATCATGTGATACAGCCCGTCGCCGGTGTCGAGGTTGCGGCCATGCACCCAGCCGAGCACGCCCGACAGCCGGAACGCGCCGAGGCGCTCGTCCTCGTAGACCGTGGCCGCCGCGGACACGTTGGCGCCGAAGAGGACCGCGTCGTGGTTGGCGAAGCGCAGCTTGACGAAACCGTTGCTCAGCGTGCCGATCCGGTCGACGTCGATGAAATTCTGCACATAGGTGTAGTAAGGCGTGACCTTGACCTCCCACGCCTTGCGGGCGGGGTCGTGCAGGGCCGCGGTGACGCTGACGGTGTTGGCCACCTCGGGCTTGAGGTCGGGGTTGCCGACGTAGCCGTTGGCGTCGCCGAACCAGCCGTTCATGCTGCTCGACATGCTGCCGGTGCCCCAGGCGTAGCGCTCGTACAGGTTGGGCGAGCGGGTCTTGCGGGCGTAGCCGGCCTCGATCTCGGTGGTGTCCGACGCGGTGTAGCGGACCAGCGCCGTCGCGTCGAAATTGACGTCGGTGCGGGCGCGGTCGCGGGCGTTGAAGGCACGGGCGTCAGCCGCGTCCGGGTTGGCCATCGTCATCATGCCCATGCGGATGGGGTTCTGCCAGGAATACGGTTGCACCGTCCCGGTATCCATCCATACGACGTCGTTACGCACGCCGAGAAGGGTCGTCCACGCCGGCGACCAGTTGGCCTCCCACTCGACGAAGGTTCCCAGGCGGTTGCGGTCGCCGCCGTTGACGTTCCAGAAGGTCTGCGGCCCCATCATCATGCTGCCGGGCACCGGGTCCCACCAGTCGTCCAGGTGGTAGTGCCGGAACTCGTTGCCCACGCGCACGGTGTCGCGCGCCGACAGCGGCAGCGTCGCCTTGACCGAGTAGCCGGCTTCCGTCGACAAGGTGTCCATCGGCATGCCGCCGGTGGCGGTGCCGCCCTTGTCGGACAGGAAGTTCATGGTGTGCTCAGTCCGCCGCCAGTTGGCCCGGGCGTCCAGCGTTCCCCAGTCGAAGGCCCCCTCGTAGCGGCCGTTGACGAAGAGGCTGCGGTTGTAGGTCAGGTCCATGCGCTGGTTGGGGAAGCCCTGATAGGGCATATACTGCAGACCGCCCTGCAGCGTGACCAGCTGCCCGTCCCGCCGCGCGCCGAAGGTCAGGACGTTGTCCTGCACGTTGTACAGCGTCGAGCGGATGGTCCGGCCATTGCTGTCCTTGTAGTTTTCGGCGCGGCTCCAAGCCCCGTTGTAGCCGAGGCTGAAGGCGTCGTTGGCGACGGACGCCGCGGCGGCCCCGGTGACGCTGTGGCCGTTGGAGCGGTAGAACGCCGACAGGCTGCCTTCGGTATGCACCCCCTCGCCTGGTGCTGCGAACACCGGAGGCGCCCTTTCGACGGTGATGGTGCCGGCTATGCTGTCGCCGCCGGCGCTGACCGGCGTGATGCCGGCCAGCACGTCCACCTTGGACACCTGCGTGGGAGGGATGGTGGACAGCGGCGGGTTCATGTGGTTGGGGCAGGCGGCGGTGACCGGAACGCCGTCGATCAGCACATTGACGCGGTCGTCGGCCAGCCCGTTCAGCGCCGGCAGGCTCGACACGCCGCCGTTGCCGTAGAGGCTCACGCCGGGCAAGCCACGCAGCAGGGCTGCGGCGTCGCTGGTGGCGGGCCGGCGGACGGCCAGCCCCGCCTCGCCCAGGCCGGAGCCGGACAGCGGGGTGGACATGTCGCCCGGAGAGGCGATCACGGAAAGCGTCGGCAGGGGGTAAACGGTCTGGGCCGAAACGCCGGCGGGCGACAGGCCGGCCAGGGCAGCACTCGACAGCAGGGCCGCGCGCAGGGCGCCGGCCGCGGAAAGACGCGACGTCATGAAGATCCTCGATCTGAGTCCAGCCATGCGCACGCGCCGCGTTCCGAACGCGCGGACGGCGTGCGGGGCCGGGGATAGGTCGGATGGCAAGGCGGGAAGGCGCGCACGTTTCTCGCGCTGCGATCCCGCTTCCCTGGACTTTAGACCGGTGGCGCGCGCGCCTGGAGGGTGGACAGGAACCAGCCCGCCACCACCTCCGCGCCGGGCAATCCCTCGGGACCATGCCGTGCGATGGTCTGCCGCAACACCGGCTGGACCGGCGGCGGCAGGTACAACCCGCCGATCAGCGGGCACAAGGGGCAATGTTCCATGCCGGGATGCTTCACCGGCGCATCCGTGCCCGTCGGCGCGCCGTCCACGTCGAGGTGGACCAGCCCTTCGGCGGTGCAGACGGTCATCCAGTCGATCGCGGCGACCTGCGCCGGCATGGCCAACGTCCAGGCGAACACCTGGACCATCAGCGCGATCACGCCGGCCATCAGGCCGATGCGGCGCACCGTCCGGCCAAGCCCCTTCCAGGACAACCGCAGGTGCGGGAGAACGGCATCGACAGACGAGCCGATCCGCTTGAAGAACTCCGTTCGCCGAACAATCGGCGTATGACGTTCCGCCGCCTGCATACCCGCGGATATCGCACGAATACCATAGGCTGTAAAGCGAGGTTCGGTGACGTGCTTTTCACTGTCCGAATGCAGCCGAATCGCCCGGCGGGGTCTTCGGGCCGCGACCTTCCCGCCATGCGGATCGCCCGCCTCCGCCGGCGCCGCAAGACGGCGATCCGGCTTTTGCCACCGACGAACGGGTGCTACGCTGACGGCCATGGGAACGGCTCCATGCCATCATCAACGGCACCATGGAGGAGACGTTCGGCTCACCGGCGGCGCAGGACATCGTTGTGACAGGCGGGTGCGGCAAGTGGACGAGGCCGCCCAGGGCAGGCGGCCACGCCAGCCCTGAGCGGCCCCTACGGCTGCTCGCATGCTGGCTTGCGGTCCTTGCCATCCTCGTACAAACGGCGCTGCCGGACCTTGCGATGGCGATGCGCGGCCGGGCCGTGGGTATGAGTCCTGCCGTTGCCGCGGCGGCAACCGACGGCAAGGGTCCGGCGGCGCACGCACATCACCATCACGCCCACGAGCATGGCGAGGCACCGGTGGCGGATCCGGCGCCGGCGTCGAAGGGACCGGTACCCCACGACCACGGCGCGGCCTGCCCCTTCTGCATGGCGCTGGCCGCGCATGCGCTCACGCCGCCGCCGGGGTTCAGCCACCAGTCTTCTGCATCGGGCGTCCTGTCCGACCCCGAACCGCCGGGCATGGACCGAATCTCCTGGCGTTTTGAGCACACCCCTCTCAACCCGCGGGCACCCCCGGCCAGCGACCGGACCTGACCGTCCGGCGGGGCATCCCACGCCCGCGCCGAACGGACCAGCACCGCCGGCCCGTTCGCACCCGGAGGCTTCGAAGCCGGGTGCCTGGTTCGGCGCCACCTGATCCGCCCCCAGGCATTGGCGGTGTCTGCCCGCATCCGGGAGACGCCCGGATCGGCTACGCCACGCGCGTTATGAGGACGATACTCGTGAAACGGCTTTCACTCCCAGCCAGGGTCATCCTGATCCTCGCCGGACTGCTCCTTGCCCTGGCCATCCCCGCGAAGGCGGCCACCGACGACGTGCGCATCCCCGGCGGCGATCCGGGTGTCGAACTCCAGCTGCTGCACAAAGCCCCAGCCGGCAAGACCCGGTTCGCCGACGGCGAGGTGGTGCTGATGCTCCACCCTTATGGCGTGCCGACCGCCAAAGCCTTCGACGTCGCCGGCTATTCCTGGATGGACGATCTGGCGGCCCGCGGCTTCGACGTCTGGGCCATGGACATCCGCGGCTTCGGCCGATCGACCCGTCCCGAGGGGAGACAGCCCGTCGTTTACGCCAACGAAGCCGCGCGTGACGCGCACGCCGCCACCCGGTGGCCGGCACCATCGTCTTCGGCATCGGCGTCGCGCCGACACCGGAGGCGCCGGAGACGCACGCCGAGACTCCGGTTTCCATCGCCCTGGCGGCCCTGCTGGTCCGCGCCCTGCATTTCGCCGCCCTGCTGGCCGGGGTCGGCGGCGGTCTCTTCCTCGTTCTGGTGCCCGGCCGATGGTCGCCGCTGAACGACCGGCTGAAGCCCGGCCTGTGCGTTCTCCTGCTGACGGCCGGAGTGTCCGCGGTGCTCCCGGTCGGGGTGAACGGCGCGGTGCTGGCCGGCGGCCCGCGCACGGCCCTGGCGTCCTCCGCGATCTGGACGACGGGCGTGACCAGCACCGCCGGGCTCAGCGCGGGTATCGCGCTGGGCGCCCTGCTGGCCAGCGCGACCGGCCTGGCTTTGGCCCCGCGCCATGCCGCCGGACAGGGGCTGCTCGTGTTCGGTGCGCTGCTGGGGGCTGCCTCGCTGGCGGTCACCGGCCACGCAGCGACCGCACCGCCGCGCTGGCTGAGCGCTCCGCTGGTCGGGCTGCACGGCCTGATGGCGGCGTACTGGCTGGGCGCGCTGTGGCCCCTGGCCGTCGCCCTGCGCACCGAGCCGCCCGGCGAGGCGGCGCGGCTGACCCGGCGCTTCTCGACGCTGGCCGTCGGCGCCGTGGGAGTCCTGGTTGCCGCGGGCGCCGGCCTGTCGATCCTGCAGATCGGCACGCCGGACGCGCTGCTCACCACCGAGTACGGGCAGAACTGGCTGCGCAAGATGCTCGTCGTTACGGGACTCCTGGCGCTGGCCGCCTACAACCGGCTCCGGTTGACACCGGCTCTCGACAGCGGCGGAGCCGCCGCGGCCGGTGCCTTGCGCCGCAGCATCCGGGCGGAGATGATATTCGCCGCCGCCGTGCTCCTGCTGACGTCCCTCTTCGCGTTCACGCCACCGCCACGGGCCCTGATGGCGGGCGACACCATGGTGCGCGCCGACACCGGCGCGGACGCCGGCCAGGCCACGGTGGTCATCAAGGACGGGCGTTCCGCGCTGGTCGAGGTGGTGCCGGCCAGGCCGGGGCTCAACCGGGTGAGGATCCGGGTGTCGCAACCCGACGGCCGCCCACTGCCGCTGTCCGAAGCCGGGCTCGAATGGGAACTGCCCGCTGGCGGTGCGGCACCGGCTCGCCGGGTCCTCTCCGTGACGGGGTCGGGCATGGCCGACGCGGAGGGTATCGAGATGCCGGTCGCCGGGCGCTGGACCTTGCGTCTGGAGGTGGGGCTCGGCGATCTCAGGAAAACCGTGTTCCAGACCGAAGTTCCCGTCGGAACCAAGGATGACAGGAAGGAGAGCAAGCCGTGACGACGAAACCCGTCCGGATCCGTTGGGCCGGTCTGGCCCTGGCCGTTGCGGCCGTGGCCGGCCTCGCCTGGGTGCAGGTCGAACATGCCGGCGGCGGCGTGGAGGCGGCAGCATTGAGCAACGTCGGCGGTCCCTGGACCCTCACCGACCAGAACGGGTGGCCGGTGACGGAGAGCAGCTTCCCCGGCAAGGTGCAGGTGCTGTTCTTCGGCTACCGGTACTGCCCGGACGTCTGCCCGACCGAGTTGCAGACCATCGCCCAGGCCCTCGACCTCCTGGGCGGTGATGCCGGCGGCGTGCAGCCGCTGTTCGTCAGCGTCGATCCGCAACGCGACACGCCCGCGACGCTGGCCGAATACACCGCCCTGTTCGACAGCCGTATCCTCGGCCTCACCGGCACGCCCGAACAGATCAAGGCCGTTGCCAAGGCCTACCGCGTCTACTTCGCCAAGGTCGACACCAAGGCCGGTGCCGACAACTACCTCATGGACCATTCCGCCTTCGTCTACCTGACGGATCGCAGCGGAGCCGTCACCGGGGTCATGCCCCCGGGGACCACGGCGGATGCGCTCGCCGACCGCATCCGCGCCCTGCTGAAAACCTGATTCCCAACCACAGGAGGATTCCACGATGATGCGTACGATGACCCTGGCCGCGGTGCTGGCCGTTGCGGCAGGCACCGCTCTGGCGCACGGCTACAAGGCCGGAGCGGTCGAGATCGAGCACCCCTGGGCGCGCGCCACCGCCGGAACGGCGCAGAACGGCGCGGCGTACATGGTTCTGACCGGTCACGGAAAGGATGCCGACCGTCTGGTGTCCGTCTCCACGCCGGTGGCCGACAAGGCGGAACTGCACCTCCATATGATGGACAACGGCGTGATGAAGATGCGCCCGGTCGATGCCATCGAGGTGATGCCGGGCTCGCCGACGACGCTGGCTCCGGGCGGGCTGCACATCATGCTGCTCGGGCTCAAGCAGCCGCTCGTCAAGGGCAAGGCCTTCCCGCTGACACTGACCTTCGAGAAGGGTGGCCCGGTCACCGTGGAGGTCGACGTGCAGGGTGCCGGCGCGGCGGCCCCAGCCCACGAAGGCGCGGGGAAGAGTTCCAGCAAGTAGCGAGCATCAGGCCGGGGCGGGCATCTGAGTTGACGGGCTACAAGACGGGCTATGCAGAACGTACTATGATGCCCGCCCCCGTCATGGTCGGAAGCAGAGAGGGTGGTCGTGCGTGTCCTTCTGACGCTGCTTCTCATCGGGTGCGGGCTCTTCGGCAGCGCGCAAGCCGACGATGGCGTCCGCTTCGCCTTGACGGACCAGACCGGCACGGCCGTGAGCGAGGCGGACTTCCATGGCCGCCCGCTGCTGCTCACCTTCGGCTACACCTTCTGCCCGGACGTGTGTCCGACGGGCTTGCAGACCATGGCGGCAGCAGTCGACCGGCTGGGAGCCGAGGGCGAGCGCGTGCGGCTTGCCTTCGTCACCGTCGATCCCCGCCGCGATACGCCCGGGCATCTGGCCGGATACGTGGCGCTGTTCCATCCGCGCCTCCAGAGGCTCACCGGCAATGAAGACGCCATCGCCGCCTTCGCCAAGCAGCTTCGGGTCAAGTATGCGAAGGTGCCGGTGCGCGTCGACGATCCGGACGCCTACACCATGGATCATACCGAGTCGTTCTTCCTGGTCGGGTCGGACGGGTGGCTGGGCGTCGTCGCCCCGGTGCCCTGGTGCGCAGCCGCTGGCGCGACGAGGTCGAAATCATTGATGCCGTCGATTTCCGTCCGCAGGTCCGCGCCTGGATGCTGCACCGCGTGCCGGCCAACCGGCTGGCGCAGCCGATCGCCCTGTTCCGCGACACCTTGCGCGACACGCTGGCCGAAGGGCCGGTGACGCCCGTGACATCGGCCGAGGCGGTGCTGACCTGAGCAGGCTTGGCAAAACAAGCCCTGCCACACTTGCCCCACCCTGAACCGATCGGTGGCCCGAGGGGAAGCCGCGCCGGATCCACCTCGGGCACATGTCCTTCCTCCCGTTGGCCCGCGGGCTGTGGTGATGGCGGCGGTGCCGAGGATGCCCACTGTTTTCTTTCTGTTTTCGGCTCGCACCACGGTGCCCCCAGAAAAAATTAAAAACACGACTTGCCATACCTCGCTTAGTCGCGCCGGGACAATTAAGGAGTTATTTTCATCTCTGATCGGTTTTCCATTTGAATTTTTGATGCAACACCCAATTTAAGAGATCTGTACTTTACGCGGAGCGCCGAAGCGCACATGGCTCAAAAAAAGACGGTACCCAGCGGGCAACCCGCCCGCTGGAGCCGCGTCGCGTTTCTCGTGGGCGAGTTGGCGGCGGCGGCCGGAATCGCCCGGTCCGCGAACCCGCACCCGACCGGCAGCCCCCTTGCGCGGAACTGGCTGGCCGGATGGCGCACGCACCACACGGCGACAACACGCCCCGCAAACAACGAAGGCCCGATGACGATGGATCTGCTCGACAAGCTCCCCGGAATGACCGACGACGACCTTGGCAACCTGATCTCCAACGCCGAGCGTCTGGCGCAGACCGGCACGCCCAAGCAGCAGCATGCCGCTCAGACCATGCTGCCCGCCATTCACGCTGAAGCCGTCAGGCGGCGGGACTCGCGGCCGGCCAAGCGCGGAACGCAAGGCCGACGGAAGGCGACGGTTTCCGCGCAAGGCGTCTGATGCATCCGCATGGCCGGAGGCCATCCATGGACACCCCGAAATACCACATCGGCCAGATCGTCTATTTCGCGGCGCCGGCCGTGAAGCGCGGCGCGCCGAGCGGCGCCCACCGCGTCGAACGGCTCCTGCCGCCGGAGAACGACCAGCACCAATACCGGCTCAAGGCGGTGGATACCGGGCGCGAACGCGTCGCCCGCGAGGACCAGATCAGCGGACGGATGACCGTCGAGGCGCTGGCGCAACGTCTCTACGAGGCGGGCAACACCACGAACGTCCCGTGGGCGCGGCGCGATCGGACCGTCCGCGATCCCTGGCTGCGGGAAGCACTCGCCCACCTGTCCAGGGAGTCCGACGACATCTGATCCGCCCGGTTGGATGCGGGCGGCAGGAGCCTGTACCGATGCGCCGGGAATGTCCGTCCGCCCTACTGCCGATGACGGACACCGCACCCCATGTCAGGTCGAGGCGTCCGGACAATTCGGTCGCCAGGACTTGGGACCGCCGCGCTCCCCGGTGCCCGCTTCCACGACAAGACGAAACGAGCCGTGATCCCCGGTCCTTTGCCGGAAGGACGCGTGGCCTTTGTCGGACTTTCGGAGCCAATCGGGAGCAAGCCCATGACCGCCACCTTCGTCAGCGTCGCCGGAACGGTGCCCCAGGGTGCCGACGTGTTGCGCGAACACCTGCGCTGGACCGATGCGGAACGCCGCTGGCGGGTCCTCCCCGCGGCAAGTTGCATAACGACGCAACCTTCCCCGATATCGCCGCCCGCACGGGCCGCGCTGCGCGACGGTGCGCGACTTCACAGTTTCACCAACGTGTGCGCTGGGTTCACCGGCGCGGCAACGAGGAACCAGGTATGATCGGCCAGCACCTGCCGCGGCGATACCACACGGCCTTCGGCGGCACCTCCGGAACGATGCGGCCGGTCGGGTTGCCGGGCGGCGACAAGGATGGCTCCCTCAGGACCGAACTCGCCTTCTTTGTGGTCGAGAGGAGCGGCGGCTGGCTGGTCCGCGCCGACGGATTCGTCTACGGCCCATACGCGTCCTTCATCCTGGCGCTCCATGGAGCCGTGCACGAGGCCCAGGCGGCCGGGGATTGCGGCTTTGCAAGCCTGGTGCTGGTCCAGTCCTCCGGCGGCCAGCCCTACGAGGCGGCGTGGACGTACGGGCGGGATCCGTACCCCTTCGCCGACGCCCCCTGACCGCCTCAGGATCGGCACCGGATCCGCGTCCAACCTGCCGGCCGGCGAAACGGGCCGCACGGCAGCGCGAGGCGCAGATCCTGCGCTGCCTGCTGCACGGCAATTCCAACAAGGTGATCGCCAATCACCTCGGGATCACCGAGGCGACGGTGAGGGTCCACCTCAAGAGCCTGCTGCGCAAGATCGACGCGTCGAACCGCACGCAGGCCGCCATCTGGGGCCTCGACAACGGCTTTGCTGAAGAGGCGGCCAGCATTGCGCCGATGGTTTGACCGGCGCGCGGTCAGTAGAACAGCCCGTCGTCCAGATCCTTCCTGAATTGCCCACTCCATGAGGAAGGGAGTGCCGAGCGGTAGGTGCGGAAGATCCGGGTCGGTGCGTAGGTCACCGTGATGACATGGGTCTGGACCGTGCCGCCGCCGACGACCTGGGCCTCGACGACGTCCTCCATGATGAAGTCGTCCGGACGAAGCGTCACATGGGCAACGCACCTCTCGAAGGTCTCTCTCTCGACGTCCTTCCGCATGACCGCGCCTCCGGCTCAGACCACGGGCCCATGGAACAGCGCGAAGAGCACCACCGCCAGCACCACCGCGACCGGTATCACCAACGGCGGCACGAAATATTCCATCACCGCGCTCCGGGAGACTGGAGTGCTGGACGGCGCGGTTGTCTCCATGGCCATTGTCGTGCTCCGTGCGTTTGACCGGCCGGATCGGGAGTGCCTTGGCCGTCTGCAAGGAAAATGGTGCTGCGAATGGTTTCGTGATGCGGCAATTCCGGCATATGGGCTTATTCCCCACAGAAAAGCGCAAGACACCATTCAGATCATTCTCGCGGTGTTCTGGGCGGTCTACCGAGTGCAACGTGCGCCGGGACCGATGACCGGTTCTCGATATCCGGCTGCCCCGGAACGTTCTCCGATGAAGAGAGCAACCGCATCTTCATGGTGCGGCACCGGAAATCCAAGTGGATCGTCTGGAGCGACAGCCTCCTACGCGCCCTGTGGCGACGCGTTCATCGCCGCCGTGTCCAAGAAGGCCCAGGCCGTGGGATGTACGGGCATTCCGAGCACCGCAAGCATCGAGAACGGGTGCCTCACGCTGAAGCTCGGATGGCGCTACGGCATCGACCCGCCGCTGCAATGCCGATGATCGACCGGCACAGCGCCGACTCCCCCTTGACCAGTTCCGGGAAGCGCCCACATACCATCCACATGGATGGTTATGGGATGGCACAGAGATGGCCGGCAGCGCACGCGATCTGAAGCCGAAGGCCGGCGACAGCGAGAAGATCACGATCAACCTCGGCTACGTCGACCTCGGCCACATCGATCTTCTGGTGCAGGAAGGGTTCTACGCGAACCGCACCGACTTCATCCGCACCGCCATCCGCAACCAGATCGACCGCCACGGCGACG
>NZ_LGQZ01000167.1 GCF_003116015.1 Azospirillum sp. TSO22-1
CAGCCGCCGATCCTTGACTCCGCCAACCATCTGGGGATTTTTCGCCCGCCCGTTTTGGGGAAACTTCATCCGGCCTTTACACGGTGCACGAGATCGGGCCGGGCGGCCGCGCCGTGCGCGGCGGCATGGCCGTCGTGCCCGAGGAGGCCGACGTGGTGCGCCGCATCTTCCGGGAGTTCGCCGCCGGCCACTCGCCGCGCGCCATCGCCCAGCACCTGAACGACGACGGCATCCCTGGCCCGTCGGGCAAGCCGTGACGCGACACGACGATCCGCGGCAACCATCGCCGTGCCACCGGCATCCTGCGCAACCGCCTGTACATCGGGCTGCGGCAGTGGGGCAAGCTGGAGTACGTCCTCGATCCCGACAGCCGCAAGCGTGTGTCGCGGGTGACCGACCAGGCGCCAGTGACGGAACGCCCGGTGCCGGAGTTGCGCATCGTCGACCAGGAGCTGTGGGAGGCGGTGCAGGCGCGCCTGGACGGCATCCGCCAGAGCGGCACCGTGGCCAAGATCGTGGAGAGCGAATTCTGGAAGCGCCGGCGGCCGCTGCACGTGCTGACCGGCAAAGTGCTCTGCGGCAGCTGCGGCGGCGTCTTCACCAACGTCGGACGCGACTACTTAGAACCTATTCCGGTAGGGAGTATGCAGCGCCTGATCTGTTGACCCTCCAGTGCATTCCGGCACGGAGGGTCAACAGAGCAGGCGAAACCTGATCCCTACTGGAATAGGCTCTTATAGACCCCGTCCGCTTTGGCCCTGGCGATCCCCTCCATCTGCCGCTCCTTCCGCAGGTTTGTCTCGAACTCGGCGAACACACCCAGCATGTCGAGGAACGCCTTGCCAGCCGCGGTGCCAGTGTCGATGGGCTGTTGCAGAGCCCGAAGGGCGGCGCCCTTGGCCCTTAACGTGCGCACCACGTCCTGCAAATCGGCAATGGATCGGGCCAGTCGGTCGATCCGCGTGACCACCAACTCATCACCGGCCTGGATGAAATCCAACACGGTCTTCAGCTCCGTGCGGCCCGCGGTGCTGGTGCCGGTCACCTTCTCGGAGCGGATCACAGTGCAACCCGCCGCCTCCAAGGCGGCGAACTGGATGGAAAGGTCTTGGTCGGTCGAGCTGACGCGAGCGTAGCCGATCTTCGCCATGATGCGCCCCTGTGTCTCGGATGGGCTTAGACCCGCATCATAAGTCGTCTCGAAATCCAGAAAAAACCCAAATAAGACACGCTTGGCGTCTCATCAGTACGTATCGCATGGGTAAACCCTCTCAAGACGAAGTGGCGGCGCCCCTCCAAGTCAGGATGCGGGCCACAGCGCCCGCGCAGGGCGGGTGCCGGAGCCAAGCACCCAAGGCAGCATGTCGGTGTCCGCAGTGCACGAAGAAGGTGATGGGCTCTGGTATGCGTTGGCTTCAGCCAGCACCGTGAGCGCCGAAATTTTAGAAATTTGCGGGACTTTTTCGCAACGACAGATTACCCTGGCTCAAAAAGGATCACAAGCCAGGCATTGACTCGGATGGTGATGGGGGACACTCGTACAGATCCTGTATTGCTTCCAGCGCCATTCCCTCCCTCCTTGCGTGTCCCATCATCGTCGACCGAGAGAATCGGCCACACAGATGCGGCATATATTGCGGTGCTTGCAGAGGTTCTTTGAATGAGTCGGCAGGCGATCAATGAATTCCTGGCTCATGAATACGCGCGCTTGGCGGATTCTGTTGAAAGCCCAGAGCGGATTTGCCTGGAAATCTTCGAGACGATGGCTCGAAGAGAGTATGTGTCCTGTAGTAGGCGCGTTGATGCGGCCTTAAGCGGCCTAAATGCGGACCAGGTTGAATACATTGTTTCCTCGCTCTACACAAAGATCATTGGCAAAGACCGCCAAAGTGAACTAGCGGCATTTTTCACGCCGCCGTGGCTTGCCAAGACTTTGCTGGATGTTGCAGAAGAATGCGGTGCTGATTGGTCGCGGCATCGCGTTCTTGATCCCGCCTCCGGAGGAGCGGCATTCGTGTCTCCGCTCGCCAGTCGCATGGCCGGCCTTCCAACTTCTGTGCTGGTAGAGCGGCTGCGAGGCGTCGAAATCGATACTGGGCTGGCCGCCCTGTCTCAGGCCTTTTTGCGTCACCGTCTCGTGAACAGGTTCGGAGTCTCAGACACTGAAGCATCTGAATTGTCTACTCGGATCGTTACGTGCGCCGACGCTCTTGCGATGGAGGTCTGCGAACCTTTTGACGTGATCGTCGGCAATCCGCCCTACGGCAAACTGTCCCGCCGGCGGGCGAGTGCGCTCTATGAACGCCATGCCGACATCGTGAGCGGTGCGCTGAACCTTTACACGGTGTTCGTGCGCGAATCGCTGGAGCGATTGCGCCCAGGCGGCCTGCTGGCGTTTGTAATTCCTTCCGGCTTCCTCGGAGGGCCGTACTTTGCGCGGTTCCGGGAACGGGTGCTCGAACTTGCGTGGGTCGAGCGCATCGATCGCGTTCAGGAGCGGCATGGTGTGTTCGTCGACGTGCAGCAGGACACCTGTCTGCTCATCCTGCGCAAGAAGGGGGCTTCCCGCGCGAGGGGTGCTTTTCCCGCATCGGCATGGCTATCGGAAACCGAGGGGCGACGCGAAGGATGGGAGGTTGCCATTCCTGATGCCGGAAATGCGCCTTGGATCTTCCGCGAGCGGACGACTGGCTACCGGGCCAAGGGCGACGGACTAGGGCTGCCGGGGAGTGCCTCTTCCTCCAACCTGATAACCTGGGGATGGAAGGTGGGCGTCGGCGCGCACGTTCCCCATCGCGGTCCCGGTGAGCCACACGAACGGCTGCGGAAGGGGCGTTTCCCGTTGGTTTGGGAGAAATGCATCCGTCATGACGGGTCCTTCGATTTCGATGCCTTGCGGGGCAGTGGGAGGGCGGCATTCCTTGAAATTGCCGACAATGCAGCAGCCATCGTACGGACCCCATGCGTGCTCGTTCAGCGCACCAGCAACAGCAAACAGAAGCGACGGCTGTTCGCCGCTGCGGTACCGCAGGCGTTCCTAGAGCGGTACGGCGGCTTTGTCGGCGAGAACCACGTTGTCCAGGTGGTTCCCGGTCCGATGGCCCGCTTTGATCCGGCGGTGATCGCGGCTGTGCTGAACTCGGCTGCCGTGAATGCAACGTTTGCCGCGATGTCCGGATCAGTGAACGTCTCCGCGCGCCTGCTGGCGCAAACGCCGCTACCCGATCCAGATGCTTTCGAAGAAGCCCTGCGCCGCGGCTGCGACGTGGAAGACGCGTTGGAGGAAAGCACGGCGAGCGGACGCACCTTCGCCGGGAGCCACCTTTGAAGCGATCTCGAACACGGCACGCCAGAGCCGCGCGTAGTCGGGGTGCCGAAGGATCCAAATCCAGTGGCACACTACTACAGGAGAGGAAGCGAGCGCCGATGACGTCACAAGGATCGTCTTTGATCGATCGCGCCGTCGGTCCGACCACGCAGGGTGGAACGGCAACGTCGAAGCCATCCTCTTCGATGGGAGGGCCGGCGACGCGTTGCGACGTCTTGCTGACACCGCTGTTCATGCGCGCTGGCGCTCCCGACGAACGCCTTGGCATAGGGATTGCCACCAGGGACATGCTGGACGTCCTGGCGAGTACCGCTGGCAGGAACCTGGATACGGTTTTGATTTCCTGGCCTGACCGTCCACAGAGCCAGTTCGCTCTGCACTGCCTAGAAGCGTTGCGCCGCCAGTTGCAGATCCCTACCCGTGAGAAAGGTAACGGGGGTAGTGGGGCATGCACCGTGCCGACCTTGACTACTCTCTACTTTCCGGGGCGTCCGTCCGTCGGTGCGGTCACGCGCAATCTGCTATTAGACCGCGAGGTGGTCGCCGACATATCCCGCCGCCGGTTGACGAGCCATGCGGAGGCCGAGCGCCTGAGCGGTCGATCGTGGGACAATCCCGACACGGTTTCCTTGTACGCATGGGATCTGATGATGGTTCGTCTGCGCGACGCCATCCGTCCGCCGTCCCGCCGCCACGGAACTCGGCGGCAATCGGTTCCTGTATCGGTGCGTCACCCGAGACTGTCGGAGTTGTTCCCCATCTTCGAACCGGATGAAGCCGGTACTGACTACCCGACCGCGGAAGCCCGCCTGCTGCATCGCATGCGTAACTGGACGGCCCTGTTTGAGGAAGGGGTTCCGGCCGATCGCCTCGCAGAAATGGCTGCTGACCCGGTCTTCTGCCCGTTCCGTCTCTTCACCATTCCAGGCGAATCTCCCAAACGTTGGCTGCCGCTGCTCAGGACTGAGGCCCTTCGCAAGCGTCCCATTGATGTCGTGATGATCGATCTTACCCGTCGGGGGCGTGATGCGCTGGGCGTGGATTGGGGGAAGCGCCTCACGACGTTCCTCGACCATTTGGATGCAAATGTGGTCGTCGCACCGCCGACGCTGGTGATAACCGAGAGCCCCTTCGTCGCCAAGACGGCCCGCGAGATCGTTTCAAACCGTCTGCGCGCCCGGCGGCGCGGTGCGACGGCAGCGGAACGTAGTCCTGCCCGTCTGATCGGTGTGCTGACTGAGGATGGTGCTACGCTGGGAGGCAGCGAGTCGCAAAGCACGTCGCCGCTGCACCCGCTGAACGTCTCCGTGTATCTGAAAGACGTTTCATTGATGGCACTACGCGACATGACGCTGGGCGCCGTCCGCGAACTGCAAGAGTATGGAAGCGATGGCCTGCAGGCCTCCTCCCATGTCCGTCGCGCCTACGGCTTCGTCCGCCGAGCCGTTGGGCTGCCGTGCGGGCTGCGCGCCGCTCAGATGGTTCTACGCCGTGATCGGGCGAACGAGGAAGGCGAGATACCGGAGACGTTGGCGTCCCAGTACTTTGAGGCGAAGGTCCTAGCGGACCTCTCGGACGCTGCAGCGCGCGTCCCCGCTTTCGCTCAGCAGATTCTGGCATACGGCGAACTGATTCGGCGTTTCCTTGCCGATCTACAGACCAGCACGCCAATCAGCCGGACGCTGGACAAACTGCTGGAAGAACTAACGCGCAAGTCCACCAAATCAATCATAGTTCTGCCAAGCGCCGAAGCCGTCGAATTCCTTGAGGCGCGGCTGGCTGCCGATCGCAACGGACAGGACCTCAGCCTGCGCATGGAGGACAAGGTACAGATTGTGAGCCGGCACCTGCTGGGCGACGCTTTGCGCCAAGCCGCCCAACGGTCTTCAGGCGTCAAGCGGGTCGCTCTGGTGCAGCCGCGGCTGGAGGAAGTCCGCAAGGTGCTGTTGATGCCGGATACCGATGCAACGTTCCTCCTTCTGGACGATGCGGCCGGCATTGGTCTTGTCGCCGCCGACCTAGCGGGCATTACGGGCGTTCCCGGTCTTGAACGCGTTGCCGAGCGTGTCCGGAGCCTGCTGGACCAGATCTCGGATCGGCAGGATCAGTTGCCTGATCCATCCCTGGAGATTGATGTTCCTCTTCCAATTTCCCGAACGCTGGACTTCACGCGGGACGAGGGACAGCGGTACGACGGGCCGATCGTTGAATTGACCGTCAGCAGTAGTTTCAAGGTGCGCTACCGTCCGAACAGCGACGCCCTGCTGCTGACGGACGACGACCTCCAGCCGTTCCGCCGCTGTCATGCGTCCGAGGTGGAGGTCGGCAGCCGCATGCTGGTGCTGAGCCCACCGCTGATGGAGCGGTTACGCAAGACCTTCGCGCGTCGGGGCAATACCTCAGCGGTTCTGCGCCTCTACCATGACGAAGTTGCAAGCGCGCGAGAACGGATACCCGGCAGGAGCCGAACCGAGAAGGCGCGGCATGTGCTGAACATGCTCTTGCGGGCTGACGGCGCTCGGTTCACGGATTCTGACCTCGACAACGTGCGGCGTTGGCTGGCCGTCGACCCGACTGCCGACGACGGCGTACCGAACGCGCCTCGCGATCTAACCCGCTACCGCGCCTTCGCCAAAGCGATCGGCATCCAGCCGGCCCTCATCGATACGCTGTGGCGCGATGGCATCCACATCTCGCGGCGCTTCAATATCTCGGAAGGTCTGGGGTTCCATCGCCGTTACGTCCACTTCCTCATGGACCCGGATACCACGCTGGCGAAGGCTGCCGGCCAGGAAGAGGAACTTGCCGCCCTGTGGCGGGACGTTCTCGATGACGTGTCGCTCGTCGTCGGTTCCCGCATCATCGAGCCGAAGAAAGGGGGGATTAAATCATGACGCCGCCCGCCTACCCGAACCGCGATGAAGCCATCGAACTGAAAGAGGCCGTGGTCGACGCCCTACTCGGTCTCACTTACGCCCGCTGCGCCGGCGAGGCGGAATTCGGCGAAGTGATCTATGGTGCGCTGCCGAGCCGCAAACTGGTGACCGGCTTCCTGCTGCCGCGCTTCAACGCCGCTGGTGTTGACGACACCACGGACATCCGCATCGCTGCCCACGGCATGGATTTCCAGGTCGATCGCGCGCTGGCCAAGTTCCTCGTGCGACCCCGCCTTTCGGTCTACGTACGCCTCCTGCCAACCGCCGACGATCTGTTCAGCCCCGATGCGGCCCGCCGCTGGGACCTGCTGCCGCGCACGCGTCTCAAGCCGGAGATCGAGCGCGCCATTGTGCGGCGGATCCGCGAACGTATGACGGCGACGAAACCGGCCGAGCGCGAGGGGTCTGCGGCTTACCGGGAGCGACGCAACGCGATCACGGTGGACGTGATGTGCAACGAATTCAATATACGTCTACGGGACGCCAACGACGGCAACGGGGATGCGTCTCCTGCGGATGATGTGGCGGTCGGCGACGGCGCTCTCGACGACGGCATTGTTGAAGGCGGTGAGGCAAATGCTGGCGCGGCGCAGAGCACGGACGCTCAGGAGGAGGCACCGGCACAGGAGAACGGCATCGCTGAGCGCACCGCACGCCTGACCATCGGCGGCAGCGGGCATGTGATTCCCGACGACTTGGCCGTCGGCGAACCCACGCCGTTCAAGTGGAAGCGTCTGGAGATCGCGACCGAGCCCTTCGAGGCCGACCTGACGGACCCGAACTTCGGCAGCCACCTTGACGCTTACAACGAGCGCCTAGTCGGGTGGGTGACGGCCGCAATCGCGAACTGGACACAGACTGAGGAGGGCCGTCTGTGGGGGTGGCGGAAGGGGCTGCTGAAGCCGAGCGACTACCGTGACCAGACGTCTTGGAACGGCTGGCTCGACCAGGTACGCCGCCGCCTACCCAACCCGGATCCGCTCGACCTTAATCCGGGGCTGGTGCCGTTCCTCGACGTGGATGCGGCTCCAGATCCCTTTGATCCGGACCGCCTGAACGTGCGTGTGGCGCTGGAAAACCAGACCAGCCTTCCAGATCCACGCCAAGCCGTCGACCGAGAGTTCGGCCTTTTCCAAACCGGCGTGCAGGTTGCCCTACCACCGGGTGTTCTCCTGCAGATGTCGATGGAACGTGTCAAGCCGTCCTACCACCTCGCCGGCTACTTGAGCCAGCCCGCGATCGGTGTGAATGGCGGCGTGATTCACGATGTTCGGACCGGTGACGGACTGGAGGTGCTGGACAGCACCTGGATGCCACGCTGGGTCCAACCGCGCATCGTTCCTAACGACGTTCCTGGTGTCGTCGTCGACTACGAGACCCTTTCCACGGATGCCGAGACCGGCCTTGATGGCCTGGACGTTCTGGTGTCGGCCATGGAGGACTGGATCGATGGTCCCCAGGGGATCGTTCATCTCGATCCAACTGAGGGAATCCCGCCGGAGGATGCTGCGGCACGCGACCGTGAGCGCAACCGCCTTGACCGCGACCTGAGGGCATGGCGAGACGAATGTGCCGCCATCCGCAGAGGCGCCTTGCTCCTGCGACGGTCGCGGGCAGTGTACGTCACGGATCCGGCTGCCCCGAGGGCATTTCCATTCCGCGCTTGGCTGGCGCTGAACCGTACTTTCGCGAACGCCGGCCGCAGCAAGGGGCACACCACATGGCGTCTGTTCCAGATGGCATTTGTGGTGGCCCATATCCCCTGTTTGGCCTCGCGCATGCCGGAATTCCAGGGCCCGGATCCCGAATGGAACTTCTACCACCCGGAGCATGAGGGGCGGGCGACGCTTCTCTATTTTTCTACGGGCGGCGGCAAATCGGAAGCCTTCTTCGGCGTCCTGATCTTCGCCCTGTTCCTCGACCGCCTGCGCGGCAAGCGGCGCGGCATCACGGCGCTGATCCGCTACCCACTGCGGCTTCTGACCCTTCAGCAATCGCAGCGCCTAGCCCGCACGCTGACGCACGCCGAATTGGTCCGCCGGTCGATCCCGGATATTGCGGGAACCGACTGCGCGCCATTCGAGATCGGCTTCTGGGTTGGGTCAAGCAACACGCCGAATCGCACTATGTCCGGCAGTTCGGTGATCGATGACCTGCGATCCATCCCGCCGGTCACGGACACCCGCAGCGAGGCTGCGCTTCGTACCGTCCCCGGATACGTTGAGCGCTCGCTCGCCTACAACAAACTCCCGGTCTGCCCGTTTTGCGGCAGTCAGACCGTGCTCCGCCTGTTTCCGGCACAGGCCAACCGTCTTGGCATCGTCTGCACGAACGCGGACGATTGCGCATGGAATGCCGCGCACGCGGCACCCGAGGCGCTGCCGTTCCTCCTGGTCGATTCCGACATCTACCGGAGGGCTCCGGCGGTGCTCCTTGGCACCGTGGACAAGTTGGCGATGATCGGCAATCACCAGAGCACGATCAACAAGATCACGGGGATGTTCGGCCTAGCGCGCTGGTACGATCCGACGTCCGGGCTGCTGGAAAGTCCCGATGACCCAGACACCCTCAGGGAACCGCCGCCGCGCGGATTGCGCCGGGTGCGCCCTGCTTACGATGTGGATGCAGACGAGATCTTCCACGACCCGTTCCCGAGCATTTGCATCCAGGACGAGGGACATCTGCTAGAGGAGTCGCTCGGCACGTTCTCGGCGCTGTTCGAGACGACCCTAACGACTTGGTTCCGTTACTTGGCGGGCCTGCTGGGGAACCGGGTCGCGCGGGTGCCGGGATCGGGCGAACCGCGCATGCCGAAGATCATCGCAGCCTCGGCGACGGTGTCCGATGCCGATCGCCAGATCGGCACGCTGTACCAGAAGGAGGTGGCGCAGTTTCCCCATCCTGGTCCGCGCCTCTACCGATCCTTCTATGCCCGCCTAGCCACCCTCGGGGACCCGGCGCGGGCGGCATTGTCTTCACGCCTCCTCGACCAGGAGGTGCTGGCGCCATGGATGCGCGTTTACGTTTCCCTAATGACGAATGGACGGCCGCACACCACGACAACGGTCGCGGTTTTGGCGAGGTTCCATTTGTGCATCACGACGCTGCTGCGGGATCTCCTAGATCCGGTCAGGGCTCCAGCGGTCTATGCGCTTATGGAGCGCTTCCAGAGCGAGGGCTTGCTACGCGACCGTCACGTGGCCGCGTTGCGGGGAGCGCAGGCCCACGGACGCATGGACCTGCTGGCAGAACTCGTCGACCTGCACCGCATTGCCTTGACATATGTCACCAACAAGAAGGGTGGCGATCAGTTGCTGGCGGCGATGGTTGGGGAAGTGCAGGCGGTCCATCGCGAGGCGGACAGCCCGATCTACGCCCTGCTGACCGAACTCATTTCGGGCGGTGTCGATGCCGCGACCATTCAGGCTATCATGAAGCGGGCCGAGAACTCGCCTCCGGTTGGCACGCGTCCGCTTGATGAACTGCTGCGTGGCATCGTCGCCACCTCGGCGATTTCGCACGGCGTGGACGTGGAGCAGTTCAATAGCATGTTCTTCGCCGGATTGCCGTCGGACATCGCCGAGTACATCCAAGCCTCCTCGCGCGTCGGGCGCACTCATGTCGGCTTTTCGATGCTGATCCCGACGCCGCAGGCCCGGCGTGACCGCTATGTGGTCGAAGTGCACGCTGCCTTCCACCGCTTCCTAGAACGCATGATCGCCCCACCGGCAGTGGAACGCTGGGCCGATCGCGCCATCCAGCGCGTCATCCCCAGCCTGTTCCAGAACTGGCTCGTCGGCTGTCTCTACCAACGTTCCTTTAAGGAGAAGCCGGAGGGCTCAAAGCACTTAGCGCGCCGCTTCTACCGGATCGAGGCGATCGTCAACGAGATGGCCGAACTCGGACGGGACGAATTCGTTCGTCGCGCGGTGGCGCATATCGTGGACGCTATCGCGGTGGACGGCCCCCAGTGGCCGGCGGGCGACCCCGGCTACTACCGGAACATCGTTGCTCGCGAGGTGCAGAACATCGTCAACGAGGTCGACAGCGGGAACTTCAACCAAGCCGAACTGCACCGCTTCTGGAAGGCCAGCCAAGCCCTGCCGTTCGCACCGATGACGTCGCTGCGCGACGTGGACCAAGGCGGGTTGATTGTTCCGGCCAGGCGCTCCGCCCGCGCCAGGCCGATCTCCAGCGATGAAATCAACGACATCATGGCGTTCATCCGCAACGGCGGCGATTCGGGTTCTGACGCCTCCGAGATGGACGATGACGAGGGGAGGGAGTAGCGGAAATGGCCAAAGGTCCTTCCATGTCGCGCTCGCGCGGCCAGATCGCTTCGGTCTATGCGCCGGGTTCCTTCTTCACGTTCGAGGGCGGGCGCGGAGCCTGCGTGGCTGTTCCCGAAAGTGCCGAGCCCGCCGGGCTGCCCGCACTTACCGAGACACAAATCTTCGAACAGATCCGCGAGTACGCCACGGTCTGGGAGACGCGCGCTCGGCGGCGCTCTGCCGACCGTGGTGGGCCGGGGCCCGACGTACCAATCCGGCTGGCAGTCGACCGATCGCTGGTTGGTGTTGGCGGGCAACTCGACCTCAGTCGCGACCAATTCGTGTTCCTGGCACCGTCACTGATGGGCTATGTCCCTGAGCCGATGTCGTTCGTCTGCAAGACCTGTGGTCTTCTGGCGACGATCCCCGATGCATCCCAGTTCACCCGCCAGCGCGAGCAGATGTGCCAGGGCTGTCCTGAGCGCGCCCAAGGGAGGCCATGCTACGGCGGCTGGGAGCAGTTGGACGTTGTGTGGGTGCACTGGTCTGGCGGCTGGGACCCAATCACACCGGCGCGACGCATCGTTACCCGAGAAGGACTAAAGACCGACGATCGCTGCCAAGTCTGCGATAGTCGTCGTTATCGATTGGTGCGTGGTGGACCGCAGTTCTCAGATTGGTACTTCGAATGTACCAATCCGGCGTGCCGGACCAGACGCGAGATGATTCAACAGGATCACGACACTCTCAAGGAAATCGGTGCTGACGTGGTCGCGAGCGCCAATGGGCACGTCCGCAAAGAGGTCAACATGGAGCCGACGTCCTACCGCGCGTCGGTGGCCTACTACGTTCACGGCGACCGTCTCTTGGTGTTTACGGAGAACCGGTGGATCGACCTGCTGCGGGCAGAGCAGCAGACGAACCTCTATGGCTTCCTGCTTGAGCAGTTCAACTACCCGGTCCGCCCACTCAGCGATGCAGAGAAGGTTGAGATCCTGCGCCAGAAGGGGCGCGAGCATGAGTGGACTTCCTACCAATCCATCGCTCGGGCCGTCGCAGATCTTGAGGGCAAGCCCGGCATGGAGGCGACCGTGGAAGGGCTGCGGAACGCCATGCGCACAAATGAGGAAAACTGGGCGGAGGACTTCGACGTCGCGCGCGCTGATGTGCCACTGCTGCGCAACCAAGTCATCGGTCGTATCGACGCGGTCCGCTTTATCAAGCGGTACGATCCGATGCGTCTGGCGGTCGAGCACAAGACTTTGGAATTCGAGCGCATTCTCACCACCGCCACCGGGCGGGGCGGCCGACGCATCAGCACGCGCGTCGACGCCCCCGACGAGCATCTGCTCCCGGACGGAATGACGGCGCCGCAGGTCGAGATCATGAACCGCGAAACCCGGCGCCGGCTCGACGCGATCGGCATCGAGGATATGCGGCTCGTGAGGGAATTCGAGATCTGCGAATACTCCTTCGGGTTCACGAGGACGTCGCCTTACCCGACGACCGAACGGATGCAGATCGAAATGCCGGTCCGACTCAACCTGTTCCAGAAGGTGCAGACGCCGGGGCCGGGCGGCGCGCGGCATCCGATCTACGCACAGCGCCAGTCGAACGAGGCGTTCTACGTGCGCCTCAAAGAACCCCTGGTTTGCGATTGGTTGGAGCGCAATGACGTCGGCGTGGCTTTGGCGCCGGGGCAACGCCTGGGCGGTCCGCTCATCGAGCGGTTCATCCCTGAGAACTTCACCCGCTTCGTCGATGCCTACCGCAAAGAGGATAGCGTCCCGCGTGATCCCTACGCCTACGTGTTCAGCCTGCTGCACACGCTGTCACATGCGATGATCGAGGTGATGGCGGAACTGAGCGGCCTGGACCAGGGATCGTTTGGTGAACACCTGTTCGTACCCGACCTCGCATTCGTCGTGTACCGACGCGGCATGACCATGGACCTTGGCAACCTTTCGGCCATGTGGCGAAACTACTCGTCGGTCACGGTCGGCAACCAAGTGATTGAGACACTTGTTCACCCCTCAGCCCTACGTTGCGGTACCGGGTCGCTCTGTAACAAGCGCGGCGGAGCATGTCCGGATTGCATCATGATCCCCGAGACCTCGTGCCTGTGCGGCAACAACCTGCTGAGTCGCTCCTTCCTGGGTGGGCGTGGCGTTCCGCACTGGGACCAGGACAAGACGACGCTGGCCGGTTACTACGAAGTTGCCCAAGCCGCTCTTGCCGCCGCGAGTCCGGCCTGCGGTTTGCCACCGGGCGGGGGAATGGGGCTGTGACCGCCGCCACACCGCCCGGCCTGCTGACTGCGCTCGGAGCGAACCTGCGCATCGCCTGGCTTGCTGCCACGGTGGTTGCCAGCCGTCCGGGGCGCTTCCTCGACCTGGAGGACTTTCGCGCTGGCGGCGTCGCAGTTCCCCTGCAGGGCGCGCTTCCCGACGTCCTGGCCATTTTCGTCCGCTATGGTTGGGTTGCGGCGACCGGCCCCTGGCAGTGGCGGTCACTCGGCTCCATGCCGGCAGAACTGCCATTGCTGCTCCGCGGAGCCGCCGACATGGCCGCTTTGCCCCGGCATGACGACGAGCCCGCTGTTGTCTTGACGCGGCCGGGCAGGGAGTCAGCGCTCGTTCGGGCACTCGATCAGTCCGGCCCAGTCGTGGCTCGCCTCCACGACACCGACAACGTATTCGGCGACATTGCCCGGAAGGCGGAACGATTCTTCGGGGTTGCCATGCCGTTCGTAAACGAGGCGGGGGCCGCGTGGATCGCCGAACTCTTCGCACTCACGGCGGGTATGGATCCGATGAAGGCGGCCCGCCTGCTTGTCGTCCGAGACTGGCCCGTAGTGTCCATCCGGTTCGCCGCAGTCCTCCCTGGACTGAAAGCGCTCGGGGTCGAGATCGTCGACTACATGCTGCACGACGCAGACGGTTCCGGATTCGAGACGTTCCACGCGAAGATCGTGCTTGCCGATGAGGACTATGCCTACGTCGGCAGCGCCAACACCTGGACAGGACCACGCCCATCCATGGAGACCGGTGTACGCATTGGTGGGCGGGCTGCCCGCGACGTGGCTGTGGTCTTGCGAGCCATGCAGCGGGTCTCAAAACCAATCACCCCTTAATTCGGAACAGTATCCGAACGGTACTGACACCAGACTTCGAGAGGCTCTACAATCACCGCGCGAGAAATCTTGGGGGAATGATGCCGGGCATCCACGATCTCACCGTTGCGGACATCAGGAAGGTCTTGACGCGGTTCAGGACGATCGGCCGCAAGCGTTTCCTCGCTGAATACAAAGAGGCGAGGGCTGATGGGGCATCCAGCCACTTCGTGCTCTGGTCAGGTCGTCTCTACGACCTAAAGGCCGTGGTGTACGCGGCTTACTTCGAGCGCTTTAATACACCGCTACGCGAAAGCCCGCATTCGCGAGTAATGCAGGATGCATTGTTGTCGCTCGCCGACGGCTCCGTGCAGACCTACTACGTTCCGCACCTGAAGACCGTCCAGATTCCCGAGGGAGACAACGGCTTCCGTACCGTTCTTCCGAACGAGTTGGTCAATAAGGAACACTTCCATCGTGTTCGTGACTTCGGACATGGGACGGCAGAGACTGACGACCAGAACGTATTCCTGGAACGGTTGGATGAGATCGTCGTTGCCACAGGAAATCCGCGTGTGCCGTGGATCTTTCGCGAAGCGAGTGGCGGTATCCGTAAGATCGACAAGGGCCGCGCGAGGTTCACACTCAATGGCTGGCGTGCGTGGACCCCGCTCGAACTCGAAGCCGACGACTACCTGACGAGCATCGTTGTGGGAGAGGCGGAGGGATCGGCCCTAGAAACCGGCGACGCCGCAGCCGATGGGCTGGGAACAGTCGAGCGGCAGAAGGCAACAGGATTGCGGAGACCTGAACAGGAGCGCTTCCGCAACATGATGCTCACACACTACCGGAACAGATGCGCCGTAACTGGTGCTGCCACAAGGTCTGCCCTCGACGCGGCGCATATCCGAAGCCTCGAAGGTCAGGACGACAACGGCTCCGACAATGGAATTCTGCTGCGCACGGACGTCCACCGGCTGTTCGACCAACACATGATCACGTTGTCGGTCGATGGGCTATGGATCGAGGTGAGTCCATCCTTGATTGACCCCCATTACGCCTTCTTGAGCGGTGCGTCGGTGTCACGCCCTTTCATCGGAGCGCCCCCCTCGCGAGAAAAGATCGCTGAACGTCGTCGGCAGTTTCACAAGGCGGAGCGGAAGCGCAAAACTAGTGCAGCGAAACTCCTCCACTCACCCAAATAGGCATGCTTTTCCCGCACGCGCGGGGGTGAACGCTGCTCCTCAACCACGGGGGCGGGGGCGGTGATCAGTGACGACCTGTCGCAGGTGGTGAGCCCCACACAAAGGCACCACACAATTCACGCGGCTGCATTCGCTAAGTTATTGAGAAATCTTGATGAACTGACGAGAATGCCCCCTCACCTAGGGGGCGACGCACCTTCAGGATGAGGCAGGGCCATCCGGAATCAAAAGAGCAACCGGCCTGTCTTTCCAGGGGGATGGATGCCCGAGGCCGGTTCGACGCGATTATCGAAAAAGGTAAAGGTGCGTCAGGTCCACCGGCGATCTGACGCTCTCGGCCACAAGCCGGGCCTCGTCAGGAGCCAGATCGCGCCCATACCCGTCGCCGACGGCTTCGCCTTCGTGACCGAACACCTTGTTCATGATCTCGTCCCCCA
Organism: Azospirillum sp. TSO22-1; assembly: GCF_003116015.1. GTDB lineage: Bacteria > Pseudomonadota > Alphaproteobacteria > Azospirillales > Azospirillaceae > Azospirillum. The sequence continues at coordinate 15,290 of NZ_LGQZ01000167.1, forward strand.
ACTTGGCAGCGCGGAGTTGCTGACGGAAGTTGTGACGTAGGCTGTAGGCGACAATTGCCGGATCATCCAGACCGATGTCGTCCATGTAGCGGTTGAGCCACTTCGACCAGTCTGCCGAGGCATTAGGCCCCTCGACCATCCCGCGCCCACGCCGCACCTGTTCGGCGGACCACCGCTCGATGCCGAGGCGCCGCAGTTCGGGCAGCACCGGCACCAGCCGGGCGCCAGCGCTCGTCTTGGTCGCGTGCCTAAAATCTAGGCATAACGTTCCGCCAACATCGGCCAGCGTGGACGGCATCGATGCGATCTCCTCGGTTCGCGCACCACTCAGAAGTGCGATCAGGAAAAACCAAAAGGGCTCATCCCGGTAGACTTCGCGACCGGGTGTCGAGCGGCGGGATCGAGTCTTGCAACCGACGAAGAGCGGTGAGTCGTAGAGCCGTGCCAGTTCCGCAGGCGTCAACGCTCGCCGTGCCGCGCGCCCGTCACGCTCTTCGCGAGTTTCGGAACGCGGTTGTACGCCGTCAGCCGGATTCGAGGGAATGAGCCCAGCACCTGCCGCCCAGCCGAAGAGCCCCTTCAGATGGCTCAGCATTTTGATGATGCTGGACCGCGCCATGTGTGTGCGACCGACCCTGTTGATGGGACGGTCCCGGAGGTGGTCCGCGAACGCCTTCATGTCGGCTTTCGTTACTTCTGCCAGGGGCTTCCGCCCGATCAACTGCTCACACTCCCGGAAAGCCTGCAGATGGCTCACCTTGGCCGATGCGCCGATGGACGGGCGGTCAGCGAAGAACCTATCGATGATGTCCGGCCACGGTTGCCCCGATTCCGCCGGCAGTGCCGGTACCACCGGTCCTGCGACCGTGGCCGGCGGTGCCGCTTCAAGGCGCGCCACGGCGTCCGCGAGGCGCCGATAGCGCGCATCATCCAGCACGATCCGGGCCGCCTCAGCGTCAGCGTCGCTGATCGCCGTTGCCGCCGCGCTCAGCCGCGCGCGCTCGGATTCGACGGCCATGGCCTCGACCCGCGTCGCCGCAACTTCCGATTGGGCCTCTGCGTTGAGCGTCTTCATCCGCCGCTGCAGCGCTGCCCTGACCTGCGGCGGCATCAGCGCGACGGCTTCGGGCGACACGTCGACGGTCCATACCTGCTCATCCAGCAGGGTGTTGAGATCGTCCAGGGTCGTGATCTGTAGCCGCTCCGTCACCGTCCGAATCTCCGCAAAAGCCCTCTGAATGGAGGATAGCCGTTCGCCGGCTATGACGCGCGCATCTTCCACGCGGCTCGTACCGAGCGTGCGGGTCACGTGTGTTTTGCCTAATACGGGGACGATTTCAGCCGGAACACGCGCGCGCACAAAGAATGCGCGCCGCCGCTGGATCACGAAAGAAGGTAACACGCTTGACCTCCGACGTGTGTATCACAGGCGTGCATCACACGGTTCGGAGCGGTCTGGATTTTCCTAGCAAGATCAATGACTTGCTGGGAAATGGCGTCCCCAAGGGGATTCGAACCCCTGTCGCCGCCGTGAAAGGGCGGTGTCCTAGGCCTCTAGACGATGGGGACCGCGTGGACGGGCAGAGAACTAACGGCCGACGGGCCGGAAATCAAGGAGAGAATTCACCTTTCCATCACACGCCCGACCCGCCCGGCCGCGCCGCGTCGTCGATCAGCAACTGCACGCCCTCTGCCCCGTTCCAGCGGTCCACCCGCAGCACGCCGGCCAAGTGCAGCGGTGCCCCCTGTGCGGTCAGCAGCGCCTTGCCCAGCTCGCTCTCCAGGCAGCGGAAGGCGATCGCCTTCAACCGCGCGCCGTCGCTCCCCGACAGGATGCAGCGCACGTGCGCCCCGCCCACCACGTCGGCGCGCACGATCCGCGCGTCGGCCAGCGCGAAGCGCGGCTCGGCGTTCCCGGTGCCGAACGGGCCCAGCTTGCACAGCGTCTCCACCAGCTGCGGCGTCGCCGCCCCCACCGCCAGGGCACCGTCCAGCTCCAGCGTCGGCACCAGCGGGACAGCCTGCACCTGCGCGGCGATCCGTGCGGTGAGGAACACCCGCAGTTCCGACAGCTTGTCGCCCGCCACCGTGAAGCCCGCCGCCATGCGGTGGCCGCCGCCGGCGATCAGCAGCCCCTCCTGCCGCGCCGCGATCACCGCCGCCCCAAGGTCCACCCCGCGCACCGAGCGGCCCGACGCCTTGCCGATCACCGTGCCGTCGTCGCGGGTCTCCAGCGCCACCACACAGGCCGGGCGGCTGTAGCGCTCCTTCAGGCGCGAGGCGACGATGCCGACCACGCCGGGGTGCCAGCCCTCGCCGGCCACGAACACCAGCTCCGCCTCCAGGTCGGCCAGCGCCTCGACGCGCGCGATGGCGTCCTGCAGCACCGCGGCCTCGATGGCGCGGCGCTCGCCGTTGTGTGAATCGAGGCGCTGGGCCAGCTGCATCGCCTCCACCGGATCGTCGGTGGACAGCAGCCGCGCCCCCAGGTCGGCCAAGCCGACGCGCCCGCCGGCGTTCACGCGCGGGCCGAGGACGTAGCCGGCGTGGTAGGCGTCCGGCCGCTCCTTCACCCCGGCGATGTCGGCCAGCGCCGCCAGCCCGGTGTTGGTGCGCCGCGCCATCACCTTCAGCCCCTGCGCCACCAGCGCGCGGTTCAGCCCGGTCAGCGGCACCACGTCGCACACCGTGCCCAGCGCCACCAGGTCCAGCCATTCCAGAAGGTCCGGCGGGTTGCGCCCCTCGTAGAAGCCGGCCTCGCGCAGCGCACGGTTCACCGCCACCACCGCCAGGAACGTCACCCCCGCCGCGCACAGCGTGCGGTACGCCCCGTCCTCGTCCAGCCGGTTGGGGTTGACCACCGCCACCGCCGGCGGCAGCCGCGGCTCCGCCGCGTGATGGTCGAGCACGACGACGTCCAGCCCCGCCGCCGCCGCCGCCTCCAGCGGCGCGAAGGAGGCGACGCCGCAGTCCACCGTGACCACCAGCCGCACCCCCTCGGCGTGCAGGCGCAGCAGCGCCGGGGCGTTGGGGCCGTAGCCCTCGGCGATGCGGTCGGGCACGTAGATGCGCGCCCCGACGCCCAGCGCGCGCAGGAAGCGCACCAGCACCGCCGCCGAGGTGGCGCCGTCCACGTCGTAGTCGCCGAACACCGCGATGCTCTCCCCCTGCATCACCGCGCGGGCGATGCGCGCCGCCGCCGCGTCCATGTCGCGGAACCGCGACGGGTCGGGCATCAGCGCCTTCAGGGTCGGGTTGAGGAAGCCGTCGCAGGTCTCCTCCGTCACGCCGCGCGCCGCCAGCACCCGCCCGACGATCTCCGGCAGACCGCGGCCCTGCGCCAGCGCCCAGGCCAGCCGCTCGTCGAAGGCGCGCGCCTGCCAGCGCTTGCCGGTGATCGAGGCGCGGACGTCGAGAAAGCAGGGGGTGTCGGTCATCGCGCTATGCTGCCATGGCGGGGGCGCAAGCCATAGCAGATGGGAGAGGTACCGGGCCAGTGGGATGGCTCGGCAAAAAATGCCGGGTGACGGCGCAGGAGTCGCTCGCCCCCTGCGTCTAACGGGTCGTAGTCGATGGCGATGGTCCGTGTAGGATGCGGCGGCATGAGGGTTGGTGACGGTTGGCGGCGGTGAGCAACGGCGAGCACGACGGGGAACCCAGCGACGAGGCCTTGATGGCCGATGTCGCGGCGGGCGACCGCGCGGCCTTCGCCACCCTGACCCGGCGGCACCTGAAGCGCAGCCTGGCGCTGGCGCAACGCGTCGTCGGCAACGCGCAGGACGCCGAGGAGGTGGTGCAGGACGCCTTCCTGGGCGTCTGGCGCCACGCCGAGGGCTGGCGCGGCGGGGAGGCGAGCTTCAGCACCTGGCTGTACCGCATCGTCGTCAACCGCAGCCTCGACTACCGCCGCCGCCGTGGCTTCGCGCCGCTGGAGGAGGCCGACGACCTGCCCGCCCCCGCGCCCGACGCCTACGCGGCGGTGGCGGAACGGCAGCTGGCCGCCTCGGTGGACACGGCGATCGCCGCCCTGCCCGACCGGCAGCGGGCGGCGCTGAGCCTCTGCTATTATCAGGAACTGACCTGCGCCGAGGCGGCGGAGGTCATGCAGGTGTCGGTGTCGGCCATGGAAAGTCTCTTGGTGAGGGCGCGCCGCGTGCTGCGCGCCAAACTGCAACCGCTGATCGGACCGTCCGGGGAGGAGTCGTGATGAACATCGACCGGTTCCGCCATCTGGCCGAGGCCTGCGGCGCCGAGATCGAGCGCTGGCCCGCTTCCGAACGCGCCGCCGCCCGCGCGCTCCTCGCCGCGTCGGAGGACGCGCAGCGCGCGCTCGGCCAAGCCCGCGTGCTCGACGCCTGGCTGGACCTCGCCGCCCCCGCGGTGAACGATGCCGACGCCGAACGCGTGCTGGCCGCCATCGAACGCCGCCTCGCCCCGCCGACCACCGCCTGGATCCCGGGTGCTGCCGGCAGCACCCGCCGTTCGGTCTGGTCGGCCGCCGGCTTCCTGGCGCTGATGGGGGTCTGCGGCTTCGTGCTCGGCCAGTTCGAACTCGTCACCCTGTGGCGGAGCACGGCGCCCCAGGAGTCCGGCTTCACCGCCCTCGTCGCCTCGTCCTCCCCTTCCCTCGCGTGGGACCAATGACTCGAACAACCCTCCGGCGCTGGATGCCGGTCGCGCTGATGCTCTCGCTGGCGGTGAACTTCTTCTTCGCCGGCCTGGCCGTCTCGCACGTCGGCCGCCCGCCGCCGCCACCGCACGGCCCGCCGGGGCCGGAGGGCTTCCTGCAGCGCCTCGCCGAGACGCTGCCGCCCGACGACGCCGTCATCCTGCGCCGGGCGCTGGACGCCAACCGCGCCACCATGCAGGCCGAGCACGACGTGCGCGAGTCCTTCCCGCAGCGGATCCGCGCCGCCCTGCTGGCCGAACCGTTCGACCCCAAGGCGCTGCTGGCGGTGTTCGAGACCACCGACCAGCAGGAGCGCGCGCTGCGCCAGCGTGTGCAGGCCTCGCTCGCCGAGGCCGCCGCCGCCATGTCGCCGGAGGGCCGCCGCCGCATGGCCGAGTTCCGCCCGCCACGCCACGGCCCGCCCGGCCCTCCTCCGGGTCCCGGCTTCCGATAAAATTTTAGATATATTTTCGAACTGACCGCGCAGGAGGTACGGGGGCGGCGCGTATCACCGAATGAGCGCCGCCCCGGGACGGACGGCGCAACCGTCCGCGGAGACCGCAGGAGTTCGCCATGTCCATATCCGACGTATCCTCGTCCAGCGTATCCCAAGTCTACCAGTACCAGAACCGCCGCCCGCCCGGCCCGGGCAAGGAGATCCGCGAGGGCATCGACACGCTGAAGAAGGCGCTCGAGTCCAACGACCTGGAGGCCGCGCAAAAGGCCTACGACTCGCTGTCCGAGACGGCCAGCAAGCGCCAGGGCAGCAGTTTCACCAGCAGCACCAGCTCGACCAGCGGCACCGGCAAGGATCCGCTGTCCACCATGCTGTCCGAGGTCGGCACGGCGCTGAAGACCGGCGACGTCAGCCAGGTGCAGCAGGCCTTCGCCGAGTTCGGCCCGCCGCAGGGTGGCGCCGGCGGCGCCGGCCGGGGCGGCCCGCCTCCGGGACCGCCGCCGGGCGGCCAGGGCCCGTCCGACGAGGTGAAGGACGCCATGGGTCAGCTCGCCCAGTCGCTGAGCTCCGGTGACCTGTCGAGCGCGCAGTCGGCCTACGAGACCCTCAGCTCGCTGTTCGAGGACGACAGCGACAGCAGTTCCAGCACGTCGTCATCGTCATCGTCGTCCAGCACCTCCTCCACGACGTCCACGTCGTCCACGTCGTCCACGTCGTCCACGTCGTCCACGTCGTCCACGTCGTCCACGTCGTCCACGTCGTCCACGTCGTCCACCGCCGTAACCTCGCCCGCCGACCGCTTCAAGGAGCTGCTGGGCGACCTCGGCTCCGCGTTGCAGACCGGCCACATGGCCAGCGCGCAAAGCCTGTTCGCGGCCATGGCGCCGCGCGGATCGCAGGGCATCGACATCATGGCGTGATGCTCCGGCGACGGCGGGCCCTTCGTGTTTTGAGAGGCCCCGAGGGGCCTGCCGCCTTCCTCTCCCCGACCACGCAAGCTTGGGGGTATGCGCGTGTTGTCTTCCGACACCCATCTGTTCGTCGCCACGCCCTGCTTCGGCGGCATGGTGACGACGCGCTACATGCAGTGCCTGATGGCGCTGTTCAACCACGGCCGCGACCACGGTTTCCTGGTGTCGGCCGAGTTCCTGAACCACGAATCGCTGATCACCCGCGGCCGCAACACGCTGCTGACGCGCTTCCTCGACACGCCGACGGCGACGCACCTGCTGTTCATCGACGCCGACATCGGCTTCAGCCCGGTGCAGGTCTGGCGGATGCTGGCCTTCGACCGCGACGTGGTGGCCGGCATGTACCCGCTGAAGCTGATCGAGTGGGACCGCCACGCGCTGGAGAACGTGCGCGCCGGCGAGGCGGCGCTGACCGCGCCGCAGCGCTACGTCGGCACCCCGTGCACCGGGGCGTCCCTGACGCGCGACGGCGCCTTCGTCACGGCGGAGTACGCCGGCACCGGCTTCATGATGATCCGGCGCGAGGCGGTGCTGCGCATGACCGCGGCCTACCCGCAGACGCGCTATCGCGCGGTGCACACCAGCGCCCGCCCGTCCACCAGCCCGAATCAGTTCGCCCTGTTCGACTGCATGATCGACCCGGACACCGGCGACTACCTCAGCGAGGACTACACCTTCTGCCACCGCTGGCGGGCGCTGGGCGGCGAGATCTGGCTCGACACCGAGGGCGAGCTGCTGCACATCGGCCCGTACGAGTTCTACGGCAACCCGGCCGCCCGCTTCGGCGAATCCGGCGCCGCGGCGTAGCACCCTCCTTAAGTCGCAATTGCGACGCATTTGCAAATAACTGTTGCCTTGCCCTGTCTCCAGCCGGTATGCGTCCGCACGCCATGCAAATGCTTATCAATCGCATGGTTTGGTCACGATACGGCGAGAGGCAGGATATGACGGGATTGATCAGCGGGATCGGGGCGTCTGGCGGGCGCACCCGGCGCGGAGGGTTGCTGCGGACGACGGCGCTGGCCGTGGTCTGCCTGTCCGGCGCGGCGGCGGCGGAGACGGCGCAGGCGCCGGTCGTGCTCGACCCGGTGAAGGTGGAGGACGCGACGCTGAAGGGCCGCGCGTCGGAGGGCTACGTCGCCAAGCGCACGACGACCGCAACCAAGACCGACACGCCGCTGCGCGACGTGCCGCAGTCGATCAGCGTGATCACCGCGCCGGCGATCAAGGACCAGGCGATGCAGGGCATGGCCGACGTGGTGCGCTACGTTCCCGGCATCACTGCGGCGCAGGGCGAGGGCAACCGCGACCAGTTGGTGATCCGCGGCCAGAGCACCACGGCCGACTTCTTCACCGACGGGGTGCGCGACGACGCGCAGTATTTCCGCGACCTCTACAACGTCGAGCGGGTCGAGGCGCTGAAGGGCCCGAACGCCATGATCTTCGGCCGCGGCGGCGGCGGCGGCGTGATCAACCGCGTGCTGAAGGAGGCCGACGGCCGCCCGGTGCACGAGATCGGCCTGCAGGGCGGCTCCTTCGGCAACAAGCGCGCCACCGCCGACTTCGGCCAAGCATTGACCGAGACCTTCGCGGCACGGCTCAACGGGGTGATCGAGAAGTCCGGCACCTACCGCGACTACGGCCGCATCGACCGCTGGGGCGTCAACCCGACGGTGACCTTCACGCCCACCGACCGCACCAAGCTGAAGCTGAGCTACGAGTACGTGCACGACGAGCGCACGGCGGACCGCGGCGTGCCGTCCTACCGCGGGGTGCCGCTGGACACCGACGTGAAGACCTTCTTCGGCAATCCGGAGCTGAGCGTCGCCGAGACCAACGTGCACACGGTGGACGCGCTGATCGAGCACGAGATCACCGACGCGCTGACCATCCGCAACCGCAGCCGCTTCGCCGACTACGACAAGTTCTACCAGAACGTCTTCCCCGGTGCGGTCAACGCGGCGGGCACCCAGGTGGCGCTGTCGGCCTACAACCACGCCATCCAGCGGCAGAACCTGCTCAACCAGACCGACCTGCTGTTCGACCTGACCACCGGGCCGGTGAAGCACAAGCTGCTGGCCGGCGTCGAGCTGGGCCGCCAGCGCACCGACCAGTTCCGCAACACCGGCTTCTTCCCCGGCAACGTCACCTCGTTCAACATCCCGCTGCGCACGCCGACGGTGTTCGTCCCGGTGGTCTGGCGCCAGTCGGCCACCGACGCCGACAGCCGCACGGTGGCCACGGTGGCGGCAGGCTACGTTCAGGACCAGATCGAGCTGACCGAGCAGATCCAGGTGATCGCCGGCCTGCGCTACGACCGCTTCAACGTGGACTACCACAACAACCGCAACGGCCAGAACCTGGAGCGCACCGACGGCCTGTGGTCGCCGCGCCTGGGCGTGGTGTTCAAGCCGGTCGAGCCGGTGTCGCTGTACGCCAGCTACAGCGTGTCGTACCTGCCGGGGTCGGGCGACCAGTTCACGACGCTGACCGGCGTGACGGCGGGCCTGGAGCCGGAGAAGTTCCGCAACCTGGAGGTCGGCGGCAAGTGGGACGTCCGGCCGAACCTGTCGCTGACGGCGGCGGTGTTCCAACTCGACCGCACCAACACCAGCGCTCCCGCCCCGAACAACCCGGCGCTGACCGTGCAGACCGGCAGCCAGCGCTCGCGCGGCTTCGAGGTGGGGGTGACCGGCAACATCACCGAGGCGTGGAGCGTGATGGGCGGCTACGCGTTGCAGAAGGCGGAGATCACCAGCCGCACGGCAAGCGCCTTCGCCGGCTCCGAGGTGGCGCTGGTGCCGCGGCACACGGTGTCGCTGTGGAACAAGTACCAGTTCACGAAGATGTTCGGCGCCGGTGTCGGCGTGATCCACCAGAGCAGCATGTATGCCGCCGCCGACAACGCGGTGACGCTGCCGGGCTTCACGCGCTTCGACGCCGCCGCCTACGCGCAGGTGACCGAGGGGGTGAAGCTGCAGCTGAACGTGCAGAACCTGTTCGACCGCAAGTACTACCCGACCTCGAACGGCAACAACAACATCACCCCGGGCGCGCCGCGCACCTTCCTGGTGTCGCTGACGAGCAGCTTCTGACGGAGGCGCGCGGGCAGGGAACGGGAAAGACCGATACGGTATTTCCAACGAACCAACACACCTCCATACCGTCATGCCCGGGCTTGTCCCGGGCATAACGATGAGGGGAGGTTCGCGCTTTTCAGTGCGTCAGCGCTTTCGCCCGACGATGCTATTCCGCCTTGTTGCTTTTGCGTTCCAGGACATATTTCCCGTTATCGTAGATTTGCATCGGCATGCGAAAAGCCGCATCGTCGGTCTTCTTCAAGACGGCGATGATGTAGCTGAAATTTGGGAAGTTTCCTTCATTTTCGTAACTGGCTATGGCCTTGAAATCGGTCAGATAGAAATGAACGGTCTCGTACGCGTTGGCCACCGCCAAACACTGAAAGAACAGTGGGCTGTACCGTAGAAATCCATGATTGACGTCGCCGGTGCAAGGAAGCGTGTGCATCATGAAGCCGCCCACCGCCGTCAGATCGTGCATCAGCCGAAAGGCGTTGTGCTGCCCGAGAAGATGCTCCGTGGTGCCGTGGTTGGTCACCAGGGTGAATTGCCCTTTGAAGTCATCGGGGCACGTCGCATCGTTCAGATCCCAGTCCAAAGTGTCCGCACGCCCGTCGAGATCGATGCAATGATACCGGAAGCCGAGGGCTTGGAACAAAGCGCGCGACGAGTCGCCATACTTGAAGCGTCCCTCCTCGTATGGAGCGACGCCGAACGCGTCAAACAGGCCCCTGTACAGGGACTGGTCCTGGCAATGAACATCCTGCGATCCCAGTTCGATGACCGACAAATCGTGCCCGTCGAACAGTTTGCCGAAGGCCATGTTGGCGATGATGCGCAGAGCCGGATTCGTTACACCCATGATTCAGCACCGGACATTCGATGATGCGGATTGCTCCGGGGATGCCTGATGAGCATTCCTGACGAGGTTGGCCACCCAATGCCCTGCGACCCATGACTCGAAGTCTTCCACACGATCCCACAGAGATTCCCGGAGGCTTTCCAGCATCATTTTCTTGTTCAGGATGCTGAAGACCGACTGGTCGTGGCGGTGTTTGACGAACGTCTCCGCCTCCTCGCCGTCACTGCTTGGGATATCCGTGGCAAAGACGGGGTCCTGCATGAGCCGCAGCCATTCGGCGGCGAATTCCCTCGTCTCATCGCACACCCTCCACACCGAAGCCGTCGCCGCGATCTGGTCGCTGTCGGCGATGTCCGGGGCGGTGGCGTTCATGGCACGCAACACCTGCCCTTTTGTCCATGCACGCTCGATACAGGGGAACCCCGGTGTGGTTGCGGAAGCGAAAACAAGCATCCTTGCGCCCGACGAACGCAGCGCGTCGATGGCTTCGCCCAGATCTTTCTGAAGGATTGAACCGCTGTCGCAATAGACGAGGAACTCGGCGTCCGTCGCCGCCAACATGGACGCGATGATATAAGGCTTCCACAGCCAGTACCCGCCGCCGGACGGGTGACGCAGGATCGGCGCGTTCTTCTCGACGAAATCGGTATCCAGAGTGTCGGGGCCGAAGCATACGAGGTCCGCCCGTTCTCCCGATCGGGCGAGCCAATTCTTCGCCCAGGCGATGTGGGCCTGCTGCAACGCCTGATGATGCCCGTCCGCCGTCGCGTAGTTCATGACCACCACACCGCCGGGACGGGTGACGGGAACGGCCTCACGCAGGCCGCTGGACCGCCGCCGGAGCACGCAGGTCAGCGAGTCGCCGCTGCGGTAGACGCCGCTCCGCGAGAGATCGACGGTTTGATCGAGGAATTTCATATCCTCGTCGCTCATGTACCCGGACGTCCATCCCTGCCCGGCGAGAGCCCGGCCGATCATCTGCAGCGTGCCGTTGCCGCCGCCCTCCTCCACGTCGTATCCCTCGCTGATCGAGGTGTGAAGATCCTCAACGACGAAGTATCCCCCGGGCTTTACCAGGCAGAACAGGCTCGCGAGCGTGTACTGCTGGTCGCGCATCAAATGGGATGCGTCGTCGATGATGATATCGAATGTCCCCTGGAGAAATTTCGCGCGGAATTGGTCGATGTACTCCCGCCGCGATTGATCCAGCGTGTGCAGGACGATGCGCGGATGCTGGCCGGCCGAGACCTCCCGAAGGAAGGCGTCCGCATCGGGAAAGACGTGGCCGTTCCCCTGGTGGCCGGTGAAATGATCGGCACCGTGGATGACGGCGTGCGGGAACCAGTCCCGCCACATCTTCAGGCTCGCGCCGAAGAAGACCCCGATCTCGAGCACTTTCGTGACGCGCAGCCTGATCGGCGAAAAGACCGCCTCGTAGATGTCGCAGAAGCCGTGCGGGACCTTGTCCGTTCCATATTTCCTGCCGAGGGCGGCCAGCGGCGCCGTCAGGAACGGGATCTCCTCGGCGTAGACCTCCACCTCGTCCAGATGCAGGACGGTCCGCCCCTGCAGTTGAAGGTGAACGAAGCGCGCCTTGTGCCCCGAACATTCCACAACGAGCGGCCTGCCGTCCTCGACCCCTCCGAAGGAGGCCTCACCAGCGTGAATCGACTCCCACGCCACGCCATCCGCGGACACCCGCACCATCAGGCTCCTGGCGCGCTCGGCCGATGCGGTTCCGGCAGCGCCGTGATTGTACACGACGATGGTCGTCAGGAAAAAAACCTGCCCGAGATCGGCTTGCCACCACGGATTGCTTTCGAGATCCGTCTGAAAACTGAAGCCGCCCGTCTTTTTGCCGTTCACGGCACCTGCCGCGTCATGGGGGCCCAAGGCCGGGCTCCAGGAACTCTGACTGGCGCGCTTGTTGATGGCGACGTTCACAGGCATCGTCTTTTGCTCCTGGCAACATCTCGAATTCTTGACGGCAAGGAAAAGGCGTCGGCCTGCTTTACGGACATCCTAGCCGATATGATGTTTGATCAATGCGCCTCTCAAGGTATCGGTCTTATTCCGTCCGCTGCAAGGTCGTTTTTGACGCTACGCGGCGTCGCCCGCGCGATGCGGCTGCGACGCGCCGGCCGACCAGGATCCAAGGGCCGCCGGCCCTTGGCGGAGGGAGCGCGAGGGAGGCGGCGCCTCCCTCGCATGACCCCACGGGCGCCTTACTTGGCGACGCCCGGCTTCTGCTTGAAGTTGTGGTGCGCCTCGATGTAGCGCACCGTGCCCGACTTCGAGCGCATGATCACCGAGTGGGTGATCGCCCCACCGGGGAAGCGGCGGACGCCGCGCAGCATGGCGCCGGTGGTGACGCCGGTAGCGGCGAACATCACGTTGCCGCTGGCCAGCTCGGTCAGGCTGTACTTCTTGGTCAGGTCCTTGACGCCCCAGCGGGCGGCGCGGGCCTTCTCGTCGTCGTTGCGGAACAGCAGCCGGCCCTGGAACTGGCCGCCGATGCAGCGCAGCGCCGCGGCGGCCAGCACGCCTTCCGGCGCACCGCCGGAGCCGACGTACATGTCCACGCCGGCGTCCGGCTGGCTGGTGGCGATCACGCCCGACACGTCACCGTCGGAGATCAGCATGATGCGCGCACCCGCCTCGCGGACGCGGGCGATCAGCTCGGCGTGGCGCGGGCGGTCGAGGATGCAGACCACCAACTCCTCCACCTCGGTGCCCTTGGCCCGGGCCAGCGCCTTGAGGTTGTTGGCCGGCGTCTCGTCCAGGTCGACCAGCCCCTCGGGCAGGCCGGCGCCGATGGCGATCTTGTCCATGTAGACGTCGGGGGCGTTGAGGAAGCCGCCCTCGTCGGCCATCGCCACCACGGCCAGCGCGTTCGGGCCGCCCTTGGCGGTGATGGTGGTGCCCTCCAGCGGGTCGAGTGCGATGTCGACCTTCGGGCCGCGGCCCTGGCCGGCACCGACCTTCTCGCCGATGTAGAGCATCGGCGCCTCGTCGCGCTCACCCTCGCCGATCACGACGGTGCCGTCGATGTAGAGGGTGTTGAGCGCCTGGCGCATGGCGTCGACGGCGGCCTGGTCGGCGAGCTTCTCGTCGCCGCGGCCCATCAGCAGCGACGCGGACAGCGCCGCCGCCTCGGTGACGCGCACGGCCTCGAGCGCCAGGTTCCGGTCCATGCCGGACAGGTCGACAGTTTGTGGCATGTTGGTCGTTCTCCCGAACTCTCGGTCTTGTTGTGTCGTGTTCTTAGAACTGCTCGATGCGGATCATGCGCGGCGGCTCCAGCACGGCCGCCTGCGCGGCGATCTGCGCCAGCGCCTTCTGCATGGACGCCTCGTTGGTGTCGTGGGTGGTGAGCACCACCGGCACCGCCTCGCCAGGCGACCGGCCGCGCTGCAGGAAGCTCTCCATCGACACGTTGTTGTCCCGCAGCACCGCCGCCACCTCCGCTATCACGCCGGGGCGGTCGACGACCATCAGGCGGACGTAGTACGCCCCCTGCCGGCCTTCCATCGGCGAGGGGTCGAGCGCCGCCAGCTGCGACGCCGGAACCCCGAAGGTCGGCGTGCTGCGCCCGCGCGCCACGTCCACCAGGTCGGCGACCACGGCCGACGCGGTCGGGCCGGCGCCGGCGCCGCGGCCGACCAGCCAGACGCGGTCGACGAAGTCGCCCTGCGCCACCACGGCGTTGAACACGCCGTCCACCGCGGCGATGGGGGCGTCCTTCGGCACCATGCAGGGGTGCACGCGCTGCTCGACGCCGTTGCGGGTCAGCCGCGCGATGCCCAGCAGCTTGATCCGGTAGCCCAGCTCCTCGGCGTACTTCAGGTCGACCGCCGAGACGTGGCGAATGCCCTCGATGTAGACGTTCTGGAAATCCACCGGCACACCGAATGCCACCGAGGTGAGGATCGCCAGCTTGTGCGCCGCGTCGATGCCGTCGATGTCGAAGCTCGGGTCCGCCTCGGCGTAGCCCAGCGCCTGCGCCTCGGCCAGCACGTCGGCGAACTCGCGGCCCGTGGTCCGCATCTCGGTGAGGATGTAGTTGCAGGTGCCGTTGAGGATGCCGTGCACCTCGCTCACCCGGTTGGCGGCGAGGCCCTCGCGCAGCGCCTTGATCACCGGGATGCCGCCGGCCACCGACGCCTCGAACGCCAGCGCCAGCCCGCGCCCCTCGGCGAGGCCGGCCAGCGCCGGGCCGTGGTTGGCGAGCAGCGCCTTGTTGGCGGTCACCACGGAGCGCCCCTGCTCCAGCGCCGTCTCGACGGTGGCCTTGGCCGGCCCGTCGGAGCCGCCGATCAGCTCGACCACCACGTCCACGTCGGGTGCCGCCGCCATGGCGACCGGATCCTCGAACCAGCGGACGTGGCTGAGATCAACGCCACGCTCCTTCGAGCGGTCGCGGGCGCTGACCGCCGTCACCTGGATGCGGCGGCCGCAGCGCTGCTCGATGAGCCCGCCGTGCTCGGCCAGCACCTTGAGTACACCGGCGCCGACCGTGCCCAGGCCGGCGACCGCGATCTTGAGGGGAGCCGTCACGGGAGACCTGCCTCTTTGTAAAGCTGCTTGCGCACCTCGGGGTCCTCGCTCGCGGCACCACCGGCGGCGTTGGAGCGGAAGAACTCCTTGATGTTGCGGGTGGCCTGGCGGATGCGGTGGACGTTCTCCACGAGGCCGAGGCGGACGTGGCCGTCGCCGTACTCGCCGAAGCCGATGCCCGGCGACACCGCCACCTTGGCCTCCTGCATCAGCAGCTTGGAGAACTCCAGCGAGCCCATGTGGGCGAACTGCGGCGGGATCGGCGCCCAGGCGAACATGGAGGCGGCCGGGCTCGGCACGGTCCAGCCGGCCTGCGCCAGCCCCTCGATCAGCACGTCGCGGCGCTGCTTGTACATCTGGCGGATCTGATCGACGCAGTCCTGCGGGCCGTTCAGCGCGTGCGCGGCGGCGACCTGGATCGGCGTGAAGGCGCCGTAGTCGAGGTACGACTTGATGCGCGCCAGCGCCGCGACGAGCTTTTTGTTGCCCGACGCGAAGCCGATGCGCCAGCCGGCCATGCTGTAGGTCTTGGACATCGAGGTGAACTCGATGGAGACCTCGCGCGCCTCCGGGATCTCCAGGATCGACGGCGGCGGCTCGCCCTCGAAATAGATCTCCGAATAGGCGAGGTCGGACAGGATGTAGATCTGGTGCTTGCGGCAGAACTCGACGATCGGCCGGTAGAAGTCCAGGCCGACCACCTGCGCCGTCGGGTTCGACGGGTAGTTCAGCACCAGCGCCAGCGGCTTCGGCACGGAATGCCGCGTCGCGCGCTCCAGCTGGTTCATGAAGGCGTCGAGGTCGGGCGACTTGCCGCCCTCGGTGCCCACCGGCAGGTGGCGGATCGAGGCGCCGGCCAGCACGAAGCCGAAGGGGTGGATCGGGTAGCTGGGGTTCGGCACCAGGATGGTGTCGCCGGGGCTGGTGATGGCGTTGGCGAGGTTGGCCAGGCCTTCCTTGGACCCGATGGTGACGATGGTCTCGGTCTCGGGGTCGAGGTCGACGTTGAAGCGCCGCTTGTAGTAGGCGGCGTGCGCCCGGCGCAGGCCGGGGATGCCGCGGGAGTTGGAGTAGCGGTGCGTCTTCGGGTTCTGGACGGTCTCGACCAGCTTATCGACGATGTGCTGCGGGGTGGGCTGGTCGGGATTGCCCATGCCGAGGTCGATGATGTCCTCGCCGGCGGCGCGGGCGCGCGCCTTCATGGCGTTGACTTCCGCGAAGACGTAGGGCGGCAGGCGCTTGATGCGGTGGAACTCTGACGAATCGCTGCTCATGGACGCTCCGAGACCTTCGCCGGCCGCGGGCTGGACCAGGAAAAGGCAAGCGGACCGGGACCACCTATCTACCGCCCCGCCCACGGATTAGCGAGGCAAATTTCGCACAGCCGCGTTGTGCAGGTTGCGTTTGGCAAGGGTGCGGTGCGGTGGAATGCGAGGGGCCCCGCCCCTCGCGCTCCCCGCCAAAGGCCGGGGGCCTTGGGGAACCAACTTCTGGACTCACCCCTTCGGCTTCGGCGGAACCGGCACCGGCTTGTACTTCTCCTCCAGCTCCTTCGCCGCGGCGCGCGCCTGGGCGCGCTCCTGCTCCAGCGCGGTCATGTCCTTCTGCCGCTGCTCGACGCTCGGCACGTCGGTCGGGCGCGGCGGCACCGTGGCCAGGTTCGGGTACGCCTTGTTCTCGCCGCTCATGCCGCGGATCGGCGTCGCCGCGTCGGGCGGCGGGCCGCCGCCGAACACCGATCCGACCAGGCCGGTGTCCAGCACCCGCTCGCCGCACCCGCCCAGCGCCAGCAGGGCCGCGAGGCCGCCAACCGCCATGAACCCCTTGCCCGCCCTGCTCTTCGCCATTCTGTTCACTCCACGAACCTGTCCTTTGGTTCGGCCTTGTCTTCGGCCAAAGGACATAAAATCTTCATACCGAAGGTGTATGAGTGCAAGATGCGTCCTTCGCGGATGCAGCAATCCCACACGATCCCCGTTTCAAATTCCGTACGGCACTGTATAAACCTCTGAACAGCGTCCCTGAAGCCGAAACGATACGATAAGGACTGCGCCATGGCCGACAACCAGGCCCCGGATGTGAAGCTCCCCGATCCCGTCGAGCTGTCGCGGGCGATGACCCGCATCGCCGAGCAGAGCCAGAAGCTGGTCACCGATTTCCTGGCCCGCCAGACCGCCGATGGCGGTGTCGGCGGCGTCGCCAATCCGGATCCGATGGGCGTCGGCAACGCCTTCCTGGAGATGACCAAGCGCATGATGGCCGATCCGGCCAAGCTGATGAAGGCGCAGATGACCCTGTGGCAGGATTACCTGACCCTGTGGCAGCGCACCACGCAGCGCCTGCTGGGCCAGGAGGCCGAGCCGGTCATCACCCCGGCCAAGGACGACCGCCGCTTCAAGGACTCGGCCTGGGACGAGAACACGCTGTTCGACTTCATCAAGCAGTCGTACCTGCTCAGCGCCCGCTGGATGCAGTCGACGGTCAACGACGTCCAGGGCCTGGACGACCACACCGCCAAGAAGGTCGATTTCTACACCCGCCAGTTCGTCGATGCGATGGCGCCCTCCAACTTCGTCATGACGAATCCGGAGGTGCTGCGCACCACCGTGGAGACCGGCGGCGAGAACCTGGTCAAGGGCCTGGAGCACCTGCTGAAGGACCTGGAGCGCGGCAAGGGTGAGTTGCGCATCTCGATGACCGACTACGACGCCTTCCAGGTCGGCAAGAACATCGCCTCGACCCCGGGCAAGGTGGTCTTCCAGACCGACCTGATGCAGCTGGTCCAGTACACGCCGACGACGCCGGACGTCGCCAAGCGTCCGCTGATGATCGTGCCGCCCTGGATCAACAAGTTCTACATCCTCGATCTGCGCGAGAAGAACAGCTTCGTGAAGTGGGCGGTGGACCAGGGCCACACCGTCTTCGTCCTGTCCTGGGTCAACCCGGACGAGAAGCTGGCGCAGAAGACCTTCGAAGACTACATGACCGAGGGCGTGCTGGCCGCGCTCGACGCCATCGAGAAGCAGACCGGCGAGAAGGACGTCAACGCCGTCGGCTACTGCCTGGGCGGCACCCTGCTCGGCTCGACGCTGGCCTACATGGCGGCCAAGAAGGACGACCGCATCAAGTCGGCGACCTTCTTCACCACCATGCTGGACTTCGCCGAGGCCGGCGAGCTCTCCGTCTTCATCGACGAGGAGCAGCTGAACTTCATCGAAGGCCAGATGGCCGAGAAGGGCTATCTGGACGGCGCCAAGATGGCGACCACCTTCAACATGCTGCGCGCCAACGACCTGATCTGGTCGTTCGTGGTGAACAACTACCTGCTCGGCAAGGACCCGTTCCCGTTCGACCTGCTGTACTGGAACAGCGACTCGACGCGCATGCCGGCGGCGATGCACAGCTTCTACCTGCGCTCGATGTACCAGAAGAACCTGCTGTGCCAGCCGGGCGGCGTGACGCTGAAGGGCGAGAAGATCGACCTGCGCAAGGTCAAGACCCCGGCCTTCTTCCTCTCCACCCGCGAGGACCACATCGCGCCGTGGAAGTCGACCTACCAGGGCACGCAGCTGTTCACCGGCCCGATCAAGTTCGTGCTGGCGGCGTCGGGCCACATTGCCGGCGTCGTCAACCCGCCGGCGGCCGAGAAGTACTGCTACTGGACGAACGAGAAGCTGCCGAAGGACTCCGAGGCTTGGCTGAAGGACTCCAAACAGAACCCCGGCTCCTGGTGGCCGGCCTGGCAGGAGTGGGTGACCGGCTTCGCCAACGGCAAGGTCCCGGCCCGCGACCCCGCCAAGGGCAAGCTGAAGGCCCTGGACGAGGCGCCGGGGTCGTACGTCAAGACCAAGGTGTCGTAAGTCTCTGCCTCCCCTCCCCCACCTCCGGTGGGGGCGCGGAACCGATGCCGAAGGCAACAAGCGCCGGAGGCGATTGTAGGTGAAGCGCGGCCGCCCGACTTGCGGGCGGCCGTGGTCAGGGTGGGGGCAACGCCCTTCACGAAAAGCGCCCAAAACAAAAGGCCCCGGGAAACTCCCGGGGCCTTTGTCTTTGCGGCGGACCGCAGGTGCCTTACGACGTCGGGGAGACGGTCGGCAGGACCTGGGCGCGGCGGTTCGACGGCTCGCGGACGTTGTCGCCGGTCTTGACCAGCAGCTCGGTCTCGCCCTTGCCCTCGGTGGTGATGGCGTTCGCCGGGATGCCCTTGGCGACCAGCGCGCGCTTCACCGACTCGGCGCGGCGCACCGAGAGCTTCTGGTTGTAGCTCGGCTTGCCCGAGGTGTCGGTGTGGCCGACGACGCGGACGCGGACGGCCTGGCCCTTGGCGGCGGTGACCATGTCGCTCAGGACGCGGTCGGCGGCCGGGGTGATGTTCGACTTATCCCAGTCGAAGAACACCAGGTACTCGCGCTGCAGACCGCCGACCGGGGTGGCCGTGGTCGTGGCGACGGTCGGCTTGCACTTGTAGCTGTCCTGATGGATGACGTAGCCGCCATCGGCCGTACGGGCCGCGACGTTGCCCCAGCCGATGACCGGGTTGCACCACTCCGTGGCCTCGGCCTGGGCCAGGGCCGGGGAGGCCATCAGGCCGCCGGCGACGATCATGGCCGGAACCGCGGCCAGACCCAAAGTAAACTTCATCATTGCTCCCCTCACTCTCTCGTTTCGAGAACGCATCCCGTGGTGGTGCATACCGTCCGGAATTCCGCCCGGTACACCGAGGTAAAACCAGTGCGCCTGGGCGGCGCTTCCCAAACACAGTAATGGAACAGGACGTTCCGTCCTATTCCTCCGGAAGCCCTAGCCGCCGCTGTTCAACACCGCGGAATGGCTGAGACACCGGCGCCACACTACACCGAACGGCAAGGGCCAAGCCAGCCTCAACCGTCCCGGTACTCTTTCGCAAGCTCGGAGTATTGCATCGCGGACACAGGGAAGTAGGCCAGTTCCGCCTCGGACAGCGCGCGCACCGGCCTCGCGGGGGCTCCGGCCCACAGCCAGCCGCTTTTCACGCGCTTTCCGGGGGTTACCAGGGCTCCCGCCGCCACCATGGCGCGCGACTCGACGACCGCGCCGTCCATCACGCAGGCCTTCATGCCGACGAAGCAGCCACTGTCCAGAGTGCAGGCGTGCAACAGTGCCATGTGCCCGACCGTGACATCGTCGCCGATGTAGGTCCCCTGCCCGCGGCGGGCGACGTGGATGATCGTGCCGTCCTGGATGTTGGTGCGCGCGCCGATTCGGATCTCGTTGACATCGCCGCGCAGCACGCAGCCGTACCAGATTCCACTCTCCGGCCCGATCACCACGTCACCGCTGACGACGGCCGTCTCGGCCACGAAGGCCGTCGGGTCGATCGTCGGCAGCACGTTGCGATAGGGTCGGATGAGCGCGGGCATGCGGGTCGGTTCCTTACGGGAACATCGGCGCTTGGTCGATGCCGGTGGTCTCGCCCAGGCCCAGCATGACGTTCATGTTCTGGATCGCCTGGCCCGAGGCCCCCTTCACCAGGTTGTCGATGACCGACACGATGATGGCGCCGCGCGGCGTGCGGTCAGCGAAGACGCCGATCAGCGCGTGGTTCGAGCCGCGCACGTGCCGCGTCGCCGGCGCGATGCCCGGCGCGGTCACGCCGACGAAGGCCTCGCCCTCGTACTTCTTCTTGAGAGTCTCGCGCAGGTCGTCGGCGTTGACGCCCTCGGCCATGCGGACATAGATCGTGCTCATCATGCCGCGGTTCATCGGCACGAGGTGCGGCGTGAATGACACGGTGACCGGCCGGCCGGCGGCGAGCCGCAGTTCCTGCTCGATCTCCGGCATGTGCCGGTGGTAGCCGACGCCGTAGGCGTTGAAGCCCTCGGACACCTCGGTGAAGAGGTTCTGCTGCTTGGCGTCGCGCCCGGCGCCCGACACCCCGGACTTGGCGTCGATAACGATCCCGCCCGGCTCGATCATCTCATCGAGCAGCAACGGCGCCAGCGGCAGCAACGAGGACGTCGGGTAGCAGCCGGGGTTGGCGACGACGCGCGCCTTGCGCACACCCTGCCGGTTCAGCTCGGTCAGGCCGTAGGCGACCTCCTTCTGCAACTCGACCGCCCGGTGCTCGTGGCCGTACCACTCGGCGTAACTGTGCGGGTCGGTCAGGCGGAAGTCGGCGGACAGGTCCACCACCTTGATCCCGTTGGGGATGCCGGCGACGATCTCCTGCGTGGTGCCGTGCGGCAGGGCGCAGAACACGACGTCGAGTTGGTCCCAGTTGACCTGCTCGATCTTCACCAGATCCGGCAGCGTGTAGTGCTGGAGGTGCGGGAACACCTCGGCCATCGGCTTGCCGGCCTGCCGCTCGGCGGTCAGCGCGCGGATCTCCGCCGCCGGGTGGCGCAGCAGCATGCGCACGAGGTCCGCGCCGGTGTAGCCGCTGGCGCCGAGGATGCCGATCCGGACGGGGGTGACGGTGGTGGCCATGGTGGTTCCCTGTCGTGTGGAGAGGAGCACAAACAGAAAGGGGGCGTCCCGCAGGACGCCCCCTTCTGTACCATAAACGCGGGGTCGCGGGCTTAACGCTTCGAGAACTGGAAGCTGCGGCGCGCCTTCGCGCGGCCGTACTTCTTGCGCTCGACGACGCGGGCGTCGCGGGTCAGGAAGCCGGCGGCCTTCAGCGGCGGGCGCAGGCCCGGCTCGAAGTAGGTCAGCGCCTTCGAGATGCCGTGACGGACCGCGCCGGCCTGGCCGGACAGGCCGCCGCCGGTCACGGTGACCAGCACGTCGAACTGGCCGGCGCGGTCGGTCACGCCGAACGGCTGGGCGATCATCATGCGCAGCACCGGACGGGCGAAGTAGACCTCCTGGTCGCGGCCGTTCACGGTGATCTTGCCGGAGCCCGGCTTGATCCACACGCGGGCGACGGCGTCCTTGCGCTTGCCGGTGGCGTAGGCACGGCCGAACTGGTCGAGCTTCGGCTGCGCGACCTCGGCGGAGGCGCCGGCCGGGGCGGCGGTGCCCGAGCCCTGCAGATCCTTCAGGCTGGAGAGGGTGGTGGTGACCTGAGCCATAGGATTACGCGCTCCGCTTGTTCTTCGGGTTCAGGGCGCCGACGTCGAGGACGGCCGGCTGCTGCGCCTCGTGCGGGTGGACAGCGCCCTTGTAGACCTTGAGGTGGGACATCTGCTTGCGGCCGAGCGGGCCGCGCGGGATCATGCGCTCCACGGCCTTCTCGATGACCCGCTCCGGGTACTTGCCGTCGAGGATCTGGCCCTTGGAACGGCCCTTGATGCCGCCCGGATAGCCGGTGTGCCAGTAGAAGATGTCGTCCTTGCGCTTGTTGCCGGTCAGCTTCACCTTCTCGGCGTTGATGACCACGATGTGGTCGCCACCGTCCATGTGAGGGGTGTAGGTCGGCTTGTGCTTGCCGCGCAGCATGTTCGCCAGGATGCTGGCGAGCCGGCCGAGCACCAGCCCGTCGGCGTCGACGACGTACCACTTCTTCTCGATGGTCGCCGGCGTCAGATTGAAGGTCTTCATCGCCACACTCGTTGAGTGAATCGTGGATCGGCAGGCCGCCGAATCCCGCGGCGCCGAAGCGGCCGGTTTTGTACGGGTTTCACACCCGCGCGTCAACGCAAAAAATATCGGCCGATATCAATGGCTTAACGTCGCGGTAATTACATACCGCAGACCAAAAGCCATTGATATCGCTTCACTTTTCCGCACTAGGCGTTATCTCGGTATCCAGATACCGCGAGCGTGACCGGGTCGTGCGGCGGGATGGAATAGGTGCCGGTGGCGTGCGCCACGGGCTCCTCCGAGCCGTCGTCGGAGAACAGCAGCACCTCGCCGTAGGCCAGCCGCTTGCCGAGCTTCAGCAGACGCCCCTCGGCGATCATCCCGACGGGCGGCGGACGCTTGAGGAAGTTGATGGTCATGCTGGTGGTGACGGCCAGTTCGACCCGGCCGATGGCGCTGAGCACCGCGGCGTACAGCGCCACATCGGCCAACCCGAACATCGCCGGCCCCATGACGGTCCCACCAGGGCGGACGAAGTCGGTCTTGTAGGGCATGCGCATGCGCACGCGGCCGGCGACCAGCTCGTCGATGCTGATGCCGAAGTTGCCGACCAGCGGCACGCCTTCACGGATCAGCTCCTCCAGTTCGGGAATCGGGATAACGGTGGGGGCGGGCTTGGTCATGCGGGGCTCTCGGTCGGCGGAACGGGTCACGCCACCGGCAACGGCAGGGCCTGCGGCTCCTCCTGATGCTCGCAGCGTGCGGCTGGAAAGGAGAGCGTGACCGCGGTGCCTTTGTAAAGCTCGCTGTGCAGACTGATGGTGCCGCCATGCGCCTCGATCAGCGCCTTGGTGATGCTGAGACCCAGCCCCACCCCGCCGGCCGGCCGCGTGTGCGCGGTGCCGGCCTGACCGAACGGCTCCCACACCTTGACAAGGTCCTCCGGCGCGATGCCGGTGCCGGTGTCGCGCACCGCCAGGTCGACGCCGCCGTCCGGGCGCCCGGCCGCGGCGATGGTGACGGTGCCGCCGCGCCGGGTGAACTTCAGGCTGTTGAAGGTGAGGTTCACCAGCATCTGGATCACGCGGCGCGCGTCGCAGCGCAGCCACGGCAACGGGCACGGCACGTCGAACTCCAGCGTCACCCCCGCCTCGGCGGCGCGGTTGGTGAGGATCTGCGCGGCGCGGCTGACCAGTTCGCCGACCGGCAGCACCTCCTCGCTCAGCTCCAGCACGCCCAGCTCGATTCGCGATACCTCCAGGATGTCGTCGATGATGCCCAGCAGGTGCCGGCCGGACAGGTGGATGGCGTCCACGTAGCCCTTGTAGCGCTCGCTGCCCACCGGGCCGAACAGTCCGGTCTGCATCACCTCGGAATAGCCGAGGATGGCGTTGAGCGGGGTGCGCAGCTCGTGGCTCATCACCGCCAGGAAGTTGGTCTTGGAGCGGTTGGCCGCCTCCGCCTCGCGCTTGGCGGCGAGCAGCGCCGCCTCGGTGTCCTTGAGGTGGGTGATGTCGCGCCCCTCGGGCAGCAGATAGATGACCGCGCCATCCCCGTCGTAGATTGGCCGCAGCGAGAAATCGACGTGCATCACCGCGCCGTCCGGCGCCGTGTGAGTTGTCTCGAAGCGCAGGAAGGCGCCGGCGGCGGCCCGGGCGACGGCGGCCTTCAGCCGCTCCTGGTCGGCCGGGGCATGCGCCCACCACGGCGTGTCCCAGAAGTACTTCCCACGCATCTGATCCTCGGTGGCGCCGATGAATCTCAGCGCCGTCTCGTTCACCTCGATCATCCGGCCGCCGGTGTCCAGCAGGCCGATGAACTCGAAGGTGTGATCGAAGATGGCGCGGAAGCGCCGCTCACGCTCGCGCAGTGCCATGCTGGCGGCGCGCTGCGCGGTGATGTCGAGCAGCACCGCCTCCATCCGCCCGGGGCCGGAGCGCCAGCCGCTGGCCGACACCCAGCGCGTCTCGCCGTCGTCATTGACGATGCGCACCGGCATCTGCCATGGCGCGCCGACCTCCGGGCAGGCGGCCACCCATCCCGCCAGCGCGGCGCGGTCGTCGGGATGGACGACGTCGAGAAAACCGCCGGAGTCAGCCGCCAGCCGTGCGCCGGCGATGCGCAACCGGCGGCCGGCGTTGTCGGTGACGAACTCAACCGGCAGGCGCCCTTCGGTGCGCCACACCACGCCCACCACCGGGCTGCGGTTGATCATGGCGGCGAGGCGGATGCGCTCCTGCTCGGCCAGCCGGCGGTGCGTGGTGTCGCGACCCACCGTCTGGATCGCGGTCAGCCGTCCCCCGGCATCGAACACCGCGAGACGGCGCCAAGTGATCCAGCGCGTGGTTCCGTCGGGGTTCGGCCAGGGCTCCTCGCTGCTCTCCGGGGCGGAGCCGGGCGCCGCCTCGGCGATGAAGCGCTCGGCCGCCGCCACGGTGGCCGGCGGCAGGTGGTCGCGCAGCGTGCCGGCAACGAACTCGCGCGGCGTGGTGCCGCACAGCGCCGCCAGTTCGCGGTTGACCACGGTGACCGTCAGGTCGGGCTGGAAGCGGCAGACCAGCTCCGTCTGGTCATCGACGGTGGTGCGGAACTTGTCGCGGCTGGAAAAGATCTTGCAAACGAAGCACTTGTCCTCGGTCACGTCGGACAGCGTGACCAGCCGCGATCCATCCGGCAGCGCCCGCGCGGCGAAGGTGACGTCGCGGCACTCCCCGTCGCTGCGCACCAGGAAGGCGGTGCCGCGGTCCGCACCGAACGCCGGCGCGCCCTCGATCCCATGCAGCGGGGTCAGCTGGTCGAACGGCAGCCCGGCCAGCGCCTCGGCCGCGTCACGGCCGATCAGCGCGGCGAAGGCCGCGTTGGCGACGACGATGCGCTCGTCCACCCCGACAATGCAGGTGGCGGTAGGGCTGTCCATGAAGATGGCGCGCCAGTCGATGGCCCCCGGCACGGTGTCCTTCACCTGCACGACCGGTCCCCGGACGATGGATGCTCAAAAGGATAAGCATCATGGCCGAAAGGACGGCGGCGAGTCACGGAATTCCCCAAATGGCCGCACCCGCAATTTTCACATTCTAATATGCGTGAATATACGCAGCATTTCACAACTTTCCCGTTGAATCCACCGCCCGCCTGCGCTCTCATGGCAGCCACCGCAACGCACCCGTTCCGTTCCGCCGCATCGGCGGGGAAG